>NZ_CP026538.1:1816071-2421428 GCF_004135975.1 Solidesulfovibrio carbinolicus | reverse complement strand
TGTTGCATCGAGGGAAATCAGCGGCAATAAAGTTGACGATCACCATATCTGGATTGAGCTTTTGGGCGATCCTGGCCAAATTCACGAAATCGGGAAAACCGGCCGCATACATGCCAAGGTTGTAGACTTTGAACGTGGTGACGCCGAGCTTGTCTTTGAGGGCTTTGTCCGTGTTAAGAACGTCCTCCAGCCGGTCTGGCCAAGGCTCCATCATTTGCACGGATGCCGTAAACGAATCGCCAATGATGGCGATTCGATACTCGCCAGTTTTTTTGACCGGATCATAGTTTCGTCTGGAAACAAGCCCCATGTTGTTGAAATGGTATATGGACTTCCAAACGATGTCGGATTTTTCGTCGTAGACGTAGTAGAAGTGTGTCCTGTTGGGCGTCTCCCAGCCCAGAGGATCGGTATTTCCCGGCTGTTCGGCATCGCTTTGGACAAATGTGGACGTCGTCTTGAAATTGCCGAGAAGATATTTGTGCGCCAGCCAAAATCGTGCACCAGCTTCCACGAACACAAACGCCAGAAGCAGCGAGGCACAAACCAACAAGACATTCTGGAGGGATTTTTTCATGGCAAGCCTGAATATTCGACGTTGGGCGGGCCAGAACAGCAGAAAAAAAAGCGCGAGTTGCCTCGCGCTTTTAAGGGAAGCCGGACACCCGGCTGCAACCGTTACCGCTGCTTCCTTTCGGACCTGACGGGGTTGGCGGCGCACCCGCCATCCGACTTCCCTGAAAACTGTGGCGGAGAGGGAGGGATTTGAACCCTCGGTACCCGTTAAGGTACATACGATTTCCAATCGTACTCCTTCGGCCGCTCGGACACCTCTCCGCGAGACGGTGGTAATTACAAAGAACCCGTGGCCTTGGCAAGCAAAAAATGCTGCCTAGGCCAATTTTTTTCCGGTCAGCAGCTCGTAGGCCGCCAGGTACTTTTCCTGGGTCTTGGCCACGACGTCCTGGGGCAGATTCGGGGCCGGCGGCTGCTTGTTGAAGCCAATGGAAACCAGCCAGTCGCGCAGGTACTGCTTGTCGTAACTCGGCTGGGACTTGCCGGCCTGATAGCCCTCGGCCGGCCAGAACCGCGAGGAATCGGGGGTCAGCACCTCGTCGATGAGGATCAGCTCGCCATCGATAAGCCCAAACTCGAATTTGGTGTCGGCGATGATGATGCCGCGCTCCCGGGCGTAGTCCCGGGCCTTGGCGTACATGGCCAGGCTCGTGACCTCGACCTTGGCGAAAAGCGCGCTGCCCAGCATCTCCTTGGCCGTGTCCAGGGTGATGTTTTCGTCATGGGCCCCGAGATCGGCCTTGGTGGACGGGGTGAAGAGGGGTTCGGGCAGGATTTGCGATTCCACCAGCCCGGGCGGCAGGGCATGGCCGCAGACCGAACCCGTGGCCTGATAGTCCTTGAGGCCCGAGCCGGTGATAAAGCCGCGCACGATGCACTCGATGGGCAGGGGCTTGGCCTTTTTGGCCACCACCGACCGGCCGGCCAGATCGGCGGCGTAGGGAGCCAGCGGCGCGGGATACTCGGCCACGTCCGAGGCGATCAGGTGGTTGGGAACCATGTCCTTGAACATGTCCATCCAAAAAAGCGTAATCTGGTTGAGGATCACGCCCTTGAGCGGAATGGGGTCGGGCATGATGACGTCATAGGCCGAGATGCGGTCGGTGGTGACCAAAAGCAGGCTGTCCGGCGAGAGGTCGTAAATGTCGCGCACCTTGCCCCGGGAACGCAGGGGGTAGGCCTTGATGTCGGTTTCGGTCACGGCGTGCATATATGGCGCTCCTTGCTTATTTCAGACGGCATTCCACGCTGCGGGCGTGGGCTTCGAGGTTTTCGAGCCTGGCCAGCCGGGCGATCTTGGGGCCGTTGGCGGCCACGTAGCTCGGGGCGGCGGCAATCAGGCTGGTTTTCTTGGTAAAGGTGGACACGGACAGGGCCGAGGAGAACCGGGCTGTGCCCATGGTCGGCAGCACATGGTTGGGGCCGGCGAAATAGTCGCCGACCGGTTCGGGGCAGTGATGCCCCATGAATACCGCGCCGGCGTGGCGCACCTTGCCGACCATGGCCCAGGGATCGGCCACGCACAGCTCGAAATGCTCAGGCGCGATGGCGTTTATGAGTTCCATGCCGACGTCGAGGTCGGGCACGGCGACCAAAGCCCCGAAGTGGGAGAGAGAGGCGGCGGCGATGTCGTTTCTGGGCAGGGCGGCCACTTGCTTGGCCAGCTCGGCGCAGGTGGCGTCCAAAAGCGCCTTGTCGTCGCTTAAGCACACGGCGGCGGCCATGGGGTCGTGCTCGGCCTGGGACAGCATGTCGGCGGCCAGCCATTCGGGGTTGGCCGTGGAGTCGGCCAGGATGGCGATCTCGCTTGGCCCGGCGATCATATCGATGCCGATGCGGCCGATGAGCAGGCGCTTGGCCGTGGTGACGTAGATGTTGCCCGGCCCGACCACCACGTCCACCGGGGCGATGGTCTCCGTGCCGTAGGCCAGGGCGGCGATGGCCCAGGCGCTGCCCAGGCGGTAGATCTCGGTGACGCCGCACACGGCGGCGGCGGCCAGGATGTAGGGATTGAGCGTGCCGTCGGCCCGGGGCGGGGACACGGCCACGATGCGCGGCACGCCGGCCACGGCGGCCGGGATGGCGTTCATGAGCAGGCTCGAAATAAGCGGCGTTTCGCCGCCGCGCCCTCCGGGCACATAGCACCCGGCGGCGTCCACCGGGGTGACGATCTGGCCGAGCATGGTGCCGCCCGGGGACGGAACCCACCAGGACTGTTCCTTCTGGCGCTCATGGAAGTCGCGGATGTTGGCCGCGGCTTCCTCAATGATGGCTAGGTCGGCGGCGGGGATGGCGTTTTTGCCGGCCTCGATGTCGGCGGCGGGCACGCGCAGACAGGAGGCGTCGAAGGTCTTGCAGTCGAAATCGCGGGTCAGTTCCACCAGGGCGGCGTCGCCGCGCTCGGCCACGTCGGCCAGGATGCGGCGGACTTTTTCCTCGGCGTCGCCGGCCGCCTCCTCGCGAGTGGCGAGCAGGGCGCGAAGCGCCCCGAAATCGGCCGGACCGGTGACGGTAAAGCGGGGACAGGGCATGGGAATATCCTTGGGCAAGCTTGAAGGTGACGCGTGAAGGCCCACAATCTAGGGCCAAGCGCGCCAAATGTCGAGACGTGGAGAATGAAGATGCCTTGGCGGCTGGGGCCTGAGGCCCCCAGACCCCCTAGATAAAGAAACGGGTTAGGGGGTCCGGGGGGGATAATCCCCCCCGGCCGCCGGCATCTTTTCTTCTCTCTCCTCACTCTCCATGGGCAACTGGCAACGATCGCCGCCGGGTTGGCGGGCGAGGAGGGGAGCCACGGGTTCGCCCTTGGCCAGGCGGCGGGCCAGTTCAAGCTGTTCGGCCCGGCACACGGCCAGCCCGTCGATAGCCGCGCCGACCACCCGGCGCAGGATGTCGGCGTAGCGCGGCCCGGCCTCGACGCCCAAGGCCTTGAGGTCGTTGCCCGTGACCTCCACCCGCTTGTGGCGCAGCGTGGTCAGGTGCAGGGACACGTACTTCTGCAGCGGCTCGCGGGGGTTGCGGGCCATGAGGTAGAGCGCGCCTTCAAGGGGCATGGGTTCGAGGAGGAAATAGAGCTCCGAGGGCGGCCCCTTGTGGTATTCCCAGTTGAAGATGCCTTGGGCGGTGTCGCGGATCTGCTGGCGCAGGGCGGCCATCTCGGCCGCCTGGCGTTTGGAGAAGTTGAGGCGGCGGGCGATGATGGCGAACTGTTCCGGGTCAAGGCCCGTGCAAAGCCCCAGGAAGTAGAGCATCCAGACCAGGGGCTGGGGTTCGATGTAGAGCAGGCGGTACCAGTTAATGACGTTTTCCACTTCCAGGAGCACGGCTTCCTTGGAGGGCGTCAGCGCCAGGAGCGGATGAATGGCGGCCAGGAGCTTGTAGTCCTGCATCCGGCGCAGGCAGGACAGCGGCGTTTTCTCCTCGAAAATGAGCCGCAGTTCGTGCATGACCCGGGAGCCGGAGAGCTTGTGGAAAAAGCTGTGGCGCACGGCGTTTTTGATCAGCCGGTCGGTCTGGCCGCCGATGCGGAAGCCGAAGCGCTCGCTGAAACGGATGGCGCGCACGATGCGGGTGGGGTCCTCGACGAAGCTTAAGGAGTGGAGCACCCGCAGCACCCGGTCCTTGATGTCGCGCTGGGCCCCGAAGAAGTCGACCAAATCGCCGAAGCGCTCGGGCGAGAGGTGCAAGGCCAGGGCGTTGACCGTGAAATCCCGGCGGTACAGGTCCATTTTGATGGAAGAGAGTTCCACCGTGGGCAGGGCGGCCGGGTATTCGTAGTATTCCAGGCGGGCGGTGGCCACGTCCACCCGCTGGCCGTCGGGCAGGATGACCACGGCGGTCTTGAACTTGGGGTGGGATTTGTAACGGCCGCCGTAGATGCGGGCCAGTTCGGCGGCATAGGCCACACCGTCGCCCTCGACCACCAGATCCACGTCAAAGTTGGGGTGCTTGAGGAGCAGATCGCGGACAAAGCCGCCGACCACGTAGACGGCGTGGCCGGTCTGCTGGCCGAGTTCACCGGCCTGCTTGAGCAGGGCGAGCAGCTTTTTGGGCAGGCGCTCGCGCAGCATTCCAGCCACGTTGCGGTCTTTTTTGCGCTCGGGCAAAAGCGATTCCGGGATGCGGGACGGCTCCTTGACCAGGGTGTTGACCAGATCGGTGCGGGTGACGACGCCGACGAGCTTGTCGTCTTCGGCCACCGGGGCCAGACGCTGGCGGCGGCCGAGGATCACTTCCATGACGGCGTAGAGGTCCGTGTCGGGGGTGATGACGGCCGGATCGCGCATCATGTATTCGGACACCGGCACCTCGCCCAGGCCGTGGTTGATGGCTTTGTCCATGATGTCGTGCTCAATGACCCCCACGCAACGCCGGCCGCCCTTGGCCACCACGGGCAAGGCTTTTAAGCCGTAGCGGGTCATGATCTCCTCGGCCCGGCGCATGGTGGCGCTGTCCTCGATGGACACGGCCGGCTTGCTCATGAGCTGGCGGGCGTGGATCTGCGGATTGATCTGGGCGTAGAGCAAGCCGAAAAGCTCTTCGCGCACCTGGGTCAGGGTCATGTTTTTGATGGAGGCCGAGGCGGCGTAGGGGTGGCCGCCGCCGCCCAGGGCCGAGCAGATCTTGCCCACGTCCACGTCCGGGGTGCGTGAACGGGCGACCAGGTGCACCCGGTCGTTCATGAGGCCGATGGCAAAAAGCACCCGCAGGTTTTCCATGTCCAGGAATTTGTGGACGAGCAGGGCGAAGTCGCCGATGTACTGGTCGGAGGTGGCCTCGGCGATGACCACCTCGATGCCGTTGATGTCGTGGGTTTGCGCCGTCTCGATGAGCTGGCTCATGATGGTGATCTGTTCCGAGGACAGCTCCCGGGTCATGAGGTCGGCGATGACGCCCACGTCCATGCCGCGAGAGCGCAGCCAGGCGGCGGCGGCCAGATCGTGCTCGGTGGTGGAGGCGAAGGTGAAGGAGCCGGTATCCTCATAGATGCCAAGGCCCAGGATGGTGGCCTCGTCCGGGGTCAGGGGCAGGCCCTTTTCCATGATGGCGTCCATGAGGATGCCGGTGGTTGAGCCCCAGTTTTTCACCACGGACAGGGCGGCGGAGACATCCTCGTCGGTGTCGGGATGGTGGTCGTAGCAGTGGATGACCAGGCCCGGATTGTCGAAAACCGCCTCGATATGGGGCACGCGGGAGCGTTGGCGGGTATCGACCAGGACGAGCTGCCGTACGCTTGTCGGTTCAATCTCCTTGAAGTTCTTGAAATTGAACATGTAGGTGGCGCTTTGGATGAAAAAGTGCCGCAGGTTTTTTTCCTGGCTGCCCGGGAAGATGAGCGTTGCGCCGGGATAGAGCTTGCCGGCGGCGATGATGGCGGCCAGGCAGTCGAAATCGGCGTTGGCGTGTCCGGTGACGATGACGGGGGCTGGGAGCAGATCGGGCTTCTGGGGGGAACTCATGGATAAAGCGTCACTTTAACTTTTGTCCCGGTCACGGGACCGGGGATGGTGGGCGCGGTGGACGGCCAGCAAGCGGCCGGCCTGGACATGGGTGTAGATTTCGGTGGCGCTGATGTCGGCGTGGCCCAGCAGCATCTGCACGGTGCGCAGGTCGGCCCCGCCGTCGAGGAGATGGGTGGCAAAGGAATGGCGCAAGCTGTGGGGGGAAATGCGGGTGGAGACCTGGGCGGCCAGGGCATAGCGCTTGATGCCCTTCCACACGGCCTGCCGGGTCAGCCCCTTGCCCGAGCGGTTGAGAAACACATGCTGGTCCTTGGGACCAAACGCGCCGCGAACACTGGCGAGGTAGGTGGAGAGAAACTCCATGGCCAGGGAATGGATGGGAGTGACGCGCTCCTTGGAACCCTTGCCGAAGACCCGCAGAAGGCCGGCCTGGGCGTCGAAATCGGCCAGGGTCAGGCCCACGAGTTCGGAGACGCGCAGGCCGGCGGCGTAGAGCAGCTCCAGCATGGTGCGGTCGCGGTAGCCCAGGGGCGTGGCCGTATCCGGGGCGTCGAGAAGTCTGGTCATCTCGTCGCGGGAGAGCACGTCGGGCAAAAGACGCGGCAGCTTGGGGTTTTCAATGAGCGCGGCGGGCGAGGCCGGCAGCCAGGATTCGTCGGCGGCAAAGGCGAAAAAGCCGCGCAAGGCCGAGAGGTGGCGGGCCAGGGACCGGCTGGCCAGCCCGCGCGAGCGCAGATGCATGAGATAGAGCAGCACGGTCTCGTCGGTGGTGGCTTCCAGCGCCGCGCCGTGGTCGTTTAAGAAAATTAAAAAGCCTGCGATGTCGGTAGAATAAGCGGCGATGGAATGCTCGGACAGGCCCCTGGCCACGATCAGGTGCTCGATATAACGATCGACCCAGGGATGGGCCGGACGGGGAGAGGCCGGGGAGGCGTCGTTGGTGCTCATGGCGCGAGGGCCTTTTCTGGCATGATTTGGGCCATCCGTAAACGTCCCGGGGCCTGTGCGGCGGCTTGACACGAATGGGGGCCGTTTTTACTGTGGCCGGCCTGCCGCCCTAGGCGGGGACACACGCCCATAAGGAGCCCCCATGATCCAGTTTCCCATGGCCGACCGCGTGGCCGCTCTTCCTCCCTATCTTTTCGCTGAAATCGACCGCGTCAAGGCCGAAGTCCGGGCTCGCGGCGTAGACATCATTTCTCTTGGCATCGGCGACCCGGACCTGCCCACCCCGGACTGCATCATCGACGCCCTGTGCGCCGCCGCCCGCAAGCCGGAAAACCATCAGTACCCCGACTACGTCGGCCTGCTGACCTTCCGCGCCGCCGTGGCCGACTGGTATAAGGCCCGGTTCGGCGTCACCCTGGACCCGGCCACGGAAGTGGTGAGCCTTATCGGCTCCAAGGAAGGCATCGCCCATTTTCCCCTGGCCTTCGTCAATCCCGGCGATCTGGTCATCGTCTGCTCGCCCAACTACCCGGTCTATCCGGTGGCCACGGGCTTTTGCGGCGGCGAAGTGAAAATCCTGCCGCTCACCGACGAAAACGACTACCTGCCCGACCTCGACAGCGTCACCGACGCCGAATGGGCCCGGGCCAAGATCATCTTCGTCAACTACCCCAACAACCCGACCTCGGCCGTGGCCCCGCGCGCCTTTTACGAGAAGCTCGTGGCCAAGGCCAAGGAAACGAACACCATCGTCGTCTCCGACGCCGCCTACACCGAGATGTACTATGACCCGGCCGAAAAGCCCATGTCGATCCTGGAGGTCGACGGGGCCAAGGACGTGGCCATCGAGTTCCACTCCCTGTCCAAGACCTACAACATGACCGGCTGGCGCATCGGCATGGCCGTGGGCAACGCCCAACTCGTCAAGGGCCTGGGCAAGATCAAGGAAAACGTGGACTCCGGCATCTTCCAGGCCGTGCAGGAAGCCGGCATCGTGGCGCTCAATCAGGGTGAACCCTTTGCCGAGCAGTTCCGGGGCATCTACAAGGACCGCCGGGACAAGGCCGTGGCCGCCCTTGCCAAGATGGGCATCGCCTGCCGCACGCCCAAGGCCTCCTTCTACCTCTGGTGCAAGACCCCGGCCGGCCACACCTCGGCCGCCTTCGTCACCAAGGTGCTCCAGGAGACCGGCGTGGTGCTCACCCCGGGCAACGGCTTCGGCGCGCCGGGCGAGGGCTATTTCCGCATCGCCATGACCGTCCCCGTCGCCCGCATGGAGGAGGCGTTGTCACGCATCGCCAAGCTGTAACCGCCTATGTCGGCCTGGGCTCCAACCAGGGCGACAGGCTGGCCAATCTTCGTCTGGCCCGGGAGCGCCTCGGCGCGCTCCCGGACGCCTTTTTGGCGGGCGCAAGCCCCGTCTACGAGACCGAGCCCTGGGGCGAGGCCGACCAGACGACGTTTTTCAATCAGGTCGTGGCCCTGACCTTGGGCGATTCCTGGTCGCCCAAGCGGCTGTTGCAGGCGCTTTTGGCCAACGAGACCCTGCTTGGCCGGGTGCGCGATCCGGCCCGGCCAAACGGTCCCCGGACCATGGACTGCGATTTGTTGCTGTATGGCGACGTCCGCCTTGAAGAACCTGAGCTGACCGTTCCCCATCCGCGCCTGCGGCAGCGGCCTTTCGTCCTGGTCCCGTTGGCTGACCTTGCCCCGGAGCTGGCCATCCCAGACGGGCAGGGGGGAAGCGTGGCCCTGGCGCTGGCGGAAATGCCTTCCAACCAGGGCGGGAATATTGTAGGGGCAATTGAGGCATCGGCCCGATAATCGGGGCCGACAAGGAGCATTATGTACCGTTGGCTCATTCTACTGGTGGCCGCGTTTATTTTGTATAAGCTGTTCATGGGCGACCGGGGTCGGAAAAAGGAACAGGAAGCCGAGACCAAAAAGCGCATGGCCGCCACCGGCGACATGGTCAAGGACCCGGTCTGCGGCACCTATGTGCCGGCCGATGCCGACATCCGCGCCCGCGATGGCGACAAGGTCTACGCTTTTTGCAGCTACGAATGCCGCGACAAGTTCGTCAAGCGCCTCGAAGCCAGCCGCACCCCGGCCATGGAGCAGGGCAAGACCGCCGAGCAGACCGGAGAAGACGCCCGCCGCTAGCCGGCATCCCGTAATGCCTTCGTTTTTTGCAGGGAATGGCGTCCTCCCGTTTGTCCGAAAGGATCGAACGCAGGCATTATAGTAAAATACACGACACGCCTGGCCCCGCAGGGCCTGAGGGATACGCCGGTTTTCCGCCCCAGGCGGGTTCGTTTTTCTTGTCGCCGTCCGCTGACCGGGAACAGTCCGGGCCGGGCGGCGACCTGTTTGATGGAACCCCAAGAGCAGTCGCCCCATGCAGCCAAACGCTTCTCACCCCTTCGACACGGCTTCGTCCTGGCCCTGGCGAATGACCGTGGCAGGCCTCGTGGCCGTGGCCGCCTTCCTGCGCCTGTACCACCTGGAAACCCCCTCCATGTGGTGGGATGAAATCATCGTGCCCTTAACGGCCCGGTTTCCCCTGGCCTACATCCTCGATTTCTCGCGCCACTGCGAGATGCATCCGCCGCTTTACCATTTCTGCGTCAAGCTCGTGGAGGGGATGGGACTTTCCGACGCCAGCCTGCGCCTTCCCTCGGCCATTTGTGGCATCGCCCTGGTCTATGCCGCCTGGCGCGGCCTGGGCCGCCTCTACGGAGGCGGGGTCGGCCTTGTGGCCGCCGCGTTCCTGGCCGGCAGCGCCATGCAGGTCTGGCACGTGCGCCAGGTGCGGCCCTACGCCATCTTCGCGTTGCTGTTCCTGCTGTCCTTTTGCCATCTGCTGCGCTTCGTGCGCCAAGGCAAAAACCGCGACCTGCATGCCATCCTGGCCTACAACGTGCCGCTTTTCTTGCTCCACTATTTCACCTTCCATATCGCCCTGGCCGAGGGGATCATCCTGGTCCTTCTGTGGCGGCCCGGGGGCAGGGGGGGCGTCAGCTTCCGCCAGATCGCGGTTTTTGCCGCCGGCACCCTGGCCGTGGCTCTGCCGGTGCTTGTTTTCCTTTTTCTGCCGAGCCAGACCACGCTTTCCATCTTTGGCTTCAAGGCCGGCTACGACGAGATTGGGCGACTTATCGCCTCATACGCTGCCCATGTGCTGTGGAGCCACGACGACCCGATACTGCGGCTGGGCATCGGGGCGTTGCTCGTTGCCGGCGGCTGGGCCATGACCCGCAAGACGCCCCGGGAACTGGCCGCCTGCCTGCTTGTTTGCCTCATCCCGGCGTTTGTCCTTTTTCTCATGCGCAAAACGGCCTATTTTTCGCCGCGCCATTTCCTCTACATGACCATCCCGGCGGCAATTCTCGTCGGCCACGTCGTTCGTCTGCTGCCGCGCCAGGGTTTGGCCGTCCCCCTGGCCGCCGCCTTGGCCGCCCTTCCGGCCGGCGTCCTTTATTATCAGCATTACGGCGACTATTACGAAGACACGAGCTATCATCACAACGTCTTTGTTACGGATTTTAAGCCCATGGCCAGGGAACTGGCCGGCATCCTGCGTCCGGGCCAGATCATCGCCGCCTCGGACCAGGGCACGGTCAACGCCGTTTCCTGGTATCTCGACCAGTTCACGGCCGTGAACCCCTTCCGTGCGCAAAACCTTTCCGAAGAACGTGGCGACTTCGAGTTGGCCTTTTTCACGCCGTTTCGCACTTGGGGCCATCTTGGCCGCACCGAAGAGGAATTTGCCGCCGCCGTGGGTCCCATCACGTCAACTGAGCCTGTCCTGAACGCCACCATCTACCAGTTGCCCATCAAACGCGAGACAGCCCCGCGCATGGAGGCCGTACCCTACCATTTGCGCCGGCGCATGGAGCTGCCGGCCTTCTACCGCCAGGTCACCGCCTTTTCCGGCATGACCATCAGCCCCTATTGGGGCGGCGAGGCCATCGCCACCCGCAACAATACGCCCTCGCGCCTGGAATACCGCCTGGACAACGCCGCCCCGGCCGGGCCGCAGCAGCTCCAGTTCATCCTGGAGTACAAAAACCAGGGGCAGGGCAGCCGCATGGCCTACGCCGTGCGTTTCGACGACGAGCCGCCCGTGCCGCTTTTCACCTCCCTTGGCCCGGACCCGGCCGAAGCGGCCACGGTCTCCATCGTGCGCGAAGCCCCGTACAAAACCATGCGATTGAGTCTGGAGACAGTCTGCGCCGATCAGACGGCCCGGTATCCCGGCGGCAACCTGGAAACCGCCGCGTTCCGGGGCTTTGACCTGGAAATCGTGCCGGCCGGCCGTTTCGATTCCACGCCACGGGCCATGGGGCTTCGCGAGCAAAACCTCGGCAAGATCGAGCATGGCCTGGACAACGTCTTTCGCTGGGGCCTTGGCCCGACCAGCGCCATGACGTTCGAGCTGGACAAACCCCAGGCGCTTGTCCTGGAATTCGACTTCGACAACACCCTGGACGGCCAGACTGTGGTGGTGGCCGCCAACGGCCAGATTCTTGAAAACCTCTCGGGACTGGGCGTCGGCGAGACGCGCCGCCTGCGTATACCCATCGCCGGGCGGGCCGGAGCCAACGACGTGCTCATTGCCTACAGCCACTGGAACCATGGCACGGTTACCTTCGCCGAGACGGACATCCGTCCCATGGCGCTT
Source organism: Solidesulfovibrio carbinolicus (assembly GCF_004135975.1). Taxonomy (NCBI): domain Bacteria; kingdom Pseudomonadati; phylum Thermodesulfobacteriota; class Desulfovibrionia; order Desulfovibrionales; family Desulfovibrionaceae; genus Solidesulfovibrio; species Solidesulfovibrio carbinolicus. Next base: position 2,409,758 of record NZ_CP026538.1, on the reverse strand, counting down.
TTCATCCGCCGCCTGCGGCTGGTCGCGCCCTGAAGCAACGGCATCGGAGCTCCATGACTATGTCCACCCCAGTTGTACAAGGCAAGCCGTCGGTTGCCGTCATACTGCGAAGCGGCGGCTGGCCGCTGACGCTGCTTGTCTTAGTTGCCGCCCTGTTGCGCTTTTATGCTCTTGAGACTCCCTCCATGTGGTGGGATGAAATTCTCGTTCCGTTAAACGCCACCACCTCGGTCGGCGATATCCTGCTGCGTGCCAAAACAGAGGATCTTCATCCTCCGGCCTTTTACCTGCTGATCAAATTGGTGCTCCTTGTTGGCTCAAGCGACGTTCTCCTGCGCCTGCCGTCGGTACTGGCCGGACTGGCCACGCTGCCGTTGCTCTTTGTGCTGGGCGCGCCGCGTGTGGGCCGAGCCGCAGCGCTTTGCGCCGTGGCCTTCATGACCGTCAACGGTGCGATGCTCCTTTTTTCCCGCCAGGTGCGCCCCTATAGCCTGATCATTTTTCTCTCTTTGCTTGGGGCCGAGCTGCTGCTGCGCTGGGTCGAGAAGCCCAGAACGAAACTCACGGCCGGCCTCGTCGCCGCCACCTGCGGTTACGTTTGTCTGCACTACCTGAGCATTCTCGTATTAGCCGTGCAGGGGAGTTTCGCCGCAGCCAACGTTGTATTCCGGCCCGCTCCCCGTCCCTGGAAACAATTGGCGCTCTATGCCGGCGGCTGTAGTCTTGGAGTGGCGGCGACTTGGCATTTCTTTCACTCCAGCCCTTCCACGCTGACCCAGGGTTCCGTGGCCGCAACCGCGCTTCTGGCCCTGGACAGGCTTTCCCAGGTTTTTTGCGGGTACGGAGGCAATCCCTGGGCTAGAGGCGGATTGTTGGCCCTAACGACAGTGGGGACGGCCTTGGTCTGGCGCAGGGATCGACGTCTAGCGCTCCTGGCCTTGGGAACAATCCTCGGGCCGGCGGCAGTGTTGTCCCTGGCCCGCTATAATTCTTATTTCAATGCCTGGCATGTCAGCTATGCCGCGCCCTTTCTTTGTCTTCTGGCCGGAACCTGCCTCAGCGCGGTCCTTGGCCAAAGGCGTCTGGGCGAGGCTGCCGCCCTGGCCGCAACGGTCGTGGCCGTGATGCTTCTTGGCGATAATCGTTACTATGCCCCGAGCAGCCACACCGGGAACTACAAAGAACAGGCCAGGCAACTGCCTGCCATCCTGCGGCCTGGGGCCCTGGTTGCCTATTCCGAACTTTCCGAACTTGACGGGGTGAACTGGTATGCTGCGCATTTCGTCAGGCCCAATCCGCTGCAACAGCGCCAAGTCACCATCGCCGAGACCGTGTCCGTGGACTTCGTTGCCGTTGACGGTTTCGGCCACCTGGCCGCAAGTGACACGGAATTTCTTGCGCATTTCGACTCGATCACCGGCAAGACCCCCTTTGCCGGCGGCACGGTTTACCATGCAGCCGTGCGCCACGCGCCGCCACGCATCGGATCCGCATTTCCCTGGCATGACACCCTGGGCATGACGCCCTGGGACCTCGCCCGGCAATGCCAGGCCGTGGCCGGGGTCAATCTGGTCAATTTTTTTGGCGGCTGGCTCGTACCGGAAACCGGAGACGCGCCGGGATATGTCACCTATGTCTTAGACGGACCAAAGACGTTTGCGGGTCCGCTTCTCCTCCGCCTGGACGTGCCTTTTGAGAATCCCGTCGCGGGAAACGTCGTGCGCCTGACCTGCGCCTTTGACGACGAACCGCCCATGGTTGCCTTCGAAAGCCGGGGAGGGGAGCCGCAAGAACGGCGCATCGTCATGTTGCGGCGACAGACCCCCTTTTCCACATTGCGCTGTCGATTCGACCTTGAACCCGGAAGGTGGTCGCCGAGTATGACCGGCAACGCTGGTGCAGCCGTCCGGCTCAAGCCCATATCGCTCTACGCCAACACCCTGGATCGCGAAATCCTGGATTCAGCGAGCCTGGCCCTGGCCATGGACGGAGTGGGCCCGGTGGAGACAGGGCCGGAAGGGCAATGGCGTTGGGCCTTGGGCGGCGTCACGACCCTGCGGTTTCATCTGGCGGAAGCCGCCGCGCTGACCGCCGCCGTGGATCTGGTCAACCCCATTGCCGGCCAAGGCTTTTCGATCAGTTTTAATGGACGGCCGCTGGTGGCGCGGCAGGGGTTGACCCCGGACCAGTGGCTTATTCCGTCGCTGCGGGAAACCTGGCATCTGCAAGGACAGGCCGGCGAAAATGTTCTTGTCGTCCGTTTCGACGCCTGGAACGGCAAGGCCGATGCGCCACAGGCCGCCTTTGCTCCGGGGGACGGCCGTCCGCTGGCGGCTGCGTTCACGCGCTTGAGCCTGGAACTAGACAATCCAGCAACGATATTAGTGTATTAATAGGCAAACTTGGTGCATCCTCCGGCTACATTCCCCAAATGCGGGCTGTTGGGCTGCGGCCATGACCGGGAGGCAGCGTCAGCATTGCCAAGGGCGGGCGAAGGCTTGGCGCGAGCCGCTCAATACCATTGCGATGTGCACAACGCAGCTTGGACGATAGCTTGAGTTTTGCCAGGGCGGATGGAAAACCTCCGGCCGTGGGGGCAAAGCCATCGACTTGGTCAACCGCGCTCGGCCCGCGTTGTCTGATCTCCGGTTGGAGATGCCCGGATTCAAGCGATTGCCGGCTGCGAGGGCTTGAAAATTGAGTCCGGCTAAGATCCGTCGCTAAGGCAAAACCTGGCCGCTTGGAGATCAGGCGACAGTATGGCTCCAGGTAAAAACGCGGCGGCAGTTCTTTTTACCCCGGGTAAAGTTAACATAATTTACATTATGAGACAATAAACAAGACGCTCAGAATGACGATATCTTCCATCGGTGTTGCCGCCACGCCCAACCAGAAAGGCTCCGCCTGGACAATCCCCGGGCCGCTGCCACGAACCGGCAAAATGCAGCGCATGCGCCTACGGGCGCATGGTCCGGGCCTGATGTTACATGATGCGTCACGTCCCCAACACATACGGGCCACCCGTCCAAGCCAGCCCGTCGGACCCTTCAGAGTATCCAGGGACATTTTGTATTACGATATGACGATAAAACGTAAACAGCATTAAGCGCAGAACCAAATTCGCCGCACCCCTTGCCGTCGTTCGTCGTGCCTGTCGCCGACGGACCCAGTCTTCCGCAGCCAGACACGAGAATCACGCGCGCCCGAAGCTTCCCCCCCGGGATATTCCCGGAACAAGACGTTTCGGGCGCGCAGCGGCTTCATACGGGGTTCCCCAAGCCTGGGCGCAACCAAAACCTACACGATAAACAGCGGCACAGGCGCAAACGCCGTTACATCCACCAAGCCCTTGTCCGTGAGCTTGAGGCTCGGGATCACCTCCAGCGACAAAAAAGACATGGTCATGAACGGATGGGCCTCGATTTCGGCCGCAAGCTGCGCCACCTGCCGGAAGGCGGCGTCGAGCTTGGCCAGTCCGTCCAGGATGACTTCCAGGGGCGCGTCGCTCATAAGCCCGGCCACAGGCAGCCGCAATTGGGCCAGCACCTGGCCGCCGCAGGCCACGGCAAAGCCGCCGCCGGAAACCATGAGCGTTCGCGCAGCCAGCACCATGTCCGCGTCGTTGGTTCCGGCCACGATGAGATTGTGGGCGTCGTGGGCTACCGTGCCGGCGATGGCCCCGTTTTTGAGCCCCAGGCCCCTGACGAAGCCCAGAGCCAGATTGCCGGTGGCCTTGTGGCGCTCGATGACGGCGAGCTTGGCCAGATCGCGCCCGGGGTCGGCCACGGCCAGGCTGTCGCGCACCGTGGGAGCCATTTCCAGGTGTTCGGTGACGATCTGGCCCGGGATGACGCCGATCACCCGCATGCGCTGCGAAACCGCTGGCACGGCCAGCCTGGCCTCGGACACCTCGCCGCCCACGCGCATGGCCCGGGGCGGGGTTAGGCAGGACCGGTCGGCGAACTCCCAGTCGGCCAGACGCTTGCCGTCAAGCACCACCTCGCGGATGGCAAAGGACGTCAGATCCTCCACCAGCACGGCATCGGCCCGGTAGCCAGGAGCCACCGCGCCCCGGCGGCGCAGGCCGAAATAGCGGGCGGTGTTGAGGCTGGCCATGGCCACGGCCCGCAACGGCGGCACACCCCGGACCACGGCTTGGCGCACCAGCGCGTTCATGTGCCCTTCCCGGCTGAGGTCGGTGGGGTCGCGGTCATCGCTGACCAGGGAAAACTGGCTCCAATTGTCGGCGGTGACGAGATCAATAAGGGTATCGAGGTTTTTTTCGGTGCTGCCCTGGCGGATCATGATGTGCAGGCCCCGGCGCAGTTTTTCCTTGGCTTCGGCAAATTCCGTGCATTCGTGGTCGGACTGCGGCCCGGCCGCGACGTAGGCGTCCAGGGCCCGGCCGGTCAGGCCCGGGGCGTGGCCGTCGATGACGCGCCCCTTGGCGGCCAGGAGCTTTCGCAACATGGTTTCGTCGCCGGCCACCACACCGGGAAAATTCATGACCTCGGCCAGCCCCAGGATGCGCTCCGGGTGGCGGGCCAACAAGGCGGCCACGTCCATGGCCCCCAGGCGCGCCCCGGAGGTGGCCATGCTCGTTGCCGGCACGCAGGACGGGGCCATGAAATAGCAGGTCACGGGCAGGTCCTGGCTGCAGGCCAGCATGTATTCGATGCCGGGCAGCCCCAGCACGTTGGCGATCTCGTGGGGATCGGAAATGACGGCGCAGGTGCCGTGAGGGGCCACGGCCCGGGCAAAGACCGGCGGCGACAGCAAGGTCGATTCGATGTGGATGTGGCCGTCGATGAATCCCGGACACAGGTACGCGCCGTCGGCGTCAATGATCTGCTTGGCTTCGCCGCCGGCAAAGCCGACAAACACGCCTTCGGCCACGGCCACGTCGGCTTCGTGGATCTCGCCGGACAGCACGTTGACCAGCCGGGCGTTTTTGATGACCAGATCGGCCGGGGCTTCTCCCCGGGCCACGGCCAGCCGCCGACCCAGCATTTCAAGGCTTTCGTTCGCGGACATGGCCTCTCCTTTGTAGAAGCTAAAGTAAGACTTGAGGTTTTCAACTTGAATCAGGCCCGCTTTTTCCCTATAGCACGGCCCATGAACGCACCAGGAACATTCACCCTCGGCCCCGGCGACGGCAGCGCCCGCACCGGCCGGCTGACTACGGCCCACGGCGAGATCGAAACCCCCGTCTTCATGCCCGTGGGCACCCAGGGCACGGTCAAAAGCCTGTGCCCCACCGATCTGCAGGATATAAAAGCCCGGATCATCCTGGGCAACACCTATCACCTCTATCTGCGGCCCGGCGACGAGCTGGTGGCCAAGCTCGGCGGCCTGCACCGGTTCATGGGCTGGGACGGCCCCATTCTCACCGATTCCGGCGGATTTCAAGTCTTCAGCCTGTCGGGACTGCGCCGCATCACCGAGGAAGGCGTCACCTTCGCCTCCCATATCGACGGCTCCAAACATCTGTTTTCGCCGGAAAAAGTCGTTTCCATTCAGCGCAACCTCGGCTCGGACATCATGATGGTCCTCGATGAGTGCGTGCCCTACGGCGCGGACCGGGCCTACACCGAAAAATCCCTGGGCCTGACCACCCGCTGGGCCAGACGCTGCCGGGAGGCCCATCCGGCCGGCGATCGGGGCCAGCTCATGTTCGGCATCGTCCAGGGCGGCTTTTTCAAGGACTTGCGCGCCCAAAGCGCCGAGCAGATCATCGAGGTCGGCTTCGACGGCTACGCCTTGGGCGGACTGTCCGTGGGCGAGAGCCGGGCCGAGATGTACGACATCCTGGGCGACGCCGCCCCCCTGCTCCCGGCTGAGCGGCCGCGCTACCTCATGGGCGTTGGCGCGCCGCGCGATCTGCTGGCCGGCATGGCCGCCGGCATCGACATGTTCGACTGCGTATTGCCGACCCGAAACGCCCGAAACGGCACGCTGTTCACTTTCCAGGGCAAGGTTAACATCAAGCGGGCCGAATACCGCGAGGACGACTCGCCCCTGGACCCCACCTGCCCCTGCTACGCCTGCCGCACCTTTTCCCGGGCTTACCTGCGCCATCTCTACATCGCCAAGGAGCTGTTGTCCTACCGGCTCAACACCCTCCACAACCTGACCTTTTTTTCCATCATGATGGAGCGGGCCAGGCAGGCCATCCGGGAAGGCCGTTTCGCCGCCTACCGGGCCGAAATGGAGGCCCTCTACCCCGAGGGCGAATAGCGTCCGCGCCGGACAGGCCGCAATAAATCGCGTGTTTGCTCTGGCGCAGCCAACGCAGCCTCTTGACGCCGAGGCCGAGTTCGCGTAGAAATATCCGTTCATGCCGGGATGGCGGAATTGGTAGACGCAGTGGACTCAAAATCCACCGGCCGCAAGGTCTTGCGAGTTCGAGTCTCGCTCCCGGTACCATAAACAGTCAGGCCTTCAGGGTAACCCCTTGAGGGCCTTTTTGTTTGATCGGCCGAAATTCCATGACAACCCCGATCCTCCGCCGTCGACGTGGATCGCTTGGAGGCGGAGGCAAAGCCTGCATCCGTGGATGTTCATGGTTACTTAGGCCATTGGAGAATCATATGATGCGCCGTTTTAGGCTCGCTGTAGTAGCCTTGTGTTTGCCGTTCCTGTTGATCCTGGCCCTGGGAATTGTCGCCTCGGCCTCCTGGGCCGGAGACATCGCGCCTAAAGGGAAAAAGGTCGCCGTGGATGCCCAGGGACATGACATTTACCAGGTCGACGCCAATGGCATCAGGATTGGATACAAGTTGATCGGCTCCGGCGACCCCTTGCTGTTGCTGACCGGCCTTGGCTGCACCATGGAACGGTGGATGCCGGAATTCATCGAAGCGGCAAGCCAGAAGCATCAACTGATCATCATGGATAACCGAGGAATGGGGTACACGACCGACAATGAGCAGCCATTTTCTTACGAGCTATTCGCCAAGGACGCCCTTGGTCTGTTGGATGCCCTCGGCGTTCAAAAAGTCGATGTGCTTGGCTATTCCCAGTCCAGCGTCACCACGCAGACCTTGCTGCTCGACTCGCCGCAACGCATCAACAAGGCTGTGATCCACGCCACGTCAACCGACGGAAAAGCCGTGACCGCTTTTTTTGAACATGCGGATCTGCCTGAGAATTCCACGATCAAGAAACAACTCCAGGCCGCTATGCACTGGAAAACGCCCTTGGAAAAGATGCCGCTCATTCAAAACCCGGTCATGCTGCTGGTCGGAACGGAAGACAAGGTTGTCGGTACGCAAAGCTCGACAATCCTGGCCGGCCTGATCCCTGGCGCATGGCTGGTCCAGTTCAAGAACGGCACCCACCACCTGCAGTTTGAAGCACCCGCCGCCTTTGCCCAAATAGTATTGACCTTCTTGTCCATGGACGAAACGATCCCAGCCAAGCCCCATCCCTGACACAACGCCTGCTTGAGGCATCCGCCCCTGCCTGTTTCCGTGTTCCGTCGGGCGTCTTCACTCTTGTGCCCCGCCGCCCGACCTGATAGCCCCTTTTCCCCGGCCACGGGCAAAAGGAGCCGCCATGATCCCTATCGGTCCTCTCGTTAACGGCGCGGCCATCATCGTCGGCGCGCTGCTCGGCCTCACGCTGCACGGCCGGTTCCCCGACCGCATCCGCACCATTATGTTCCATGCTCTCGGGCTTTCCGTCTTCGCCATCGGCGTCAAGATGGCCATGGCCATGACCTCGCCCATCCTGCTGGTCGTCTCCATGCTCGTCGGCGCGGTCGTCGGCGAAGCCATCGACATCGAACGCCAGTTCGCCCGGGCCGGCGACAAGATCAAAACCCTGCTGCGCTCGGACAACGCCCTTTTCACCGATGGCCTGGTCACCGCCTCGGTCATTTTCTGCTCCGGCACCATGGCCGTGCTCGGTTCCTTTGACGAAGCCCTGCGCGGCGACCATACTTTGCTGTTCACCAAATCCATTCTCGACGGCTGCATCGCCATGATCCTGGCCACCACCTACGGCGCCGGCGTGGCCCTGTCGTTTTTGCCCGTGGCCGCCTACGAATCCGCCATGACCGTCACCGCCGGCGCGGCCCAGGACTTCTTCACCCCGGCCCGCCTCACCCAGCTCTCGGCCGTGGGCGGGCTGCTCATCGTCGGCATCGGCATCAACATGCTGGGAATTTTGAAAATCAAGGTCTTCAACCTGTTGCCGGCCATGTTCCTGGCCGCCGCCCTGGCCCCCTTTTTCGTCGATTAGCCGCCCAACCGCCCGGGATTCCTTTACGCGGTTGCCCTTTTGGCGTAATGGGGACCGGCCATGCACGAACTCTCCATCGCCCAAAGTCTGCTGGCCCTCATCGAAGATGAGATGGCCAAGCACGGCAAGGAAAAGCTCATTACCGTCAAGGTCCGCCACGGCCGCCTGTCCTCGGTGGTGCCCGAAGCCCTGTCCATGGCCTTCGAAGTCCTGACCGCCGACACGCGGCTAGCTGACGCGGCCCTGGTCATGGAAGAAACCCCCGTGCTGCTGCGCTGCCGCGATTGCGGCCGGGAATTCACCCCCGATCCGCCCACCGCCGCCTTCGCCCCCTGTCCGGGCTGCGGCCAGGAGCTTGGGCATACGGTGGTGTCCGGGCGCGAACTATACATCGAATACCTCGAACTCGAATAGCGGAGACCGGCCATGCAGATTCCTGTGGTGCGCAACATACTCGAAGCCAACGCCAATGAGGCGTCCGAACTCAAAGGCTTCTTCGCCCAAAAGGGCATCCTGGTGCTTAATCTCATGAGTTCGCCCGGCGCGGGCAAAACCACCATTCTGGAACGCACGCTGACTGATCTGCGCAATGAACTGCGCATGGCTGTCATTGAAGGCGATCTGCAAACCGACAACGACGCCCGCCGCGTGGCCGCCACCGGCGCCCAGGCCGTGCAGATCAACACCGAAGGCGGCTGCCACCTGACCGCCTCCCAGATCCGCGCCGCCCTTGCCAGCCTCGACCTCGACGGCCTGGACATCCTGTTCATTGAAAACGTCGGCAACTTGGTCTGCCCGGCCGAGTTCGACGTGGGCGAGGATTTCAAGGTGACCTTGCTCAGCGTCACCGAAGGCGACGACAAACCCGAGAAATATCCGCTGATGTTCCATATTTCGGCAGCCACGTTGCTTAATAAGATCGACCTGCTGCCCTACGTGGACTTCAACTTGGAAAACGCCTCCCGCCATGCCCGGACGCTCAACGCCGACATCAGCCTGTTCCCGGTCTCGGCCCGCACCGGAGAGGGCATGGCCGCCTGGTACGACTGGCTGCGAGCCCGCCGCGCGGCCAAGACAAAACTCGCCTAGTCGGGGAAACAGACGGCTCGTTGCCCAAGATTTTCGCGCCAACAGAGGCTCGGCGTGTGCGGGATCAAATACTGCAGCGATCTGGCCTCGGAGCGCCAGACTACCGCATTGGCCGGCCTGCCCGGACGCGACGGTGAGCCTGGCGGCGGCCTGTGGCTGGCCTGGGTCAATGGCCTGCCGGCCGGCTGCGTGGGGCTTCGGCCCCTGGAAGACGGCGTGTGCGAAATGAAGCGGCTCTACGTCCGCCCCGACCACGCCGGCCACGGTCTGGGTCGAGGCCTGGCCGAAGCGGCCTTGGCCGGCGCGAGGGAACGCGGTTACCGCATCATGCGCCTGGACACCCTCACGTCCATGACCGCGGCCAACGCCCTCTACAGCAAGTTCGGCTTTGCGCAGATCGCCCCGTACTGCGACAATCCTTTTGAGGACGCCCGGCACTACGAGCTCACGCTCTAGCCCCCCGCTTCCCACTGTTCCTCAAGAGTGGGCGACTGTTTGTCGGCGACGCAGGCTTGCAAGCGGCGCGCGGACGCTCGCCAAGCCCTTGTCCCGCCGGCAAGCCCTTCCGTTTTTTCAGCCGAGGCCCAGCCGTGTCTCCACCGCTACCAGCGCCGGCAAAGCGCCTCGCGCCACGGTTCGGCCACAAGCCAAGACAGCCCTTCCCCAACCCTCTCCACCGGCACACGCTGGCCGGCCAGCTCCACATCGCGCATAAACGCCAGACGCAAAGGTTTGGCCTGACCGCCCGCGTCGCCGGCAAAGGCGTTCTCCGGGGCCAGCCGCAGCCACTCCCGACCGGGGCGGTCCGAGGCCCAGACCGCTTCCGGCAAAAAGACCGTGCGCGATAAGCGCGGCCCAAGCGCCACGAAAAGCGCCGCGTTGATGGCCGGAAAGGGTTCCTTGTACAGCCGGCGACCAGCCGAGGGCAGGGTCTCGTTGGCCAGACAGGCCACGGGACCTTCCGGCAGGGCGGCATAGGTCTCTGGCCGGGTGGCGTCGGCCCGGCGCACCCGCCCGACGCCAAGGCGCGAAAGCAAACCGTCGGCCCGGGCCGCCACCTGGGGCTGCACCTCGAAACCCATCAGCGTCGGCGCGGCTACGCCATGCCGACGGGCCAGCAGGTACGCGCCCAGCAGCAAAATGCCCGTGCCCGCGCCGCAGTCGAGACCGAGAAAACCACCGGAGACGTCGGGGTCGGCGGCCAGAAGCGCGGTGAGCAAGTGCACGGTCTTGGGCAGGTCAAGGAGCATCTGCAAGGCAAAGCCGTGATGCAAAAGGAACCGGCGTAGCGCATGTTGTCCGGCAAGCAGGGCCGACCCGCCCCGACGGCGCACAAAACGGCCGGCCAGCTCGGTCAGGTCGGCCAGGGAGACGTCCTCGCCCAATCGTTCGGGATGGACGTAGGCATGGGCGTATTGGAGGACAAGGCTAGCCAGAAGCGCCGGATGGGCCGGGGTATCCGGCCGGCCCAGGGCCTCGACAAGGGCAGGCAACGTGCCAGGGACCAGCAGTTCCGGGGCGATCACCGGCCCGGGCGGCGGCTGGCGCTCCAGCAGGCGCAGCGCCAGTGCGGGCAGATCGTCGCCAACCATCCGCTTTTCCGCTAGAAGTAATAGAGGTTGTCGTAACAGGTGTAGGTGTCGGTCAAGCCATTTTGATAACAGATTTGGGCGCTGGAGTCGATGCGGTAGACCTGGTCCATGGGAATGACCTGGCGCTTGCCGTTGATCCACATGTAGTAAACGCCCCGTTCAGCGTCCATGACCAAGGGCGGCGAAGCGTAGAACGTCTTATGGTCCATGGTTTCGACTTGATAGGTGTGAGCGCAGCCAAACGACACGGCGGCCAGCACGAGGCAAAAAAGAAGCGTCAGGCGGCGCATGGCGTCCTCCGGGCCGCGATCATCGCGGCATTATTTGTATCGCAGCGCCATGACGAGCATGGCGCCCACCAATCCAAGGGTTACCGCGTTAGCTGCTATCACGGGCCAGGAACCGATGTCGATGCCATGCAACAGCCACAGCACGGTTCCGGTGCACATGAGCACGTACATGCCGGTCGAAATGTCGGCCGCCGAACGGCGTCGCAGGGTCTTGACCACTTGAGGCGCGAAAGCCAGCGTGGTGCACAAACCGGCGAGATACCCCACCCATTCGAACGATCCGGCCATGGCGGCGTCCTATTTCTTCACCGACTGCCGGGTTTCGCCGGCTGCCGCCGGCTCGAAGGTCGGAGCGGCGGTGCGGAAATAGGCGGCCATGGCTTCAATGTCGCGGAAGGCTTGACCCAGTTGCACGGCAATGGGCAGGTCGGAAACATTTTTTTCCACCAGCCGCATCCACTGCAGCTCCTTGTCGAGCTTGCCGCCAACGGTCACCAGCCCTGTCTTGATCATGCCGCCTAGCTGATGGACCGCCGAGGAACAGCCGGGATCGAGCATGTCATAGACATAGACCATGTCGCCGGCGTTTAAAATGAGCTCCCAGCAAGCCGAAAGCGAGGCGCGAAGGGCCAGGACGTCCTTTAAGCGGTCATCGTTGCCGTCCTTGGCCAGGGAGGCGTAGTAGTCCGTGACTTTGAGCAAATGATCATAGATGCGGGCGCTTTGGCTGGCGTAATAGGCGTTAAATGCCTTGGTGTCGGCCTTGGCGGCGCAAAAGGCCTGGGGCGCGGTCAGAAACAGCGTCGCCAGGACCGCCGCGACGACGATGAAGAACCGGGACCGGGATTGACAATGAGCCGCATGGCCGCACCGGCCGGCGGGTGAGCCAGTCAAAAAAATCCGGCCTGCTGCACATGCAACCGAAACAAGGGACCTGGGAGTATGGAGGTCACGCACGATGCTGCTCGTGTTTGCCGGAGAGTCCGCGCTGGCAGCAGACGTCAATTGCCAACAGCCGCGTCCAGCGGGGCCAGGGCGGCTTTGGCCTGCATCCCGGTGATCTGAGCGGCGCTTAAGCGCTTGGCAGCGGTGTCGCGAAGTTTGACGGCCCGGTCGCGGACCCGGTCCGGCAGGGTCGAGGAAGCGGCGGCCAGGGAGGCGTAATAATAGGCCAATTCCTCATTGACCGGCACGCCGGCATAACCCCGGTTGTAGACGTCGGCCAGGACGAAGCGGGCGTAAGCAAAGCCGGCGTCCGAGGATTTGGTCAGCCAGTGGAGCCCCAGGCGGTAATCCTGGGCCACATGACGACCGTTCAAGTAAGCGATGCCGACGTCGCACTGGGCTTTGGGATCGCCGTTCTCAGCCCGTTCCATCTGGCCGGGAATCGGGTCGGCGGCAAGTTCAAGGGGATTGTCCTGGAAATCGGCGGTCGCGGCCGCCAGGGACGGACAGGCAGGGGCGGCCCAAAGCAGGGCAAGCAGGGTCAGGACGCCCCATAGTCGCAGGCCGCGACGGCCCGGTCGGGAAGTCCCACGGGAATTGGGCATGGCGTCTCCTTGAAAAAGCGGCCGACCCCGGCGGGGCCGGCCGCTCGTGAAGCTACTTCTTGAGCCAGCTCATCATGCCGCGCAGCTTGGCCCCGACCTTCTCGATGGGGTGCTCGGCGTTGATGCGGCGCATGGACAGGAAGTGGGCCCGACCGGACATGTTCTCCATGATGAAGTCGCGGGCGAAGGTGCCGTCCTGGATTTCCTTGAGGATCTGGCGCATCTCGGCCCGGGTCTCGTCGGTGACGACCCGGGGGCCGCTGACGTAGTCGCCGTACTCGGCGGTGTCGCTGATGGAATAGCGCATGCGCGACAGGCCGCCCTCGTACATGAGGTCCACGATGAGCTTGAGCTCATGCAGGCACTCGAAGTAGGCGATCTCGGGCTGGTAGCCGGCCTCGCACAGGGTCTCGAAACCGGCCTTGACCAGCTCGGCCGCGCCGCCACACAGGACGGCCTGCTCGCCGAACAGGTCGGTCTCGGTCTCTTCCTTGAAGGTGGTGGTCAACACGCCGCCGCGCGTGCCGCCCACGCCCTTGGCGTAAGCCAGACCGGTCTCCATGGCCTTGCCGGTGGCGTTCTGGTGGATGGCGATGAGGCAGGGAACGCCGGCCCCTTCGGTGTAGACCCGGCGCACCAGATGGCCCGGGCCCTTGGGCGCGACCATGGCCACGTCCACGTCGGCCGGGGGCACGATCTGCTGGAAGTGGATGTTAAATCCATGGGCGAAAAGCAGCATCTTGCCGGGCTTGAGATTGGGCAGGACGTCCTTTTCGTAGACGGCCTTCTGGTGCTGGTCCGGGACCAGGATCATGATCAGGTCGGCGGCGGCGGCGGCTTCGGCGGCGCTCATGGGGGTGAAGCCGTTTTCCTTGGCGAGCTCCCAGTTGGGGCCGCCGGGGCGCTGGCCGATGACTACCTTGACGCCGGAATCCCGCAGGTTCTGGGCATGGGCATGGCCCTGGCTGCCGTAGCCGATGATGGCCACGGTCTTGTCAGCCAAGAGGGAAAGGTCGGCGTCCTGGTCGTAATAGATTTTCATCCTTGCTCCTTTCTCGTGCCGCTTGGGGCACGCTCGATTTCCAATTCGGACGGGGCGCGTCAGTGCCCTACTCCTGCATCCCGCGCTTCATGGCCACGGCCCCGGTGCGGGCGACTTCCTTGATGCCGATGCGTTGCAGGAGATTTATAAGCGCCGTGAGCTTTTCCTGGTTGCCGGTGACTTCGAGCACCAGTTCGTCCGGGCTCACGTCCACCACCTTGCAGCGGAAGATGTCCACGATGCGCAATACCTCGACGCGCTTTTGGCCTTCGGCGTCCACCCGCAGCAGCATCATTTCGCGCTGCACGGACTTGACCTCGGTGAGGTCCACGACCTTGAGGGTGGTGACGAGCTTGCGCAGCTGCTTGACAATCTGTTCGATGATGGCCTCATCGCCGGTGGTGGTGATGGTCATCATGGACAGCCCCTCGGTCAGGGTGGGGGCGACGTTTAAGGTTTCGATGTTGTAGCCCCGGCCGCTGAACAGGCCGGCCACCCTGGCAAGCACCCCGGGTTCGTTCTCGACGAGGATGGATAAGATGTGGCGCATGGGGGTGCTCTCCTAGACGAGGATCATCTCGGTTATGGACTTGCCGGCCGGCACCATGGGAGCCACGTTCTCCTCGCGGTCCACCACCACGTCCACGATGACCGGACGCGGCAGGGCGAAGGCCTCGGCCAGGGTGGACTCAACCTTGGCCGGGTCGGTGACCCTAAATCCGGCCGCGCCGTAGGCCTCGGCCAGCTTGACGAAGTCCGGGGCCACGTCCAGGCAGGTGGCGCAGTAGTTTTTCTTGTAGAAAAGTTCCTGCCACTGCCGGACCATACCGAGATAACCGTTGTTTAAAATGACGATCTTGACCGGCAGATCGTAGCACACGGCCGTGGCCAGCTCCTGGATGCACATCTGGATGGAGCCGTCGCCGGCCACGTCGATGACGAGCCTGTCCGGAAAGGCCATCTGGGCGCCGATGGCCGCCGGGAAACCGAAGCCCATGGTGCCAAGGCCCCCGGAGCTGATAAACGACCGGGGCCGGGTGAAGGCGTAGAACTGGGCCGCCCACATCTGGTTCTGGCCCACTTCCGTGGTGATGACGGCCTCGCCCTTGGTCAGCTTGGAAATGGTCTCCACCACGAACTGGGGCTTGATGGTGGTCGCGTCCTGGGCGTAGCTCAGGGGCTTTTCAACTTTCCAGTCCGATACCTTGGTGATCCAGGCCTCATGGGGCGCGGCAGGCTCGGTCGCCAGGGCCGGCTCCAAGATGTCGCGCAGGGCGGTTAAAAAGCTTTTGCAGTCGGCCACCACCGGAATGTGCACGGCCACATTTTTCTGGATGGAGGTGGGGTCGATGTCGATGTGGACGATCTTGGCGTTTTTGGCGAACTCGCTGATCTTGCCGGTGACCCGGTCGTCGAAGCGGCTGCCGATGGCCAGGATCAGGTCAGCGTGGCTGATGGCCATGTTGGCGGCATAGGTGCCGTGCATCCCGAGCATCCCGAGCCAGCGCGGATCGTCGGCCGGAAAGCAGCCCAGGGCCATGAGCGTGGCCGTGACCGGAATGTCCAGGGCACGAGCCAGCCAAGCTAGATCGTCGCTGGCTTCGGAGGCGATGACCCCGCCGCCGGCGTAGATGATGGGCTTTTTGGCCTTGCGCAACACTTCCGCCACCTTGGCCACCTGCTTGGGGTTGGGAGCGTAGGTGGGGTTGTAGCTGCGCATCTTGATGGTCTTGGGGTACTTGTATTCCGTAAGCTGGGTCTGCACGTCCTTGGGCAGATCAATGAGCACCGGTCCCGGCCGGCCAGTGGAAGCAAGGTAGAAGGCCTCCTTGATGACCCGGGCCAGATCGCGCACGTCCTTGACCAGATAATTGTGCTTGGTGCAGGAGCGCGTGATGCCGACGATGTCGACTTCCTGGAAAGCGTCGTTGCCGATAAGCGGCGTCGGCACCTGTCCGGTGATGATGACGACCGGCACCGAGTCCATGTAGGCCGTCGCGATGCCGGTCACGGTATTGGTGGCTCCGGGGCCCGAGGTCACCAGGCATACGCCTACCTTGCCCGTGGCCCGGGCATAGCCGTCGGCCGCGTGGATGGCGCCCTGTTCGTGGCGCACCAGCACGTGGCGCAGGGGGTAGTGCGGCAACTGGTCGTAAATGTCGATGACCGCACCGCCCGGAAAGCCGAACACGACTTCCACGCCTTCACGGCGCAGGGATTCCAGGAGGATCTGGGCCCCGGTAAGTTCCATGCTATTGGACCTCCGCCTTACGGTACTTGGCCAAAAGCGCTTCGATGCGAGTCTTGCCGGAGAGCTTCTTCTTCTTGATCTCCTTCAGTTCCGTCTCTTCCGCCGGAGTCAGATACGGCTTGGACTCCATCTTCTCCAGAATCTTTTCAAACGCGACATGCTCTTCATAGAGGCTCTTGAGTTCCGGGTCCGCTTCACCGTACTTGGCGACGAGATCCAGATCGCGTTGATCCATGGCACAGACTCCTTGTTGACGGTTCTAGTCGCATCCCGTCCCGGCCGCCCTGGGCCAGTCGGGCTCGGACTCTGTCTCGATACGTAAGGTCTTTTTCCGGGATTTCTCGCCGGAAACAATGCGCACCTGCCGGGGTTTGAGGCCCAGGCAGCGCGCCACGAAATCGGTCAAGGCGGCGTTGGCCTGCCCTTCCACGGCCTTGGCCCGCAGCCGCACCCGCAGCCGGTCTTCGGCCAAACCGGCCAGGGCGTCCTTGGCCCCCCCGGGGGTCACGGCCACCCGCAACGTCCAGGCCCCGTCGCCGGCCGGCGCGACGAACACCGGGCGCTCGCCGTCGCCGACAACAGGCCCGGCCGCCGGGGAAATACGTTGGGCAGAAGCTTGGCGGGCCATGCCTAGCCCTCCTGCCCCGGCCGCGACAGGGATACGGCCGCCTCGCCGCCCAGAAATACGCCGCTCACGGTCGCTCCAAGATCGCTTTCGACCGTCCGGGCCTTTCCGACCGGCTCGCCCTGGGTATCGCCCACGGCCGCTGGCTGGTCGATTTCGGCCATCCGGCCCATTCCTCTGGTCGCGTCCCGGGACGCCTCCCCGGCCGCCTCGGCGTCCAGCAAGGCCAAAGCCGCCGTCAGCATATCGCGAAACCGGCCGGCCATGTCCGCCTTGCGGGCCGCCAGGGCCTCGATCTCGCCGGCCAGGGCGTCGGCCTGGCCGCGCGCTGAGGCCACGATGGCGGCCGCCTCGCCCTTGGCTGCCTCGACGATGCGACGGGCTTCTTCGCGGGCCTTGCCCTTGAGTTCCTCCACGATGCACTGGGTGGTGAGCAAGGTGTCGCGAAGCGTCGCTTCCCGGGCGCGATACTCGGCGATTTCCCGGGCAAGGCCGTCGTTGGCCCGGGTAAGCGCCATCTTTTCCTCGGCCAAACGGCCGATGGACTCCGCCGCCTCGGCCACGAGGCGGTCCACTTCGTCGCGGCGGTAGCCGACGATGCTGTGGGAAAACGTGCGGTCGAGCAGGTCGATCTTGTCCAAGGTCACGGCTTAGGCTTCCGGCCCGGCGGCGGCGTCAAGAGCCGCTCCGCAGCGGTTTGCAGCACACTCCGGGGCAGCCGTCGCCACCCAGGCCCCCTACATGCGCCCCATCCCCATGCCGCCAAGGCGCATGAGGGTGGGCACAAGGAACCATTGTAAGAACTGCAGCCCCAGAATCACCACGATGGGCGAAAGATCGATGCCGCCGATGGTGAGAAACGGCAGCCAGCGCCGGACGCGGTAGAAGACCGGATCGGTGACGGCGCGCAGGAAGCGGACCACGGGATTGTACGGATCGGGGCGCACCCAGGAGAGCAGCGCGGCAATGAGGATGATCCAGAAATAGAGGCTAAAGACAATATCAAGCACCCTGGCCAGGGCGACAAAGAAATAGCCAATGATATCCATACGAATTCCTTTCCAACGCGTATCAAAAACAGACGCGCTTTACCTGAAAAATGGCACAGCGCCGGCCATTAATCAAGACAAATCCGGTTCCTTGCCAAGGCCGCCCGCCGGAGGCGTCCGATAAAACCAGCGCAGGTCCTGGCAAACTGCGGCCAGGGTATTGTCCGCTGGCGGCTATTTCGCCGTCAAGCCGGCCAGACAGACACGCAGGCTGTCGAAATCCGACAGGTGCATGGCCGCGGCCAGTCCGGGATTCTTATACGACCAAAAGGCAATGCCGGCGGCGGCGGCTGAACGCTCGTCCAGGGCCGAATCCCCGATGTAGGCCACCGCGTCCTTGGGGAACTGCCAGTCGGCCAGGATGCGGTGGACGCCCTCAGGGTCGGGCTTGGGCCGCTTGAGTGCTCCGGCGGCAATGACCGGCGAAAAGAACCGGTCGATCTCGAAGTGGGCCAAGAGCAGTTCCACCGTGTTCGTCCGGTTGGTGTGCACGGCCATGCGCACGCCAAGGCCGTCCAGGGTTTCGAGCAGCTCGACCAGTCCATCCTCCAGGAAAATATACGGAAAGATGTCCCGGTAATCGAGATTGCGCCGGACTTCCTCGGCTTCTTCCCGGCGCTCGGCCGGAATGATGCGGTCCAGGCACTCGCCCACGGCGTGCATGTGGACGTAGTCCTCTTCCTCGGGGGTGATGGGCAACATGCCGATGCCCTCGCGGATGAGGTTATAATACATGCGGTTGGCGTCACGGGAATCGACCAGCACGCCGTCGCAGTCGAAGATGACGCCGGAAAGCCGGGCCAGGAATTCGGGTGGGGCAGCGGGGTTGCAAACGTACATCGGGCGGCCTTCTTCTCCGTCTTAAGGTTTGACGGCCACGACCAGCCGCGTCGCGTCGAGCCACGGGGCCTCAGGGTCGGGCCGGGTCCGGCCGGCCAACCGGTAACCGGCCGGGCGGGCCGCGATCAGCGGCGCATCGGGAGCGCCGCCGGGGAACAAGGCCGGAAACGCTTCGGGGGCGATGTCGTCAAAGCCGAGATCAGCGTCCTGGAGTGCCGCGGCGATTTCGGGATCATCAATGAAAATCCCGGTCTCCACCGGGGCAATGGCCCAAAACGGCGACAGCAACTGTCGCCAGGGCGGGCGGAATTCGTCGGCCAGGGTCGCCGGAGTGGGCAGGCCGCCGTCGCTGGAAAAGGCCGCCGCCAGCACCATGGCCGTGTCGTCATCGTCGTCGCCGTCTTCAATGCCAAGGCTCTCGGCCAGATCTTTGCGGAAGTCCTCGTCCAGGGAACCGGCCTCGGCCAGCTCCAGCACGCTGTGCTCGATCATGGCGGCCAGACACAAGGCCAGCTGAGCCTGCTTGGCCCGGCGCAGGGCCACCCGGCCCGGATTGAGCTGGTCTTCCAAGGCCTCGCGCACGGCAAAGGAGGTTTCGCTGAAGAAATGCCCTCCGCCCGCTCCGGCCAGCAGCGCAAGATCCTTGGGATTTCTCGTCTCGCGGCGCAGGCGGTCGAATTCGCGCAAAAATCCCGCCAGTTCTTCCTGGGAAAGCGGCAGGTCGGCGGGACGCAGCAACTCCGGGGCGCCAGGCTCGCCCAGGCCGGGATCAAGAAAACGCACGCCCGGCGCGCCGTCAATGGACACGGCCGGAGTCAAACACGGAAAATGCAGCAACATCACGGCATTGCCGGAAGCGTCAGTCATGAAAACCATCCTTTGGCGCGACACCCCGCGCCCAACCTTCCAGGTAGCGCGGACAGCGCCCCGGACACAGGGGAAAGGCGAGCAAGCACAAATCGCCCATCACATGGGCGCAATCCGGGAAGGAAGTCGTATCACCGGGCAGGTAATCCTGACAATTCCCTTCTTTGGCCAAGGTGGCCGGAAAACGGCTCTCCCAAAGGGCTTGGGCCTGCTCATCGGGCAGACCCATGACGTCGGCGCGCAGCACGAAGTCGTCAAAGGCCCGGCACAGCCGGTTGAGCACAGCGCAACGATGGTTCTCGTGCAGGCCCGGGTTGAGGTGCTCTTCGTAAAGACAGCGCTCTGCCCGGCAATGGGGGCAACCCTGGCCCGACAACCGGCTTATTCGCGCCGTCATGACGGAATGTCCATAAAACCGTGCCTTCCTTGACCTGCCCCAAGGCCGCGTGTATAGCCACGGCCAATCCACCCGCGGAGGCGCAGCATGTTTGGAATCGGATTTCCGGAGCTTATCATCATCCTGGTCATCGTGCTCATCATTTTCGGAGCCAACAAGCTTCCCGAGATCGGCGCCGGCATGGGCAAGGCCATCAAGAATTTCAAAAAGGCCACCAACGAGCCTGACGAAATCGACGTGACCCCGGGCAAGCCCAAGGACGACTCCACTGACCACAAAGCCTAGAGCAACATCCCCCCCGCCGTCAAAGCCCCGAGGAGCCGTCTCCCCGGGGCTTTTTTGCGTGCATAATTTTAAGATGCCTCCGGCGGCCGGGGGCCTGAGGCCCCCGGACCCCCCAATTGGTTTGCGGTCTGCGCCGTTTTCCCGCCTGTCCTTCTTGTTTGGGGGCGCGTTTTCCCCTTGAGGCGGAGCCTCAAGGGGAAAACGCGCCCCCAGGCAGGGAGGGTCCGGGAGGGGGTTACCCCCTCCCGGCCGCCGGAGGCATCTCCACTCCCCGCAGCGCTGCCAGCAGGGCGTCGGCCAGAGCCTGGGCCAGGGCTTGGCGCTTGTCGGGGCTGCCCAGGGCGGCGGCGGCGTCAGCGTTGGAGAGAAAGCCGGTTTCCAGGAAAATGCCTGGCGCGTCGGCTTCTTCCAGCAGTTCGAGGGGGGCTGAACCGGCGGCGCGCGGCGGGAGCGGCGAGGCGGCGGGGATGGCGCGAATGAGGGCGCGGGCCAGTTCCCGGCCCCGTTCAAACCGGGCCTGTCCCACGGCATCATTGGCGGCGGACAGGAAAAGCCCTTCTCCACCTCGGGATTTCCAGGACGCGCCGGGTCCGTAGGCGGCGTTTTCGACCCGGGCGACCAGGGCGGCCAGGGCGTCGGAAGGTTCGCGGCCGTAGCCGTAGGCCACGACGCCCATGGCCGCCGGATCGCTCACCCGGGCGGCATGGAGCGAAACGAGCAGATCCGCGCCGTAGAAACCGGCCAGTCCAGCCCTGGCCCAGCCGGGCAGGGACACGTCGGCGGTGCGGGTGAGGTGGATGACCACCTCGTTTCTGGCCGGGGCCAGCGCCCGGGCCATACGCAAGGCCAGATCCAGCGCCAGGTCAGCTTCACGCAGACCGCCGACGGCCGCGCCCGCGTCCAGGCCGCCGTGGCCGGCATCGACCAACACGCGCCACGGCCCTTGTCGGGAAGATTTCCCTGCGCCCTTGGCCAAGGCTTCGCGTTCGGCTTTGGCGTCCTGGGCCAACTTGGAAGGCCGGGTCCGGGAAGACGACGTTTCGCGGCCCGATCCGCCCTTGACGGCGGGCATGGGAAACTGGCTGATGGTGTCGGCGAGCAAACGCGACAGCGTGTCTTCGGGATTGAGCCGCACGGCTAGGGTGAAATGGGTAAGCGCCGTCCGGGCGTCGCCTTGCTGGAAATAGGCCCGGCCTAACAGTGCCTGAACCCGGTCATTGCGCGGATCCTTGGACTGGGCTTCGTGGAGCAGGATCAGGGCCTTGGCCACATTGCCGCCGGTGAGTTCAGCCTGCCCTTCTCCGGCCAGCTCGTCGGCCGAGGCCGCCAACAGGACGGATGGGCGAAGCCAGGCCAAGCCGCCGGCTGCGGCCAAAAACGACAGGACGCGCCGCCGGTCCATCAGGCCTCGCCCTCCAAACGCTTCCCGACCAGTTCCAGCAGACCGACCTCGTCGCCCGGGCCAAACCAGACGATGTCCGGTTCCTTGCGAAACCAGGTTCTTTGCCGCTTGGCATAGGCACGGGTGTTGGTCAGCCAGTCGGCCTTGGCCCGGCCCAGGCCGCAGCTGCCGGAAAGGTAAGCCGCCAGCTCCGGCCCGCCGATGCCGCTTAAACCCGGGGCGTCCGGCGGATAGCGGTCCAGGGCGGCGCGCACTTCCTCGAGGGCGCCGCCGGCGGCCATGGCCTCGATGCGCCGGGCCAGCCGAGGCCCCAGTTCCTCCAGGGGTAGGGTCAGCCCAAGGTGTATGACGTCATAGTCCGGGGCGTCGGGGTCGCCTTGGCGGTGCCAATCGGAAAAGCTGCGGCCGGTTGCGGCCTCGACCTCCAGAGCGCGGGTGACGCGCTGGCGGTCGGCCGGGGCGATCTTGGCCGCGTAGTCGGGATCGCGCTCGGCCAGCCGGGCGTGCATCGCGGCCGGCCCCAGCCGGCACCAGTCGTCGGCGACGGCGGCGCGCACCTCGGCCGGCACGGGCGGGATGGGGGCCAGCCCGCCGAGGATGGCCCTAAAATAGAGGCCTGTGCCGCCGACAAACAGCGGCAGCCGGCCGCGCCCGGCAATGGACGCGGCGCAGGCCCTGGCCCGCACGGCGAAATCGCCGGCCGCCACGGGCTGATCCAGCGGCGTATCGCCGTAGAGGTGGTGCGGACAGACGGCGCGCTCCTCGTCATTAGGCTGAGCGGTCAGCACCGGCAGGCCCTGGTAAACTTGGCGCGAATCCACATTTATCACTTCGCCGCCAAAAGCCCGGGCCAGGGCGATGGCCGCGGCGGTCTTGCCCGTGCCCGTGGCTCCGGCCAGACAGACAACCCGGGTCTTCACGCGCACGCGCCCCCCCCGCCCCCGTTTGCCGGGCCGAAGCGTTCGAGCATCCGCTCGCGCACATGGTCCGGCACCATGCCCCGGATGTCGCCGCCGTGCTTGGCCACTTCCTTGACAATGGTGGAGCTGATGTAAAGCCACTTGTAGTCGGTCATGATAAAAACCGTCTCAATAGTGCGGTCGAGCTTGCGGTTCATGAGCGCCATCTGGAACTCGAACTCGAAATCGGACACCGCCCGCATCCCGCGCAGGATGACGTTGGCTTCCCGTGCCTTGACGTAGTTGACGAGCAGGCCCTTGAAGCCTTCCACCAGCACCCGGCGGTCGTTGGCGAAGACCTGCTCGGCAATGGCCACCCGTTCGTCCAGGGTGAAAAGCGGCGTCTTGTGGGAATCGCCGGCCACGGCCACGATGACCGTGCCGAAGATCATGGCCGCCCGGCGCACCAGGGAGACGTGGCCGTTTGTCAGGGGATCGAAGGTTCCGGGGTAGACGGCGATGCAGGATTTTTGGGAGTCCATAAGATGATCCTCGTTTGTCCGTAGGTCCGGTCGGTCAGGCAGTCAAAGACGGGCGGCACGGCGGCCTCGGGCAGGTCGAGCCCGGCTTCGATCTCGGCCACGACGACGCCGCCTGGAGCGATAAGGTTCAGGGCGGCGATCTTGGCCAGGGTCGGCGGCAGCAGGTCCTGGCCGTAGGGCGGATCGATGGCGATGAGATCAAAGTAGCCGCCGGACAGGCGGCCCAGGGCCTTGACCACGTCGGCCTCGACGACCTGGGCCACGTCCGGCCCAAGGCCCAGGCCGCGCAGGTTCTCTTTAAGCACCTTGGCCACGGCAGGGCTGCGTTCAATGAAAACGGCCTTGCCCGCGCCGCGCGACAGGGCTTCGATGCCCACGCTCCCGGCCCCGGCATAGCAGTCGAGCACGCGCGCCCCGTGAAAGAGCGCGCCCCGGGCGGCGAGCATGGAAAACAGCGCTTCCCGCACCCGGCCCGTGGCCGGTCGCAGGCCCGGAGAGTCGATGACCTTGATGACGCGGCCGCCCAGGCGACCGCCGATGATGCGCATGGCGCTTCCTTGTCGTCGTCTTGTGCTGCGTCCGAAAAAGGCAAGTTGCATTTCGAAACGACAACAGGCTTGACGGAGTATTGTTATTCGAAAAATTGGGCGCATTCCTGGCCAGGGCCAGCCGGGCCGAAACCCGTTGCCAGGCAAGTGCCCGCGACTTCGTCAACGACCAAAAGGTTCTCACCCAACCCTGCCGCGCAGGAGACGGCAAGGCCCGCTATCTCGCGCCCGTAGCCACGGCGTAAACCCGGGGGGCAAAGCGTTCGAGGAGCCGGGCCAGACCATGACAAAGGGCGTAGGTCAGGGCGGTAAGCAGGAGCATGTAGGCGATGCCGACCGCCGTGTCCGAAGGTTTGAAGACAAACCGCGTGCCGTAGATGAGATACGACAACACCGGTTCATGGGTCAGGTACACGAAAAAAGAGGTCGCGGCCAGCCGACGCAGCATCCCGGCGTCGCGAAGGGGCGGCCAGGCCGAAACAAGCCAAACGGTCAGCACACCAAGGATCATGCTGTTGCGGTAAAGAATGTGGTAATAGGACTGGCAGCCGTAGAGGCACTCATAGGTCGCCGTCACGGCCATGAGGGCCAGATAGCCAAGACCGACCGGCCAGGCGAAACGGGCCAGGCCGTCGAGATCGGCCCGAGTCCGGGCCAGGACGCAGCCGCCGTAGAAAAAGACCAGTCCGCTCAGCTCAATGGGAATGCGGCCCTGGGGCAAAAACATCCAGGCCGCCCAGCAGGCGACAAGGCCGGTCAGAGGCATTTCCTTGGAAAAGACGTAAAACACCGGGGCCAGCAGGAAATAGACGTAGAGATCACGCAAAAACCACAGCGTGTAGACCACGGGATAGCGGTAGATGCCAATGAGGAGTTTCAGGTAGCCGTCGGCGTCGATGGCATGAAAATCGCCGATGTAGGGCACCTTGTTGAAGACCTTGATGAGGATCAGGGTGATGGCGTTGAAGATGAGAAAGGGCACGAGGATGCTCTTGGTCTTCTTGACGATCATGCGGCCGTAGGAGGCGGCGTCGGGCTTGTAGGTCAAAAAGAAGAGGTAGCCGGAGACGGCGAAAAAAAGCGGCACGGCCAGGCGAAAGACGTTATGCGGAAAAATGGCCAGATAGACGTTCAGGGCTTCCGGCATGGCGCTGTAATAGGCCTGCAAGCCCTTTTCGGCATGGATGCCGATGACGAAGACGACAAGGAGGGTGCGCAAGACGTCGAAACGCTTGGACGCCTCCGGCGAAACCAGGCTGCGCGTGGACATGTGTTCCTGTACGACTACCCGAGCAGGTCGAATTTGAGAAAACGCATGGACATGCCGGCCCGGCCCTGGGTAGCCGAGCGCAGGTCCGTGGAGAAGCCGAACATCCGGCGCAGCGGGGCCAGGGCCGTGACGGTCTTGTGCCCGCCCCGGTCGGCCATGTTCTCAATCTTGGCCCCCTTGGAGCCGAGAAGGCCGGCCACGTCGCCGATAAAGGCGTCGGGCACGCCGATCTCCAGTTCCATGATGGGCTCAAGCAAGGCCGGCCTGGCGGCGGCCAGGGCGTTTTTGAGCGCCTGGGCGGCGGCCATGCGGCAACCAATGTCCGTGGTCTTGCCCTCGACCGGAAAGACGCCCGTCACCCGCACCCGCACGTCCTGGACCGGATGGCCGCCCAGGGGACCGCTTTGCAGGCCGTCTTCGAGGCCTTCGGCCATGGCCGCGCTCCAGGCCGGCGGATAGGCCAGGCGGTCGATCTCGAAGGAAATTTCCCGGCCGGCTCCCCGGGGCAGCGGCGATACAACCACGGTCACCCGGCCGTGGTGAGTTCGGTCGCCCAGTTCGCGGTCGAACACGCCCTCCCCGGCCGCCTCGGCCACGACGGTCTCCTGATAGACCACCTGCGGCTTGCCGGCACGCGGCGAAACGCCGTATTCCCGCCTGGCCCGCTCCAGCACCACGTCGAGATGGAGTTCGCCCATGCCCGAAAGAATCATCTGGCCGGTGTCCGGGTCGTGGGCCACAGTCAAGGTCGGGTCTTCCTCGGCCAGCTTGTCGAGGACTTCCTTGAGCTTGTCGGTCTCCTCGGTGTTCTTGGGCTCCAGGGCCAGGCTGATGACCGGCTTGTAGCCGCCGATGGCTTCCAACAGGATGGGGCTGCCCTTGTCGCACAAGGTGTCGCCCGTGGCCGCCCGGCGCAGGCCGGCGATGGCCACGATCTCGCCGGGGCCGGCCGTCTCGGCCTTTTCGCGGTGGCCGGCGTGGAGATGAAAGAGTCTGGCCGGCCGCTCAATCTCGCCGCGCGTGGCGTTCCAGACGTCCTTGCCGGCCTCCAGGCGGCCGGAATAGACGCGTACGAACACCTGCCGCCGGCCGGTCTCCATGCTGACCTTGAAGGCCAGGGCGGCCAGAGGCGCGTCAGCCTCGGGCGGATAAACAATCTCGGACTTGGAAGCGGGATCGACGCCGCGCGCTCCACCTCGGTCCAAGGGACTGGGCAGATAGGCCAAAATACCGTCGAGGACCGGCTGGACGCCAATGTTTTTGAGAGCCGAGGCAGCGAAAACCGGCGTGACCTTGTGCTCCAGGGTCCCTAGGCGCAGGGCGGCCTCGATAGTAGCGGCGGCCACGGCTTCGCCGCCGAGATAGGCATCCATGAGCGCCTCGTCGTATTCGCAGGCCGCTTCCACCAGCCGCTCGCGCCAGGGCGCGGCATAGGCAGCTTCGTCGTCGGTCAGCAGCCGGCGCGAGACTTCCTCGCCGTCGCCGGAAAAACGGACATGCTCCATGGCGGCCAAATCAATGATGGCCGACAGCTCCGGTCCCTGGCCCAGGGGAATGGTCACGGCCACGGGATTGGCGCGCAGCTTTTCGCGCATGGCGGCCAGGGCCGCCTCGAAATCGGCCCCGGGCCGGTCGAGCTTGTTGACCACGGCGATCTTGGGCACACCGTAGGTCACGGACTGCCGCCAGACCGTCTCGGACTGGGGCTCCACGCCGGAGACGGCGCAAAAAACGCCCACCGCGCCGTCGAGCACCCGTAGCGAGCGCTCCACCTCAATGGTGAAATCGACATGGCCAGGAGTGTCGATAATGTTGATCTGGTGGTCTTTCCAGGCGCAGGTAGTGCAGGCCGAGGTGATGGTGATGCCGCGTTCCTGTTCCTCGGGCATGAAATCCATGGTGGCGGTGCCGTCGTGGACCTCGCCCATGCGGTGGATACGGCCGGAAAAATAGAGGATGCGCTCGGTGAGCGTGGTCTTGCCGGCGTCAATGTGGGCGATGATGCCGATGTTGCGCAAGCTGGCCAGGCGGTTTTTTTTCGCCCCTTTCTTCGAGCTCATGCGTCCTCCGGGCCGGGTGTCGGAGCATAGGCCGCGCGGTTGGGATCAACGACGGCGGCGAAGCGTTGCCGGCGAAAGGCTTGGGGCGGCAAGTGCGGCCATTGCCAGAAGCCCTCCCGCCCCGGCCCCAGACACAGCGGCGCGTCGGCCGACAGGGACAGGGCGTTGCCTGCCGCGACGTAAACGGCGTCGTAGCCGGCCTGACCGGCTTGGGCAAGGCCCCCCTGCCCCGCCTGCCAGCCGGGCAGTTCGGGACAGTGCGCATCATGGCTATAAAACGTGCAATCCGGATGGGCAAAGGACAGGGCTGCAGCGTCGAAACCGGGGCCGAACACGCCGGCTTTGCCGGCCACGGCGGCCCGACGGACGTCGAGGCCGGGCGATATTCCGGCCGGCAGGATCAGCTCGCCAAGAAGGACCACGACGCCCCGCCCCTTGGCCGGAAGCTCGGCCAGGAGGCCGGCCCAGTCGCGGCGGGAGATCCGGGCGGCCGTTTCCACGCCGCACAGCTCCAGGGTGGTGATTAGCGGTTTGGGCCAGGCCGCGCCCACCCGCACGGCGGCCACGTCGGGCACGCGGGCGCACAGGGCGGCCGTGACCACGGCGGACAAGCGGGCCGGAGACAAGAAATCCCGGCCGCAGGCCACGAGCACGTAATCCAGGGGGACATCGAGAGAAGCCGCAAGCAGGTCATGGCCCAGCGCGTCGCAACGCTGCCTGGAGGCCGGCAGGGGGCCGCCCATGGCCGCGTACATGGCGGCCAGGCCGGTCTTGATCCAGGCGCGCTCCCGGTCAGGCGTGCGGGCGTAGGCGGCGGCAAAGGCCGCGTCGGCCAGGCGGCCGCGTTCCAAGGCTTCGGGCCAACGGCCCATGGGCAAGGACATCAACGCGTTCATGAAGTCCCCGCGCGGCAAACGCAAACGGGGCGGCCAGCCGCCCCGTTTTGCCGCCGTATGGCCCCGGAAGTAAAAAGCTTCCGGAGATCGATGGTTACAACCAGCGCTTGGCCCAGTGTCGCCAGCTGCCTTCAATGGCCTGGCGTTCGTTTTCGGTCAGGGTCTTTTGGTATTCAAGGTAGGACAGCTCGGCCCGCAGCTTGGCGTATTCGAGCACTTCCTCAAGATCCTTGTAGTTCTCCACCGTGTACATATAGCGCTTCCAGGCCGCGCCGTACTGGCTGGTGCGCCAGTAGAAGTCTGCCACGAAGAGCTCATGCTCGGCCATGCGCTTCTTGCAGCGGCGGATGTAGTCGGCCGCTTCCTTGCCGTACTCGGTATCCGGGAAGGTCTGCTCCAAGAGGTAGAAATACTGGATGGCTTCCTGGAGATTGCTTTGCGGCATGTCGATGGATTCGGAGCGCTTGAAGTTAGAGACTCCGACCTGGTAAAGCACGTAGGGAATCTCTTCGCTTCGTGGATGGACCGACTCGAATTCCTTATAGGTTTCAGCGGCCATGCCGTAATCTTCGGTGAGGAAGTAGGCGTCGCCCAGGGCAACCGTGCCCATGGGCGTGTACGGGCTAAACGGATAGCGGTCCTTCAATTTCATGAAGTAATTGATGGCCCCATAGTAATCCTTGTCAGCCATGGACTGCCGTCCAGCCTCATAGAGTTCCTGGGCGGTATCCTCGGGCGGCGGCAGGAAATAGTAGTCGATCATGCCGGCGCAGCCGCCAAGGAACAGGAGCAGAAAGCCCAAGGGCAGGAAACGGCGCAACATCACATTCATGGTATATTCCCGGTATGGCCCGGTCCTGGCCGGGCGCCATGCGGCGGTCGGGTTCCTTTGGAAGGCGTCAGCGGAACCCGGCGTCTCGATGCGCGTCCTCTTACCAAATGGCCCCAAGGGGCACAACGCAAAAAATGCCGGACCCGTCGGCCGTCCGCCTGGGCGGCGCGGTCGCACGGGTCCGGAGACGATCAGTCTTGCGGAAACCGCGTACTGATATAGGCGTAAGCGGCGTGGGCGGCCACGGCCCCGTCGCCCACGGCGGTGGCCACCTGGCGGCAGGACTTGGACCGGATGTCGCCGGCGGCGTAGATGCCTTCGATGCTGGTGCGCATCTCGTCATCGGCCAGGATGAATCCCTGGTCGTCGCGGGTAAGCCCCGGCGGATAGAAATCCCCCTGAGGCTCGAAGCCGACGAACACGAATACGCCGTCCACGGGGATGGTGCGGCAATCGCCGGATTTGACGTCGCGGACCTCAATGCCGGTGACGGCGTCGCCGCCGGAGATGGAGCACACGACCGTGGAACGCAGCACCTCGATGACCGGATGGGTGAAGCAGCGATCCTGGAAGCACTTCTGGCCGCGAAAATCGTCGCGGCGATGGATCAGGTAGAGCTTTTTCACGAGCCGGGCCAGATAGAGCGATTCCTCCAGGGCCGAGTTGCCGCCGCCGATGACGGCCACGGTCTGGTTCCTGAAGAAATTGCCGTCGCACAGGGCGCAGTAGGACACGCCCCGGCCGGCCAGTTCGCGCTCGCCGGGGATGCCGACGCGCTTGTAGCGCGCGCCGGTGCACAGCACCACGGCCTTGGCCTCGACCACCTCGCCGCCCACGCGGATGCGATGCAGTCCGCCCTCGGACTCGATGGCCGTGACCTCGTCATTGATGCGCTCGACGGCATAATGCCCCAGGTGGGCGGCCATGGCGTCGGCCAGCTTCCAGCCCTCGATGCCATCCGGGAAGCCCGGATAGTTCTCAATCAGATGCGTCATGAGCATCTGGCCGCCCGGCGAGAGCTTTTCGATCATGGCAACGGACACGTCGGACCGGGCCAGATACAGGGCGGCCGTGATGCCGGCCGGGCCGCCCCCGATCACGACGGCGTCGAATCGTTTCATGGATTAGAGCGCCTTCTGGGAGAGCATTTCCTTGATCGAGCTTTTGGACACGGCGCCGGTGATCTGCTCCACCACTTCGCCGCCCTTGAACAGGATCAGGGTGGGGATGGCGCGGATGCCGTACTTGCTCGGGGTGCTCGGGTTTTCATCGACGTTCATCTTGGCCACCTTGACCTGGCCGGTGTACTCGTTGGCCAGTTCGTCGATGACCGGACCCATGGCACGGCACGGCCCGCACCAGGGCGCCCAGAAGTCCACCAGAACGGGCAGGTCGCACTGCAGGGCTTCGGCTTCGAAGTTGGCGTCGCTCAGTTGGATGGCCATGGATGCTCTCCTTTCATGGTCTGGCCGACCGCCGGGGCGGTCGGGTTTCTGGCGTTATCGGGACGGCGGGTCGCGCCGTTTACCGTCATACTCAAGGGCCGTAATCGTGCGAACCTATTGCGCCGACGAGGCGCTGTCAACCGATGCCGCCTTGCCGGACGGCCCGCCGACATAGTCCCAGGGCACCTTTCGTCCCCGGGGGACGGCGGTCAGCGTCAGGTCGTGGGCATAGCCAGCCTCGGCCAGCCGGCTGCCTGCCGCCGCGACCATGACGGCGTTGTCGGCGCAAAGGGCCGGCTCGGGCAAATAGAGCGGCAAGCCGCGTCGGGCGGCCAGATCGGCCAGCATGGCCCGGATGGGGCCGTTGGCGGCCACGCCGCCGGCGGCGATGAGACTGGCCGGCGGCCCGGGCGGCCGATCCAAGGCCCGCTCGAACTTGATGCGCAAGGTGTCGGCAATGGCGAAATTGAGCGAAGAACAGGCCCGCCGCAAGGCCATGGGCCAGGCCTCGGGGTCGATGGCCCCGCCCGCCTCGGCCAGGCTGCCGGCACGCAGTTCGGGATGGGCGGCGGCATAGGACGCCACAGCGGTCTTAAGGCCGCTGAAGCTGAAGTCCAGATGGTCGTTGTCCAAAAACGGACGCGGAAAAAGCGTCTTGTCCGGTGCGATCCCCCGGCCCAGCACGTCGATGTAGACGCCGCCGGGGTACGGCAGATTGAACGACTTGGCGGCCTTGTCAAAGGCCTCGCCGGCGGCGTCGTCCAGGGTGCGGCCGAGCACCTCCAAGGACAGGGCCGAGTCCAGGCGCACAATCTGGGTGTGGCCGCCCGACACCAGAAGCCCCAGGGCCGGAAAAGGCACCTCCCGGCCGATGGTCGCGGCCAGGAGATGGGCGTGGAGATGGTCCACGCCAATAAGCGGCTTGCCCGTGGCCAAGCTCAGCCCCTTGGCCGCGGCCAGCCCCACCAGCAGGCTGCCGAGCAGGCCTGGTCCCCGGGCCACGGCAATGACGTCAACGTCGGCAAGGCTTCGTCCTGATTCCGCAAAAAGGGCCAGCAACAGCGGCCCCAGGCGGCGCAAATGCTCCCGCGAGGCCAGCTCGGGCACAACGCCCCCGAAGACGGCATGGAGATCAGCCTGGGAGGCGAGTTTTTCCAGAACGGGACGGCCGTTCTCGAAAAGGGCCACGGCCGTCTCGTCGCAGGACGTCTCAATGCCAAGACAAAGCATGTTGCTTAAGCTTTCCTGGCCCGGCCGTAAATTTCCATAACCTTGGCCACGTCGTTTTTGCTGCCGATAAAAAGCGGCACCCGTTGATGCAGCTCCTCGGGCTCGATGGACAGGATGTCGCGCTCGCCGTCGGTGGCCGCGCCGCCGGCCTGTTCGATGACAAAGGCCAGGGGATTGGCCTCGCACAACAGGCGCAGCTTGCCCTTGGGCTTTTTGGGGTCGCGCGTGTCGGCGGGATACAGGAAAATGCCGCCGTAGAGGAGATTGCGGTGGAAGTCGGCCACCAGCGACCCGATGTAGCGGCCGCCGTAGGGCTGGCCGCGCGGGTTGTCCGTGCCCTTGAAGGCGCTGACGATCTCGCGGGTGGGCTCGTCCCAGTAGGACCAGTAGGCCTCGTTGACGGAATAGACCTTGCCGGTCTCCGGAGTGCGGATATCGGGGTGGGACAGCAGGAACTCGCCCACGCTGGGGTCCAGGGTGAAGCCGTGGACACCCCGGCCGGTGGTGTACACGAGCATGGTGGAGGTGCCGTAGAGGAAGTAGCCGGCGGCCACCTGCTTGGCGCCCTGCATGAGCAGATCGCACAGCTTGTCGCCGGAGCACCCCTCGGCCACGCGGTAGATGGAAAAGATGGTGCCGACGTTGACGTTGGCGTCGATGTTGGAGGAGCCGTCCAAGGGATCGAAGATGAGGAAATAATCGCCCTTGGGGAACTGGTCGGGAATGCGCACGAGGTCGGCGTTTTCCTCGGAGGCGATGGCGCACAGCACCCCGGCCCGCTCCATCCGGTGGATCAACACCTTGTTGGCGTATTCGTCGAGCTTTTGGACCTGTTCGCCCTGGACGTTGACCTCGCCGGTGAAGCCCAGCACATCAACAAGGCCGGCCTTGCTGACTTCCCGGGAGATAATCTTGGCGGCCAGGATCAGATCGTTAAGCAGCCGGGTGAAGCGGCCCGAGGCCATGGGGGATTCTTTTTGGTGCAACAGCAGGTGTTCGGTGACGGTGATCTGCGGCATGGCTGTTCTCCTCAAGCCTGGGCGGCAAAGGCCCCGGCGCGGCTCGCGGGTTTTGCGGCCTCGCCCCAACCTACCCCCAGACCGAAATACCCACAAGATTTTCCAGGGTTGGGAAGAAAAAAAAGCCGGCGGCCTCGACCGCCGGCCAAAGATGCATCGAGAAGGCCTCTCTAGGGAGCGGTCAGATCCGCAGGCTGCGGCAACGGCTCGGTGGAAGGCAGCGCCTTGTCAGGTGCGGGCGCGGGCGCGGCTTCCTTCTTGGGTTCCGGCTTGGCGGCGCGCACTTCCCGGGCGTCGGTGAGATAAACCAGTTCCAACTGGCCGAGGTAGCGGGCCTGCCAGACGTATTCGCCGCCGCCGGAGCGGATGTCGCCCTGCACCTCGCCCTTGAGTATGTCGTTCCATTTGAGGGCGGCCAGGGACTCGCCCTGCCCTGCTCCGCCGGCCCAGAGCAGGCCTTCGGTGGACACCACCACCAGCGCATTGGGGTCGGGCGAAAAGCGCACGAGGTTCCGCGGGTCGAAATTGACCACGACCAGACCGGCCCATTCGTTTTCCTTGAAAAACGGCATGGCGATCATGACCACCGTGCCCATCTCGTCGGACACCACGCGCGCGCCCATCTTGCGGACCTTGTAGCGGTCGGCCATGTCGAGCAAGGAGGCGTAATCAAGGGGACGCATGGGCGTCGAAGGCACCTGACCGACGGTGGCTCCCGAAGCATCGACCACGGCGATGCCGGAGAGCCAGGCATTGGCGGACAGCAGCTGCTGGGCCCATTCGGGGTCCGGAGCCGAGTCCTGGCTGCCCAGGGTGCGCAGCATGGCCAGCAGCCGCTCGTCCACGGGCATCATGAGAGCGGCCAGGCGTTGCAGGCCCTTGTCGGAGATGCCCTGGTCGCTGAAGTCGATGGAGGGATCGGTGTTGATGTATTCCCGGTACAGCTTGCGGGTTTCGCGCCACTGGGTTTTCATGGTGCCGCAGCCGGCAAGGGTGCAAAGACAGACAATGGCGGCAATGGCCGCGAGAACGGTGCGTTTCAAAGCCGTATCCTCGTGCGGTTGGCGTATGCGGTGGAGGCGGTTGGCCGAAGGCGGCGGTTACGATCCGGCCCGGGTTTCCAGGCGGTTGGCCAGGGCTTCGAGAAAATCAGCCAGCCGGTTGGCCGATTTGGGGCCATCGGCGGCGGGCGTTTGCGCTGGGTCCTGCGAGGCGGGCCGCCCCGTTGCGCCCAGGGCGTCCATGAGGGCGCGCAACTCATCGCGTTCGACATCGGTTGCGGCAGCGGCCAGAAGTTCCTGATAAATGGCACGCGCGCCGGCCAGATCGCCCTGCTCGGCCAGGACGGCGGCCATGGTCCGGGTGCGCACGCCCTGTTCCTTGCCTTTGGCGGGCTTGGACCGGGGACGGGGTTCAACGGTTTCCGGAGCGTCCAGCAGGCCGGCCAGGGCCATGACCTCGCGGGCGCCTCGCAACTCCGGGCCGGCGGTTTCGGCAGGCCCGGCGGCGACAAGCGGGGGAACACTCACCGCGTGCGGTGCGGGTTCCTCGGCCTCGAACAGGGCGGCAGCCTGGGCAACCGGGCTGGATGGGACGTTTGCCGGTTCACGAACCGGCCTGGTTTCCCCAGTCGGCTCAAGCAAGGCCGATTCCGACGCCCCTGGCCTATCGCCCAGGGCGGGGGCCACGACATCTTGAGACACGGCGGCGATGTCCGAGGCAATGCTCGCCGACGGCGCGGCAGCGGCTTCTTCTTCCCCGCCGTCCGGCCCGGACTGCTCCGATCCGCCGGACGGCTCGGCGGCTCCCGGTCCGGCCGAGCCTTCGGACGGCTCAAGGGAGCCGGCGGCCTGACTCAGGCTTTTGAGCCCCCGCTCCATGACCTCGGCCCAGGTGAGGGTCTGGTTCTGGAAATAGTGGGCCAAAAAGAGCATGGCCAGGGAGGGGTCCTTGGCCCGGGCGGCGGCGGTCTTGGACCACAGGAGCCAGACCGAGGGATAGCGCGCCAACAGCGCGCCGACATCGGCAAAGACCTGGTCGGCCTGCTCTTCCTTGCCCTGGCGGGTGAGGAGTTCGATGAGCAGGAACTTGGCTTCGAGGTGGTCGGGGTGGAAACCGATGCCGCGCGACAGCACGGCGGCGGCCTCGTCGTGGCGGCCTTCCTCGGCCAGGCTGCGGGCCAGGGGGAAGAAGACCTTGGAGTTGGGCTCAATTTCCAGGACTTCCCGGTAGATTTCGATCTTACTGAGCATCGGCCCGCTTTCCTTCCTTGTCCCGTTCCGGCTCCTTGGCGGCGGGCGGGTCCTTGGGAAACTGGTAAAGGATCTCGTTATCCTTGAGGTAGTTCATCTGGGACCGGGCCATTTTCTCGGTAAAGGCCTGATCGGTCTTGAGCCAGCGGATTTCCTGGCTGAGGTCCAGGGACTTGTCGTTGACGGCTTCCAGGCGTTGCTTGAGCTGCTCATGCCGGGATTTGAGTTCGAGGTAGGCAAAAATGCCGTTGTCGCTCCAGATCAGGTTATAGAGCAGGAACACATTGAAAAAGATCAGCGCCGTCAGCAGGAACCTTCGCCAGATCATGTCATTGCACGACGTATTTCTTCGGACGTTTGGTATCGGACTGGGCCAGGGGCTCCTTCAGTTCGCGAAGGAAATTCTCCGTGGCCGCCTCAATGCGCAGCACGTCCTGTTCCTCCACTTCGATGTCTTCGACCTGGGAGAGAAACATCTTGAGCACCTTGAAGTCGCGCAGCAGATAGTGCCCGAACTGGAGGCGCTCCAGGTCGGGTTCGAGCTCCAGGATGGTGTGCAGGCAGTTTTCGATACGGGCGGCGAGATTGTCGTCCAGGTGCGCCCCGGACCAGGCGCCCTTGCCGAGGCCGGCCCGGGCGGGACGGACCCGGCGGCGGGCCAGCTTGGAAATGTTTTTGGCTTTCATAGCGCCTTGTCGCAAAAGGTGTTGGTCAGCGGGCGAGGCATGTCCGTGTCGCTACCGGGCGGCCTTGTCCGACCACTTCGCCTGCTTGCTGAATCCATAAAAGTAATTGATGCCGGAAACAAGGGTCAAAACCAGGGCCAAGTACAAAAGCGTCTGCCCCAGCGGTGCGGGATCGAAGCCCCAAAAGGGATAATGCAGCAGCAGTGGGCAAAGGGCCACCATCTGCAACACGGTCTTGAGCTTTCCGTAGCGGTCGGCGGCAATGACCACGCCGTGGTCCACGGCCATGGCCCGAAGCCCGGTGACGGCGATTTCCCGGCCGACGATGACCACGGCCACCCAGGCCTCGACCCAGCCGAGTTGGACGAGCATGATGAGTGCGGCGCTTATCAACAACTTGTCGGCCAGCGGATCAAGGAATTTGCCGAAATTGGTGACCAGATTGCACCGCCTGGCCACCACGCCGTCCATGATGTCGGTGACGGCGGCGGCGATAAACACCATCATGGCGGCAAAACAGGCTCCCCGGCTCGGAAAATAGAGCAGGAGCACCAGGATCGGCACAGCCCCGACGCGGGCCAAGGTGAGGTTGTTGGCAAGATTAAACATAGCGTGGTTAGTCCCTGGTGGTTTCGTGGCGCAGGCAGGCAATTAAAGCAATACCGGGCCGGCGTCAAAGCCTTCCGCCCCGCGCGCCGCAGCCATCGGCCCCGCAACGCGCCGCCACGGGCGTATTTTCGGCCTGGGGCGATTTCCGCATTGCCGCGGGCCGCTCGACGATCCGTGGGCTAGGGCCTCGGGTAGGCGGCGGCTTCGAGGCTGCCCCGGCAGGCCGCGGCCACATGGTCGGCCAGGGCGGCAAAGGCGGCCTTGGCCGGATGGTCCCCGGGCAAAAGCGCCACCGGCCGGCCCAGGTCGCCGGCCGCCACCGTGGCCGGATCAAGGGGCACCGCGCCGAGAAACTCCAGACCGAAATCCCGGGCCAGGGCCTCGCCGCCGCCCTTCTTGAAAAGTTCGATTTCCCGGCCGCAGTGCGGACAGGCCAGGCCGCTCATGTTTTCCACCACGCCGAGGATGTTGGCGTTGGTGTACTGGAGAAAATTGATGCTCTTGCGCACGTCGGCCAGGGAAATCTCCTGGGGCGTGGTCACCAGCAGGCACAAGGCGTCGGGCACGGTCTTGAGCACGGTCAGGTGCTCGTCGCCGGCCCCTGGCGGCGAGTCGATGACCAGATAGTCGAGGTCGCCCCAGTCCACGTCGGCGATGAACTGGCGTATGGCGGTGGTTTTCATGGGACCGCGCCACAGCACGGCGGCGTCGGGGTCGGCCAAAAGCGACTGCATGGAAACCACGGAGAGATTGTCGCCGAAGCGTTTGGGGGCGATGGCCGCTTCGCCGGCGGCGGTCATGGCTCCGGTCAGGCCGAGCATGCCCGGCACGCTCGGGCCGTGGAGATCCACGTCCAAAAGCCCCACCCGGGCGCCGCCAGCAGCCAAGGAGCAGGCTACGTTGACGGCCACGGTGCTTTTGCCCACCCCGCCCTTGCCGCTCATGACCACGAGCTTGTAGCGGATGCGCTCCAGGGTCTGGCCGATGCGGGCCTGGCGGTCGTCGCTGCCGGCCGCCGCCCCAAGAGGCTTGCCCGGTCCGGAGCAGCCGCGACAGGAATCGGATTGCGTCATGGAGCCAACTCCTTCACGAAGCCTGCCAGCCGTGGGTTCCGACGAGGTCCACGAACATAACCCCGCCGAGATCGCGCACGATGACCCGGCCGTTTTCCCGGCGCACCAGGCACAGGGTCTGATTTCGCCGCGAGGTTCCGACCGGTATGACCATACGCCCGGCCGGGCCGAGCTGGGCCACCAGGGGGGCCGGAATCTTGGGGCCTCCGGCGGCCACCAAAATACGATCAAAGGGGGCCTTCTCAGGCCAGCCCAGGGTGCCGTCGTCGAGTTTAAGCCGCACCCGGTCGTAGCACAAGGCGTCGAGCCTGGCCCGGGCCTGTTCATAGAGGGGCTGTATCCGCTCCACCGTATAGACCTCGGCTCCGAGTTCGGCCAGCACGGCGGCCTGGTAGCCCGAGCCCGTGCCGATCTCCAGGACCTTGTGGCCCGGGGCGACCTCGAGCAGTTCCGTCATCCAGGCCACGACATAGGGCTGGGAAATGGTCTGGCCGTGGCCGATGGGCAGCGGGTGGTCCTCGTAGGCCTGGGGAATGAGCGCCTCTTCGACGAAAAGGTGGCGCGGCGTCTTGCGCATGGCCCGCAACACCTCGGGCCGGGTCACGCCCCGAGCCTCGATCTGCTCCCGCACCATGCGTTCCCGGCTGCGCCGCAAATCGGTCTTGACCCCAGTGGCGTTCATCGGTTTCCTTTCGCCGGGCAGCATCCTTCCCCGCGCCATTCCAATCCTCTTCGGAAAACAGAATTTCCGCCTCAAGTCAACGCCTTGCGCCTTGACACGGCCGGTGGTCGATGCCAACTCACGCAGATCACCAAGGAGGTGTCCATGCTGACTACCCGCGACCTCATGACCGAAGATCTTATCGCGCTGCGCCACGACGACAGCCTGCTGTCCGCCAAGCGGACCATGGAAGAGGCGCGCATCCGTCATCTGCCCATCATCGACGGTTCCGGGGCCTTTGTGGGGCTTGTCACCCACCGCGACCTGCTGGCCGCCTCGGTGTCCAGGCTGGCCGAGATCGACGCCCAGACCCAGGAAGACATCTACGCCGGCATCCCGCTGGGCGAAGTCATGCGTGCCGACGTGGCCATGGTCACCCCGGACCTGCCCCTGCGCCAGGCTGCAGAAGTGTTGCTGACCCAGAAATACGGCTGCCTGCCCGTGGTCGAGGGAGGCAAGCTCGTCGGCATCCTGACCGCTTCGGACTTCATTCGCCTGAGCCTGGAACTCATGGACGCCCTGGAGGCATCGGAAAAGCTCGAGTGTTTGACCGAAAACGATTAACCCCGTGAATCCTTTGAAAAGCATTGTGCGTGCGTCGACTTTCACCCTGGCGTACAGCGTTTTTTGCCAAAAGAGTATTGACTTCCGGCTTGTGAAATTTTACGCTTTTCCACTGAATTACGGCGGCGGAGCAGTTGCCTGACGCCCCGCCTGCGTAGTCGCAGCGGCAAGGTCACTTTCACCGTTTCTTGGAGCTTAAGGAGGGAGTTGGATGCGTTCCAAGGTCATGCTTTCCGGGTTGATCGTCATGGTGTGCAGCCTGGCCCTGGCCACGGCGGCCTATTGCGAGGGCGGCAAGTTCAGCGACATCGTGGATGCCAAATCCACCCTGTGCTACCCCCTTGAACTGACCTTCAAACGGCCGTCCGGGGTCCTCAAGACCAGCTTTGCCCCGGTCAAATTTTCCCACGGCCAACACGCTTCCGTAGCCTGCGTCACCTGCCACCACATGTGGGACGGCAAGGGCGAAATCCAGGGCTGCGCCGAAGCCGGCTGCCACGACAACCTGAAGGACCGCCAGGAAGCCACGTCCTACTTCCGCGCCTTCCACGACAAGAATGCCGACAACAGCTGCCTGGGCTGCCACATGAAGCTCAACGTGGAGCGCAAGGCCAAGGGCCAGAAGCCCCTGTCCGTGGCTCCCTGCTCCAACAACGGCTGCCACGTGGCCGCGAAGTAGCTTTTTCAGGCAACTATCGCCGCCAAGTAAAACGCCCCCGCCTCGCGGGGGCGTTTTTTTTATGGAATTTCTCGCCGATCGCATTGACGCACCCGACCTTGCCCCCGATCCATGCGCCGGGTACGCTCAAGATGTCTTCTTCGCTTGTGAAATGAAGAACAATTGCGTCGTTTCCACCCAACCGCAAACGTGCCGCCGCCTCGCCATCGGCCAAGGAGCGCCATGCCAAGCCGCGTCATCGACATCTCGCTACCCCTGACCACGACGCCCCCCGTGCCCGGCGATCCGCCTTTTGCCCGCCGCCTGTTTCTCGACCAGGCCGCCCACGGCTGCGAAGCCGCCGCCTGGTCGATGAGCGCCCACGCCGCCGCCCATATCGACTTCCCAGCCCATTTCCTCCCTGGCGGCAAGCGGGCCGGCGACTATCCGGCCGAGGCCTTCGTCCTGCCGGCCGTGGTGGTGGCCTGCGGTCAGGCCCTGCGCCTTGGCCCCGAACTCCTGGCCGCAGCCGATCCCCGGCCCGGCGAGGCCGTGCTTTTCGCCACCCGCAATTCCCGGGAACGCCGTTTCGCCGGCCCGGATTTTCCGGCCGACTTCGCCGCCGTATCGCCGGCCCTGGCCCGGGAACTCACGGCCCGGCGCGTCGCCCTGGCCGGCCTCGACGCCATGAGCATCGAACCACTCAATGATCCCGCCTATCCCGTCCATAATATCTTGCTCTCGGCCGGCGTTCTCATCTTGGAAGGTCTTGATTTATCTCAGGCCCCGATCGGCCGCTGCCGCCTCGTCTGCCTGCCCCTGGCCGTACCCGAAGCCGAAGCCTCGCCAACACGGGCCGTGCTTCTTGTTTGACCGGCCACAGAAAGACCAAACAAGGGGTGTTGCCGCACCCCAATGAGCTGTGCGTGCCCCTCCACCCCACGCCGCAGACATCACCAGTCTTTTTATCGAATAAAAACGTATGAATTAGCACAAGCGGCGCTTGATATTGCACGAACTGCAAAGACGTGCTACCCGTGTCTTGATGTCCACCTCCCCTGCCGCTGCAATGTCGCTGGTCGCCAACCAACTGGCCCTTTCGCGGGCCAAGTCGCTCCTAGCTCTGGGGCTGGGCGTCCTCCTGGCCCTTTTGGCCGGCTACGCCCTGACGGCCGGCCGCTACGACCTTTCGCTGTCCCAGGTCGCCGGCCACCTCTTCGGCCAAAGCGCAGCCGGGCCGGCCGGGGTGGTGGTCCTGGGCATCCGCCTGCCGCGTATCCTGGCCGCCGTCAGCGGCGGTTTTGCCCTGGCCGTGTCCGGGGCGCTTACCCAAAGCCTGCTCGGCAATCCGCTGGCCTCGCCCTTTACCCTGGGCATCAGCCATGCGGCCGCTTTTGGCGCGGCCTGCGGCATCGTGCTGTTCGGAGCCGGAGGATTTACCGCCAACGCCGTGGCCGGCTCGGCCGCCGAAATCGTGCGCATCGGCGCGGCGGCCACGGTTTCCGCTTGCGCCTTTGCCGGGGCGCTGGGGGCAACGGCGCTTATTGCCGCACTGGCCACGCTTCGGCGGCTTTCGCCCCAGGCCATGATCCTGTGCGGCGTGGCCCTGTCCTCGCTTTTCACCGCCGGCACCATCCTCATCCAGTTTTTCGCCGACGACCTGCAGCTTGCCGCCATCGTCTTTTGGACTTTCGGCGACGTGTCCCGGGCCGGCTGGGAGCAGATCGCGGCCATGGCCGGGGCCGGCGTCGCGGCCGGCGGTTTCGGCCTGATGGCCCGCCACGACCTCAACGCCCTGCTGGCCGGCGAGGACGTGGCCCGAAGCGTGGGCGTGCGCGCCCTGTCCTTGCGTCTGGCCGGACTGGGACTGGCCGCCCTGGCCACCGGCGTGGTGGTGGCGGCCTGCGGCGTCATCGCGTTTCTGGGACTTCTCGCCCCCCACATCGCCCGACGTCTGGTCGGTGCCGACCATGGCCCCCTGGTGCTCCATAGCGGCTTGTGGGGCGCGCTGTTGTTGCTGGGGGCCGACACGGCCGGCCGGCAGCTGGCCGGCACGGGCGCGCTGCCGGTGGGGGTGCTCACCTCGTTTCTCGGCGCGCCGCTGTTTTTATTGCTGCTGCTGCGAGGAGGTCGGACATGACGCTTTGCGCCCACGACGTCGCCTGTGGCCATGGCCGCCGGGAAGTGCTGCGAAACGTCGATTTGCCCCTGCCAAAGGGGCTGGTGACCGCCGTGCTCGGGGTCAACGGAGCGGGCAAGTCCACCTTGCTGCGCTGCCTGGGCGGCCTGGCTCGTCCCTTGCGTGGCCGGGTCACCCTGGACGGTCGGGACATGGCTGCTTTAAGCCGCCGGCAGATCGCCCGGCGCGTGGCCTACGTGCCCCAATCCCAGCGGCCGGACAGCCTCACCGTGTTCGAGGCCGTGCTGCTGGGCCGTCGGCCCCATATGGGCTTTGGCCCGTCGCGGCGCGACCTGGCCGCCGTGGAAAACGGCCTGGTCACCCTTGGCTTGGAGCCGCTCGCCTTCAAACGCCTGGAGGATCTCTCCGGCGGGGAACTCCAAAAAACGTCCCTTGCCCGGGCCATGGTCCAGGAGCCGGACGTGCTGCTCCTCGACGAGCCGACCGCCAGCCTGGACCTGAAAAACGCCGAGGACGTCCGGGCCATCGTGCGCCGGGCCGCTGCCGCGAAAGGCCTGACCGCCGTGGTCGTGCTCCACGACCTGTCCCAGGCCCTGCGCTTTGCCGACGTTTTCGTGTTGCTGCGTCATGGCCGGGTCCATGCCGTGCTGGACCGCTCGGGTCTTGGTCCTGAAGTGGTGCGCGAAGTCTACGGCGTGGACGTGGCCTTTGGCGAAGTGGGCGGCCATCCCGTGGTCATGCCCCTTGGCGTGGCCGACGCCGCCTGATGCAACCCCCTCAGCCAAGGAGCCGTCATGCCTCGCCCGCTATTCGCCCTGGCCTGTTTGCTGGCCCTGCTCGCTACCGCCCTCCCGGCCTTGGCCGGCGAAACCCGCACGGTCACCGACGCCGCCGGCCGCTCGGTCACGGTCCCGGCCGCGCCAAAGCGCCTCGTCTGCCTGGGGCCAGGCTGCCTGCGCCTTATCGCCTACCTTCAGGCCACCGACCGCGTGGTCGGCATAGAGCGTTTCGAGACCGCCCGCCGCACGGGCCGTCCCTACAACCTGGCCCACCCCGAGCTTTTAGCCCTGCCGGTCATCGGCCCGGGCGGCCCGCAAAGCATCGACAAGGAACCCGACCTGGAAGCGCTCCTGGCCGTGGCCCCGGAGGTCATCTTCGCCTCGGCCATGGAACCCGGCACGGCCCAGCGACTTTCGGACAAGCTCGGCATCCCGGTGGTAGTCGTCAGCTACGGCGCGTTCGGGCGCTACGATCCCAAGGTGTTCGACACCCTGACCATGATGGGGACGATTCTTGGCCGTGAGGCCCGGGCCAAGGAAGTGGCCGAATTCATGCAATCCGCCGAGGCCGACGTGCGCGCCCGGGCGGCCAAGGGGCTGGCCACGCCGGGCTACGTCCGGCCGAGCGTCTATGTCGGCGGCACGGGCATGCGCGGTTCCCATGGCCTGACCAGCACCGACAATCCTTATCCGCCGCTGGACTGGCTCGGGGCGGACAACGTCGCCGCCAAACTGGTCAAGGACGGACACGGCTTTCTCGACAAGGAGCAACTGCTCTCGCTTCGTCCCGAGATCCTGTTTCTCGACGCCTCGGGCCTGTACGC
Organism: Solidesulfovibrio carbinolicus; assembly: GCF_004135975.1. Classification (NCBI taxonomy): domain Bacteria; kingdom Pseudomonadati; phylum Thermodesulfobacteriota; class Desulfovibrionia; order Desulfovibrionales; family Desulfovibrionaceae; genus Solidesulfovibrio; species Solidesulfovibrio carbinolicus. The sequence goes on along the minus strand of NZ_CP026538.1, from coordinate 2,367,188 downwards.
CATGGCCGACGAACTGTCGGGCCAGCCCGACTTCGCTCAAAGCCTGCCGGCCGTGGCCGCTGGCCGAGTCTACGTACTTTATCCTTTCACGAGCTATCTGACCAACCTCGAGACCATCGTGGCCGACGCCTACGCCGCCGGCAAGATCCTCTATCCCGAGGTCTTCGCCGACATTGATCCGGCCGCCAAGGCCGACGCCATCTACGCCTTCATGGTCGGCCGCCCGGTCTACGCCGACATGGCCAAGGATTTCGGCCCCCTGGGCCGGACGTTTCCGATCACGGGCAACACGCCGTAATCTCCTCCCTCCTTAACCCATATAGGGGGTCCGGGGGCCTGAGGCCCCCGGCCGCCGGAGGCATCTTCATCTTCTATATCAACATATTAGGAGATCTCCCATGCAAGATTTCACCGATATACCAACATTGACCGCCCGGGCGGTGGATTACCATGGCCACATGTGCCCAGGGCTGGCCATCGGCATCCAGGCCGCGCGCCTGGGCCAGGCCGTGTGCGGCCGGGACGGCGACGAGGACATCGTGGCCGTGGTCGAAACCGACATGTGCGCCGTGGACGCCATCCAAGCCCTGCTCGGCTGCACCTTCGGCAAAGGCAACCTCGTCCACCGCGACTACGGCAAGACGGCCTTCACCTTCCATCGCCGCTCCGACGGGGCCGGAGTGCGCCTGCTCCTGCGCCCGGACGCCCTGGCCGCCGTTGATCCCGAATTCGCCGCCGTGCGCCAAGCCGCAAACGCCGGCGACGCGGCCGCCCGGGAACAACTGCCCGCCCTGTCCCGGCAATGCGCCGCGCGCATCCTGGCCGGCGACCCCGAAAGCCTTTTCGTCCGAAGCGAGCCCCAAACGCCCCCGCCGCGCCGGGCGGCCATCCTCTCCAGCCTCGTCTGCCAGGCCTGCGGCGAATCCGTCATGGAATCGCGCACCCGCCGCTTCGCCGGCCAGACGCTGTGCATCCCGTGCTTTGGGAAGGTGGAGCAAAAGATATGAGAGGGGGAGATGCTCCGGCGGCTGGGGGCCGACCGCCCCCCCGGCCCCCCAAATGGTAAAGGGGGGAGGGAGTGCTGGGGTGGGCGGGAGCGGTGTGTTTTGCTCGCCGTGGGCGGGAACAGCGCCGGCCCACGACGAGCGAGTGGATTAGTCGATGCAGAGAATGTCGTAGCGCTTGCCGGTGAGGCATCGGCCGCCCTGCTCCGTCACCTCGAAAGTGTTCTCCACGCCGACCATGCCCAGGTCCGGGATGCCGAACTTGGGTTCCAGGGCCAGGGTCATGCCGGCCCGAAGCGGTTGATCGAAACCCTTGGCCAACACCGGCCAGCCGTCGATGGTCAGCCCGATGCCGTGCCCCAGAAACCGCACCTGATTATCGCCAAGGCCCATGAAGCCTTCCGACAATCCGGCCTTGTCGGCCATCTCCAGGGACAAGGCGTAAAGCTCCGACGGGATCGCCCCGGGCACGAGACGCTCGGCCACGGCCTGCTGCACGGCCACGCACAGGTCATGCCCGCGCCGGGCCAGGTCCGGGATGGCCGACGCCTTGCCGGCAAAATAGATCTGCGTCTTGTCCGTGCTGTAGCCTTCCAGGGAAAAGCCGTTGTCGATGGTCAGCACCTGCCCCTTTTTCCAGACCGTGCCGGCGTAGCCGAAAAAGGGCAGGGCCGGATGCGCCCCACGAAGCCCCACCGGCCCGTTGAAGACGCTGGGGTAGTTGGCCGAGTCCCCCACCGCGATGTGCCCCAGGAAGATTTCCTCGCCGTAGCTGCCCATGCGCAACTGGCCCTGATGGCCCAGCTCGTAAAAAACGTCGAAACACGCGCCGGTGATCTCGCGCTCGGTCATGCCGGGTTTGATGCGCCCGGGCAGGCGCGCGTACAGCCCCTCGTTGTGGCGCGCTCCGCACAGGCGCATCTTGGCCAGTTCCCATTCCGACTTGTAGGCCTGGGCCATGGCCAGGGCGGCGTCGCCAGAAACGAACGAGGTGCCAGGTAGGCGCGCGGTCAGGAGATTGGCCAGATTCCAGGGCAGTCCGGCCTGCTCGGCGGCGCAGACAGCGGAAAGCGGACTGCCGGCCTGTTCGCACAGGGGGGCGATGTCGCCAAAGGAGCGAAAGTTCACGATGGCGGCCAGCGGCGACTCCAGCTCGGCCCGCTGCCGGCCCTTGCGGCAAAGCAGCACGGGCGCGCCCTCAAGCGGCAGCCAGAGCAAGCCGTTGGCCCAAGAACCGGTGAGATAATAGATGGCCAGGCGTGAAAAAACGAGCAACCCGCCGGCTTGGGGGGCGGTTTCGGCCAGAAGTTGGCGGACAGCCGCCTGGCGGGTGAGCATTTCCGATTCGGGCAGGCGTTCCAGCGCTTCAAACGTCATGTGATACCACTCCGTTGGGGTTGCAATATTCGGCCGCGCCGGGCATAGCCTCCGTCCGGGCGCGTCCCGGATGCCTTACCAAAACGCATCCGGCGCGATTTCGCCGGGCTCAGGCCGCAAGGAAGGCCCATCGTGTCGCAGACAAACCGCGAAATGTCCTGGGCGGCCTTTTTCGCCCTGGTCGGCGCCTCTATTTTGTGGGGCAGCTCCTTTATCGCCATGAAGATCGCCATGCGGGAATTTTCGCCACTGCTGGCGGTCTTTTGCCGCATGGCCGTGGCCTCGGCCGTGTTCGCGCTCATATGGCGGCGCATGGGCGGCTTCGCCGCCGGCCGGGCGGATTGGAAGGGCATCGTCTTCATGGCCTTTTGCGAGCCGTGCCTCTATTTCATCTTCGAGTCCCAGGCCCTGACCATGACCCAGGCTTCCCAGGCCGGCATGATCACCGCCATGTTGCCGGTGATGACGGCCGTGGCCGCCTCTTTCGTTCTTAAAGAAAAAATTGAAGTCCGGGCCATGACCGGGCTTTGCCTGGCCGTGGCCGGGGTGGCCGTCATGAGTCTGGCCGGCGAGGCCGGACCGCAGGCCCCGCGTCCCATCCTCGGCAATTTCCTGGAATTTTTGGCCATGTGCTGTGCCGTGGGCTACATCATCACCTGCAAGAAACTGGCGGCGCGCCACAAGCCGCTCTATCTCACGGCGGCCCAGAGTTTTGTCGGCATGGCCTTTTTTTCGCCGGCCCTGGTGTTCGCGCCCATGCCGACCAAGCTGACCTTTGGGCCGGTGGCGGCCGTTTTTTTCCTGGGACTGGCCGTCACCTTCGTGGCCTACGGCCTGTACAACTACGGCGTGTGCAACGCCCCGGCGGCCAAGGCGGCGGCATTCATCAACCTCATCCCCGTCATCACCTGCCTGCTCTCCTGGCTCATTTTGGATGAGACCTTAAACGCCGGCCAACTCCTCGGCGGCGCGACCGTGCTCGGCGGCGTGGGCTTAAGCGCCCGTCCGGCGCGGAAGGGAAGGAAGACGCACGGGTAGCAGTAGTAGGTAGGGGAAAAGCCTCCGGCGGCCAAAGGGCTGCCGCCCTTTGGAATCCCGTTTGCGTTTAACTATTTCAAACGCCGACAACAACGCCAAGTTGCGCCAACTCCCCTTTAACCTTTGTCTTTATGCGGGGGGTCTGGGGGCCTCAGGCCCCCGGCCGCCGGAGGCATTCTTCGCCTCTCTCCCCCTCCCCTATACCCTCACCCTTCGCGGCGCGAGTAATCCATGTTGCGGCGCACGGGCTCGAAGCCGGCCTTGACCACCAGCCGGCGCAGTTCTTCTTCTTCCATGCGGAAGTGGACGCCGGCGGCGGCCACCACGTTTTCCTCGATCATGGTGGAACCGAAATCGTTGGCTCCGAAATAGAGCGCGGTCTGGCCGATCATGGGACCTTGGGTCACCCAGGAGGCCTGGATGTTGGGCACGTTGTCCAGGAACAGCCGCGACAGGGCCAGCGTTCGCAGGTATTCCCAGGACGAGGTTTCCGGCACGTCTAACGCCGTGTTGCCGGGCTGGAAGGACCAGGGGATGAAGGCCGTGAAGCCGCCAGTCCTGTCTTGCAGATCGCGGATGCGCAGCAGGTGTTCCAGCCGGTGTTCGATGGTCTCGCCAAGGCCGATGACCATGGTGGCGGTGGAGCGAAGGCCTTGCTTGTGGGCTTCGGCCATGACGCCGATCCAGGCGTCGGCCGGGCATTTTTTGGGCGAAACGTGGCTGCGGACGGGATCGGAGAGGATTTCCGCCCCGCCGCCAGGCAGGGAAGCCAGTCCCGCGGCCTTGAGTTCGGCCAGGACCTCGGCTATGGACAGCCCTTCCATTTCGGCCAGGAAAACAATTTCCGGCGGCGAGAAGCCGTGCACGGCCACGCTGGGGAACTGGCGGCGCAACGCGGACAGCATGTCGGTGTAAAAGCCCAGCCGCAGTTCGGGATGCATCCCGCCCTGAAGCAGGATCTGCCAGCCGCCGAGCTCCACGGTCTCGGCCACCTTGGCGGCCAGTTCCTCGGGCGAAAGCACGTAGCCTCCCGGCTGCCCCGGGGCCTTGAAAAAGGCGCAGAACCGGCAGCCGCAGGCGCAAATATTGGTATAATTGATGTTGCGGTCCACGATGTAGGTGACCACCGGCTCGGGATGCAGGGCGAGTCGGGCGGCGTGGGCCAATTTGCCCAGGGAAAAGACGTCCTCGTTTTCCCAAAGGGCGCGGGCCTGGTCCAAGCTTAAGCGGGCTATGGCGCGATCCGGCATGGTGCGGTTGACCTCCAGGCAGTGATGCCGCCAAGCCGATACACGTTTTTGCCGCAAACGAAAACACCCGGAGACCTGATGCTCTACGCCGATTCGACGCTCAAGGAAATGCTTGCCCCGGGCAAGACCATCGCGCTCATTGGGGCCAAGGACCGTCCCGGTACGGACGTGGACATGGTCGGACGTTTCCTTTTAACCGCCGGCTTCCGGGTCATTCCGGTGCATCCGGCCCGGGCCGAGGTCTGGGGCATCCCGGCCCGCAAGACCCTGGCCTTGATCGACGAACCCATCGATTTAGTGAACCTTTTCCGCGCCCCGATGGCCTGCCCCGGCCATGCCGCCGAGGTGTTGGCCTTGGCGCACAGGCCGGCCGGTTTCTGGATGCAGACGGGTATCGCCAGCCCCGAGGCCCGGGCCATGCTCGCGCCGACGGGCGTCGTTGTCGTGGAAGATCGTTGCACCATGGTTGAATACCGCCGCCTTTGGGGATAGGAAGTGGAAATGCCGACCGTCACCGCCTTTGTCTGTCAACGTTGCGGCCACTGCTGTCAGGGCGTGGGCGGCATCGTCATGTCCGCCGCCGACATCGAGCGGCTGGCCGGCCACGTAAAGCTTGACCGCGAGACGTTTCTTTCGCGCTATGCCGAGTTCGTCGGCGGCCGGCAACGGCTGATCACCGGCGACGACAACTATTGCATTTTTTATGCAGATGGTTGCTCGGTGCATCCGGCCCGTCCCGACGTATGCCGGGCTTGGCCGTACTTTCGCGGCAACATCATCGACGCCGACAGCCACGCCATGGCCGCCGAGGACTGCCCGGGCATCAACATGCAGGCCCCCCACGCCGAATTCGCCAGGCAAGGCCGCGACTATCTGACCAGCCGGGGACTTTGCCGGCCCCGGGGCGCCGACGTGCCCGAGGCCCTGGTCGAGACCTGTCCGGACAACCCTTAAGGCGGCGCGGCCATGGGCGGACAGGATTCCATGCGCCTGGATCAGGCGCGCGCCCTGCTTGGGGTTTCCGCCCGCGACGACATCGAGGCCGTCAAATCGGCCTATCGCAAGCTTGCCTTCAAGCTTCACCCGGACCTGCATCCCGACGATCCGGCGGCCAAGCGCAAGTTCCAACGCTTAAACGAAGCCTACCTGCTCCTGCGCCACTATCTGGCCGACCGCGACGACACGGCCGGCTACAGGCCGCCGGGGGAGGACAAAACCGCCGGTCCCAAGGCTTCGCCGGGTCCGGGCGCGGATGCGAGGACTTCCCGCCCGGGCAGCCCGCCGCCGCCTCCCCCACCGCCTCCTGGAGCCGAGGCCGGGGCGCGCCAGCAGCAGCGCAAAGCCAAGCAGGCCTACACCAAGGCCTCCAAGGACAACGACGACGCCGGGTTCTATTTCCGCCGCGAGGAAGTGCTTCAGGACCTGCTCAAGGACCCCTTTGCCCGGCAGGTCTTCGAGGACATCTACCGGCAAGTGAAAAGCGGCCCCCAGCGCACCGCCAGAAAGGTGGCGGCCAAGGGCGCTCGGGAAATGTCGTTCAGCTGGGGCGACAAGGCTGTATCCTTTGACATGTCCAAGGGCTTTTTGGAAAATCTCAAGGGATACTTTAAAAAACAGCTTGACGACGAACAGACCGTGCATCTGCCAAGCGCCAGTCTGCTCCCCGGAACCCGCATACGAGTCGGCATCCGACATGGCCTGGGCAATACCAAGCCGACCATGGTGGAAGTCACCCTGCCGCCGGATTTCGTGGTGGGCCGGCCCATCCGCCTCAAGGGCATGGGCCGGCGCATCGGCCCCATGCGCGGCGATCTGTACCTGCGTCTGTTGGCCAAATAACGCCCATCGTCCATCAGCCTCCAAAGGAGGTTTGCCATGCTCCGTTCCTGCCTGTTGCTGTTGTCCGCCGTCCTTGCCGCCTTTGCCTGTCTGCCTGCCCTGGCCCAGGCCGCCGGCCCCGAACGCGTGGGCGGCCCCTGCCGCTATGAGAGCTACCCTGGCACGGCCACGTTCGTGGACGTCAAGGCCTGGCAGCCGGATTCTCCCACGGCCGGCGTGCCCACGCCCTACCCGCCCCTGGCCATGACCTTCCAGTTCGTGCCTAACCAGCCCATCACGGACGAGCCGCTCTACAAGCAAGACGTCGTCCATACCTTCACGCTCATCAACTCCATGCCGCCCGGACCGCGTTTCGCCGCCAAGTACGGCATCAAGGCCGGGGCGGTCATGCCTTGCGAACTACGCGTCATCCGTGAAGGAACCTGTACGCCGACGGTGTTCGAATTCCCGGGCATAGACCGGGCCGATTACTTCGAACTGACCGGCAAGCCCTGAAACGAAGGACATGCCATGCGCGTCTCAGGGGGCTCTACCGGCGGCACGCCGTCCGGCGGCGACGGTCGGGACCGCTCCGATCCCCAGGCTTTCAAGCGCGGCCGGAAGGTTGGCCAGACCGTACGCGGCCGGCTCCTCGCGCCCGGTCCCCAGGGCCTTTTCTGGGTGAATCTGGCCGGCCACAAGCTGCTGGCCGCCCTGGACCACGAACCAAGCCTGGGGCGGGAACTCGTTTTCCGCATCGAACGCCTGGAGCCGGAACTGCTCCTGCGCGACATCACCCCGCCGCCCTCGGCCGTGGACGATCCGGCCCTGCTCCTGGCCGCCCTGGCCGATGCACGCTCGCGTTTCGAAGCCGTGCTCCATCGCGGGCCGCCGCTTTTCGCCGAGACAGGCGCGGCGGGTCCAAACGCGCCCCTGGCCCCGCTGGCCGCCCGTAAACGCCTTTTCGATTGGCTTGCGTCCACCCCAGAAGCGGCCGGCCTTTACGGTCGCCTGCGGGAACTGCTGCGCCTGGCCCGGGCCTTCCTGCCGGTTCAGGCCGGGCGGCCGGTCTACCTGCCTTGGGCCTTTCCCGGTCTGGACGCCAGCGAAGGCCTGGTCACGCGGTCCGGCCGCACATTTACCTTGCGGCTCTTTGGCCGGCTGGCCGAGGCCGGCCGGGTCTCCGGGATCTTTTCCCTGTCCATGAACCGAGCCAGTTACCGGCTGTCCCTGGAGCGTCCCGAGGCCGGAGAAGGGCTTGTCGCCGCCCTGACTTCCGTGCGCCTGGGCCATCGCGAACTCGCGCCAGTCTGCGTGCATCTCGGGCCGCTTGCCCCGGCCGAGTCCGGCGGACTTTTTGCGCCGCTTATCGCCGGCGCGGCCCGGCCCTTTACGGGGCTGCGGCTTCGCGTATAAAAGCCCTTACCGGCGGTCACGCCGGATCGACCACACCCGGAGCGTTCACGCATGGCGTACAAGGATTTGCAGGAATTTTTGCGGCTTTTGGACAAAAAGGGCGAACTGAGGCGCATTGCTGCGCCCCTGGACCCATATCTGGAAATCGCCGAGGTCACCGACCGGGTGTCCAAGGCAGTGGGGCCGGCGCTATATTTCGAAAATCCCAAGGGTTCGCGCTTCCCGGTGGTGACCAACGCCTTCGGGTCCTTCCCGCGCATGAACCTGGCCCTGGAGTCCGAGGATCTCGACGCCCTGGGCCGGCGCATCGACGACGTGCTGGAGATGGAAAAGCCCGAAGGGCTTATCGACAAGCTCAAAATGTTGCCCAAGCTCGCCAAGATGGCCGGCATCTTCCCCAAGACCGTTGCCAGCGCCCCCTGCCAGGACGTGGTCCTGACCGGCGACGCCGTGGACCTGTCCATCCTGCCGGTGCTCACCACCTGGCCCGGCGACGCCGGCCCGTTCATCACCTTCCCGGTGGTCATCACCAAGGACCCCGAGACTGGCAAACGCAACGTCGGCATGTACCGGATGCAGGTCTTCGACAAGACCACCACCGGGATGCACTGGCACCGCCACAAGGGCTGCGCCGCCCACTACCGGCTGGCCGAAAAGCGCGGGGAGCGCCTGGAAGTGGCCGTGGCCATCGGCCCGGACCCGGCCTGCACCTATGCCGCCACCGCGCCGCTGCCCGACGACATCGACGAATTTCTCTTCGCCGGCTTCCTGCGCCAAAAGGCCGTGGAGCTCGTGCAATGCAAGACCGTGGACTTGCAGGTTCCGGCCAACAGCCAGTTCGTGCTGGAAGGCTACGTCGAACCCGGCGAGCGCCGCCGCGAAGGCCCGTTTGGCGACCACACCGGCTACTACTCCCTGGCCGACGACTATCCGGTCTTCCACGTAACGGCCATCACCCACCGCGAGGACGCCGTTTATCCGGCCACCCTGGTCGGCCAGCCGCCCATGGAAGACACCTACATGGGCAAGGCCACCGAGCGCCTGTTCTTGCCGCTGATCAAAAAGCAGCTGCCCGAAATCGTCGATCTGAGCCTGCCGGTCGAAGGCGTGTTCCACAACTTCTGCTTCGTCTCCATCGACAAGCGCTACCCCGGCCAGACCCGCAAGATCATGTACGCCATCTGGGGCCTGGGCCAGATGATGTTCACCAAGTTCATCGTGGTGGTGGACGCCGAGGTCAACGTGCAAAACACGGCCGAAGTCTGGTGGCGCGTGGGCAACAACGTCGATCCGCGGCGCGACGTGGTCATCGTGGACGGCCCGCTCGACGCCCTGGACCACAGCGCGCCCATGGCCTGCTTCGGCGGCAAGATGGGCATCGACGCCACGAAAAAAGGCCCCGAGGAAGGTCATACCCGGGGCTGGCCCGACGCCCTGGTCATGGACCCGGCCACCAAGGCCCGCATCGACGCAGTCTGGGGCGAATTGGGGTTGTAGACGAGGAAAGTGCCTCCGGCGGCCAGGAGAGGCTCTGCCTCTCCTGGACCTCTCCGCTGGGGGCCTGAGGCCCCCCTGACCCCCCAAATGGTTTTCGGGGAGGGTTATGTCAGTGGGTTGCCAGTAAATCATGGGCGCTTGCAGGGCTTAAGCGTTTTCGCTTTTCGCCCTGTTCCCGACAGAGGACAATGAGGATGCATGTGGACGTTGCCGACAAGCCTCGGTGTCCCTGGTGCGGGGAGTTGCCGCTGTACGTGCGCTACCATGACGAGGAATGGGGCGCGCCGCTCCATGACGACCGGGCGCTGTTCGAACTGCTCATCCTCGAAGGGGCCCAGGCCGGCCTGTCGTGGCTCACGGTGCTCAAGCGCCGGGAAGGCTACCGCGCGGCCTACCAAGGGTTTGATCCGGTCCGCATCGCCGCCTATGGCCCGGCCGATCAGGCTCGGCTCCTGGCCGATGCCGGCATCATCCGCAACAAGGCCAAGGTGGCGGCGTCCGTGAAAAACGCCCAGGCTCTCCTGGCCGTACAGGAGGCCTTCGGCTCGTTTGACGCCTACCTCTGGCGTTTTGTGGACGGCAAACCGGTCATCGGCGGCTGGGACGACATCAAACAGGTTCCGGCCGTCACGCCATTGGCCGAAACCATCAGCCGCGATCTCAAAAAGCGTGGTTTTGGCTTTGTCGGCCCCACCATCGTCTACGCCTTTTTGCAGGCCGCCGGACTGGTCAACGACCATCTGCGCGGCTGCTTCCGTTTCCGGGAGCTGACCGGGGAGGTCTAAGGGATGGCCGCCAAGCCGCTGGCCCGCCCGCCCATCCATACCATTGGGCATGGCGGCCTGGAGCGGGTCGTGTTTTTAAGCCTGCTGGCCCGTCAGGGCGTCAACATGGTCATTGATGTGCGCACCGCTCCGACCTCGCGTTACATGCCGCAGTTTTCCAAGGAGCTCTTGGAGCCGTCCCTTGGCCTCTGGGGCGTGTCCTACGTCTATATGGGCCGGGAACTCGGCGGCCGGCCGAGCGGCACGCCCATCGAGGCGGCGGTGTCCTTTGTGCGCGGCATCGAGCGGATCATGCAATACTGGCGGCAGGCCTGGCGCTTGACCCTGCTGTGCGCCGAGGAAGACCCCAGGCGCTGTTGCCGGGCCGGTCGCATCGCTCCGGAACTTCTCGCCCGGGGCGCGCGCGTGGTCCACATCCGGGGCGACGGCCGCCTGGAACCGCATACGCCGGCCTGGAACGATTTTGCCCTGGCCTGTCCCCTGCACGACAGGGATTGCCAATAATCATCATGGCCAGCCCCTGACGCCGGCCAAAGCGCAAGGAGAAACAACGTGTCGCAGGAGTGGGTGACAGTATCGAGTTTCGCGGCCCCACCTCGGCCCGAGGCAGGCTTTGACGCCATTGTGGCGGCCGACGTGGCCCGTTGGCGTGAAGAAGCCCAAAGCGCCGGCCTGGATCCCAAGGCCCATGTGCGCCTGTCGCGCCAGAACGGCGAGGTGGCGGTGGAAATCAGCCCCGAACTCGACGCCGCCTTTACTCCGGTCCAGACCTTGTGGCGGGCGGAGTAGGCCGGCCAATCAGCCGGTCAGTCAAGCGGACGAGGCCCCAGGCCGACAGGCGACGCCCGCCCTGCCCCGGCGGCCGCAGCAAAATTGGTCCGACGATGCTTCCGGCCGACCGGCAATGCCCACCTTGGCTTCGGTGGCCGGATTGCGGTCGGTCAGTCGAGGATGCGGTGCACCCGGCCGACTTGCCCGTCGGTCAGCCGCACCTTGATCCCCCGGGTGTGGATCGGGGCCTTGGTGAGCAGGTCACGCACCACGCCTTCAGTTAGCGTCCCGGTGCGCTGATCCTTTTTGAGCACGATGGCCACGCGCTGCCCGGGCCGGATGTTCTCGCGGCGGGTGGGATCGCTCACAACCCCTCCGCCGGCACGAAACGCAGGAACTTGCGCGGCTTTTCATAGCCCTCGGCCAAGGGCGAAATGGCTTCCATGCGCCAGCGCGGGGCCAGGAAATCGCGCACGTAGTCGAGCAGCAGGAAATCGCCGCCACGTATGTAGCGTTCGGGATAAAGCCGGCCCAGGGCCTCGGGCGTGGTCCCCAGTTCCTTGCGAATCCAGTAGATTTTTTGCACCGACACGATGAGTTCCCGGTCCGAGAGCCTTTCCAAAAAGGCCAGGGCCGGGGCCACCCGGTTTTCCACGATAAAGGTCTTGCCGATAAATTCCACCAGCATGGCGATGTCGAACTTGCGGCCAAGCAGCGAGCAGGCCGGATCGTCGATGTCGTGGCAGGCAAAGCCCACGTTATCCAGGCCGAAATGCCGTTGCAGCAGCCGGCAGCCGTCGAGCACCCGGGGTTCGCGGTCCACGCCGGTCACGGCCGCCGCGCCCTGCCGTCTGGCCTGGAAGGTGAAAAAGCCGAAATTGCAGCCGAGATCGACCACGGTGCGGCCGACAAAGTCGATGCGGCCGAAGTCGTCAAGAATGTCCTGGTCAATGCGTTCCTTGCCCGGCACGAGGACGGAGAAATCCGCGTCATAGACCGTGCGGTAGCGATGCTGCGGCTCGATGGCCTGGGCCAGGGACAGGAATTGGGCAAGAGGCATGGCGTCTCCGGATAAAATGGATTGACTATTTTGCCAGATGCCGGGGCAATGATCAATCCAAAAGCGTTTGCAGGGCCGCAACCACCTGCCCTGCCCGGGCCGGCCCCAGCCCGGTACGCTCCCGCACGGCTTCCACCGAGGCCGTCCGCATGGCCGCCGTGGAGCCAAAGGCCTCCCACAACAGCCGTGCCGTCTTGGGGCCGATGCCCGGCAGGGCCAGCAGATCGCTTCGAAGACCCGTCTTGTTGCGGGCCAACCGTTGCCGGCCGATGGAATAGTCGTGCACCGTGTCGCGCACCCGTTGCAGGAAAAGCAGTTCCGGCGACCCCGGCCGCAGCCCCAGGGGATTTTTCCGGCCCGGCACGAAAATGACGTCTTCCATTTCGTTTTGGGAGCGCCGGTCCCCCTTAGCGATGGAGGCCAGGGCAAAAGCCCCGCCCGCGCCGGCTTGGCCAAGGGCGCGCTCCACGGCGGCCAACTGCCCCTTGCCGCCGTCGATGAGGAGCAAATCCGGCCAGGGCGGCCCAGCCTCGGCCCGTTTGGCGGCAAAGGCGGCCAGGGCCAGATAGTCGTCGGACGAGCCTTCGGCCTCGGCAAAGCCGTAGCTGCGGTAGTCGCTTTTCCTGGGCGCGCCCTCCTCAAAGACGACCAGCCCCACGCGCACGCCCTTGCCGCCCAGGTGCGACACGTCCACGGCCTCGATGCGAGAAAGACGCGGCAGGCCAAAGGCCTTGGCCAGGGCCGGCAACACGTCGCGTTCGGCTGCCTTGGCCGCTTCCTCGGCGGCCCGGGCGGCGTTGGCCTCGGCCATGGCGAGCAGCTTGCGCTCCTCGCGGCCGCGCGGCGGCCCCAGGCGCAGCGCCCCGCCCCGGCGTTCTTCCAGGATTTCGGCCAGGGCCTGGCTGTCGGCCACGGCTTCGCCGGCCTCGTCGGCATTGGGGGCCACGTTCAGGCTCTCCGCCAGGTCCGCGCCGTTTTCCTGCCGGCCATCGACCAGGGGAATCGCCGTCAGGGCGCTTGCGTCGTCTTCGGCCTGACACGCTTTGGCAAGAGCGACAGCCGGGGAATCCCCCGACGGCTCCTGCCCATCGGCCGGCGCGGGGCCGGTCCTTTCCGCCCCGGCCGAAGCCGGATCGGCCGTCTCGGCCTCAGGTCCGCTTCCGGCGGCTTCGGCGGCCGTCAACACTTCGGGCACGACGATGCGCGGCGGAATGAAGCTCTCGGGCCGATAGAACTGGAGCATGGCCGTGACGGCCGCGCCCCGGGCCTCGTCGGCCGCAACACCCGGAAAAAAGAACGTCTTGCGGTCGAGCAGCCGGCCCTGGCGTACAAAAAGCACGCAAAGCCCGACCCCGGTCGGCACGGCAGCCAATCCCACAACATCGATGTCGATCAGGCGGGTCAGGACCGTGGCTTGGCCTTCCACGGTTTTTTTCATGGCCCGCAGCAGATCGCGCAGCCCGGCCGCCTTTTCAAAGGCCAGCGACTCGGCCGCCTGCTCCATCTCATGCTCAACGGCGCGCAGCACCTCGGCCGAGCGGCCGGTCAAAAAGGCCTCCACCCGACGCACCAAGGCGGCGTATTCCCCGAGGTCCACGGCCAGCACGCACGGGGCCAGACATTGGCCGATGGAATGGTACAGGCAAGGCCGCACCCGGTTGGCCATGGCCCGGTCGCCGCATTTGCGCAGGGGAAAGGCCCGGCCAAGCTCCTTCCAGGTGGCCCTGGCGGCGGCGGCCGAGGTGAAGGGCCCGAAATAGGCCGCGCCGTCGCGCTCCACCCGGCGGGTAAACGCCAGCCGAGGAAACGGTGAGCGCTTGTCGAGCTTGAAGAGAATGTAGTTCTTGTCGTCCTTGAGGACGATGTTGTAGCGCGGGCGGTGTTTTTTGATCAGGCTCGATTCAAGCAGCAGCGCCTCTTTTTCCGAGGCGGTCAAGAGCACGTCCACGCCCTCGACCTTGGCCACCAGGGCGGCGGTCTTGACGGTCAGCCCGGCGTCGTTTCGAAAATAGGAAGAAAGGCGGGAACGCAGGTTTTTCGCCTTGCCGACGTAGAGAATTTTGCCGCGCGCTCCTTTCATCAGGTAAACGCCCGGGGACATGGGAAAATTTTTCGGTTCAAAGGTGAACATGGTCGCTTATGGTAGCCTGCCGCCCCAGTTGCCTCAAGCCCTTTGGCGTCAAGTTGTCGCCTGCCTGCTAAGGCTCCCTTGCTCTTGGACAAAGACGCGTGTAAGCAGAACGGACATGGACACGACGCGCCCCGGACGGGTCTCGGTCATCGGCTCGGGTCAGTGCGACACCGCCCAGTATGAGACGGCTCGGCGGGTGGGCGAACTCGCGGCCAGGGCCGGACAGAGGTCGTGTGCGTGGCCTCCCATCTTATTAAGAAATACGAATCGCGCGGAGTCGTCTTGATGGAAGTGTTGTGGGCGCCTTGGCGCATGGACTATATCCTGGGACCCAAACCCGACGGCTGCGTGTTCTGCCTGCCCGATGAAACCGATGGCGACCGTGATCGCCTGGTGGTGGCCCGAGGACGGCACGGCTTCGTCATCATGAACAAATTTCCCTACAATTCCGGCCATCTCATGGTCACGCCCTTTCGCCACGTCAGTTGTATCACCCAGCTCACCGACGAGGAAAACGTGGAGCTGACCCGGGGCATCGCCTATTGCACGCGGGTCATAAGCGACTGCATGCGGCCCCAGGGCATCAACATCGGGCTGAACCTGGGCGAGGCCGCCGGATCGGGCATCGCCGCCCACATTCACTACCAGCTTGTGCCCCGCTGGAACGGCGACTCCTCGTTCATGGCCGTTTTTGGCGAAACCCGGGTGATGCCGGAATTGCTGCTGTCCACCTTTGATCGGCTCAAACCGTTTTTTTCGGATTACCACGCAACCGTCACGTCGTGACAAGGAGGCCTCGATGCGCGTGATCAAAGTGCTTTTCCTGCTGGTTTTCTTCTTCGTCTGCATGCTCTTTTTCGTGCAGAACACCGCCATCCTCGAAACCGCCCTGCTGCTCAAGCTCGGTGCCTTCGGCTATCAGGTCCAGACTCCCGGCGTGCCCTTCTACGTCGTGCTGCTCCTGAGCTTCGTGGCCGGCGGCCTGTTCGCCACCCTGTACTTCCTGGCCGAGAAGGTCCGTTTGGCCTCGGGCATGCGCAGCCTGCAAAATAAGGTCAACGCCCTGGAAAAGCAGATGGCCCAGCAGAAGAAGTCCACCGTGGCCACGCCTCCGAGCTTCGCCGCCGTCGCTCCGGCTCCGGCCACCGCCCCGGCCGCGACCAGCGAACCTCAAAAGGCCGAAGCCTAGCCCGGAGCGTCCTTGCCTGCCGTGGGGGATTTCAAGATGACCCCCATGCTCGAACAGTATCTGCGCGCCAAGGCCGAGCACCCTGACGCGCTGCTGTTCTACCGCATGGGGGATTTCTACGAATTGTTTTTCGAGGACGCGATCACCGCGGCCCGCGAACTGCAAATCACCCTCACCACGCGCAATCCCGGAGCGGATTCGCCCATCCCCATGTGCGGCGTGCCGCATCACGCCGCCGAAGGGTATCTGGCCGAACTGCTCGAAAAAGGGTTTTCGGTCGCCGTGTGCGACCAGATCGAGGACCCCAGGCAGGCAAAGGGCCTAGTCAAACGGGCCGTCACCCGGGTGCTCACCCCGGGCACGGCCGTGGAAGACGGCAACCTGCGGGCCAAGGAACACAACTTCCTGGCCGCCCTCTATTACGATGCCGATGAACGGGCCGGCGGTCTGGCCTGGGTCGATTGCTCCACCGGCGAATGGTCGGGCCTGCACTCCCGCGACGCCGCCCGCCTGTGGCAGTGGATGGTGAAGATCGGCCCTCGCGAACTGCTCCTGCCCGAAGGCGTCACCCCGCCCCGCGACATCCCCCTGGCCGGCGTCCACGTCACCACCGTGCCGCCACGGCCCCATTTCGATTTCACCGCCGGCCGCGACAAGGTGCTTTCCGCCCAGTCCGTGGCCGACCTGGCCGCGCTTGACTGCACCGACAAGCCCCAGCTCGTGCGGGCCATGGGCGCGCTTTTGACCTATTTAAGCGCCACCTACATGCGCGATCTCGGCCACCTGGGGCCGTTTAAGCCGGTCAACCTCGGCAGGCACATGCTCTTGGACGAGGTCACCGAGCGCAATCTGGAAATTTTCCGCCGCCTGGACGGCCGCAAGGGCCGGGGAACGCTGTGGCATGTGCTGGACCGCACCCAGACGCCCATGGGCGGACGGCTGCTCGAAACCATGCTGCGCCAACCCTGGCTCGACCTCGGTCCCATCCATGAGACCCAGGAGGCAGTGGCCCTTTTCGTCGAGGACGAGAGCCTTCGCCGCCTGGTCCGGGAAGACCTGGCCGGGGTCTACGACCTGGAGCGGCTTATTACCCGCATTTTCCTCGGCCGGGCCGTGCCGCGCGATTTCACCGCCCTGCGCCAGTCCCTGGCCGCCCTGCCCGGCCTGCGCCAGCGCCTGTCCGGCGCTGCCTCGGCCAAGGCCGTCAGCGCCCTGCTGTCGGGCTGGGACGACCTCGACGACCTCTTCGAGCTCCTGTCCCGGGCTTTGGTTGATGCCCCGCCGGTGCTCGTCACCGAGGGGGGGCTGTTCCGGGCCGGCTACCATCCTGAACTGGATGAACTGCTCGATCTGGCCGAACACGGCGAGCAAAAACTCCAGGAACTGCTGGCCCGGGAACAGGAAGACGGCAATCTGCCCAAGCTCAAGCTCGGCTTCAACCGGGTTTTTGGCTATTATTTTGAGCTGTCCAAGGCCGCCGGCTACGCCCCGGCCCACTTCGAGCGCCGCCAGACGCTCGCCAACTGCGAACGCTACGTCACCCCGGCGCTCAAGGAACTCGAAGACAAGCTCCTGGCCTCGGGGGAAAAACGCAAGACCCTGGAATACAGTCTGTTCCGGGAACTGCGCGACCATGTGGCCGGACTGCGCGAACGGGTCATGGAAACCGCCGCCCAGGTGGCTCGCCTGGACGTCTGGCAGGGCCTGGCCGAGGCGGCCGTGGCCGGCGACTGGACCCGGCCCGAGCTTCACGCCGGCCAGGCCATCACTATCCGGGGCGGCCGCCATCCCGTGGTCGAGGCCGTGACCGGCGTTGGCAACTACATCCCCAACGACGTCAGCCTGGACGAATCGACCCGGATGCTGCTCATCACCGGCCCCAACATGGCCGGCAAATCCACGGTTCTGCGCCAGACCGCGCTTATCGCCATCCTGGCCCAGATCGGCTCCTTCGTGCCGGCGGCTCGGGCCAGCGTGGGGCTTGTGGACCGCGTTTTTTGCCGGGTCGGGGCCTCGGACAACCTGGCCCAGGGCCAGTCCACCTTCATGGTGGAGATGATGGAAACGGCCCGCATCCTGCGTCAGGCCGGCAAGAAAAGCCTGGTCATCCTCGACGAGATCGGACGCGGCACGGCCACCTTCGACGGTCTGGCCCTGGCCTGGGCCGTGGTCGAGGAACTGTGCGGCCGCGACGACGGCCACGGCGTACGCACCCTGTTCGCCACTCACTACCACGAGTTGACCGCCCTGGAAGGCCGCATCCCGGGGCTGAAAAACGCCAACATCGCGGTCAAGGAATGGAAAGGCGACATCATTTTCCTGCGCCGCCTGTTGCCCGGCCCGGCCGACCGCAGCTACGGCGTGGAAGTGGCCAAATTGGCCGGCGTGCCGCGAAACGTGGTCAAGCGCGCCCGGGAGATCCTTGGCGAACTCGAAAGCTGCCGCGACCCCGCCCAGGCCGCCCGGGGCAACCGCGAGCGCGGCCAGCCGTCCCTGCCCGGGCTCTTTGCGGTGCAGCCGTCCCAGGCCGCCGCGGACGAGGCCGAAGCCCGGCCCGACCTGTCCGCCCTGCTTCTTGACGAACTGTCGCGCCTCGAACTAGACCGGATGACGCCGCTTGAAGCCCTGACGCTGCTGTGCGACTGGAAAGGGCGATTTGGCGGCAACGCCCGCTAAGGAGACCAGCCCATGCATCATTTCGAGTACCGCGGCGGCGAGCTGTACGCCGAGGACGTTCCGGTTTCGACCCTTGTCGCCGCCTACGGCACGCCGCTGTACGTCTACAGCGCCGCCACCCTGCGCCGCCATTTCACGGCCTTTGACTCGGCTTTTGCCGCCCTGCCGCACCTCACCTGCTATTCCGTCAAGGCCAACTCCAACCTGTCGGTGTTAAAAACCCTGGCCGCCATGGGCGCGGGCATGGACATCGTCTCGGGCGGCGAGCTCTACCGGGCTTTGGCCGCCGGCGTTGATCCCCAAAAGATCGTCTACTCGGGCGTGGGCAAACGGGCCAGCGAGATCGAGGAAGCGCTTACGGCCGGCATCCTCATGTTCAACGTGGAGTCCATGGGCGAACTGGAGCGCCTTAGCGCCATCGCCTCGCGCCTGGGCAAGACGGCGCAAGTGAGCCTTCGCATCAACCCCAACGTGGACCCCAAGACCCATCCCTACATTTCCACGGGGCTTAAGAAAAACAAGTTCGGCCTGGACATCGACCACTCCCTGGCTGCCTACGCCAAGGCCATGGAGCTGCCCGGAGTCACGCCCGTGGGCATCGACTGCCACATTGGCTCCCAGCTCACCTCCATTTCGCCCTTTTTGGAGGCCCTGGACAAGATCCTGGCCTTCCGCGACAAGCTCACGGCCATGGGTATCGAGACCCGCTACCTCGACCTCGGCGGCGGCCTTGGCATCCAGTACAACGAGGAAGAGCCGCCGCACCCCAGCGAATTCGGCCAGGCCCTGACCAAGGCCCTGGGCGATCTGCCCATCACGCTCATCCTCGAACCCGGCCGGGTCATCGTCGGCAACGCCGGCATCCTGGTCACCGAGGCGGTCTACACCAAAAAGACCCCGAGCAAGGACTTCATCATCGTGGACGCGGCCATGAACGACCTCATCCGGCCCTCGCTCTACGACTCCTACCACGCCATCCGCGAAGTGCGCCCGGCCGGCCGGGCTGAACTCAACGTCGACGTGGTGGGCCCCATCTGCGAATCCGGCGACTTCCTGGCCCGGGACCGGGCTTTGCCGGCCGTGGCCCCGGGCGAACACCTGGCCGTGTTCTCGGCCGGCGCGTACGGCTTCACCATGTCCTCCAACTACAACTCCCGGCCCCGGGCGGCCGAAATCCTGGTTGACGGCGACGAAGTCATCGTGGCCCGCCGCCGCGAGAGCTATGACGATTTGATCGCCCTGGAACGCTAGGCCCTTTCGGGCAACGCTCCCGGCCTGTTTTCCCCTGGGCCGGGAGCATTGCCCTTTGTACGGCGGCCGTCCTCGGGCGGAGGCCGCTTTCCTTGACCGGACTCTCCACGCCGCTTATTTTTTCACAAAAGGGGCCGTTGCGCCCGAAAGCGACCGCGTATCCGGAGGCGTCTCCCGTGAATCCCGTGCTCCCCGCCCTGCTCGCCATGCAGATCGTCTTTTGCGGCGACAGCATCACCAAGGGCTGGGAAATTTATAACCTCTTCGAAGAACCGCGAAAGGTCTTCATCAGCGGCGTGGAGTCCTCCACCAGCGCCGACCTCTTGCGGCGTATCGAACCCATCGCTAAAAAGCGCCCTGGCAAGGTCTTCCTCATGGTTGGCATCAACGAAATCGCCGCCCCGGAACGAATCCTCGACAATTACGACAAGATCATCAACAAGATACAACACCTTTCGCCGTATACGCACATTTACGTGCAAAGCATCCTGCCCACCCGCGCCCAGAACATCGACAACGCCGTCATTGTCTCCACCAACGAACGCTTAAAGGCCCTTTGCGACCGCAAAAACGCCTTTGTGCGGTATCTCGACCTCTACGACGCTTTTTTAGCCGACGACGGTCAACTTGGCCCCAATTTCACCGAAGACGGCATCCATCTGACCAAGAACGCCTATTCCCTCTGGAAAAAGCGCATCGCCAGCCAGATGTGACGCAGGACGCTCCATGGCCGCCAATCCGCCTCATGTCCTGCCGGCTTGCCCCCTGTCTTCCCGCCGCGACCGGAATTTCTCGCGCCCGTCATGACAGCTCGTCCAAAAATGGTTATGAAAGAAGTTGTTCCGCTGAAAAAGACCCGTAAAGGAGCGCACCATGGGCGAGAAAACCGACCTCTTCCACTGCGATGAAAAAATGCTGACCTACGACGCCGCCGTCGTGCTGGAAAAAATCGTCACCGGCCTCAAGCAGGGCAAGCTGGCCGCCAGCGGCGAAAACGGACCGGTCTGCGTGGACCTGCCGCGCCTGGCCGAGCTGGAAATCAGCTTCAAGGAGAAATCCAAACCCGGAAAATCCAAGAAAAAGCTCTCCATTGAGCTCACTTGGAAGGACGGCGACACGCCCCTTGGCCTCGACGGCTAGGCGCTGCATCAAGCAGCAACAAAAAGCCCCGGCCGGTCGCTCGCGCGCCCGGCCGGGGCTTTTTCATGATGCGCCGGCCGTAGCCGGCCCGGGTCAGGACTGGACCGAGATGATGCGCGGCGATACCTCGCGCACCGAAGCCGTGCCGGTCAACAGCATGGCCGCGGCCAGCTCGGCCCGCATTTTTTGCAGCAACATGGCCACACCCTCGGCCCCGCCGCCGAATGCGCCGATGACCAGGGGACGGCCCACCAGCACGGCGTCGGCCCCCAGGGCCAGATATTTGAGCACGTCGGCCCCGGTGCGCACGCCGCCGTCGGCCAGGATAATCCCCTGGCCCTTGACGGCCCGGGCTATGGCCGGCAGCACCTCGGCCGCGCCCGGGGTGTGGTCGAGCACCCGGCCGCCGTGGTTGGAGACCACGATGGCGGCCGCTCCGGCGGCAAAGGCGATCTCGGCTTCGTCCGGGGTCATGACGCCCTTGACGATAAAGGGCGTTGTCGTGGCCCCGACCAGTTCCCGCAGTTCTTCGGGCGTTTTGGGCGAGACCGGCTGGCCCTTGAGGGCCATGACGGCCAAACCTGCGCCGTCCACATCCACGCCCACGGCCGCCACGCCAACCTCGGCCGAGCGCTTTAATAGCGCCATGATGGCGTCCTGGGCTCGGGGTTTGATGAAAGGAATGCCATGGCCGGCCTTGACGGCGATGGCGGCCAGGCCGCTGTCGAACATGGCCGGGTCGGCCCCGTCGCCACAAGCGCCGATGGTTCCGGCCTCGGCCGCGCCGTCGATGATGCGGCGAATGAATTCGTTCTCGGGCAGCCGGCCGCCCATGTTGTAGAGCACGCCGGTCATGGGCGCGGCCAGGATCGGCATGGACAAGGTCTTGCCAAACAGTTCGACAGTGGTGTCGGCCGTCTTGACATTATGCAGGGTGCGCATGTTGAGCCGGACCTTGGACAGGGCCTCCAGGTTGACCGTAAAGGCCGAGCCCGTGCCCATGCCGCCCATGCCCGGGGCCTCGCCGGCGCAGGCCCGGCCGTTGCAGACCGGGCAGACCCGGCAATAGCCCTTGAGTTCTTCCTTGGCGGTCTTTCGAAGCGTGGCAATATCCATCACAGCCTCCCGTCGTATTCGGTGATGCCCGGGACGGCCGGCCCTGGCGGCCGGTGTTCCCAGGCCGTGGTACGCCCGGCCCGGGGGAGTCGGCAAGTCCGCAATCCCGGTCGGGCCGACCTTGATGAACAAATCCCTCTTTTTTTTCACGTGACTTGCCGATTGCCCCCATGGTAAGCGCCAGCTTCGAATGCCGGCATATGCGCCGCCTTTCCAACGCCAGATACGAGGAGCCTATGCGGTCAGTCATCGCCTTGGTTGCCCTGGGCCTTATCGCCCTGGTCAGCGCCTGTTCCGGAGGGGACAAGGAATCCTTCCGGCATGTCGATCACGATAAAAACGGCAAGATCTCCTACGAGGAGCTGCTGTTTGTTTTTCCGGACGTGACCCCGGACTTGTTCACCAAATCGGATGCCGATTTCGACGGCGGCTTGTCGGAAAGCGAATATGCCGCTTTCCTCACGGACGACGCCAGGCTTGCCGCCAAGACCGCCGCGCCTGCGCCCAATGCCCCTTCCCCGGTGCGCCCCGGCGACGGCAAGCAATTGGCCGTGCCCTTTAAGGGCGAGGAAGTCATCGAGATTCCCGCCCCTGTGGCCGAGCCGGCCGTCAAGGCCAAGCCCGAGAAAGGCAAGAAGGAAAAGGACGCCAAGGAGACCAAGGACGCCAAGGGCAAGTCCGATGGCGGCAAGAAATCCGAGGGCACGACCTACACCGTGCAGCGCGGGGACCATCTGTCACGCATCGCCCACAAATTTGGCGTCAGCGTGGAAGACATCACCCGCGCCAACGGCGACATGCATCCCGACACCCTGCGTGACGGGCAAGTGCTCAATATCCCGGCCAAGCCCTAAGCGCTGCCGGCTTTTGCAAAGGACCGTTCCATGAGACGGATTGTCTCCTCGCTTCTCGCCGTGTCCCTCGTCCTGGCGGCCGCATCCGCCTCGGCCCTGACCCAGGAGGAAATCCTCAAGCGCCGTCTGGAAAAGATGCGCCAGGCCGACAGCACCATCCGCCAGGAAGAGCAGCAGCGCCAGGAGCAGATGCAGGAAGCCACCTCTGGCGTGGAATCCGGTCCGTCGCGCCAGGCAACCGAGAAATTGTCCATTCCCGATCCTGTGCGCCAGCCCCATCCCGAGCCCAAGACCGGGCTTTTCGGAACCAAGCCGCAACCCGCCGGACAGCCGGCCGCCACGGCCCAGACGCCGCCGGTTTCCCAGCCCGTCGCAGTCCCCACCCCCCCGGCGGCAACCGCGCCCGCGCCCCAGCCCATGGTTTCGCCTGCCCCGCAACCGGCCGCTGCACCGGCCCCGCAGCCCATGGCCGCGCCGGTTCCCCACCCCCTGGCGACGCCGGCTCCGAGTCCGGCCGCCCAGCCGGCCATGGCCCAAGCTCCCGCGCCGGCCGGCGGCGCTCGCGATCCCAAGGCCGCCGCTTCCCTGGCCGACCTGGCCGCCAAGGCTCAGGCCGCCGGAGACACCAAGACCGCGCTGACCATGCTCGACGAGGCCATCGCCGCCGACCCCCAGGACCCGGACCTGCGCAACAATCGGGGCAATCTCTTAAGCAACTCCGGCAAACCCCGCGAAGCCCTGCCCGATTACGACAAGGCCATCGCGGCCAAGGCGTCGGACGCCTCCTACTTCACCAACCGAGGTCTGGCTTACGAACGCCTCAGTAACCGGGAGCGGGCCTGCGCCGACTACAAGAAAGCCTGCGATCTGGGCGACTGCGACTTTTTCAAAAGCTACAAGGCTGAGGGCAACTGCCGCTAATTCGGCAGAATTTGCCGCCTCGGCCCGGTGTGGCGGCCTCAGGCCCGGAATCCTTGGACTGGACTGTTTCTTGCAAAAGTCAGGGTAAACCCCGTGACGCCGATCCGGTCCCCTGGCGTCCGAGGAGGCCCGCCCTGCCTACCCGCGTGCTCATTGTCTGCCCGGATTCCCTGGAACTGGCGTTCCTGACCGGGGCCCTGTCGGGGCATTTCGCGGTGCTCGCCGCCCGAGACACCGACGAAGCGGCGCGCCTGTCGGCCCATTTCGGCCCCTGCCAACTGGCCTACCTGACCCTGGACCCCGATGAAGACCCGGCAACGCTGCTCAAGGAACTTGACGGTCTGGCTCCCCGAATCATCACCCTGCTCCATGGCCCCAGCCCAAAACGCCGCTCGGGCGAGCAGGAGGGCGTTTGTCGGCTCCCCTTGTCTCCCGGGGCGCTGCTGGCCCGCACCTGGCAAGCCCTGGGCCTGCCGCAACCCGGAAAGTCTCCATGCCGTCCATCAGGGTCGGTGTTGACTTCCGAAGAAGTGGCCTTTCTCCTGGGCCGGCCCCTGGCCGACGCCCAGACTTTTGGCGCTCCGGCCTGAGCGATATCCTCTTGCGCCGCGCCGACAGCCCGGGGCCACGCGCCCGGCTTTATGCCGAAGTCCCCCCGCCAAGCCAAAACCGCACCAGATCCTCTGGTTCCTCGCGCTCGCGCAACACCGAAAAACGCCCTTGCCGCAGCCCCAGCACACGCGGCATCTGCCGACTGTTGTAGCGCGACCACATGGACAGGGTGTAGGCCCCGACATCCTCAATGACCACGATGTCCCCCGCCGTTGCCTCGGGCAACATGGCCCGTCGCACGGGAAAATCCCCGGAAAAGCACAACGGCCCGGCCAGATAGTGCAGGACGGGTTTTCCTTTTTTCTCCAGGCCTTCCGCACAAAGCAATCGGGTGCGATGGGGCCAAAAGCGCGGGTTGTAGCATTCGCGTACGAACATGTCCGCGCCCAGGTGCATGACCGCCGTGCGGTGGCCGGGCTGGTGCTTGACGTATTCCACCCGGCTGGCGGCCACGGCGCAGGGCGCGGCCACCATGCGGCCGAATTCCGTGACCAACCGGCGCTGGTTTCCCTCCAGGCCGGAACAACGGTCACACAGCGCCTCGAAGTAGGCTTGGGGGCTGGGCGGGCGATCCGCGTCTCGGTAGGCGGCCGGCAGGCCGCCGCCGAGATCGAATACGGCCACGCGCCCCGGGCCGAAACGGGCGTCGAGGCCGGCGGCAAGGTCGTAAACCGCGCCTACGCCGGCCACGAGGAGTTCCAGGGGGCAGCCCTGGGAACCGATGTGGACATGGAGGCCCGAAAGCCACGGATAGCGGCCGAAGGCGTCGATAATGGCCTCGCGCTGGGCCAGGGGAACGCCGAACTTGGAATAGCGTCCGGCCACGCTGGTGGCCTTGATGCGCCCGGTCCCGGCTTGCGGATTGATCCGCAGCCCGGCCCGGGGTTCGAGGCCCATGTCCCGGCCCAAGGCGTCCAGGCGGGCCAGTTCGTCCAGGTTGTCGGCATTGACGAAAAGCCCCAGGGTCAGGGCCAGGCGTAGCTCCTCCACGGTCTTGGCCGGAGAGTCGAAGACGATGCGCTCGGGCGGGAAGCCGGCGGCCAGGGCCAGATGGATTTCACCAAGAGACGCCGCCTCGGCCCCCAGGCCGAGCTGGGCCAGCATGGCCAACACCGGCGGCAGCGGGCAGGCCTTGATGGCAAAGGCGTGGAGGGTTTCGGCGGTAAAGGCGCTTGTCAGCGCCTCGACCCGGGCCGTCAGGGCGTCCAGGTCGTAGAGCACGACGGCGGTATCCTGCTCCCGAAACCAACCGTCGGCCAAGGCTCGTTTAATAGCTTCCATACGTTGTCACACCTCGCTCACCCCCGACGCCCACCCTCTCCATTCCCCATTTGGGGGTCTGAGGGCCTCAGGCCCCAGCCGCCGAGGCATCTCCCCTCTTCCGCTCTTCTCTTCCCTCACATCCCCAACAACAACCAACCCGAAACGACCAGCGTCAACACGGTGGCCGGGGCGGCGATACGGGCGTGTTCCCGAAAGCCCATGGAGACGCCCAGCAGCGCGGCCTGATCGGCCACGATGAGGTTGGCGATACTGCCGGGCAGCAGCAGGTTGCCGGCCAGAGTGCTGGAGACGGCCAGCAAAGTCGCCTGTTCGGGTGACCCATGCCCGGGCAGGAGCAGCATGACCGCCGGCACGTTGGAGACAATGTTGGACAGGACCACCGAGGCTGTAAAAAGCCAGGCCGGCCGGCCGAGGTCCACGCCGCAGGCGGCCACGCCCCGGTAGAGGTCGTCGAGCAGCCCCACGACGGCCACCTCGCGGTTGACCACGAACAGCCCGAGGAAAAGGAGCAGCAGTTGCCAATCGACCAGGGCCAGGGTCTCGCGCGAGGCCATGCGGCGGCTGAGCAGCAGCGCCCCGGCGCAGCCCAGGGCCACGTTTTCCCGGGCCATGCCGCCCCAGACGAAAACGATCATGCAGACCGTCAGGGCGGCCAGACCCTTGGCCGATTGCCAGGGCGAATAGGCCGGTGCCGGCACGTCCAGGGTGACCTTGGGGCCGGCGAACCGGCCGCGGAAGCCCCAGACTACGGCGGCGAAGGCGATGGCCAGGCCGGCGGCCACGCTTGGCAGGGCGGCCAGCATGTAGCCGCCAAAGGGCAGATTGGCCACCTGGCCGATAAGCATGTTCTGGGGATTGCCGATGAGCGTGGCGGCCGAGCCGATGTTGGCGGCCATGGCCAGGCCGATCAAATACGGCAAGGGATTGAGACCCCGGGCCAAAGTGGCCTCAACCAAAATAGGCGTCATGGCCAGACAGACGATGTCGTTGGCCAGAAGCGCCGAGAGCGCGGCGGCGGCGGCCATGACCCGGGCCAAGAGGCCGGCCGGGCCGGCCGAGGCGGCGATGAGCGCGCGGCTGACGGCGGTGTAAAAGCCGCCCAGGCGCAGTTGGGCCGAGATGACCATGAGTCCGAAGAGCAGGGCCAGGGTCGGCACGTCAGCGGCGGCCCAGGCATCGGCAACGGTCATGGTTCCGGCGGCGATAAGGGCCAAAGCCCCGAGCACGGCCGCGCCGGTCCGGTCCAGGGCCAGACCCGGCAGGCGGCCCAGGATCATGGCGGCATAGACCACGACAAAGACGATGATGACGACGGCACGCACGGGGTTGGGCCTACCGAGGTTTTGTCCAAAAGTCCAAAAAAAAGCGGCCCCCGAGGGAGCCGCCAGAAACATCATGACGACAGCTACTTGCCGATCAGGTTGGCGTTGGACGGATGCTCGCCAAACCAATGGACATCGCCGGAATCAATGTCGTAGAGCGCGCCCACGACCTTGATCTTGCCGTCGGCCGCCATCTTCTTGAGCAAGGGGCTCTTGGCGTACATGTCGGCGATGGCCTGCCACATGTTGGCCTCGATGGAACGGTTGATGAGCTCGTTCAAATCATCGGTGGCGAAGCGGGACTTCACCGAAGCCACGGCCGGCACGATGGGGGCCACGAGCTTGCCGATGTTTTCGGTGACATGCTCGCCCTTGACCACGGCCGTGACCGCGCCGCACTTGGTATGGGCCAGGACCACCACCAGGGGCGTGCCCAGGTGTTCAGTCCCGTATTCGATGGTGCCGATCTCGTCGGTGTTGGCCACGTTGCCGGCCACGCGGATCACGAACACATCGCCAATGCCTTGGTCGAAGACGGTTTCCACGGGCACGCGGGAATCGGCGCAGGACAGCACCGAGACAAAGGGATGCTGGCCGCCGGTGGCGGTTTCATGCCGCCGGGCCGCGTCCTGGCGCGGGGTCACGGCCGCGCCGGCCACATAGCGGGTGTTGCCTTCCTTGAGACGGGCCAGCGCCTCATCGGCGGAAATGCCCGCCCCGCCGGAAAACGCCATGGCCGCCCCAGCCATGGAAAACGTGATGACCGCTCCCGCGAACGCCGTAACGAACCGTTTCATAAGCTGCTCCTCCCTGCCGGGGTAAAGTGGTGAGTTCCTGACTTTAGCAAAGGACGCCGGTTCCGGTCAAAAACAATCCTCGCTCCCCTTTACGGGCTTGGGGGCGGCCGGCTATCGGTACACGTAAACAGCGGCAGCAATGGCGAAACGTAATATGGAGCGGGCATGTTGGCATTCACGGTTTTTTCCTGCGGCGCGGCGGTGATGGTGCTGGAAATCGTCGGAGCGCGCATCCTCGCCCCGTTTCTGGGTACCTCCATCGTGGTCTGGACCGGGCTTATCGGCGTGGTCATGGCCGCCCTGGCCCTGGGGTACTGGCAGGGCGGCCGGCTCGCCGACCGTCGCCCGGACCCCAAGGTGCTGGCCCGGATTATTCTCCTGGCCGCGCTGTTGACCGCCGCCACGGCCGCCACCAAGGCGCTGCTCCTCGATTTCCTGGTCACCCGGGGCCTTGGGCCACGATTTGGCGTCATCGCCGCCACGCTGCTCCTTTTCGCCCCGGCGGCCGGGCTTCTCGGCATGGTTTCGCCCTTTGCCGTTCGCTTAAGCCTCGACCAGACGGCCAATGCCGGCAAAACCGCCGGCCGGCTCTACGCCCTGTCCACCTGCGGCAGCATTGTCGGCACCTTTGCCGCCGGCTTCATCCTCGTTGCCGCCCTGGGCTCCACCACCATCCTGCTGGTCACGGCCGGCTTTCTCGTTTGCGTTTCCCTGGCCGCCACCCGCGCCGGGATCAAGGCCAAGGCGGCTGCGGCCGGGCTGGTCGCCCTGGCCGGGTTGTGGCTTTACGCCCAAGACGCCCTTTTGGCCGAGGCCGGCATCCACGACGTGGACACGCCTTACGGCCGGGTGTTGGTCTACCAGGGCCTGGACCCGGTCTCGACGCGGCCCATCCGGGTCATGACCACCGGGCCGTCGCGGTTCCAATCGGCCATGTTCCCGGACGCACCGGGCGAGCTGGCGCTCAGTTACACCCGTTTTTTCACCATCGGCCTGGACATGGCCCCGGCCAACGCCAAGGTGCTGGTCATCGGCGGCGGGGCCTACAGCTTTCCCCGCCACTTTCTCGACAACCGGCCCGAGGCTGCGGTCACGGTGGTGGAACTCGACCCGGGGGTAACGGCCCTGGCCGAGGAATATTTCGGGCTGACACCCCGGCCTGGGCTGAGCATCGTTCACGAAGACGCGCGGATGTTCGTCAACCGGGACGGCGGCCCCTACGATCTTATTTATCTCGATGCCTTCGGCACGGACTACGCCCCGCCGTTTCATCTGGTGACGGCCGAGGCGGCCCGGCGTTACCAGGCGCTCTTGGCCCCGGAAGGCGCGCTCATCATCAACGCTATCGGCCCGGCGGCCGGCGACGGCGGCCGTTTTATCGCCTCCCTGGCCGCCACCTTCGCCTCGGTCTTCCCGGATGTCGGGCTGTACCCCCTGGGCAGCCCCGAGTCGCCCCAGGCGGCTCAGAACGTGATGCTCGTGGCCCGCAACCGGCCCGGCCCCCTGCCCGAAGGCCACAGCGACGAGCTGCGCCGATTTCTCGGCCGGCGGCAGGAAGCGGCCTCCCTGGCCGGGGGCCTCATGTTGACGGACGAATTCGCGCCGGTGGAATGGCTGTGCGCCATGACGCTTGGCGATGATTAGCGTCGAAGCACGTTACTGCATCTCCACAAACACCCGGCTCCCCTATACCCCGTTGGGGGGTCTGGGGGCCTCAGGCCCCCAGCCGCCGGAGGCATCCCCCTCTTATCCACTACGAGAACAACAACCGCGCCAGATCGCCGAGGTTGTCGGCTTTGGGGCGGCCCTTGCCGCTGTCGGGGCTGATGATGGGGCCGTAGCCCAGGCGTTCAGCCTGTTTGAGGCGGGTATCGTGGGCGGCGGCCGGCCGGATGCGGCCGGACAGGTCGACTTCGCCCCAGAAGACCGCCCCGGCCGGCAGCGGCCGGTCGTAGAAGGAGGACAGGACAGCGGCGGCGATGCCGAGGTCCAGGCCCGGGTCGGCGATTTTGAGGCCGCCGCCGATCTTGGCGTAGATGTCGGTCTGGCCGAGATTCAGGCGCAGGCGTTTTTCGAGCACGGCCAGGAGCAGGTGGAGCCGGCCGACGTCGAGGCCGAGGGCCGCCCGGCGCGGCATGGAGAGAAAGGATTTGGCGGCAAGGGCCTGGACTTCCACGGCAAAAGGCCGCCGGCCTTCCATGGCCATGACCACGGCCGAACCGGACACGGCCGGGTCCCGGTCGCCGAGAAAAAACGTCGAAGGATCGGGCACTTCATTCAGACCGGCCTCGCGCATTTCCATAACGAGCAGTTCGTCGGTGGGGCCGTAGCGGTTTTTGAGCACCCGCAGGATGCGAAAGAGGTGGCGGCGCTCGCCTTCGAGGTAGAGTACCGTGTCGACCATGTGCTCCAGGAGCTTGGGGCCGGCGATCTGGCCGTCCTTGGTGACGTGGCCGACCAGGATCAGACAGGCGTCGCCACGCTTGGCCGCTTCCACGCAGGCGGCGGCCACGGCCCGCACCTGGGAGACCGAGCCGGCCGGGCCTTCGACTCCGGCGGCGTGCATGGTCTGAACGGAATCGAGAATGACGAGGTCCGGGGCGGGGGAGGCGCCCAGGATGTCCACGGCCGCGCCGGCGTCGGTGGTGGAGGCGGCGAGCAGGCCGTCGTGGAGCACGCCCAGGCGTTCGGCCCGGGACTTGAGCTGGGGCAATGATTCCTCGCCCGAGACGTAGACCACCCGGCGGCCGGCGGCGGCGGCCAGGCCGGCCAGCTGGAGCAGCAGGGTCGATTTACCGATGCCGGGTTCGCCGCCAAGAAGCACGGCGCCGCCCGGGGTCAGCCCCCCGCCGAGCACCCGGTCCAGGCCGTCGATGCCGGTGGGGAACGGCTTGAAATCCGCGCCGGGATGGTCGCCCAGCACAATGGGAAGCCCGGACGGCAAGCCGTCCGGGCCGGGGATTCGGGATTGTCCGCCGAGCTTCTCGGCCAGGGTGTTCCAGGCCCCGCAGCGGGGGCACTGGCCGCGCCAGGTGGGTGAGACGCCGCCGCATTCGGCGCAGACAAACGTGCGCTTGGTCTTGGCCGCCATCCTACTGCCGGGGCGGGTCCTTGGCGTCCACGACCTTGACGCCAAATTCCTTGACCGCTTCAGGCGGATCGAAAAAGACCATCATGAAGGGCACTTCGCCGGCAGGAGCGATGTTGGTGTTGTTGGTGAGCACGCCGACCTGGGAGGCCAGGGCGTTTTTGAGCTCGTCGCGGGTCATGACCTGGAGCTGGAA
Source organism: Solidesulfovibrio carbinolicus (assembly GCF_004135975.1). NCBI lineage: Bacteria > Pseudomonadati > Thermodesulfobacteriota > Desulfovibrionia > Desulfovibrionales > Desulfovibrionaceae > Solidesulfovibrio > Solidesulfovibrio carbinolicus. The sequence continues at coordinate 2,336,595 of NZ_CP026538.1, read as the reverse complement.
AAGCGACACGGTGTTGCCGGCCAGCTCTTCCTTGGAAACCAGCGTGCCGCCCTTTTCGTCGAACAGGCTGGCTTCGAGCTTGAGCATTTCCTTGGGCGACTTGAAGTTGTTGACGGCCTTGCCCTCAATAACGAAGAGCTGGCCGGCCTTTTCGTTGGAAACGTAATACTGCCGCACGTTTTGCAGCATGATGTCCTTGACCTTGGCCGCTTCTTCGGGCTTTTGCGCGCCCTGTCCGGCCGGCGCGCCGGGCGTGGCCGATTTGGCGGCGTCGGTTCCGGGGGCGGCGGGCTTGGCCGCGTCGCCGGACGGAGCGGCGGTGTCGGCGGCCGGAGTCTGGCCGGCGTCCTTGGCCGCTTTCTTGCCGGGCATGAGGTCGAGGAAATACACGGCGGCCAGAGTCGCCGCCAAAAGTCCGACAAGGATGCCGCCAAGCAGCAACACCCGTTTGCGTCGTTCTTTTGACGGCCGGCTGCCCGGCAGGGGCAGATCGGCCACGTCGTCGAGGCTGAATCCCGGCTTGACCGGGCCGCCCGGGAAATCGTCGTCGGCGTCCGGCTCGGGGGCGGCTTGTTTCTTGGGCGCGGCCGAAGGGGCGTAGGATTCGGAATGGAACAGGTCGCCCGGCACGCCGTCATCGGGAATGGACGGCCCCGGGCGATCACCGCCGGCCGCGCCGGCCCGTGGCGGGGTCGGGGCCAGGTCGTCAGGGAAATCGAAATCCGTCAACCCGCCGAGATCCGAGGACTCGGAGGGCGCGGGCGGATCGACATGAAAGACGTTGCGGCATTTGCCGCAACGCAGCTTGGCCCCGTCGGGGCCGACCTTGTTGTCGGGGAGGTTGAACTTGGCCTGGCAATTGGGGCACTGTACGATCATGTTTTCTTTCCCGCGCCGGTTGCGTTTTTAGGCCAACCTCTGCAATTTCAAGGCCATTATTCTTGGATCAGCTCGTAAACCGCCGGCAGCCGCCGTAGCCGCTCACCGATGTCCATGCCGTAGCCCACCAGGAACACCGGCGGAGCCGAAAAACCGACGAAATCCACGGGCACATCGACCTCGCGGCGGTAGGGCTTGTCCAGCAGCGTGCAGACCTTGATGCTGGCCGGGTTTCGCTCCTTAAGCATATTGAGGAGATAGGCCAACGAGCGGCCGGTGTCCACTATGTCTTCCACCAGCAGGACATGGCGGCCGGCGATATCGGTTTCGAGGTCCATAAGAAACCGCAGCGCCCCCGGAGCCACACCCGCGCCGTAGCTGGCCACGCGCACGAAATCGAGTTCCGGGCAGAAATCCAGGGATCGCAACAGATCGGCCATGAACGGCAGCGCGCCCTTGAGCACGCCGACCAACACCACATCCTGGCCGGCGTAGGCCGCCGACACGTCACGGCCAAGCTCGGCCACCCGGGCGGCGACGGCCGCCTGGCCAAACACTTCTCGCAAGGTCTCGGACATTGTTCCCCGCGTTTGATTGGATAATAAATAAAGCGAAAAAGCCTACATTTCCATGATGAGCGCGTTTTCGTCGCACTCCGGAAATTTCGGGCAATGGATGCAGTCGGCCCAGACTTTCTGGGGCAGCTGCTCCTTTTCCACGGGAGCAAAGCCCAGCCGCTCGAAAAAATGCGGCCGGTAGGTCAGGGTGAAGACTCGGAAGATGCCCAGCGTCACGGCGTCGGACAGGCAGGCTTCCACGAGCTTGCCGCCCCAGCCCTGCTTCTGGATGTCCTCGTCCACGGCCAGGGAGCGGATCTCGGCGATGTCCTCCCAGCAGATGGACAAGGCGCAACAACCGCGAACGCCCGGAGCGTCGTGCTCGGCCAGGACGAAGAAGTCGCGCAGATGGCTGTAGAGCTGGTTGTAGGAACGCGGCAGCAGGAATTCCTTGCGGGCGCAGCTCATGAGCAGCGCGTGTATCTGCTTGACGTCCTGGATTCTCGCCTTGCGGATAAAAAGCCCGTTCATTTCTCGCCGCCGATGAGCTTGTCAAGAATCTGGCGCAGCATCTCGCCAGGCATGAAGCCGGAATGGTTGAGGGCCTGCTGGCCGGCCGGGTCATAGATAATGGTCTTAGGAATCATCTTGACGCCAAAGGTGCTGATGACGTCGGGATCGGCCAGATAGACCGGGAAATTGAAGGGCGTCTGCTTGACGAAGCGGAAGTACTGCCCCTGATCCTGGTCCAGGGAGATGCCGATAAAGACCACCTTGTCGGCGGGATAGTGCTTGCGGGCCTCGATGAACTCCGGAATCTCCATGAGGCAGGGCTTGCACCAGGAAGCGAAGAAGTCGATGACCACGACCTTGCCCTGGGCCGCGACCACGGCGTCAAGAACGCCCTGGCCGTTGATGGTTCCGGCGTCCTGGGCCAAGACCTTGGTGGCGGGCAGGCACAGAAGCGCCAGAGCCAGCATGAGGGAAGAAATACGCAACGGCGTCCTCCACGTGTGCGATTGCGCGGCGCGGCCGCCAGGAGCTTTTACTCCAAACGCGCCGGGCCGCGCCAGCTGTTTTTTCCTACTGCCGCAGGTTTGAAACAGGCCTCTCACGCCTTTCGGGAACCGTTTGGCGACAGTATGATCACCGCTCAGTACTCCCGGTCGGCCGCGAAGGCCAATATCGCGCCCTTTAACAAATGCGATAGAATTTCCCAATATGAATCAAATTGTTACGCGAAATGACCGCGAATCGCCCTCGACGTTGTCGAGGGCGCGCCCCTAGGCCCCGCCGGCCAGGGCCTTGGCCTGGCGCACGGCGTCCACGGCGTCGGTGGCGTAGGCGGACGCGCCGATGGACTTGGCAAAGGCCTCGGTGACCACCGCCCCGCCGACCATGACCGGGATGGCCAGCCCCTTGTCGCGCAGCAGGCGCACCGTGTCCTCCATGCGCACCATGGTGGTGGTCATGAGCGCCGACAGGCCGATGACGGCGGCCTTGTGCTCCTCGGCCGCTTCCACAATGCGCGCCGCCGGCACGTCCTTGCCAAGGTCGATGACCTCGAAGCCGTGGTTTTTGAGCATCAGGCACACGATGTTCTTGCCGATGTCGTGGATGTCGCCCTCCACCGTGGCCATGACGATACGCGCCTTGGCGGCCGCGCCGGCCTCGGTCAACAGCGGCTCCAGACGGGTGAATCCGGCCCGCATGGCCTCGGCGGCGGCCAAAAGCTGGGGCAGGTAGAATTCCTTGCGCTCGTAGCGCTCGCCCACGCTCATGATGCCGGGAATGAGCTCCTCGCCAAGCAGCGTGGCCGCGTCGGCTCCCTCGGCCAAAGCCTTTTCGATGCGCTCCAGCACCTCTTCACGCCGACCGTAGACCACGGCCCGGCGCAGCGGGCTTTGGCCGTCGTCGGCCCCGCCCGAGGCCGGGCCGGAGGCCGTGCCGCTCCCGCCGCCCGAGCTGGGCTTCCAGCCGGCATAACCGGCGATATAGCGCCCGGCCTGGGGATCGCGGCCCATGAGCACCTCGCCGGCGGCGAGGGTCTCCATGAGACGCGGCACGTTGGGGTTGGCGATGGCCGCAGCCATGCCGGCCCCCAGGCACATGGCGAAAAAGGCGCTGTTGACGAGTTCCCGGGCCGGCAGGCCAAAGGAAATGTTGGACAGGCCCAGTACGGTCGGCAGCCCCCATTTGTCCCGGCAGGTCCGGATGACTTCCAGGCAGGCCAAGGCAGCCTCGGGCTTGGAGGAGACGGTGAGCGCCAGGGCGTCCACCAGGATGAGGCGGCGCGGGATGCCCAGGGCCTCGGCCTGGATGAGCAGTTCCTCAATGATGGCCAGGCGTTCGGCAGCGCTGACCGGGAGCTTGCGGCCTTTGAGCGGCAGCAAGATAAACGGCGCGCCATGGTCGCGGCAAATGGGTCCCAGGCGTTCCATGCGGCCGGGTTCGCCGCTGATGGAATTGACCAACGGCGTGCCCGGATAGGCCCACAGGCCGGCGGTCAGGGCGTCGATGTTGTTGGAATCAAGGCACAGGGGCAGCTGCTGGCGCTTGACCAGCTCCAGGGCCAGCCCCGGCAGGACGGCCGTCTCGTCGACCATGGGCGCGCCCACGTTGACGTCGAGAATGTGCGCCCCGGCCGCGGTCTGCTCCTCGGCGAAGTGCAGGGCCTTGGCGAATTCTCCGGCGACCAGTTCGGCGGCCAGCTCGGCCTTGCCCGTGGGATTGATGCGCTCGCCGATGACGGCCAAGGGCGCGCCGCCGCCGATGGGCACGACCATGGAGCGCGAGGTGACGGCCAGGACCGGGCGGTCCGGGGTGTCGGCCCGCTTCCAGCTACGGGGGGCAAGGGCCGCGCCCAGGGCGGCGATGTGGGCCGGGGTGGTGCCGCAGCAGCCGGACAGAGCCTTGGCCCCGAGGTCAACAAAGCGGGCGGTTTTTTCGGCGAATTCGTCAGGCCCCATGGGGAATACGGTGCGGCCGTTTTCCAGACGCGGCATCCCGGCGTTGGGCTTGACGAAAAAGGGCGTTTTGAGGCGTCGCGAGAAAGCCTCGCCGACCAGACGCATGTCGTCGGGTCCCTGGCCGCAGTTGACGCCGATAAGCGCGACGCCCAAATTCTCCATGGCGTCGGCAAACACTTCGGGGCTTGATCCGGTGAGGCTGGCCGCGCCTTCGAAGGTCATGCACATGGCCACGGGCAGGGAGCAGACCTGCCGGCAGGCCAGGATGACGGCCTTGGCCTCGGCCAGATCAAAATGGGTCTCGCCAATGATGAGATCGCAGCCGCCCTCGGCCAGGCCGCGAATCTGCTCGGCAAAGGCCTCGACCAGATCGCGCAGGCTGGCCTTGCCAAGGGGGGCGACAAAGTGGCCGGTGGGGCCGACGGAACCGGCCACGAACACGCCCGTTCCGGCGGCTTGCTTGGCCAGACGGGCCATTTCGCGATTGAGGCCGACCACGTCCGTGCCGGCCGGCAGCTTGTAGCGGGAGCCGCCGAAGGTGTTGGTGGTGATGACCCGGGAGCCGGCCTGGACATAATCCAGGTGCGCGCCGATGATGGCGTCGGGGTTGGTCAGGCCGAACAGTTCCGGGGACTGGCCGGCGGACAGGCCCCGGCCCTGGAGCAGGGTGCCCATGGCCCCGTCGAACAGCAGCAGCGCGTCGTCGGCAAGCGCCTTTCTGAAATCGCCCACAAAATCTCCTTCAGCCGGCCGGCGGCCCGCTTGTCGTTGACGAGAAACGCGGCCCGTCTACTGAAAAACATTGAAAAGGACAAACCAAAACTTTACAGGGAGAGGTAGGCATGCGAGACAGCGCCTTTGCCGCCATGGGCACCCAGCCCGGGCCAACTCAAGCGGTGTGGCCGCACCCGTAAGCACGGTCAGTATCCGATGGAAATCCACGACGATCAAGAAATTTCCCCTGATGACACGGAACTCGACCCGGTCGAGCCCGAGGTGCTCGACGCCGCCGACGACGACGACGCCCACGAACCAACCCTCGACCCCGACCTCGAAATAGACGCCGCCGATACCTTCACGTTGCCCGCGCCGCGCCCCCGCTCCGAAGGGTCGCTCTCGACCCGTGATCCGCTCCAGCTCTATCTGCGCGAAATCGGCAAGTTTCCCATGCTCAAGCCTGAAGAGGAGCAGGAACTGGCCCGGCGGGTACGCGATGCCAATGATCAAAAGGCGGCCTTTCGCCTCATTTCGTCCCATCTGCGCCTGGTGGTCAAGATCGCCATGGACTTCCAACGCCGCTGGATGCAAAACGTGCTCGACCTCATCCAGGAAGGCAACGTCGGCCTCATGCGGGCCGTGACCAAGTTCGACCCGGACAAGGGCATCAAGTTCTCTTATTATGCCGCCTACTGGATCAAGGCCTACATTCTCAAGTACATCATGGACAACTGGCGCATGGTCAAGATCGGGACCACCCAGGCCCAGCGCAAACTGTTCTATAATTTGAACAAGGAGCGCCAGCGTCTGCAAAGCCTCGGCTTCGACCCCAGCGCCGCCCAACTCTCCCAGGCCTTAAACGTCACGGAATCCGACATCGTGGAGATGGATCAGCGCTTAAGCGGCAACGATCTGTCCCTGGACGTGTCCCTTGGCGACGACACCACGTCCACGCGGCTGGATTTCCTGCCGGCGCTGACGCCCGGCATCGAGGAGATCCTGGCCGGCGACGAAATCTCGCAGCAGCTCGACAAGCACATCCAGTCCATCCGGCCCAAACTCAACGAGAAAGAGATTGAGCTGCTCGATAACCGCATCCTGTCCGACTCTCCCGTGACCCTGCGGGAAATCGGCGCGAAATACGGCATCACCCGGGAACGGGTGCGCCAGATCGAATCCCGGCTCCTGGAAAAGCTCAAGGATCATCTGTCCAAACGCATCGAGGATTTTTCCTCGGACTGGATTCACAAGGACGAATAGCGCCGCCAAGCCGGCCCAGACGCCCCTTCCCGGGCGGCTGGGCCGGCCGGCGCAACGGATGCCGGTCATGCCCGAAGCACGAAACCGCCTGTTCCCGGCGCGCCTGCCAGTCCTGCTGGTCCTGGCGCTTTTGCCGTGTCTGTTGTCCAACTCCTGCGCCTCCAGCCGGCTGGCCCGCAACGCCTACGCGGCGCGCGGTCTGTCCCCGTCGGCCGAGGTGAATTACCAGTTTCTGGTCTACCAGGATCTTTTGCGCCAGGGCCGCAAGGAGGACGCCGCCCAGACCCTGGCCGGGCTGGCCGCCGCCCACCCCTCGCCCGATCTTTCCGTGGAGCTGGCCAACCTCTACTGGGGACAAAACGAGCGGGAAAAGGCCACCGAAACCCTGGAACAGGCCCGGCTCGCCTTTCCCGGCAGCCGGCAGGTCAATTTTTATCTGGCCAACGCCTACCAGATGCGCCGACTCAACGACCAGGCCATCACGGTTCTTGAAGCCTTCCTGGCCAGCCAGCCCAAGGACTATGCCGCCGTCCAGGAACTGGCCTCGCTGGAGATCGACGCCGGCCGCAACAAGGAAGCCGGAGAACTGCTGGGCCGCATTCCCGAAGCCGAGCGCGACGCCACGGTACACTATCTGATGGCCAAGGCCGCCGCCGGCTCCGGGCGGGCCAAGGAGGCCATGCGCCATTACCGGGCCGCCGTGGCCGCCGACGCCGGCCTCATGCCGGCCTGGGCCGAACTGGCCGCCCTGCTCGAAGCCGAAGGCGATTTCAAAGGTGCCCAGGACGCCTACCAGCGGATGCTGTCCCTTGGCGAGGAATCGCCCGAGGTGCGGGCCAAGCTCGTGCGCCTGGCCATCCGCCAGAAAAATCCGGCCAAGGCGCTGGCCCTGCTCAAGGAAGGCCCTACCGGCAAATCGCAGTACCTCGACGCCATGTCCGCCCTGGTCGAGGCCGGCCAGCCTAAACAGGCCCGGCAGGTTTACGAGATGCTGCGCGCCGCCGACCCGGCCAGCCCCGATTTGCCCTTTTACGACGCCGTGCTCACCTATGAGGGCGAAAAAAACCCCAAGGCGGCCCTGGCTATTTTGGCCAAGGTACCGGCGGACAATCCGAATTACGACAAAAGCTTGAGCTTTCGCGTCCAGATCGCGTCCGAGACCGGCAACATGGCCGCCGCCGCCGCCGTGGTGCGCGAGGCCCGGGAGCGCTTCCCGGACCGGCGCGAGTTTGTCGCCCTGGAAGCCGCCGTCAAGGACAAGGCCGGCGATGTCGCCGGAGCGGTCAAGACCCTGGAAGAAGCCGTCAAGACCTGGCCTGACGACCTGGATATCCTCTACCGCTACGGCGTGGGCCTGGAAAAGCTCAAGCGTCGCGACGAGGCCAAGGCCGTCATGGAACGCATCGTGGCCAAGGACGCCAGCCACCCGGATGCCCTCAACTATCTCGGCTATTCCCTGGCCGAGGAAGGCCGCGATCTGGAACGGGCCCTGGCCATGATCGAAAAGGCCCTGGAAAAAGAGCCGGACAATCCTTTTTTCCTCGATTCCCTGGCCTGGACGCTGTACAAGCTCAAAAGGACCGACGCGGCCTTTGTCGCCATAGAAAAGGCCATCGCCCACAAGGTCAAGGACGCCATCATCTGGGAGCACTACGGCGACATCGCCGTGGCCGCCGGCCGGCCCGAAGAGGCTCGCAAGGCCTACCGCAGCGCCCTGGAACTCGGCTCCGAGACGCCGGCCGCCGTGAAAAAAAAGCTGGAGGCCCTGTAAATGCGCCGCAGCGCCCTGCCCGTCCGCCTGCTGCTTTTCGCCGCCCTGGCCGTGGCCGCCCTCGGCGGTTGCGCCCCGGCCAAACCCGGCGTTCCCGGTCCGGCCGACGAGGCCAAGGCCGTCTACCAGACCTTCCTGGACGCCCAGGCCAAAAACGAGCCGGCCAAGGCCTTTTCCCTGTCCGGCTCCTTGAGCTTTGCCCGGAGCGGCAAGAGCGGCCGGCTCAACTACCGCTTCTACGGCAACTACGCCGCGCCGGTGCGCCTGGACCTGACCACGCCCATGGGTGGGGCCTACGCCCATCTGCGCGAGGCCGGCGGCGAATTCACCGCCTTGGTGCCAGGCCGCGACACCCTTTTCACCCATGCCGACACCCGGGCCGGCGCGGCCAAGCTCGGCATGCCCCTGCCCTTTACCCTGCGCGAACTGGCGACCATCGTTTCGGGACGCCTGGGCGAGCTGGCCTCGTCCCGCTATGCCTCGGCCAAGAAGGTTCAGGGCGGCTACGAATACGCCTATACGGGCGACCCGCGCCTGTCCTGCCTCACCCTTGACTTCCAAGGCAAACCGCGACATCTGACCGGCCGGGGCGTGGAGCCTTGGCGCATCGATTTCGAGGACGACGAGGCGACCCCGGGCTATGGCGCGCCCGTGGCCAGACGCCTTGTCCTAACCACCCCCGGAGGGGCGACGCTCACCCTTCGCGTCAAGACCCTTGCCCCCCGACCGGCCCCCTACCCGGCCGCCGATCTGGAACTGCCCGTCCCGCCCAACGTGGCCGTGCGGCCCCTGGACGCCGCCGGCGACGGCGGGCTTTTGCCGGAACTTTAAACCGCGCCACGCGGAGTACGCCCATGCCCAAGACCGTTTTCCTCGGCTCCGACCATGCCGGCCTGGAACTCAAAACCGTTGTCGCGGCCCATCTCACCGCCGCTGGCCATACCGTGGTCGACCTCGGCCCGTCCGAGGCCAAAAGCGTGGACTACCCCGATTTCGCCAAGGCCGTGTGCGCCAAGGTTCTGGAGACCCCGGAAGCGTGCGGCATCCTCATCTGCGGCACCGGCATCGGCATGTCCATGGCCGCCAACCGCATCCCCGGCATCCGGGCCGCCCTTTGCGTCAACGAATACCTGGCCCGCATGACCCGCCTGCACAACGACGCCAATGTGCTGTGCCTGGGCGAACGCGTTATCGGCCAAGGCCTGGCCGCCTCCATCGTCGATGCGTTTATGGACACCGCCTTCGAAGGCGGCCGCCACCAGCGCCGCGTGGACCTGATCGAATCCTGCCGACCCGCCCGCGGGCAGTAGACAACCTCCAAACCGCCCTGTCGAGGAACCCTCCATGACCACCGCATCCGCCAGCGACGCCCAGGCCGTCAACGTCATCAAAGGCCTCATCATGGACGCCACCCGCAAGGCCGCTTCCGGCCACCCGGGCGGAGCCATGTCTTCCGCGGACATGGCGTACGTGCTGTTCAAGGACTATCTGCGTTACGACCCGGCCGATCCGACCTGGTTCGACCGCGACCGGTTCGTGCTCTCGGCCGGCCACGAGTCCATGCTGCTCTACGCCCTGCTCCATCTGCGCGGGCTGCTCACCATGGAAGACCTGCAGCATTTCCGGCAATTTGGCAGCAAGACCCCGGGTCATCCCGAGAACTACGAGACCCCGGGCGTCGAATGCACCACCGGGCCGCTGGGGCAGGGCTTTTCCATGTCCGTGGGCATGGCCGTGGCTGAGGCCATGCTGCGCGAGCGTCTGGGCGAGGACATCGCCGGGCATTACACCTACGTTCTTTCCTCCGACGGCGACGTCCAGACTCCGGTGTTCCAGGGGTCGGCCGCCTTGGCCGGCCTGTGGGGACTGGGACGGCTCATCGTCCTTTTCGACAAGAATCAGGTCCAACTCTCGGGACCGGTGGCCATCTGCGACCACGTGGATTACGCCAAGCTCTTTGCGAGCATGGGCTGGCATGTCGTCGAGATCGACGGCCACGATCACGCCGCCATCCGGGCGGCCATCGAGGCGGCCAAGGCCGAAACCTCCCGGCCGTCCATGATCATCGGCCTGACCACCATCGCCAAGGGCTCGGCCACCATGGAAGGCGACTGCGGCTCCCACGGCGCGCCCTTTAGCGAAGACGAGATCAAGGCCACCAAGAAAAACCTCGGCCTGCCCGAGGACCAGAAATTCTATCTGCCGGCCGAGGTGGGCGAACATTTCCGCGCCCGCTGGCCCGAACTGGCCGCCGCCCGCAAGGCCTGGAACACGACCCTGGAAGCCAAGCTGGCCGCCGATGCCGGCTTCGAGGACCTCTGGCGGCAGGCCAAGCGCGCTCCGGGCAACCGGACCTTCAACTGGCCGACCTTCGACCCGGCCAAGGCCGTGGCCACCCGTTCGGCCTGGGGCAAGGCGCTCGACGCCATCACCCCGGACTTCCCGCTCCTGGTCGGCGGTTCGGCCGACCTCGATCCGTCCAACCAGACCGAGAAGTTCCGCAAGGCCACTGGCGTTTTCAGCCCGGAAAACACACTCGGCCGCACCCTGTGCTTCGGCGTGCGCGAGTTCCCCATGGGAGCCATCGTCAACGGCATCACGCTCCACGGCGGGCTCATGGCCTTTGGCGCGACCTTCCTTATCTTCTCCGACTACGAGCGAAACGCCCTGCGCATGGCCGCGCTCCAGCGCATCCCGGCCCTGCACGTGTTCACCCACGATTCCTTTTACGTCGGCGAGGACGGCCCCACCCACGAGCCCATCGAGCAGACCAGCTCCCTGCGCCTTATTCCCAACATGCTCGTCATGCGCCCGGCCGACGCCTACGAGACCTGCGCCTGTCTGGAAGTGGCGCTGACCCGGGTCAACCGTCCCACCAGCCTGCTGCTGACCCGCCAGAACCTGCCCGTCCTGGACCCGGCCCACTATCCCGGACTCCAGGAAGGAACGGCCAAGGGCGGCTACGTCCTGGTCGAGCCCGAGAGCGGCAAGCCGGACCTGATCCTTATGGCCGCCGGCTCGGAAGTCTCCCTGGCCATGGCTGCGGCCAAGCTCCTGCCGGAGCTGGCCATCCGCATCGTCAGCATCCCCTGCATGGAAATCTTCAACGAGCAGCCCGAGGCCTACAAGGAAAGCGTGCTGCCCTCGGCCATCCCCTTCCGCTTCGCCGTGGAAGCCGGCCGGCCCGAGCTGTGGTGCCAGTACACCGGCCGCATGGACCGCATCCACGGCATCTCGCGCTTTGGCGCGTCCGCCCCGGCCGAAAAACTGGCCGAAGCCTACGGATTCACGCCCACGGCCCTGGCCGCCAGCGTCAAGGCCGCCTGGGAACGTCGATAGCACTCTTGGCCGGGATACCTCGGTTCGGCTTACGATCATGGTTTTGCCGGCCCCGCGCGCGCAAGCGCGCGGGGCCTTTTGGAATAACGCCCGGCATGGCCGACGGGACGGCGCGCCGGGCCTTCCCATCCTCTCCCGCCCGCACAAAAGGAGCCTTGCCATGGAAGCGCCGGACAGAAACCTGGGCCTTGACCTCGTACGGGTGACCGAAGCGGCTGCCTTAAGTTCCTCGCGCTGGCTGGGGCGCGGCGACAAGAACGCCGGCGACCAGGCCGCCGTGGACGCCATGCGCCTGTCGTTTAACACCCTGCCCATCGACGGCGTCATCATCATCGGCGAAGGCGAAAAAGACGAAGCCCCCATGCTGTATAACGGCGAGCGCGTGGGCAGCGGCCAGGGCCATGCCGTGGACGTGGCCGTGGACCCGGTGGAAGGCACCAATCTGCTGGCCTACGGCCGCCCCAACGCCATCTCCGTGGTCGGCATCGCCCCGCGCGGCTCCATGTTCAATCCCGGCCCCAGCTACTACATGCAAAAGCTCGTGGTTCCGCCCCAGGCCAAGGAAGCCGTGGAACTCGACGCGCCCATCGGGGAGAATCTCAAGAAAATCGCCAAGGCCCTGGGCAAGGACATGGATGATCTGGTGGTCTTCGTCCTGGACAAGCCGCGGCACAAAGGGCTCATCCAGGAAATCCGCACGGCCGGCGCCCGCATCCAGCTCCACACCGACGGCGACGTGGCCGGTTCGCTCATGGCCGTGGACCCGGACAACGTGGTGGACGTCATGTGCGGCACCGGCGGCACCCCCGAAGGCGTGCTCTCGGCCTGCGCCATCCGGGCCCTGGGCGGCCGGATGCTGGCCCGCCTCGACCCCCAGTCCGAAACCGAGGCGGCCGCCCTGGCCGAAGCCGGCATCGACTGCAAACAGGTCTTCACCGAGGAAACCCTGGTGCGCAGCGACGACACCTATTTCGCCGCCACCGGCATCTCCGGCGGCGCGTTCCTCGAAGGCGTGGCCTTCACCGGCACCCACGCCGTCACCCACTCCCTGGTCATGCGCGGCAAAACCGGCACCATGCGCCGCATCGAAACCCGCATCCGGCTGGATAAGCTGATGGAAATCAGCGCGGTGAAGTACGATTAAGGGAAGACAAAGAGGAAGATGCCTCCGGCGGCCGGGGGCCTGAGGCCCCGGCCCCCCCATATGGGAAGCGGCCTGGCGGATGCGATGCATCCGCCAGGCCGCTTCCCGCGTGGGCGGCTACAGATAGCGGTCAGGCTGGGACAGGTAGCCCTTCACGTAGTCGGCCACGCCCTCTTCCAGGGTCATGAAAGGGTTGGCGCAGCCGGCGGCGTGCAGCCGATCCATTTTGGCCTCGGTGAAATACTGGTACTTGCCGCGTATGGCCTCGGGCATGGGGATGTAGTCCACGGCCAGGGCCTTTTCCATGGCCGAAAAAACCGCAGCCGCCAGATCGTTCCAGGTCCGGGCCGCGCCGCTGCCCACATTGTAGACCCCGCCCACTTCGGGATGCTCCAGAAGCCACAACATCACGGCCACGGCGTCCTTGACGTACAGAAAATCCCGCTTCTGGCCGCCGTCGGGATAATCCGGCCGGCTGGACTTAAAAAGCGACAGCCGGCCGGTTTTGCCGATCTGGGCGTAGGCCTTGCAGACCACGGAGCGCATGTCGGCCTTGTGATATTCGTTGGGGCCGTAGACGTTGAAAAATTTGAGGCTGGCCAATTGCCCCAGCAACCCTTCGCGTCGCGCCCACAAGTCAAACAGGTGCTTGGAATAACCGTACATGTTCAGCGGCTTAAGCGTGTCCAGGCCGTCGGGGTCGTCGTCGAAACCAAGGCTGCCGTCGCCATAGGTGGCCGCCGAGGAGGCCACGATCAACCGCGCCCCGGCTTCCAGGGCATAGCGGGCCACGGCCTTGGCATAGGCCGTGTTGTTGCCCATGAGATATTCGGCGTCGGTCTCGGTGGTGGAAGAGCAAGCCCCGAGATGGACCACGGCCGTGGCCTGAAACGGATCCCTGGCGCCCGTGATGGCCTCCAAAAAGGCGTCCTTGTGCAGATAGTCGGCAAAGCGGCGATTGACGAGATTTTTCCATTTGTCGCCGTGCCCCAGGTTGTCCACCACCAAAATGTCGTCGTGCCCGGCGGCGTTGAGCCCCCACACCAGCGCGCTGCCCAAAAATCCGGCCCCGCCCGTGACGATGATCATGCCCGCCTCCCTTGCCAAAAATGCCTAAAATGTTCACAACCGCCTTCTGCGAAACCCCGGCGGCCTTGGCCGCCGCAATGCCGCGTCCCGCCCGGGCCAAGCCGCCTTTTCGGGACGACCTTCCCGGCGAAGGAGAACCCCATGCTTGCCATCCTGGACTACGAGGCCGGAAACCAGACCAGCGTGCGGCGCGCCCTGGACCATCTCGGCATTCCCTGCCGCATCACCGCCGATCCGGCCGTCATCGCCGACGCCTCGGGACTCATCTTCCCAGGCGTGGGCGCGGCCGGCCAGGCCATGCGCCATTTGACCGCAACCGGCCTGGACGCCCTTCTAGCAGAGCAGGTCGCCGCCGCAAAGCCGCTGCTGGGCATCTGCCTCGGTTGCCAGATCATCCTCGACTACAGCCCGGAAAACGACACCAAGGCCCTTGGCATCATTCCCGGCCAGTGCGCCATGTTCAACCAAGCCCTTACCGACGAGGACGACCAGCCCATCCGCATCCCCCACATGGGCTGGAACAAGGTCGCCCTGGCCAAGAGCTGCGAACTCTTCGACGGCATCGACCCGGCCTCGGAGTTCTACTTCGTCCACAGCTACTACCCCGTGCCGGCCCCGGAATACGTCCTCGGCCTCACCCGGTACGGCCTGGATTTCTGTTCCGTCCACGGACGCCGTGGCCTTTGGGCCGTGCAGTTCCACCCGGAAAAAAGCGGTCGCCCGGGGCTGGCGCTTTTGCGCAACTTCGCCGCCTACTGCCAGGAGGCTTAAACCCATGCTCTCCAAACGCGTCATTCCCTGCCTCGACGTCCGCGACGGCAAGCTCACCAAGGGCATCAAGTTCCAAGGCAACGTGGACATCGGCGATCCCGTCGAGACCGCCCGCCTCTACTACGAGGCCGGGGCCGATGAACTCGTTTTCTACGACATCACCGCCTCCAGCGAAGGCCGGGGCATCATGCTCGACGTGGTGGACCGGGTGGCCCGGGAAATCTTTATCCCGTTTTCCGTGGGCGGCGGCATCTCCACCGTCGAGGACATGCGGGCGGTGCTGCTGGCCGGGGCGGAAAAAATCTCGGTCAATTCCGCCGCCGTCAAAAACCCCGACATCATCAGTCAGGGCGCGGCCGCCTTTGGCTCCCAATGCGTGGTGGTCGGCATGGACGTCAAGCATGTCGGCGTGTCCGAACATATCCCCTCGGGCTATGAGATCGTCATCCACGGCGGCCGCAAGGCCATGGGCCTGGACGCCCTGGAGTGGGCCAAAACCGTCGAAGCCCTGGGGGCCGGCGAAATCTGCTGCAACTCCATTGACGCCGACGGGGCCAAGACCGGCTATGAACTCACGCTCACGCGTATGATCGCCGAAGCCGTCACCATTCCGGTCATCGCTTCCGGCGGCGCGGGCAATCCCGACCACATGGCCGACGCCGTCACCACAGGCAAGGCCTCGGCCGCGCTCATCGCCTCCATCGTCCACTACGACGAATACACCATCAAGGACTGCAAGGACCACATGGCCAAGCGAGGCGTCAAGGTCCGCGACATCTGGTGATCTGGCAGTCACACAGTCAGAAACGGGCAGCGCCCGCAGCCGACGGAGGCGTTCCGCTGGCTGCGGGCGCTGCCCGTTTGATCGCCCTTACGCGCCCTTGGGCACGTCGCTTTTGGGGCAGGACGCGCGCAGATGGCAGACGGCGCAGCCGCCAAGATACGGATCGTGGGTCATGACGGCGTATTGCACACTGACGTTGCCGACCTCGTTCCAGACCAGGCCCAGGCGTTCCATGCGCCGTTTGAGGTCGCGGTCCGGGGTAGGCAGGGGCGCGCAAGCGCCGGCCTCGATTTCCGGTACCTGTTCGCCGGCGGCGGCCATGACCATGGAGACGGCCAGGTTGTGGATGGCGAAGCCCTCGGTGGGCGAGCGGCCCCAGGCTTCCTCCACCAGGCCCTCGGCGGCGGGTTCGAGGAAATAGAGCACCACGCCGCGCTTGGAACCGGCCGGGGCGAAACGGTAGCCCTTGAGGTGTTCCTTGAAGGCTTCCCACTGGGATTGGCACAGATCAATGACGTGTTGTTCGACCTTGGGCGCGCCGCAGACACGCAGATACAAGAACAGGTCGAATTCCGGATTTGGGGACAATTTTTCAACGTTGAGCTTGCCCAAGACAGCCTCCCGGCGGGGTGTAGTCCAGGGTGTGTAGCCCAGGCAGGCCTCGGACTCAAGGTCGGCCACCGGGCAAAATGCGTCGCCAGGCTTTGTTTCCTCGCGCATTGACCGCCCTCCGCCCTCCGGTGGCCGCCAAACCCGTCAAGACAAACCACCCGGCATCCCTGGCGGTTTTTTTGAGGGTGACAACAGGCCGCGATCCGTGTTTAAGGTCATCCCTTGGCGGCCGCTGTCCCGGGCCGCCCTCGGACCACGGACCGGCCACCCATCGCAGCTTGCGCAGGCCCATATATCCCACTCCCCTTCAGACCATACCGTAAAGGAGCCGCCATGAGCGCCAACGACGCCCCCACCGGGGCCATTTTGCAGCGTGACCAGCAGACCTACGCCATCGTCCCCCGCACGCCGGTGGGGCTGATCTCTCCCGAGGTGCTCGAAGCCCTCAACCTCGTCGTCAAGAAATACGCCGTCCCCATCGTCAAGATCACTTCCGGCCAGCGGCTGGCCCTGGTTGGGGTCAAGGCCGAGGACGTGGACGCCATCTGGAAGGATCTGGGCACGGACGTGGGCCAGGCCCTGGAGCTGTGCGTGCATTTCGTCCAGGCCTGTCCGGGAACGAGCGTGTGCAAGTTCGGCGTCCAGGACAGCCTGGGGCTGGGCTTGGAGATGGAAAAGCTCTTTGTCGGCCGCGATCTGCCGGGCAAGTTCAAGCTGTCGGTGTCGGGCTGTCCGTTTTGCTGCTCGGAGAGCTTCGTGCGCGACCTGGGCGTGCTGGGCAAAAAGTCCGGCTGGACCGTCATTTTCGGCGGCCATCCCGGAGCCCGGCCGCGCATCGGCGACGTGGTGGCTGAGGATTTGACCAAGGAGCAGGTCATCGACCTGTCCGAAAAGCTCATCGGCTACTACGCCGCCAACGCCAAGAAGCGTGAGCGGGCCGCACGGTTCGTGGAGCGCCTGGGCATTGAGGCCATCAAGCAGGCCGTGCTGGGCTGAAGCCGCTTATCCTGAAACCCAACGCCCCGGCCGATCCCCTCGGCCGGGGCGTCAGGCGAGAATAGGCAGACATAAAACTAATTGTTTTGGGATGTTGCAAGCACGCAGTCGTCCGTGTTCGCCACCGCAATGTTCGACCGGATTTCATCAACAAATTTTTTCCGACACTGCGCGACATACAGGATGCTTTCTTCCACATCCAGGCGGCAGCTTGATTCCGTAACACGGCATAGTCTGGCGTGCACCTCAGCAATAACCTTCAAGGCATCCTTTCTTTCCCCTCTCGTCACCGCATCTTTGTCCACAGCATCAGGCCCATTAGCGATCAGCAGCGCGCCGTAATCCAGCAATACTCTGATATTGCTCTTAGACACAACGACTTCATCCATGATGTCATCAAAGGACACGCCATATTTCAATTGCTTGAAAATATGCAGCACGGTCTCCATTTCATCCAACACGCCAGAGGACCAGGAAAGGACGGCATTGCGCCAGACTTGCGGCCTATTGCCTGAGTTTCCTTTGTTCCTGGCGAGATAGCTGCAAATGGAGATGCCTAGCGCCGCTACGGCCAAAACGACGACCAGATAGGCTTGGATATCCGTCATGTCACAGCCACCTCGCCGCTCTCGTGTCTGCTGTCATTTTCAGCAGAGACCACAGAGACGAAGCGCCGTCAACAAAAAAGCCTATACCATATCTCAGAAGAATATAACTTCCGGCACGTCGCGAGGCGGTATCCACTTGACCCGGGTGGCGGGCTTGCCCAGGAGCAGCGCGGCGTAGCCCGTGCTGCCGGCCGGGATGCCCAGGGCCTGCCCCACCGGCGGATGGCTGGCCAGGGCGAACATCAGGTAGCCGCACCAGCAGGCGGCGTAGCCGGCGGCGGCCGCCGCGATCTCCAGCCACGAGGCGGCGATGACCGCGTCCACCTCGGGGCTGATGCCAATGGCCGGTGCATGGGCCACGACGACATGGGGCGCGCCGCGAAAGATGACGTCCTTGCCCCGGGCGGCGGCCCGGGCCGCGCCGGCCAGATGCAGTTCGGCGGCCTTGGGGGTGTCCGCCGCCACCTCGGCGGCGATCCAATCCAGGACGAGCGTCCGGGCCGCGTCCATGCGCTCGGGGCCGTCCACCACCACCCAGCCGACCTCGCGCATGTTGTGGCCGGTGGGCGCATGGCGCACGGATTCGATAAGCCCCAGAATGGCCTGGCGGAAAAGCGTTTCCTGGGCGTAGGTCCGGCAGGAGCGCCGGGCCATGAGCAGGTGGCTCAAGGCGGCCGGCGTGGGCAGGTCCTTGCGCCGGATGGGTTCGAAGGCCTCGGCCGGCAGCAAGGCATGGACAAAGGCCCGCTTGGAGCAGGCAATGACGCAGTGGCCGCAGCGAATGCAGTGGGCTTCGCGGCCCGGCAGGGCATGGGGGGCGTCGCCGGGTTTGGCCTGGCGCACCAGACTGGCCGGACAGGCGGCCACGCACAGGCCGCAGCCTGTGCAGGCATCGGTAACGGTAAAAAGCGCCATGGCGGCTCCCAGGCGCGTCAGGACGCGCCGTATTTGTCGCGCAGGACGGCAATCGCCTGTTCTTCGCGTTTCACGTAATCGTCCGGTGCGAAAAGGGACTTGTGGCCGCCTTCGTGGCGCACGCAGGAAGCCAGCGGCACTTGGACGAAGGAATGGCCCAAATGGACCATGTCGCCGAACCAGGCCACGCCGATGTCGAGGATGCCGTTGCCGGTATAGGGGTTGCCGACGTCCACATACGCGCCGAAAGGCCGGGCCGAACCCTGCGGACAGGTATCGGGCCGAACCCGGTCCAGGCGCAACAGGCAACAAAATTCGTTAAGCCGGCATTCCGGCAGTGGCCAGGGCCGATTTCGGAGGGCATCGGTCGGTTCCTGCAGATACATGCGGCGATAAACGGCAGGATCGATGGCGTCGTAGAGAGCGGCCAGTTCGGCGAAATCCGGGCGATAGTCACGGTAACGCCCCGGGCCGCAGCGTCCGAGCATGGCCGCCGGACACAGCCAGCACTGGCCGATCTCCCCTGCGCCGCTGTGAGCGCCCAGCGCGCCGAGGAGCAAGCCGACCACGTCGCCGGTGAACTCGCAGTCATTGTGGATGATGAGCAGATACCGCTTGTCGGAGTGCTCGAAGGCGTACTGGTAGCGCAGGGCGTGGCGATAAGCCGGGTCACCCAGACGGGCTTCGTCCACGGCATAGCGCCAGTTCATGAAGGACGGCCGGTGGCACACCACCCGGTCCCCCAAGGCGGCCAGCAGTTTGTCATGGGCAAAAACCGCGTTGAGGCCGTCCGGTTCTTCATTGAAGTAGATACGGTCAATGAACCGGCCGCTGTGGGCCAGCAGGGATACCAGGGCCAGAGCGGTCTGGGCCGGTTTGCCGTAGACATTGATGGCGACGTCGATGATGTGGGTTTTCATGGTGCGTCCTGGGCTTCATAGCCCATGGCCGGAAGCCGGGCAAGGCGCCTACCGGGAGGGCCTCAGGGAAACGCGACCGCCGCCATGGTGATGTCGTCCTCCCGGGGCTTGTCGTGGCTGAAGGCCTCCAGGTCGTGGCGCACGGCCTCAAGCACCTGGGCCGTGGGCCGGCCGAGATGTTTGCGCAGCAGATCGACGAGCCGACGCTTGCCGAACATGTCCTCGCCTTCGCCGGTGGTTTCCCAGATGCCGTCGGTGCCGATAAACACCAGTCCGCCGGGCGGCCAGGGGCAGGACTCGGCCACGTAGCGATACCCCTCCACCACGCCAAGGGGCGGCCCGCCGCCGCCAAGGAACGTGGACTCCACATCGCCCGGGCGCACCACAAAGGCCGGGTCATGCCCGGCCCGCACCCAGCGCAGCATCCGGGCGGCCACGTCGATCTCCAGGTAAAACAGCGTCAAAAAACGGCCGGTGCCGTACACGTCCTCGGCCACCCGGGAATTGACGGCGCTGACCACCGAACCGGGATCGGGATACATGGCGGCGGCCATGCGCACCGTGGCCCGGGCCGAGGCCATGAGCAGCGCCGGCCCCACGCCGTGGCCGGCCACGTCGGCCACGACAATGGCCGTGCGGCCCGGTCCGGTTTCAATGAAGTCGTAATAGTCGCCGCCGGTCTCGTCGCAGTAGTCGCTCAGTGCCGCGATATCCAGGCCCGGGATGTCCGGCGGCGCGGCCGGCAACAGGTTTCGCTGCACGTCCTCGGCCACCTTGAGGGCGTCGAGCAGGACCAGGCGGTGGGAAAGACCCTCAATCATGGAATTGGCCTCGGCGGCGATAAGGCCAAACTCGTCGGAGGTGGCCAGGGGCAAGCGCACGGACAGATCGCCCTGGCGTACCCGGGCCAGGCCTTCGGTGATGGTGTTGAAAAGCAGCTTCAGGTTGCCGGCGTAGAGCAGGATCAGCCTCGCCGCACCAAGCAGCAGCACGGCCATGACAAAGGCGATTTCCACGATGACCGAGGACCGGGCCTGGGCCAGCACGTCCGGATCGCGATCAAGGGTGGACAGCCAGTCCACGTCGCCGGCCCAGATGAGGCCGAAGACGCCCAAGAGCAGCGCCGTCGCCGCCGCGGCGACGGTCAAGAAGCGCCGCGACAAGCTGCGCAGGCGCATGGGCCGCCAGACAGGATCGTAGCCGGACTCCCTGGCCCGCAAGACGACCTCGCGCTGGCGCAAAAGCGCCCCTTCCAAGCCAAGGTAAAACCCGGCGGTCATGGCCCCCAGCACAAGCTTCCAGCCCGGGGCCAGGGAAAAGCCCGTGGAGGCTTCCACGCCCAAACCCGTCAGCAGTCCGCCCAGCAGGCACGCGCCCATTTCCAGGGTGAACTGGCGCACAGGCTGCTCCCCAGCCGGCGCGGACAGGACCAGACGGCGCAGGACAAGCCCCCGGGCCAACAAGGCTACGGCAAAGGCAAGGCTGAGCATGGCCCCCAGGCTCACGGGGGGCACGGCCTCAATGAAGGGTCAGACCTGGCCGCCGTAGGCGGCGAGCAGGACCACGACGCCGAGATAGCGCACGGCGATGCCGAGGGGGCCGGGCATGGACTGCAACGTGTTCATGCCACCCTCATGCCCGAAGGCGCGCGGGCTGGCAATCGCGCCCCCCTCCTCCACGACGCCAAAAAAGACGGCTTCCCGCCGGGCGCTTGCCCGGGAGAAGCCGTCCCGATATCTCGCATCAAATATCTCCATCGCCCCTTTTCGAGGGCGTCGGGGACATTCCACCGACTGCTGCAGCCAAGACGCCCCCCTTAACCCTTTTCCCAGGTGGGGGGTCCGGGGCCTCAGGCCCCCGGCCGCCAAGGCCTCTTCTCCTCTCTTCCAGTCTCTCTCTTACTTGTCTTTCTTCTTGGCGCCGTCGAGGACGTGGCGGTCCTTGGCGGGCAGCACGCTCTTGCGCAGGCGGATCGACAGCGGCGTGACTTCCACCATCTCGTCCTCGCGCACGAAGTGCAGGGCGCGTTCCAGGGTCATGGGCAGCACGGGGGAAAGGATGACGTTTTCATCCTTGCCCGAGGCGCGCATGTTGGTGAGCTTTTTTTCCTTGCAGGGATTGACGTTGATGTCGTTGTCGCGGTTGTGCTCGCCAACGATCATGCCCTCGTAGACCGGCTCGCCCGGGGTGATGAACAGCCGGCCGCGCGGTTCGAGGTTAAACAGGGCATAGGGCACGCCAACGCCTTCCCGGTCGCAGACGATGGAACCGGTAAACCGGCTGGGGAAGTCGCCCCGGTGTTCCTCGTAGCCCAGGAAGATGGAGTTCATGATGCCGGTGCCCTTGGTGTCGGTCAAAAACTCGTCGCGGTAGCCGATAAGGCCCCGGGACGGGATGGAAAACTCCAGGCGCACCCGGCCCGAGCCATGGTTGACCAGATTGAGCATCCGGCCCTTGCGGATGGAGAGCTTTTCGGTGACCACGCCGACAAAGGCCTCGTCGCAGTCGATGAACAGGTGCTCGACCGGTTCCTTGCGCACGCCGCCTTCGGTTTTGTAGATGACTTCGGGGCGTCCCACGGACAGTTCGAAGCCTTCGCGGCGCATGGTCTCGACAATGATGGCCATCTGGAATTCGCCCCGGCCCTTGACGGTGAAGGCGTCCTTGTCCTCGGTCTCCTCGACCTTGATGGCCACGTTGCGCAGGGTCTCTTTGTAAAGGCGCTCGCGCAGCTTGGCCGACTGCACGAACTTGCCCTCGCGTCCGACAAAGGGCGAGGTGTTGATGGCAAAGCGCATGGACACGGTGGGCTCGTCCACGTTGATGCGCGGCAGGGCCTTGGGCGCGTCGGCCACGGTGATGGTGTCGCCGATGGTTACCTCGTCAACGCCGGAAATGACCAGGATGTCGCCGGGTTCGGCCGCCTCGGTCTCGGTAAGCTTGGGGCCTTCGTAGACTTGCAGTTTGGTGACGCGAAGGGGCTTGACCACACCCTCCTCGTCGATGCGAACCAGGGTCTGGTTGATGCGGGCCGTGCCCGAAACCACGCGCCCCACGGCCAGCCGGCCCAGGAATTCGGAATAGCCGAGGTCGGAGACGAGCATCCGGTAAGGCTCGCTCGGGTCATGGGACGGAGCCGGGATCTCGGCCAGGATGGTCTCGAACAGCGGCGACAGGTCGGCGCCTTCGCCTTCGAGCTCACGCTTGGCGACGCCTTCGCGGCCGATGGCGTACAGGACCGGAAATTCGAGCTGTTCCTCGGAGGCGTCGAGGTCGATAAAGAGGTCATAAATTTCGTTCAAGACTTCCTCGACCCGGGCGTCCTTGCGGTCGATCTTGTTGACCGCGACAATGACGGGCAGTCCCCGGTCCAGGGTCTTTTTGAGCACGAAGCGGGTCTGGGGCAGCGGGCCTTCGGAAGCGTCCACCAGAAGCACCGCGCCGTCAACCATGGACAGCGCCCGTTCCACTTCGCCGCCGAAATCGGCGTGGCCGGGGGTGTCGATGATGTTGATCTTCACGCCGTTCCAGATCACGGCGCAGTTTTTGGCGGCAATGGTGATGCCGCGCTCACGCTCGAGATCCATGCTGTCCATGATGCGGTCCGTAACTTCCTGGTTCTGGCGAAACAGGCCGCTTTGGCGGAACATGTGATCCACAAGCGTGGTCTTGCCGTGGTCGACGTGGGCGATGATGGCGATATTGCGCAGGGCTTCGTTTCTGGCGACGTTTTTCATGCAGGAATCCTTCAAGGGCGTTTGCGGCGGGCGGCGGCCACGCCGCCGGGGGACGGGGACATACCGCAACAGGCGGACTTAGGCAATCGGCAGAGTAAAGGTGAAGGTGCTGCCGGCTCCGGGCTTGGATACAAAAAAAATGCGACCGCCGTGTGACTCGACGATATGTTTGCAGATGGTCAACCCCAGTCCCGTGCCCTTGGGCTTGTTGGTCAGCGTGCCGCCGATCTGGTTGAACTTCTCAAACACCTTGCCTTGTTCGGATTCCGGAATGCCGATGCCAGTATCGCTGACCTCGATGACGATGGTGTTGCCCTGGGCCCGAGCCCGGCAGGCGACATAGCCGTGATCGGTGAACTTGATGGCGTTGGAGACGAGGTTGACCAGCACCTGAATCAGCCGGTCGCGGTCGCCCCGAACCTGGGGCAGACGGCCCTCGATGCGGGTGTCCAAGACGACTTGGGAATTGTGCAACAGCCCGGCCGAGGCGTTCATGACGTGGCGCACCACTTCGGCCGGGTCCACGGGTTCGGACTTGAAGGCCATCTTGCCGGCTTCAAGCTTGGCCAAATCGAGCACGTCGTTGATGAGGTGCTTAAGCCGCTCGCCCTCGGCCACGATGATATCGAGGTTGTCCTGAATCTGCTCGGCCTGGAGGCGCTTTTTGGGCGTATCCACAACCGAGGCGGGCAAAAGCCTGGCCAGGCGTTTTTTAATGAGCACGGCAAAGCCGAGGACCGAGGTCAAGGGCGTGCGGATCTCGTGGGAGACCATGGACAGAAAATCGGACTTGGCCCGGTTGGCGGCTTCGGCCGCTTCCTCGGCGCGCTTGCGGATGGTCACTTCGTGGACGAGGCGCTCGTTGATGCGAGTGAGTTCGGCGGTGCGCTCGGCCACGCGCTGTTCCAGCTCGTCGTGGTAGCGGATAAGCGTCTGCTCGGCCTGCTTGCGGATGGTGATGTCCTGGACCGAGCCGTCGAAGCGTTCGGGCGTGCCCTCCTCGCCCCGGATGCGGCGGGCGTTTATCAAGCCCCATATCCGTGCGCCGGATTTGGTGATGAGCTGCACCTCAAGATTCTTCACCTCATCATAGCGTTCCAGCTCGGAGCGGATGCGGTGGCGGTCCTCGGGAGCGGCCACCACCTCGTCCACCACGCTTTTGACGTGGCGCAGCAGTTCATCGGGATGGGCATAGCCCAGAATCGCGGCCAGGGCCGGGTTGGAATTCATGAGCCGGCCGGCCAGCGTGCTCTGGAAAATGCCTTCGGCAGCGTTTTCCACGATGCCCCGGTAGCGTTCCTCGGCCCGGCGCAGGGCCTCTTCGTTTTTCTTGCGCTCGGTGACGTCGCGGGCCACGATGACGGCCACGGTTCCGGCCTCGCCCTGGGCCAGGCGGAAGGTCATCTCCACAGGCAGGCTGCCGCCGGCCTCATCGCCCGGACGCGACAGGCTCGTCTCTACGCGCCCGGCGGCGAAATCGCCGGAAAAAAGCCCCCTCAGCCGCAGCACGGCGTCCGGGGGCAGAAAATGCTCAAAGGGCAGTCCCCGCAGATCGCCCCGCTCCTGCCGCAACATGGCCCCGGCCGCGCCGGCCGCGTCGGCGATGCGCCCGGTGGCCACATCCACGAGAAAAATGGCGTCGCCGGTCTGGTCCAAAAGCGAACGGAAGCGCTCAAGCTCCTCCAGGCGGCGGCGCAGCTCGGGGTAATAGCTCTTGCTGACCGAATGTTCGCCAAACCCGAGCAACCGGGTGAGGCGTTCGTCGGCCCTAGGCGAGGGATCGGCTGGCGCTGGCATAGACGGCTTCGAGTTCGGCCAGGGTGGGCTTTCTGGGGTTGGTAAGCATACAGGGATCATCCAGGGCGCGCCCCGCCAGATCGGCGAAAACCGCCGGGGAGATGCCCAGTTCGGCCAGTCCCTGAGTCACGCCCAGGCGGCGCTTGAAATCGGAAAAGGCCTGGACCACAGCCGCGCGCCGGCTGTCCTGGGAAGCGCCCGGCTCCATGACCGCGCCCAGGGCCTGACCCAGGGCGTCGAAGCGCTCCGGGGCGGAGTCGTAGTTGTAGGCGATGACGTGGTCAAGCAAAATCGCGTTGCACAGGCCATGGGGCAGGTCAAGCAGGCCCCCCAGGCTGTGGGACAGGGCATGGACAGCGCCGAGGATGGCGTTGGAAAAGGCCAGACCGGCGTAGAGGCTGGCCAGGAGCATGGAGCCTCGGGCCTCGATGTCGCCGGGGTCGGCCAGGGCGGCCGGCAGGGCGGCGGCGACCAATCGGGCCGCCTCCAGGGCGAAAAGATCGGTGACCGGGCCGCTGGCGCTCGACACATAGGCCTCCACGGCGTGGGTCAAGGCGTCGAGGCCGGTGTGAGCGGTCAGGTCCGGCGGCATGGTCACGGTGATGTCGGGATCAATAAGCGCCGCGTCGGGAATGAGCGTTTTGCTGGCGATGACCACCTTGCGGCGACTTTTGGTGTCGGTGATGATGGCGAACTGGGACACCTCGGCTCCGGTGCCGGCCGTGGTCGGCACGCACAAAAGCGGCGGCCCCGGGCGCTCGACGTTGTCGATGCCCTCGAATTCGAGCACGTGGCGCTTGTTGGCCGAAACGATGCCGATGGCCTTGCCGCAGTCCATGGCCGAGCCGCCGCCCACGGCCACAATGGCGTCGCAGCCGGTCTCGGCGAAGATGGCCGCCCCGTCCATGACCTCGTGGTCACGCGGGTTGCTGCTCAGGTCGCTGAAAAGGACCGTGGCCACGCCGGCCTCGTCCAGACTTTCCTGGACGCGCTGGGGCCAGCCAAAGGGGAAAAGTCCGGGATCGGCCACCAAAAGCGCCCGGCGCACCCCGAGCCCGGCCGCCTGTCGTCCGGCCAAGGCCAGCCCGCCGCGACCGAAAACAAACTCCGGGGCCACGAACTTGCGCATGGACAACAGCAACTTTTGCGGCATGGCGTGTTCCTTAGTCTTGGGCGTTTGCGCCAAACGCCGTGGGGTCAAGTCCATACGGCCCGATGACCGTCACCCCAAGCCCAGCCAGGGCCTTGGCCAGTCCGGGTTCGGCCAGGACGGCCAGTTCTTCCTCCCGGGCGTCGGCGTAAGTGCTGATGGCGGCCAGGGTGGCGTCGCTTTTGCCGGGATGGCACATGATTTCCACCACGCCCTGGCCGCCAAGGGCGGCAAAGGCCGCGTCAACCAGGGACAGAAGCTTGGGCGTGGTCAGCTCCTCGCCGAAAAAGCGCGTGACACACACGTCGGCATGGACCACGCCGGCCGCGTCCATGGCCCGGCGCATGTCGTCGGACAGGGCCCTGGCCGGCAGCCCCCATTCCCGGGCCAGCTCCACGAACACCCCGAAGACCTCGGGCCGCTTGTGGATGTGGTGGTGGGCGTCGAGGTGGCTGGGGACGAGTCCTGTTTCGAGAAAGCGCTGGTACTGCGCCCGCCACTCCCGTCGGACTTCATCGGGGTTGACGTCCACCACGGCCACCTTTTTGCGCGGAAACCGGCCGTCGGCCCCGACCAGGGTCGGCAACTCCCCGGGCGGCAGGCAGGGCGCGCTGCCGGTGAGCTGGAGATGCAGCCCTACCCGGCCGGCAAACGCCTGACCCCAGCGCCGAATACGCTCCACGGCTCCGTCCGGGCAAACCATAGCCGTGGTTCCGCCCACCACGCCGGCGGCCAAGGCCTCGGCGATGCCGGCCGTCACGCCGTCGGTGAGGCCGAAATCATCGGCATTGATGAAAAGCCGCCGCCGCGCCCGTCCCTGGACGCCGCCCTCGGGGGGGACTGATTTGTACCCTTGTAAAACAGTCATGCACCACTCATTGCGCCAAAACGGAAACACTTGCAGCGGCCCAAAAGCCGCCCAATCCTCTGGGCCTCACCCAAGCCCCTACAGGTCGAGGGGCTGGCGATTTTCAGCCATCTCCAGCACGGCGGCAACCAGTTTTTCGATGCCAAGGGCGATGTCGGCGATGCCCGGCCCCAGCATGTAGGCCGGGGTCGTCACCAGCCGGTTGGTCTCGTCCACCACGATACCGTCCACCGGGCAAGCCACATGGACGCCGCCGGCCGCCTCGACGGCTTGGGCCGTGCCGGGATCGTTGCCGATGGTCAGCCGGGGATGGTGCTCGCCCAACGCCAGGGCCAGCACGGCCGGGGCGATGCAGATGGCGCCAATGGGCTTTTTGGCCGCATGCATGGCCTTGATGAGCGCCGCGACCGACGGAAAAACCGTGCCAATGCCGCCCTTCTCAGCGAAATCACACAGGTTTTTCGCCGCGCCAAAGCCGCCCGGCAGGATCAAGGCATCAAGGTCGGCAACGCTTGCCGTGGCCGCGTCGGCAACCGGCCCCCGGGCGATGCGGGCGGCCTCGACGCGGACGTTGCGCCTCTCGCCCATGGGCTTTTTGGCTCCATGGTCCATGGCCTCAACGGTCATTTCCGGCGCCAGGCACACGACCTTGGCCCCGGCCTTGTTCAAGTAGAGCAGGGTCAGGGTGGCCTCGTGGATCTCCGAGCCGTCCAGGACGCCGCAACCGGACAGCAGTACGCCGATTGTCGCCATGTTCCCCTCCGTCAAGCATTGGTATCGTCCCCGGGAAAGGCGGACTTTGGAAAAGCTATCCTGTGCCCTGTCCTGCGTCAAATCGTTCCATGCCCAAGTCCCAAGGCCCGTGCGATTCGGCAATACCATCGCGACGATCCCCTCCGTCCACTCGTGGCGTGCCTGCCGCCGGGACGTTGCCTTTGACGGAAAAACGGCGCACAAGAGCGCATGTCCAAGCGTATGGCCGCTCCGGTTTCACCCTCTCCCCTCATCATTTCCGACACCACCCTGCGCGACGGCGCGCAGATGCCCGGCGTGCATTTTTCCATCAACGACAAGGTCGCCATCGCCCAGGCCCTGGAAGCGGCCGGGGTGGACGTCATCGAGGCCGGTTTTCCGGCCGGCGGGGCCGGCGAGATCGAGGCCGTACGGCAGGTGGCCGCCGCCACCACGCGACCGCTTATCATGGCCCTTTGCCGGGCCGTTGGCGCCGACGTCGACGCCGCCTGGCAAGCCCTGGGCGACGCGCCCGCCGAGCGGCGCGGGGTCGGCGTGTTCCTGGCCACCAGTCCCCTGCACCGCCGCCACAAACTCGGCAAGACCAAGGCCCAGTGTCTGGCCATGATCGCCTCGTCCGTGGCCTACGCCCGCCAGCGTTTTGCCCGGGTCACCTTTGGCTGCGAGGACGGCAGCCGCACCGAGCCGGCGTTTTTGCGCGAGGCGTATGCCGCCGCCATGGACGCCGGGGCCACAGCCATCGGCTTTCCCGACACCGTGGGCGTGCTGACGCCCGAAACCGCGCGCCGCCGCATCGCCATGCTCGTTAGCCTAGCCCATCCGCGCGGCGTCAAGGTGCGGGCGCATTTCCACAACGATCTTGGACTGGCCACGGCCAACACCCTGGCCGCCATCGCCGCCGGAGCGGACATCGTCCACCTGACCGTGGGCGGCATCGGCGAACGGGCCGGCAACGCCGCCCTGGAAGAGACGGTCATGGCTCTGACACTGCATCCCGGCCAGTACCGCCGCACGACAGGCGTGAACACGACCAGGCTCACGGCCCTGTGCCGGCTGGTGGCCGAGCGTGCCGGCTTCACCTTGCCGCCAAACAAGGCCGTGACCGGGGCCAACGTCTTTGCCACCGCCGCCGGGGTCCACCAGGACGGCCTGCTCAAGCACCCCGACACCTACCTGCCCTTTCGGCCGGAACTGGTCGGGGCCGAGGGCATCCGCCTGCCGCTCTCGCCCCTGTCCGGCAAGGCCGCCCTGGCCCTGCGCTACACGGAACTGGGCATCGCGCTCTCCGCGGACGAACTTTCCCGGGCCAGCCGGCTGGTCAAGGACGCCGACAAGGATGCCTGGCGCGACGAGGAAGCGCTGCTGCGCCGGGCCGCCGCCGCCGTCCGTCAGGACGGAGCGGCATGATCGGCCTAAGCTTTGCCGCCGCCTTGACGCTGGCCCTGCTCCATCTTTACGTGCGCCTGCTCTCGCCCATCCTGTCCGTGCCGCGAAGCCCCTGGCTTTCGGCCGCCGGCGGCGCGGCCGTGGCCTACGTCTTCGTCCACGTGTTTCCTGACCTCTGCGCCGGCCAGGAAACAGTCGCCCGGACCGGCTGGGCCTGGGTGGGGCTCTTGGACCGCCACGTCTTTCTCATCGCCCTGGCCGGGCTGCTGGTTTTCTACGCCCTGGAGCGGGCGGCCCTTTTGGCCCGGGGCGGCCGCGACGGCCCACGGCTCGACCCCTCCCAGGGCGTTTTCCGCCTGCATCTGGCTTCCTTTGCCCTGTACAATTTCCTGATCGGCTATCTGCTGGTCAACCGGGTCGTGCCCGGCCCCTTGAGCCTGACCACCTACGCCGTGGCCATGGCCCTGCACATGGCCGCCAACGACTATGGCCTGCGCCGCCACTTCACCGACAGCTACCGCCATCTGGGCCGCAAGGTCCTGGCCGGCGCGGTGCTGGCCGGCTGGGGCCTGGGCGCGCTTGTCCAGGTCCACGAAGCCGTGCTGGCTCTGCTTTTCGCCTTTCTGGCCGGCGGCGTGGTCATGAACACCATGAAGGACGAACTGCCCCTGGACGGTTCCGGTAACGCCCCGGCCTTTGGCCTGGGAGCCGTGGCCTACGCCGCCCTGCTGCTTGCCGTATGACGACACCCACATCCACACCGGGCCAAAGCCCCTTTTTCGGCCGCCACGTCTGGACGCTCTACCGCTTCCTCGCCCCCTACCGCGCCGGTCTGGGCCTAGGGCTTGGCCTCAACGTCCTGGCCCGGGCCTGCGACCTGCTCCCCCTGGCCCTGGCCGGCAAGGTCATCGACGCCGCCACCTCGGGCACAACCGACGCCAAAACCTACGCCCTCTACGGTCTGGCCGTGCTATTGGCCTTTATTTTCCTGGCCATCTTCCAGAGCGGCTCGGACTATGCCCTGGCCGCCATTGCCCAGAAGGTGCGCCACGACCTGCGCCTGGCCCTGTACGGCCGGCTCCAGACCCTGGACCCGGCCTATTTCGAGGATCGCCAAACCGGCGACATCATGTCCGTGGTGGTCGGCGACGTGGACACCCTGGAGAGCTTTCTCACCGACGCCAGCACCTCCATCATCCGGGTGGTGGTCACGTTTCTGGGCATCTACGGCTATCTCTTCTTCCTGGAATGGCGGCTGGCCTTGCTGCTTTTTGCCCCCCTGCCCCTGGCCGTCTTTGCCGTGCGCCGGTTCGTCACCCGGGTGCAGCCGCGCTACCGGGCCGCCCGCAAAGCGGTGGGGGCCATCGCCGGGATGCTCGAAAACAACATTTCCGGCATGGGCGTCATCCAGGCCTACACCGCCGAGGACCGGCTCCATGCCGCCGTGGCCGCCCGTTCGGCCGCCTACCGCGACGAGGCCGTGGCCGCCGAGGGTGAGCGGGCCAAGTTTCTGCCG
Organism: Solidesulfovibrio carbinolicus; assembly: GCF_004135975.1. Taxonomy (NCBI): domain Bacteria; kingdom Pseudomonadati; phylum Thermodesulfobacteriota; class Desulfovibrionia; order Desulfovibrionales; family Desulfovibrionaceae; genus Solidesulfovibrio; species Solidesulfovibrio carbinolicus. The sequence goes on along the minus strand of NZ_CP026538.1, from coordinate 2,306,057 downwards.
GCGCTGTACGCCGTGGCCGGCGTGTCCTTCGCGGCGGTCTTTGCCGGCGGCGGCTGGCTGGTGGCCTCGGGTTCCGGTCCGACCGTCGGCGACTATACCACGTTTACGCTGTTCGCCGCCCGGTTGGTGCTGCCGCTGTTTGTCTTTGGCATGCTCATCAACCAGATTCAGCGTTCGGAAGCCGCCGCCGCGCGCATCGCCGAACTTTTGGCCACCGAACCCCGGGTGGCCGACCGGCCGGACGCCGTGCCCTTGACGGCGCGCCCCGAGGAGATCCGCTTCGACAACGTCCGCTTCGCCTATCCCGGCCGCGAACCGGTCATCCACGGCGTGAGCTTTGCCGTCAGCCTTGGCCAGTCGGTGGGCGTGGTCGGCCCCACCGGCGCCGGCAAATCCACCCTGGTCAAGCTGCTGCTGCGCTACTACGAACCGACCAGCGGCCAGATCACCGTCAACGGCGCGCCCCTGTCCGGCCTGACCCTGGCCAGCTATCGCGGCCGGCTGGGCTACGTGTCCCAGGACGCGTTTCTCTTTCACGGCACGGCGGCGGAAAACATCCTGCTGGGCGATCCGGCCGCCGATCTGGCCGCCGTGCGCCGGGCCGCCGCCATGGCCGGCATAGACGAGCGCATCATGAACCTGCCCGAAGGCTACGACACGGTCATCGGCGAGCGCGGCATGAAGCTTTCCGGCGGCGAACGCCAGCGCGTGTCCCTGGCCCGGGCCATCCTGCGCGATCCGGCCATCCTGCTCCTCGACGAAGCCACCTCGGCCGTGGACACCCGCACCGAGGCGCTCATTCAGCAAAATCTCCTTGCCTTGCGGCAGGGCCGCCTCACCCTGGCCGTGGCCCATCGCCTGTCCACGGTGCGCCAGTGCGACCTGATCCTGGTCGTTGTCGACGGCTGCGTGGTGGAGCGCGGCGACCACGAGGCGCTGCTGGCTGCCGGCGGGGTCTACGCCGGCATGTGGGCGGTGCAAAGCGGAGCCGAGGCCGGCGCATGAGCTTCGATCCGGCCACGACCACCGTCCTTGATCTGGTGGCCGCCCATCCGGCCGCCGAGGCCGTGTTTCGCCGCTACGACGCCAAGGCCGGCTGCTGCATCCTGTGCGAGGCCCTTTTTGAAACCCTGCCCGCTCTTTGCGCCCGATACGGCCTTGACGCCGAGGCCCTGGCGCATGATCTTTCCCGGGCCATCGACACGGAGACCCCATGAGCATCGAACTGGTCAAGACCGTCAAAGCCGCCGGCTGAGCGGCCAAGATCGCCCCAGGGGACCTGGAGGCCGTCTTGCGGGGGCTTCCCCACATATCCGATCCGCGTCTGCTCACCGGCCAGGGAGTCAACGAGGACGCCGCTGTCGTGCGGCTTCCCGACGGCCGGGGGCTGGTGCAGACGGTGGATTTCTTCACGCCCATCGTCAACGACCCGTTTCTTTTTGGCCGCATCGCGGCGGTCAACGCCCTGTCCGACGTCTACGCCATGGGCGGCGTGCCGCTGGCCGCCATGAACATCGTGTGTTTTCCGGCCAAGACCATGGACACGGCCATTCTGGGCGAGATTTTGCGCGGCGGGCTGGAAGCGGTGCTGGAAGCCGGCGCCGTGCCGGCCGGGGGGCACAGCGTCGAGGACGACGAGATCAAATACGGGCTGTCCGTCTCCGGGCTGGTCGAGGCCGACGCTTTTGCCTCGAACACCGGGCTTGTGCCCGGCGACGTGCTGCTGCTCACCAAACCGCTGGGGACCGGCGTCTTGGCCACGGCCCTCAAGGGTGATTTCGGCGACAAGGCGGCCCTGGAAGCGCTTCTGGGGAAGTGGGCCGGCCGCCTCAACGCCGCCGGCGGCCGGGTCATCCGGGAACTGGGCCTGCGGGCAGCCACCGACGTCACCGGCTTTGGCCTGGGCGGCCATGTGCTGGAGATGGCGGCGGCTTCCCAGGTCGCGGTGGAACTTTCGCTGGCGTCCATCCCGTTTTTGCCCGAGGCCGTGGAACTGGCCGGCTACGGCATGTTGCCGGCCGGCAGCTTCGCCAACAAGCGGCATTGCGCCAAGGATGTGGCGTGGGCTTCGGCCCTGGACCCCATCCGCTGCGATCTGGTGTTCGACGCCCAGACCTCGGGCGGACTGGTGCTGGCCGTGCCGGCGGAAAAAGTCGCAGCGGCGCGGGAGATGCTCGAAGCAGGCGGCGATCTGGCGGCGGTCATCGGGCGGGTGACGGAGTTGGAAGACGGGAAGGCGCGGCTGCGGATCGCGCCCTAGTGCAAAGGCGGATGCCTCCGGCGACCGGGGGGATTATCCCCCCGCCCCCACTGATGGGGTTAGCCAAGGATCGTATATTGCGCTCGCACTGCGGCAATATGCTGCTGCATCAATGTTGCATCATACCCCGGCGAAAGCGCGTTCATGAACCCATGGGCCGCGCCTGCCACGACCTCGGTTCGCACCATATCCGAGACGATGGCCGCCGCCACGGCGCAAGGTTCAAAAGCCGCCTCGCGTTCGGCGAAGATAGCCTCCACCCGACAGCGCGGCCGCAAATCCAGATAATTGCGAATGCGTGAGCCATAGAAAAGAACCAGCCGGCTCTCGGGATGGCACTGCTGCCCGGCTGCATAAAGCCACCCTGCCGTGGCCCCGACGCTGAACCCCACCAACGTAACCGGCTCCCCGGCCGCCGCCAGGGCAATCCGCTCGGCATAGGCCTCCAACCCCGGCCCGGCCACGAAGGCGGCGTGGGAAGCCTGTTCCGTGGCATAGGGACTGCCCTCGCCTTCCCAGGGAGAAAGCAATTCGGCCTGGCCTCCAAGGTTGGTCGCCAAGGCATGAAGCGCCGGGGTGACGCCGTAAATATCCGCCGCGACAAGCAGCCGCCGGGGCTGTCCACTTCCCCCGGTCACGGCAGACACCGCACCGCGTCGAGCTTCCAGGCTTCGCCCTCGCGCACCATGATGAAGCTTGCCGAGGGGTTAGCCGCGCCCGGCCAGGAATAAACAATGTCCGCCCGGTCGGGGGTTGCGGCCGTGGTGCGGTAGCTGTAGGGCGCGTCGGACTCGTCCTGGGCGCAGGTGAGGGGATTGTAGTCCAGGCCGCAGAGCTCGCCCGGAATATAGCGCCCCTTGCAGTTGTCGCGAACGGCTTTGCGTTCCAGCTCGGCCAGATCATGGCGCAGCCGGGCGGTGGTCAGTTCGCGCGCCAAGGCGGCGTCGCCCTTGCCGCCGCCGGGGCGGCCAAGCAGCGCGTCCACCAGCCCGGCGCGCTTCTCCGAAAGCCGCAGCAGCTTGTCCAGGGTTTTTTCCGCCTCGGTCGCGGCCGGATGGGGCCGGCCGGCCGCCGGCTTGTCCGCGTCGGAACTGGCCGAAACAGCGGAAACGGGCGGCCCGGCCAAGGCAACGGCCCCGCCGAGCGCTGTAAACAGCAACGCCAACACCATCGTTCCAAACCATTTGCCCATGCCCTGCTCCTTTCGGGTGCGTCGCCCGACTCTGCCCCGGCCAAGGCGCAAGCGCCAGCCGAAATTCACCCCGGCAAAAGCCTCAGGGCCGTCCCGCTCAGCCCGCCAAACCGCCGCAGCAGCCGCAGCCGCCAAGCCCGCAACAATCCGCCGCCAAACGCCAAAAGCCCGCCGCGAAACCTCGCGGCGGGCTTTGGAAAAACACCAGTAAACCGGAAGACTAGGCCGACTTGGCCTTGTTGACGGCCGTGGACAGCCGCGAGATGTTGCGGGCGGCAGTCTTCCAGTGAATGATCTTTTTGGTGGCGGCCTTGTCGAGCACCTTGGTGGCGGTCAGCAGGGCGGTTTCGGCGGCAGCGGCGTCCCCGCCGACCAGGGCGGCGCGCACGGCCTTGATGACGTTACGCACGCGGGTCTTGACCGCCCGGTTGCGAGCCCGGGCCAAAAGGCTTTGACGATGCCGTTTGATGGCGGATTTATGGTTGGCCAAGGATCGTTCCTCCGTGAAGTGTTCGCTGAAGCAGGGTTAGCTAGCCCAATGCGCCAAACCTGTCAAGCAGTTTATGCGAAAGTTACACTTGCAGGGCGGCGAAATCCGCTACCCGGCCCAGACGGTCAACCAGCGACTTGAGCAGATTGAGGCGGTTAAGCCGCATATCCATGTCGTCGCACATGACCATGACGTTGTCGAAGAAGGCGTCAACCGACGGCCGCAGCTCGTACAAGAGCTCCAGCACCGCGCCGTAGTCACCGGCATCAAAGAGGGCGTCAAAACGCGGGAAGACGTCCTGGCACACCGCCGCCAGATTCTTCTCGGCCTGTTCTTCCAGAAGCGCCGCCTTGACCACGCCGGTCAGGGGCACGCCGGCCCCGACGCCCTGCTTGCGAATGATGTTGGCCGCCCGTTTGAAGGTCAGCACGGCCTGATCGAAGTCCGGCTTGGCGGCGAATCCGGCCAGGGCGGCCAGACGGGCCGACAGCGCGGCGATGTCGTTGTAGGACGCGCCCAGGGCCGCTTCCACCACCAGGGTGTCGTAGCCCTGGCCGGTGAAGTAGGCCTTGAGGCGCTGGCCGAAGAAGTCGAGGAGCTTGGCCAGGACATGGGTGCGGTCCACCTTGAACTTCACCTCGCCATAGCCGTCGATGGCTCCCTGCAGGAGTTCCATGAGGTCCAGGCGCAAGCCGTGCTCAATGACCACGCGGCAGATGCCCAGGGCCGCCCGGCGCAGGGCGTAGGGGTCGGCCGCGCCCGTCGGGGCCATGTCCAGGCCGAAGCAGCCGGCCAGGGTGTCGGCCTTGTCGGCGATGGACAGGATGGCGCCGGCCAGAGTCGCCGGCACGGGGCTGTCCGGTCCGGCCGGCAGATACTGCTCGGCCACGGCCCGGGAGACGGTCTTGGACTGGCCTTTTCGACGGCTGTAAATGCCGCCCATGATTCCTTGGAGCTCGGCGAATTCGCCCACCATGTCCGAGACGAGATCGACCTTGGCCACGCCGCCGGCCTGGGAGGATTCCAGCATGATCTCGGGCTTGCCGGCCTGTTCGGCGATAAGCCCGCACAACCGTTCCAGCCGCTTGCCCTTTTCGCGCATGGAGCCAAGGCCGGCCAGGAAGACCACGCTTTCCAGCTTTTTCTGCCAGGTTTCCAGGCTGGCCGACAGGTCGGCCTCCCAGAAGAACCGGGCATCTTCGAGGCGGGCGGTCAACACCCGCTGCCAGCCCCGGCGCACGAGCTCCACATTGCCCGGCACAAGGCCCAGGGTTGTGAGGAAAACCGGCAGCAGCCCGCCCTTGCCGTCTTCCACGGCAAAGCTCTTCTGATGGCTCTCCATGCTGGTGATGAGCACTTCGCGGGGAACGTCCAGAAATTTGGGGTCGAAGCGGCCAAGCAATACCACCGGATGCTCGGTGAGGCCCGTGACCTCGGCCAAAAGAGCCGGGTTGATGACGGCCGTGCCGCCGGCTTCCTTGGCCAGGGCTTCGGCCTGGGAGCGCACGATGCCTTCGCGTTCCCGGGCGTCGAGGACGACCTTGCCCTTGTCGCGGATGATGTCGAAATAGGCGGCCGCCGCAGGAACCTCAAAGGGGCCGGGGCCCATGATGCGCTGGCCGTAGGTGACGCGGCCCGAAGCGATGTCGTCGAACTGGAACGGCACGACGGCGTCGTCCAAAAGAGCCAAAAACCAATGCACCGGCCGGCCGAAGGCGAACTCGCGGCTGCCCCAGCGCATGCGCTTGGGGAAGGAGAGTTTTTTGACCGCCTCCAGGCACAGAGCCGGCAGGAGTTCGATGGCGGCTTCGCCGCCGGTGGTCTTGCGCAGGGCCAGATAGCGGCCCTTGGGCGTTTCCATGACGAAGACGGCGGACACGTCCAGGCCCTGGCCCTTGGCAAAGCCCTCGGCGGCTTTGGTGGGCACGCCGGCGGCATCGAAACCCACTTTTTCGGGCGGTCCGCTGACGACTTCCTCTTCCCGGCGGGCGGCGGCGGCCATGTCGGGCACGCTGACCACCAGACGCCGGGGCGTGGCAAAGGCGGCGATGGTCCCGCAATCGACCTTGGCCTGGGCCAGCCCCTCGGCAAAGAGCTTTTTCACCTCATCGACGAGCCCGGGCAGGAACCGGGCCGGCATCTCCTCGAATCCGATCTCGAACAGAAAATGGGACATGGCGTGGTTCCTTTAGCCTTTGTTGAGCAGGGGATAGTCGAGTTCCTTGCGCTGGGCGGCGTAGAGCCGAGCCAGCGCCGAGGCCAGGGCCCGCACCCGGCCGATGTAGCCGGTGCGCTCGGTGATGGAGATGGCTCCCCGGGCTTCGAGCATGTTGAAGGCGTGGGAACACTTGAGGCAATAGTCATAGGCCGGCCAGGGCAGGCCCAGTTCACACAGCCGCTTGCACTCTTTCTCGCAGGCATTGAAATGGGCCAGGAGCATGGCGGCGTCGGATTCCTCGAAATTGTAGCGCGAATGTTCGTATTCGCCGCGCTGGTGCACCTGGCCGTAGGTGACCCGGTCGTTCCAATCCAGGTCGTAGACCGAGTCCTTTTGCTGCAGGTACATGGTGATGCGCTCAAGGCCGTAGGTGATCTCCACCGAAACCGGCGACAGGTCGATGCCGCCCACCTGCTGGAAGTAGGTGAACTGGGTGGCTTCCATGCCGTCGAGCCAGACTTCCCAGCCCAGGCCCCAGGCCCCCAGGGTGGGGGATTCCCAGTCGTCCTCGACGAAGCGCACGTCGTGGTCCGAGGCGGACAGCCCCAGGGCGGCCAGGCTTTGCAAATAGAGGTCCTGGATGTTGTCCGGCGAGGGCTTGAGGATCACCTGGAACTGGTAATAGTGCTGCAGGCGGTTGGGATTTTCGCCGTAGCGGCCGTCGGTGGGGCGGCGCGAGGGCTGCACGTAGGCGACGTTCCAGGGTTCGGGACCGATGACCCGGAAAAACGTATGCGGATTGAAGGTGCCGGCCCCGACCTCGCTGTCGTAGGGCTGGACCACCAGGCAACCGGACTTGGCCCAGAAGTTTTGCAGCGTCAAAATGACATCCTGAAAGTACATGCTCGCTCCGATTTCAAGGTTTCGCCGCCGGCCGGGCAGCGGCGGCGACGGGGCGGGCCGGCGCACGCGCCGCGCCCCGCGAAAAAGCCTCCCGGCCAAATAAAATCCGTTCACCGGCTGCTTGGGCCGGTCCAGCAGGACCGAGGCAAAACGACAGTCCGGCCGGGCCTACGAAATACGCCGCACGCCCCCCGAATCAGGCTCGCACGAATCCACCTTGCTCCCAGGCCAGCCCCATGTGGTAGCGCACCAGGAGATCCACGGCCCGGGAAAACTCCCGGCCGGCGGCCGGATGGGGCCGACAAGCGGCCCACTGCTCCGGCCCCTGCTCCACGGCCGAAGCCAGAAGCGCCAGGGCCTCGCCGCCAAGGGGCGCGTTCACCCCGCCCGAAGCGGCCGCGCGGCAGTCGGGACAGGCCACCCGCCCCTCTTCCACGTGGCACACCGCCCCAGCTTGGCCCAAGGGCTGGCCGCAGACGGCGCACTGGCCGCACGTCGGCAACATGCCGTGCAAAAACGTCATCCGCGCCCGAAAAAGGAGCGGAAAAAGCGGCGAGGGTTCCTCGGCCGCGTCCAGGGTCGCGAGCATGGCGCGCATCAGGCCGTACGCCTCGGCGAAGCTTCCAGGGGCAACCGGCGCGGCCTCAAAAAATTTCAAGCAGTTAACAGCCATGCCCAGGCGTTGGGGATGGCTTCGCAACTGCCGAGGGGCATCAAGCAGCTTGCCCTCGGCCAGGCAACGGTAGCCGCGATAGCCCGAGCGGCGCACCTTGAACTGGACGTGGTTGAGCGGATCAAGGCAACCCAGGAACCGGCGGCGGCTTTTGAGGCCTCCGAAGGCAAAGGCCGTATAGACTCCCCGCGTAGGCGAGAGCAGACGCACCCAGGCGTCGATCTCCCGAAACCGCTTGACGGCCAGTATGAGGACCTGATCGCTATACTCCATACCGTCCCGGTCCGACCGTCGCGGCGCGGGCAAGGCGCTGCAAACGCTGGCCAGCGTCCACAGCGCCTTGCCAAGCGCCCGTCAGCCTGTGTTCTCGGACGAACCCAGGCCGCTTTCAGCCTGCCGCCAAAGTCAGGCGGTCGTGACCATACGCTCCCCTATTGCGGAAACCGGATGGTCTTGACCGCGCCTTTCTCGGTGGTCACCGGCGTTTCCTGGCCGTTGTAACGAAACACCACGCTGCTCGGATTGCCGAGCTTGATCTCAATCTTCTCGCCAAAAGGCACGGTGATGCGTTGGCCCTTTTTCACGTAGATTTCCTTGGACGGCCCCTTGTCCGGACTAACGATGACCCAGCTGCCGTCCTGGCCGTAGATCTCCACTTCCTTGTCTCCGGAAGCATTCTCGGTGGCCGGACCGGGCGTAGGAGCGACGGCGGGAGGAGCGACCGGCAGCGCCGCAGTCGGCTGGGCGGCTGGCGGGACAGTCGCCGGGACCGTTGTCTGAGGCGCAACGGCCGGCTGCCCCTGGCCATTGGCCGGAGTCGTCTGGTCGGTCTTCTTGGCCACGAATTTGAGAGTCTTGACCGATCCCCTGCCGGCCTGGAGGGGGTAGAGCTTGTTGTCGAAATGAATTTCCACCGCGCCGGCGTTGCCCAGGCGCACGAGCATGTTGTCGGCGAAGCGGCCGGTGAAGGTGTCGCCCTTTTCGAGCATGGTCTCGTGCATGGCCCCGCCGTCGGCTCCGGCCTGGAGCCAGCAGCGTTCATTGGCGGCGATGGTCACGACATGGGGTCCGGTTTCACCCACGGTGAAGTTCTTGGCTGTTGGCGCAACCGGAGCGACCGGGGCGGCGGGTACGGCCTCCGGGGCGGCGGGCACGGCCGGAGCCGAACCGGTCGGCCCGCTGACGGCGATGTCCTGGGTGGCCTTGTCGTCGGCCGTGGGCGCGCCTAGTTTGGCGGTTTCCGACTGGGGCTTGAGCGTCTCGACGGGAGCCGGCGTCACGGCCGGGGGAACGGTGGGCGTCACGGCCGGCGGCACGGTCGGAGTCACGGCCACGGGCGCAGCCGGCGCGGGTTGGACCGGGGCCGGCGTCGGCACGGCGGGCTCGGACACGGGCGCGGCAATGGGCTTGCTCGGGGCAACGTCGGCCGTTTCGGCCGGCTTGGCTTCGCCCGACGATTCGGAACCGGAGAACACCCGGGCGAAAAGATACCAGCCCAGGGCCAGGACAACGATGACGGCCCCGGCTCCGGCCAGCCAAAGCATGACCGGCGGCCGGGGGGCCAGCGAAGGCACGGAGCAGCCGCAGGCATCGTCCGGAATGTCGGTTGCCAAGGAAATATCCCGAAACGGCGTCGGTTCCTCGACTTGATAGACCGTTGACAGCCGCGCGGCGAACTCCTCGTGGTCAACGCCGAGCAAGCGTGCGTAATTCTTAATAAATCCCTTAGCGTACACCGGATGGGGCAACAAACCGTCGTTACCCTCCTCAATGGCCGCCAGACAGGATCGTGTTATCTTGGTCTTGTCCGACACCGTTTCGAGGGAGAGTCCCTGCCGCTCCCGCTCCTCGCGTAGCATCGTCCCTATCTCTCGCAAATCCATACAAAAAACTCCTCAGAGTCCGTAACGCCGGGAGCGGGAGGACGCTCGGCGGACCATCGCAAGCCCTAAAGCTTGACTTCAACGACGGCTTTGGACCGCAGATTGTCGATGTATTCCTGGAAGAGTTTGTCGAATTTCTGCTTGTAGAGCAGTTCCTGAATCTGTTCCTTGGCCGCCTCATAGGACGGATTCGACCCGGCCGCTACCGCTGGGGCAGCCGGCTTTTCCGCCGGGGCCGAGGCCGTCCGCTGAACGAGCAGCACGGCTTTGCCGTCGAGAAGGACCGGTTCGCTGACCTGTCCGGGAGGCACGGCGGACAACGCGCTACGCAGAGGCGGGGCCAGATCCTTGATCTGCACGTCGCCCAGATCGCCGCCCTGATCGCGGCCAGGCCCGATGGAAAATTTCTTGGCCGCATCAGCGAAGGACATGGAGCCGGAATTGATCTTGTCGCGCAATTCCTCGGCCTGCTTCTTGTTGGGCACCATGATAAACCCGAGCCCTCCGGAAACCTTGGGGCCGAGCACGGACTTGGCGGCGGACAAGCTGCCCTTGTTCTTCTCGTAGTAGTCGCGGATCTCGTCGTCAGTGACAAGCACCTTGCGATGCACCATGAAGCCCAGCAGACGCTTCTTGATGCTGTCCAGGCGCATCTTGTCGCGGAACTGCTTGAGCGTCAGGCCTTCCTTGGCCAGTTCCGTGACGAATTGCTGCTGGGAAAGGTTGTTCTTTTTCTTGATCTCTTCGATTTGCGAATCGATTTCCGTATCGGAAACCGTCACCTTGAGCTTGTTGGCCTCGCTTTCGATGAGCATATCAGTGATCATGCTTTCCAGCACTTGTCGCCGCAGATCGTCGAGGCGGGGATCATCGGGCCTAAGCGCCACGCCCTGGGTCTGCTTGACCATGTCCGCCACGCGGGTATTGACGTCAAACAGGGTGATGAGGTTGCCGTTGACGACAGCCACAACCCGATCCACCAGTTCAGCGGCTCCGGCCGGGGCAACCAGGCTCGCCAGAAGCGCCAACACACCAAAAAATTTCGCGATTTGCGGCAAAGTATCCTCCATGAATGGGGCTAAGGCAACCATCTGCAACGGACTCGGCGAGCCCGTCCGGCAATGCCCCCGAAGCGTCGCCTGACCACGCCGATCTCCTCCCAGAGCGTCGTGGCCACGCATCCGGGGCGTATACGCGTTTTTGCAACCCCAGGCAATCATGCCCGTCCGCCGTTGGGCGGGCCTAAGGAAATTCCAGCACCCGGCTTTCCTTTTTGCCGACCTCGACGGTTTCGGCCCTTGCGCCGGCACGGTAGGCCACTTCGCTCGGGCTGCCAAGCCGCACGGTGAGCCGCCGTAAATAGGTCACCCGGTGCGGTTTGCCGGGCTTGAGATAGATCCGCTCTTCCCGGCCGTCGTCCGCCGTGTAGAGAATCCAGCTCGCCTTGACGGCGGTGAATTCGACCTCGCCAGGGCCTGGGACCGGGCCGGACGGCTGCCCGAGGGCCGCTGCGTCCCGTTGTCCGGCGGCATTGCCGGTCGAAGTCGCGGTAGCCGCAGGCTGGAGAGCTTCGGGTTGCGAAGCGGTCGTACCTGCCGGCGTCGGCTGGGCGGGCGTGACCTCGGGGGAAACCTGAGAGGCCTCGTCGCGTCCGGCGACGTCGCGGGCGGGCGCGAACCCGGAAATCTGAGCAGGCTTGGCCGCATCGGCCACGGGCCGGGCTGCCGATCCTTCGCTTACCCGGATCTCGTCCGAAACGGGTGGAGCCGCTGGCGAAGGTGCTGCCGTTGCCCCCGCCTCCCCGGCCGCCAACGCGCCACCCTCGCTGGAAATCACTGGCTCGGTCGCATCGGAAGGCGGCGTGGACGCGAGCGGCCGCCCCCCCTGATCCTGCACCAGTGGCGCGGGCGCAAAGGACGGGGGGATCGTCTTGTCCTCGGGGGGGGCCTGCGGGCGGGAAACAAGCGGCTCTTCAGGGGGGGCGGCCGCCGGCTGGCGGTTCGCCAGGGCGCGGCGCGCCGCGCCGGCCACGTAGACGCTGGCTTCTTCCTGGACCTTGGCGGCGACAAGCTCGGCGTTGCCGTCCTTGCCGTCGACCTGGGCCAGCATGGCCCCGGCCGGCAGCAACCGGGCATTGACCCGGATGGTCGCCTGACCGAGCGCCTTGGCCAGCCAGGCATCAAAGGCCTTGGCCAGTTTTTCCTCGGTGAGCCGGGCTTCGACCCGGGCGTAGGCCTTGGCCGGGTCGGGCATGGCGGCGGGCGTGCGTTCCACCAGCACCAAGGCGACATGTTCGCGGCCCATGGCCAGGGGGGAGGTCGCCTCGCCGGGCTTTTTGCCGCGCAGGGCGTCACGCCAGGCCTGGGGCAGCCCGGCTTCGGGCATCACCGCCTCCACGCCAAGCAAAGCCTCGACCTGGCCGGCCTTGCGCGCCGCGGCCAAGGCCGCCTTGACTGCCTCGGCGTCCCGGCCGGACACCACGCGAAGCGTCACCATGGCCGGCCGGGCAAAGGCGACCTGATGTTCCTTGTAATAGGCGGCCGCCTCGGCCACGCCCACCCGCTGGCCGGGCAACAGCACATCCTGACGAAATTTGTCCAGAGCCAGCCGATCGGCCAGCATCTCCCGCCAGCGGGCCAGATCAATGTGCTCTTCAAGCAACATACGCTCGAAAGCTTCGCTCGGATAATCGGCCCGCACGGCGGCCTCGGCCTTTTCCAGCTCCTCGGGCGTGGGAGCCTGGCCCAGACGTTTGAGTTCCTGGCGCACCAGCCGGGCAACGACCGCGTCGGCCAGGGCCGCCCCAAGGCCGGCGCGCAGGTCCTCGACAGCCGGATTGTCGATAGTGGGCTGGTTGATCCGGCTGACATCGTTTCGCATTTCCAGCTCGGCCAGCCGGATGGGCGAACCGTTGACCACGGCCACCACGCCCGGCTCGTCGGCCGTATCGCGGCCGCAGGCCCAAAGGCCAAGAGACAGGACCAGCGCGACCGCCAGACGCAGGCCCCGGCCAGGCCGCCTTGTCATGCCCCCTCCCCTTCGCCAAGCCCGGCCAGTTCGCCGGACCAGACGGCAATGGCCTCGGGCACGGGCAAGGCGGCGTCAAGGGGCAGCACGATCTTGCCCGGCGGCAGCAGGCGCACGGCCGGATGGGCGGCCACGAAGGCGACGAGCCGTTCAGTGGAAACCGACGCGCCCTCGGCCTCGAAGGCCACGGTCAGACGCGTGGGCGCGATCTCGGCCTTGGTCGCGCCAAGGCGTCCGAGCACCTGCTTGAAGGCCAAAACGGCCCGGAAATTGTCCACTTCGGCCGGGGGCGGACCAAAGCGGTCGCGCATCTCGGCGGCGATCTCGGCCAGCCGCTCCTCGGTCTTGGCCGTGGACAAGGCCTTATACAGGCGCAGGCGGTCGGAAGCCTCGGGCACGTAGCGCTCGGGAATGCGGGCGGCGATGCCCAGGGTCAGTTCGGTCTCGATGCGCTCCTTGACCGGTTCGCCCTTGAGCCGCCGCACTTCCTCGGCCAGCATTTCCAGGAACATATCCAGGCCAATGCGGGCGATATGGCCCGACTGGGCCTCACCCAGGATGTTACCGGCCCCGCGCAGGCGCAGGTCTTCCATGGCCACCTGGAAGCCGGCCCCGAGGTAGTCCATGTCGAGGATGACGCGCAGGCGCTTGCGGGCCAGCTCCGGCACCTTCTCGATGCTGGGCACCACGAAGTAGGCATAGGCCTGACGCGGCGAGCGCCCCACCCGGCCGCGCAACTGGTAGAGCTGGCCCAGGCCGAACATGTGGGCGTTGTCCACAATCAAGGTGTTGGCCCGAGGGAAATCCAGGCCGGATTCGATGATGGAGGTGCACACGAGAATGTCGGTCTCGCCGTGCCAAAAGCCGTGCATGGCCTCTTCCAGGGCGGTTTCCGACATCTGGCCGTGGGCCATGGCCACCTTGGCTCCGGGAGCCAGGGTCTTGACGTAGGCGGTCACGTCCTCCAGGCCCTGGACCCGGTTGTGGACCCAGAACACCTGGCCCTGGCGTTCGAGTTCGCGGCGCAGCGCCTCGCGCAAGAAACCCTCGTCGCGCTCGACCAGGGCGGTTTCCACGGTCTTGCGGTCCGGCGGCGGCGTCTCGATGACGGACAGGCCGCGCACGCCGGAAAGGGACAGCTGCAGGGTGCGCGGAATGGGCGTGGCCGTCAGCGTCAGGGCGTCGATGTTTTTCTTAAACGCCTTGAGCCGTTCCTTGTGTTTGACGCCAAAGCGCTGCTCCTCGTCGAGAATGAGCAGGCCGATGTTGGGGATGGCCACATCGGAAGACAGGATGCGGTGGGTGCCGACCAGGATGTCCACCTCGCCGCGCGACACGGCTTCCAGCACCACCTTGCGCCGCTTGGGCGAAACAAAGCGCGAGAGCATCTCCACCCGCACCGGAAAGCCTTCCAGCCGGGCGGCGAAATTCTGGTAGTGCTGCTCGGCCAGGACCGTGGTCGGGCACAGCATGGCCACCTGCTTGCCGTCGAGCACCGCCCGGAAGGCGGCCCGCAGGGCCACTTCGGTCTTGCCGAAGCCCACGTCGCCGCACACCAGCCGGTCCATGGGCTCGGGCCGTTCCATGTCGGCCAGGACCTCGCCAATGGCCCGTTCCTGGTCCGGTGTTTCCTCGAAGCCGAAGGTGGCCTCGAATTCCAGGTACAGTTCGTTGGTGGGGCCGTAGGCGTAGCCCTTGGCCACTTGCCGGTAGGCGTACATCTCGACCAGATCGGCGGCGATGCGCTCCACGGCCTTTTTGGCCCGCTCGCGCACGGACTTCCAACGCGCCCCGCCCAGCCGGTCCAGCGGCGGCGAAATGCCTTCGGGTCCCTTGTAGCGTTGCAACAGGCCCAGACGGTCGGCCGGCAGGTAGAGCTTGTCCTCGTCGGCAAAGACCAGCAGCAGATAATCGCCGCCGGTGGCGTCCACGGTCATGCGGGTAAGCCCCTCGAAGGCGGCCACGCCGTAGTCGCGGTGGACGACGAGATCGCCGGGACGGATGTCGTCAAAGGAGGCCAGGCCCTTGAAGTCCTTGTCGGCCCGCTCGGAACCGCCCTTGGCCGACTCGGGATGCAGGATGTCCTCGGCCAGGATGCGGGTGTCGCGCCACGAAAGCTCCATGCCGTGGCGAAGGGGCGAGAGCAGCGCGAAAAGCCCGGTCTCGTCCGGATGATAGCCGGTGCGAAAGACCAGCCCTTCAGGCTCGATCATTTGCAGAAATTTCTTGCGGGACCGCTCGCCGTGGAAGGACAGGATGGTCTGGCCGTGGCCGTTCCATTCCTTGAGGGCGGCGACCAGGGTGGTCCAGGGGCGCTTGTCCGAGCCGGGCTTCCAGAAAAGGTCGCCAAAGCGTTCCAGAGCCTTTTCCGGCAGATCCGGACCATGGCGGCCCCGGCCCATGACCAGATCCTCAAAGAGAATGCGCCGGCCGGCCACCAGGGATTTGCGGGCCATGTTCTCGGGCCACAGCACCCGGGAGTTGGGCCAGGGGTGGCCAAGCTCCTTGGTTTCAGCCTCGAAAAAACGCCGCCAGGCGTGCTCGGCCTCTTCCAGGCGCTCCTTGACCTTGGTGGGGTCGCACACGAGATAGGCCGCGCCTTGGGGAAACCAGGCCGAGAGTTCCACCGGTTTTTCGTAAAAAAGCCCGGGCCAGATGCCGCCGTCGCGGACCTGCAAGGCTGTTTCCAGGCGTTGCTTGGCGGCCCGGTGCAGCTCGCCCGTGCCCGCGATGGTCTCCCACAGGGTCCGGGCCTCGTCCATGAAGGTTTCGGACAGCACAGCCGGGGCGGCCGGGAGGAGGGAGGCTTCGGGCAGTTCGGCCAGGGAGCGCTGGGTGCCGGCGTCAAAGCGGCGCACGGCTTCCAGGACATCGCCAAAAAATTCGAGCCGCAGCGGACTTTCGTAACCCGGCGGAAAGATGTCGAGGATGTCGCCGCGAAGGGCGAATTCTCCGGGGCTGGACACCATGGGGGAGCGCTTGTAGCCCCACAGCACGGCCTGTTCGGCGATGAGATCCCGGGGCAATTCCTCGCCCACGGCCACGTTTAAGATGTTGCCCTCAAGGGCCCGCGGCGGCGGCCACTTGGGCAGCAGGTTGTCGGCGGTGACCAGCAGCACGCGCGGTCCCTTGCCCATGGCGGCAAAGGCCAGAAAGGCCATGCGCCGGGCCCAGAACGCGCCGCTTGGCCGGCCCGGGGCGTAGGACGGCAGCATGGCGTAGGACGCGCCCCACAGGGTCCCGGGCGAGGGCGGGGCCAGCATGTCCAGCAGCGCGGCGATGCGCGAAAGTTCGTGGACGCCCGGGGCCACGACCACGGCGGATTGCCCCCGGGCCAGGGCAGCGGCGGCCAGATAGGCCAGGGTGGCCGGGCCGCTTTTATAGACCGAGGCGGAATCGCTGGCGGCGAGGAGTTCGGCGAGGGGCGAAGCTGTGCGGGACAAGATGGTCCTCGTGAAGAAAATACGGGATGGCCGCCGCCAAGTAAATGACGGCGGCCGTAACCGCGTAACAGATTGCGCCGAGCCGTCCGGGACCCGACCGTCGGGGACGGCCCCAAGGGCCGGTCCAACCGGACTTGGAGCGGCGAGCCAGCTTTAGAAGGAACCGAGCATGTCCCGTTCTTCGCCGGAAAGCAGCTTGTTGAGGTCGAGCAGAATGAGCAAACGATCTTCGAGCTTGCCCACGCCGCTGATGTATTCGGACTCCAGGCCCGAGACGACGGGTGGCGGCGGCTCCACCGTGCTGGCGGGTATCCGCAGCACCTCGGAGACGGAATCGACCACAAACCCGACGATCATGTTGTTGATCTCGATGACGATGATGCGGGTATGCTTGTCGTGGTCCCGTGTGGTCAAGCCAAAGCGCCGCCGGAGATCGATGATCGGTATGACCTTGCCCCGCAGGTTGATGACGCCCTCGACGAACTCGGGGGCGCGCGGGACCTTGGTGATATCCATCATGCGGATGATCTCCTGCACGCTGAGGATATCGACGCCAAATTCCTCCTCGCCAATACTGAACGTGACGAGTTGGAGGAGTTCGGCATCCTGTTTCTTGAGGGTTTCCTCCATGCGGCAAGCTCCCGTTTATAGTGTGGCCGCGCCTGGGCGGCAAATTGCGTCGCTATAGCAATTCTTACGAAAAGCGGCCGTAAAGCGCAAGGCCGATGCGCGGGCCGGCGGAAAAATCCCGTCAAGTCCTGGCCGCGCCGTCGCCGAACGTCGCCTGAAGAAAAGCCAAGTTAATCCCCGGCGTCCATTCCGGCTTCGCGCTGGCGCTCTTCGGGCGTCATGCTCCAGAACGGGAAACCGTCCTTGGTGCGGCGAACCTTGAGCTGAACGTCGTCGCCCTTCTTGACCTTGACGGCCATGAGCACGTCCTGGCCGTCAAATTCGGCCCAGGCCCCGGCCGCCTTGACTTGGTCGCCTTCCTTGAGGCCAATGGAGCCCAAATCGACGAATTCCTTGGGACCAAGATGCACGATTTCCAAAGTTTTATCTTTCTTGTCCTCGACCTGCAAGGCCACGCCCGTGGCCATGCCCGGCAAGGGCACGATGTCGTAGATCTTGACCACACGCCCTTTTATGGCGTCGGCTTCTTTGGGATCAAACAACTTGTCGTAGGCCCCGCCCCGCTCCCAGCCCCGGATATTGGGGTTGGCCTTGGGTCCGGCCTGGGCCAGGCCGGCCAAAAGCATGAACGTCGCCACAGTCAGCATCACCAGTTTCCGCATACCCCGCTCCCTTCCGTGTGGCTGCGCGCCGCGTGGGCGCGCCCCTGCCGCGTTACGGCAGGCCGCCCGTCGCGTCAATACGTGAACTGACCATCTTCGTAGATGGTCACGTCGCTGCCGTCGGCCAGATGGGCGCGTACCCGCTTGGGCTCGGTATTGACGAGATCCCAATGCAGGGCCGAATCGTTGAAGCCGAGCTCGGCTTTCTTGGCGGCGTCCAGGCTGGCCGGGTCGCCGTCGTAGGTATCGGAATAGGAACTTCCCACGGCCACGTGGCAGTTGCCGTTCGGTCCGCCGAAGTTTTCGTCATACAGCGTATTGGCCATGAATTTGTCGATGCGCGAAAAGCGCCGGTCGGTCAGGGAAAATTCGCCGATGCGCGAGGCCCCTGGGTCCATGGCCAGCTGTTTGCGCACGAACTGCTCGCCCTGCTCGGCCGAGACCTCCGCCACCTGGCCGTCCTTGAAGGTCAGGCGCACGCCGGAGACGAGATTGCCACTGCGGTACGACGGCTGGTCGGCGAAATAGCGCCCGGAGATGCCGCGCCAGTCGGGCGAGGTAAAGATCTCGAAGCTCGGGATGTTGTGACCGGAAAGCCCAAGCCAGCGGCGGCGCTCGCCAATGCTCACCTTGAGGTCCACGCCGGCCGATTCCACATGCAGATAATCGGCTTTTATGCTGCCAAGCCAGGCCTTGATCTCCCGGACCTCTTCATAAAGCGCCCGCCAGCGGGCCACGGGGTCCGAGTCCTTGAGAAAACAGGCGGCCACGACCTGGGCGGCGTAGTCCTTTTTCGACAGGCCGGCCTTGGCGGCCAGCTCGGCCGTGGGATACAGGCACAGCGTCCAGCCGAATTCGCCGCGTTCCTCCCGGCGCACCAGGATGTCGCGCAGGGGTTTGCGGGCCACGGCGGCGGCGGCAATGCGCTTGGGGTCCACGCCGCTTAAGTGCGTCAGACTGTCCGGGCCGAGCAGGTGCATGGCCCCGTGGAGATTTTCGTGGAGTTCGGCCTGGCCCGGGGCCTGGAACACGAGCTGGGCCTCGTCGGCCTTGCCGTAAAAGGCGCTTTCCATGGCCGGGGTCAGGGCCAGCCGCGGCACGGGATTGATGCCGCGCTCCAGGAGCTTGGCATAAACAGCCTCGGCCAGTTTCAGGGCGGCCAGTTCGTATTGGACGAGCACCACGTCGCCGGGCTTGTAGGGTTCGGTGCGGGAAGTCAAAAGCCCCCAGACCAGGACGTCGGCGTATTTATCGAGTTGCGGTCGCGTCAGCACGGCGGTTCTTCCTTTTTTTCAAGGCTCTACTCCAAAATGCGGCCAGGCGGCAAGAACGGACGGCAAGCCTCCCTGCCCCTTGCCTTTTTCCAAAAAACCATCTACCTAACCCCGTTCACGATAACGCGACCATTCGGCCGCGTCCATGGGGCGCGCCGTCAGGAGGATACAGTTTATGGCCAAAGAAGGCGCCATCGAGGTTGACGGCGTGGTGCAGGAAGCCCTGCCCAACGCCATGTTCCGCGTCGAGCTGGAAAACGGTCACGAAGTGCTGGCCCACATTTCCGGCAAAATGCGCAAGTTCTACATCCGCATCCTGCCCGGCGACCGGGTCAAGGTCGAGCTTTCGCCCTACGACCTCACCCGCGGCCGCATCACCTACCGCCTCAAGTAGCCAGCCGCCCGCCGACTAACGGGCCGCGCCCTGCGGGGCGCTTCCCGCTCCCAAGCAGCCAAGGCCCGAAAGGCTTTTTACGGATTTCGCGCACGGGACGCCAGCCACGCCGCCCTCCCAGTCGATGGACGGCGCGGCCCCGGGGCCTGCCCGAAACCGCGCCATAGCCAAAAGCTTACATTTCCGAGAGCAGCTCCAGCATCTCCCGGTCCAGAGTGGTCAGCCGCTGGCGCAGTTCCGCCTGTTCCTCGGACGGACGCCCGGCCAGATCCTTGGCCTTGTCGCGCAGCCGGGTGAGCCGCCCTTCCATCTCGGCGAACAGCACTTCCCAGTCGATGTGCGGATGGGCCTTTTCGGCGTCCACGGCCACGACCGGTTCGGTCCCTGGCGTCAACGTGTATTCCTCAAGGTACTGCGGGATGCGCACCTTGACCCCGAAGCGCTGGCGAATAAGCCCGGCCAGGGTCTCCAGGGCCTTTTGCTCGCCGTGGACCAGAAACACCTGCGGATGGTTGACCTTGAAATGCGACAGCCAGGCGAGAATCTGGCTCTGGCCGGCGTGGGAGGAAAAGCCGCCGATGGTGTAGACCTTGGCGTTGACGGCCACTTCCTCGCCCAGAATGCGGATCATTTTCGCGCCGTCCACGATCTTGCGGCCGGGCGTGCCCATGGCCTGGAAGCCGACGAAAACGATGCCGGCCTCGGGACGCCACAGGTTATGGCGCAGGTGGTGCTTGACGCGCCCGGCGTTGCACATGCCGCTGGCGGCGATGACGATGGCCGGGCCTTTGAGTTCGTTAATCTCGCGCGACTGGTCGGTGGTCTGGGTGAAGCGGAGATTGGGCAGGGACAGCGGGTCTTCGCCCCGATCATAATAGGCCCGGGTCTCGGCGTCGAGGTAGGCCGGGTTGCGGCGAAAGATCTCCGTGGCCTTGATGGCCAGCGGGCTGTCCACGAAGACCGGCAGATCGGCCGGGATGCGGCCTTCCTTGAGCAGCAGGTGCAGGCAAAACAGCATTTCCTGGGTGCGTTCCACGGCAAAGGCCGGAATGATGACCTTGCCGCCCCGGGCGTAGCTCTCGCGGATGGCCTGGGCCAGCTCCTCGCGGCTGTCCTGGGGGTTTTTGTGGTCGCGGTCGCCGTAGGTGCCTTCCAGAAAGAGGTAGTCGGACTCCACCGGCTTGTCCGGATCGTTGACAAGCAGTTGGTCGGGGCGGCCAAGGTCGCCGGAGAACAGCATCCGCGTGCGCTTGCCGTTGCCGTCAAGCGACAGCTCAATAAAGGCCGAACCCAGAATATGGCCGGCGTCGTGGTAGACGGCGGTGATGCCCGGGGCCGGCGAAAAGGGTTCGCCGTAGGGGACGGGGGTCAACAAGGCGGCGGCGGCCAGGGCGTCGGCCTTGGTGTAGAGGGCTTCCACGGTCCGGCCGCCGTGGCGGCGGCTTTTGCGGCTGGCCCATTCGGCTTCCATCTCCTGGATATGGGCGCTGTCCTCCAGCATGATGGCGAGCAGTTCCTTGGTCGGCGGCGTGCAATAGACTTTGCCGCTAAAGCCGGTCCTGACCATGCGCGGCAGAAGCCCCGAGTGGTCGATATGGGCGTGGGTGAGCAGGAAGAAGTCGATGTTGCGGGGCTTGTAGACCGAGGTGTCGAGGTTTCGGCGCTCGATGACCTCGTTGCCCTGGTGCATGCCGCAGTCGATGGCAAAGCGGGCCGTGGCGGTCTCGATGAGGTGACAGGAACCGGTGACGGTTCCGGCCGCGCCGAGGAACTTGACCTTCATGGTGCCTCCGGGTGCGGCCGGCAGGCCGGCCGCGTCTTGATAATAAGCGCCTTTGCGGGCAAGACCGGCAAACGGCGGTCAGCTGTTTGCCGGAGGACGCCGTGTACCCCGTTCGGCCGCCGCTGAAAAGGCCCTGCCCGGTAATCAGCCAAAGGAGCGCCCATGTCCGCCTCGCGCCAATACTTGATCAACGACCTGTCAATGTCGGAATCCTGGCGGCTTTTCAAGATCATGGCCGAAATCGTTGATGGATTCGAGCAGCTTGGGGAATTGAAACCAGCCGTGTCCATCTTCGGCTCGGCCCGGATAGGCCCCGATGAGCCGCTCTACGCCGAAACGGCCAAGCTCGCCCACATGCTGTGCCGGGCCGGCTATTCGGTCATCACCGGCGGCGGGCCGGGACTCATGGAGGCGGCCAACAAGGGGGCCTACGAATGCGGCGGCGAGTCGGTGGGGCTGCACATCCACCTGCCGCTGGAGCAGCAGCCCAACAAGTTCCTGACCATCCGCAGCGACTACCGCTACTTTTTCATCCGCAAGCTCATGTTCATCAAATACGCCATGGCCTACATCGCCATGCCCGGCGGCTTCGGCACCCTGGACGAACTCAGCGAAGCCCTGGTGCTCATCCAGACCCGGCGCATCAAGCCCTTCCCCATCATCTTCATGGGCAAGGCCTTCTGGGGCGGGCTTATTGACTGGTTCAAGGGCACGCTTCAGGAACGGGGCTTTGTCTCGGCCGAGGACATGGAGCTGTTTACGGTCCTGGACACGCCGGAAGAGGCCGTGGCCTACATCCGGCGCCACGTCATCATCTAACCTTTTCACGAACTTTCAGGACGCCATGAAAATTTACGCCGACGCCGACGCCCTGCCCACGCCCATCAAGGACATCCTGTGCCGGGCGGCCATGCGCCGGGGGATTGCCCTGGTGCTCGTCGCCAACAAGGCCCTGCGCTTCCCTCAGTCGCCCCATATCACGGCCGTGCGGGTGGGCCAGGGCTTCGACGTTGTTGATGGGGTCATCGTCGAACGCGTGGCGTCCGGCGATCTGGTCATTACAGCCGACATTCCCCTGGCCGCCCAGGTGGTGGACAAGGACGCCCATGCCCTGAACCCGCGCGGGGAGCGCTACACCCGCGACAACATCCAGGGCAAGCTGGCCATGCGGGGGCTGCTCTCGGAGCTGCGCGACTCGGGGGTGGTCACCGGCGGCCCGCCGCCCCTGTCCAACCGGGACCGGGAGGCGTTCGCCAACCAGCTCGACCAGTTTTTGCGGCAGTACGCCGGCAACTAAAAGACCAAGTCTTGCGCGGCCTTGGTCGCCGTGATCCCGGGTCCGGTAGGCAGCCAGTCCATCGGCCGCCTAAACATAAAACGCCCTCAGACCACACGGCCGGAGGGCGTTACCGTTTTCTAAAGCAGCAGAAGCGCTTAGCGCGGCCTAGCCTTCGTAGTACGACCGCAGATGCTGGCTGCGTACCGGATGACGCAGCTTGCGCAGGGCCTTGGCCTCGATCTGGCGGATGCGCTCGCGGGTGACGTTGAAAAGTTTGCCCACTTCCTCAAGGGTGTGGTCCGACTTCTCGCCAAGCCCGAAACGCTTGCGCAGCACCTGCTCCTCGCGCGGGGTCAGATCGGAAAGCACCTTGCCGATCTGCTCGCCAAGCTTGGTGTTGACCACTTCCTCGGCCGGAGCCAGGGCCTTTTTGTCCTCGATGAAGTCGCCCAGGCTCGAATCCTCTTCATCGCCGATGGGCGTTTCCAGGGATATCGGTTCCTTGGCGATCTTGAGGACCTTTTTGACCTTCTCCAGCGGATAATCCATGCGCTCGGCGATCTCTTCCGGGGTCGGATCGCGGCCGAGCTCCTGGACCAGATAGCGCGAGGTGCGAATCAGCTTGTTGATGGTTTCGATCATGTGCACCGGGATGCGGATGGTGCGGGCCTGGTCCGCGATGGCGCGGGTGATGGCCTGACGTATCCACCAGGTGGCGTAGGTCGAGAACTTGTAGCCGCGTTGGTACTCGAACTTGTCCACGGCCTTCATAAGGCCGATGTTGCCTTCCTGGATGAGGTCGAGAAACTGCAGACCGCGATTGGTGTACTTCTTGGCGATGGACACGACCAGGCGCAGGTTGGCCCGGATCAGTTCCTGCTTGGCGCGCTGGGCGGCGTTGTTGCCGCGCTTGATGCGCCACAGCACCTCTTCGAGCTCATGGACGTTGTGGCAGCACTTGTCCTGGAGCCGAACGAGAATCTCCATCTTGGCCGAGAGCATTTCCTTGAAGGAGAAAAGCTCTTCCACGGTCAGCCCCAGGGACTCCGCCGCGACCATGGGGTTGATGTCGCGAGCGTCGAGCTGGGCGAACATCTCCTGGATCTCGGACTGGGACTTGCCGACCGACAGGATATAGGCCGAGAGGTCGCGCTGACAGTTGTGCATCTGACGCACATAGTCCTCAACGATCTCGATGATGCGGTCGATCAGCGTTTTCTCGAGCTTGATGTCGCGAAGGCGGGTCACGATCTCGTCTTTAAAGACCATGATCTCCTTCTGGATGCCGGCCACCCGTTTGTCCACGCAGGCGCACTGGTCGAACTTCGAGTAGACCTTGCGTTTCTTGCGAAACGACGTCTTGACCTCTTCAAGGAGGAAGATGACCCGCTGGCGCTGGTTCATCTCGTCCTCGGAGGGATCGTCTTCCTCGATGGTCTTGACAACGTCCTTGAGCTTGATGCGGCCGATTTTCAGATCTTCGCCGACCTGGACGAGCTCTTCCACGGCCACCGGCACTTCCACCAGGGCGTAGAGGACTTCCATTTCGCCGTTTTCGATCTTCTTGGCGATGACCACCTCGCCCTCGCGGTCGAGCAGCGGCACCGCGCCCATCTCGCGCAGATACATGCGCACCGGGTCGGTGCTGCGGGACGAATAGTCGAGGGAATCCTCGCTTTCGGTCAGTTCCAGATCGGCGTCCGGGGCGTCGTCTGGCTCGGCGGCGGCCACTTCGATCTTGCGGCCGTCCTTGTCGGTGTCCACGAGGTTGATGTCGAGCTGATCGAAGATGGCAATGACCTCTTCGAGCTGCTCGGGGTTGTTCACCTCGGAAGGCAGGGCCTTGTTCACCTCGTCGAAGGTGAGAAAGCCTTTTTGCTTGCCTTTGATGATGAGGCTTTTGATCTGTTGGATCTCTTTGAGATTACTCATCTCCCCTCCCGGAAAGGGCTTGCAGTTCCCCGAGAAGCCGCAGGGCTTCTTCGCTGTCTCCCCGTTGCTGGGCCAGGCGGATGGCGTCCATGACGGCCCGCCGCCGGTCGCTCTCCCGCGCCTCATGGAGAAATACGCAAAGTTCCTCGAAAAACGCCGCCGCGTCCGCATCGGACACGGGCGGTTCCATCTGCGCCTTGGCCCAAAAGGCGGTTTCGGGCTCGGTCAGGCGCGCCCCAGACTCGTCCGGAACCAATCCGGCGAGTCTGGCGAAAAACATCCGGGCGTCGGCGTTGCCCAAGAGCTCGGCCAGCCCTTCCCCGGCCAAATGCGCCGCATAGTCCGGCCGACGCACGACAAACGACAATATCTGGGCGTCGCGCGGGGCCAGCTCCCAGGCCGGCTGGCGCGGCGCGGCCGTTTCTCCCGGCCGCGGCCCGGGGGCCGGCCTCTTGGCCGGACGGGAAAGCAGCCGGCGCAGTTCGGCCTCGGCCAGCCCCAGCCCCGAGGCCACGCGCGGGATGAAAAGCGCCCGCAGGCCCTCGTCGGCCAGCCCCCCCAAAAATTCCCCGGCCCAGGCCACGATCTCCCGGGGGGCATACGTCTCGCGCACCATGCGCAGACAGAAATTGAGTCCGTCCTCGGCCCGCTCCAGACAGGCCTCGAAGCCCTCGCGCCCCAGGGCATGGAGCAAGCTGTCCACGTCCTCGCCGTCGGGCAGGGGCACCACCCGGCAGGCTCCGCCGAGGGTCAAAAGCATCTGGGCCGCCCGCAAGGCCGCCTTGCGGCCGGGCGCGTCGCCGTCAAAGACCAGATCGACCCGGGGGGCGAACCCGCTTAGGCGCCTCGCCTGCTCATGGGTCATGGCCGTTCCCAGCACCCCGCAGGCCTCGCCGTAGCCGAACTGGTGCAGGGTGATGACGTCGAGATAGCCCTCGCTCAAAAGCGCCCGCCGGGTCTTGGCCATGACCGGCCGGGCCTCGAAAAGTCCGTAAAGATGCTGCCCCTTGGTGTAGATGGGGGTTTCGGCGCTGTTTAAATACTTCGGATCGCCCTCGCCCATGACCCGCCCGCCAAAGGCGATGACCCGGCCGCCGCCGTCGCGGATTGGAAACATGAGCCGGCCGCGAAAACGGTCCCAGGTGCGCCCGTTCTTGCCCTGGGTCAAAAGGCCCGCGATGATGGCCGAATCGTCGTCAAAGCCCCTGCCGCGCAGCACGGTTTGCAGGCCCTGCCAGCCCTCGGGGCTCACGCCCAGGGAAAACCGCTCGATCATCTCGGCGCTGACACCGCGCCTTTCCAGATACTCCCGGGCCACCCGGCCTTCGCCCTGGCCCAGCAAGTGGCGAAAATATCGGTCAGCCAGCTCGTGCATGGCCAGACAGGCGTCGCGCTCGCGCTTCTTGGCCGCCGCGCGCGGGTCGTTGCGCGCCCGGCCGAGATCGACCCCCACTTCGGCCGCCAGCCGCTCCAGCCCTTCGCGAAACTCCAGGCCGTTTATGCGGCAAAAAAAATCAATGACGTCCCCCGAGGCCTGGCACCCGAAACAGTGGAAAAAGCCTTTGTCTGGATGGACGTTAAACGATCCTTTGGTCTCCTGGTGAAACGGGCAAGGCCCCACCAGCCGGCTGCCGACCGGCCGCAGAGTCACGTAACGCCCCACGATTTCGGCGATGTTGGCCCGGGCCTTGACCGCCGCCACGGCCCCGGAATCATTTTTCATCGCACCCGGCCAGACAAACGTTGCAAGCGGCCCGGGGCCGCCCGAGGGCTGTCCGCTCCCGCCGGCAAAGCGGACAAAAAATGCCGACGCTTATTTGAGCGTCACCATGGTCATTCCGTCGCCGCCCCGGTCCTCGGGAGCGATGGCAAAGGACGCGACCTGGGGATGATCCTTCAGCATCCGGTGCACCTCGCGCCGCAGCGCCCCGGTGCCCCGGCCATGGATGACCTCCAGTTCGCCATGCCCGCGCAGCAGCGCGTTGTCGACAAAGGCCAAGAGCTCACTTTCGGCCGCGTCGGCTCGCATCCCCCGCAAATCGACCACCAACCCCAGCCCCTTGGCCTCGGAGGCCGCATGAGTCACGACCGTTCCGCCCCCGGCCTTGGCCGGCTTGCCGGCAGCCGGGGCCAGATCGGCCACGTTCACCCACAGGCTCACGCCGCCGATATCGACCTTGGCGGCTTGGCGCTTAAGGTCTTTTTCCCGTACCACGCCGATTTTGTTCCAACTTGTCACCTGGACCGAATCACCAGGAGCAATGGCGTCGAGATCGAAAACCGCAGCCGCGGCCTCACCCCCGGGGCCTCCGGTCAATTCGTTGCTTTCATCAATAAGTCTTTTGCGAACATCGGCAAGGGCCTTTTGCGCTTCCTTGCGTCCCAGGCGTCCGGCCTCGTGGCGGCGCACGATGTCGCGGGACTGCTCACGGATCTCTTCCAGCAGCTTGTCCTGAGCTTTCTTCAAGTTGTCCTTGAGCTTTTGGATCTTGCCTTCTTCAGCCAGACGCTTGGCGGCAAGGGCCTCCAGCTCGTGTTCCCGGCGCAGGGCCAGGTCATTGAGGCGGTCAAACACCAGTCCGGTGTCGTTGCCGTCCAGGAGCAGATAGCGGTTGGCCCGCTCCAAAATGTCCTCGGGCAAGCCGTGCTCCCGGGCCACGTCCAAGGCAATGGACGCCCCGACCTGATCGTAAGCCAGGCGGTAGAGCGGCTTTTTGGTCGCCGGATCAAAGAGCATGCAGGCGGCGCGCACCCCTTCCCGGGACAGGCCGTAGGCCTTAAGCGCCGGAAAGTGGGTGGCGGCGGCCAGATAGGCCCCCCGGTCAAGAAGACCGTCCACCACGGCCTGGGCCAAGGCCGCGCCCTGGGACGGGTCGGTGCCGGCCCCGAATTCGTCAAGGAGCACCAGCGTGTCCGCGTCGATGTCCGGCCAGACGCGCGAGAGGTGGCGGATCTGGGCCGTGAAGGTGGACAAATGGTCCTCAAGGCTTTGCTCGTCGCCGAGAAAGACGAAAATCTTGGCGAAAAAGGGCAGGCTGCTGCCCTCTCCGGCCGGCACGGGCAACCCCGACAAGGCCATGGCGGCCAGGAGCCCCAAGGTCTTTAAACAGACCGTCTTGCCGCCGGCGTTGGCCCCGGTGACGATGAGCGCCCGCTGGTCGGGGGCCAGCTCCAGGTCCTGGGCCACGGCGGCATCCGGGCCGGCCAGGGCCAGCAGCGGATGGCGGGCGGCGAGCAAGCGCACGGCACGACCCTGGGCGATCTCGGGCAGCGTGCCGCCAAAGGCGTCGCACAGGGCAGCCTTGGCCCACAGCACGTCGCAATCGACGAGCAGGCGGTAGGACGCCCCGACTTCCCGGCGCTCGTCCCGGGCCAGACCGGTCAAAAAGGCCATGACCCGGGCCTCGGCCTCGCGCTCCTCGTTTTTGAGTTCCTGGAGGCGGTTATTGATCTCCACCAGGAAAAAGGGCTCCACGTAGATGGTCTCCCCGGTCTGGGAATAGTCGTGGATGACGCCGGGCAGGCGGCCCTTGAAATTGGCTCGAAGCGGCAGGACGTAACGGTCCGAGGAGATGGTGACGTAGTCGTCCTGCAAAAGCGGCCCCATCTCGCGCTCGGAGATGAACTCCTTGACCTTGGCCAGGATGGTCTGGTGAATGGAACGGATTTCCTGGCGCACGGAGAAAAGCTCGGGCGAACTTTCGTCCTTGAGGCGTCCGTCCGGACCCAGGCAACGGGCCAGGGCGGCCTGGGTCTTCTTGGCCCAGGGCGTACGATGGACGATACCGCCAAGGACGGAGTCGCCCTCTTCGCGGCCCAGGGCCTCGCGCAGGGCGGCCACCCGCGACAGCACGTGGGACAGGGCGACCAGGGCGTCGAGGTCCAGGACCCGGCGTTCGCTTTCGAGCACGGCAAAAAGTGGCTCAATGTCGGGAAAAGCGGTGAATTCGAAGGCCCGGTCGCGGCGCAGCTCCAGAGCTTCGGCGAGCTTTTGCTGTTCCGTGGCCAGACGCGCGGCATCGCCCATGGGCGAAAGCACCCGACAGGCGGCAGCGGCCGGTTCCGAGGCAGCATAGCCGGCCAACCGGTCCAAAACCTTCGGAAACTCCAGCAACGAGAGAGTTCTGGATTCCATAAGAAAATGTGGATTCGGGAAGGTCAGGAAGCGAGGCGCGCCTTGACGGCGTCGCTGACCCGCTTGCCGTCGACCCGCCCCTTGTGAGCGGCCAGCACCGCCTGCACGACCTTCCCCATGTCCTTCATGGAGGCGGCGGCAAGGTCGGCCACGGCGGCGTTGACGGCGGCGGCAAGCTCGTCGTCGGTCAAGGGAGCGGGAAGATAGGCGAGCAATACGCCCAGCTCCCGCTCCTCTTTTTCGACAAGATCAGCCCGGTTCGCCTTGGCGAACTGTTCGATGGACTCCCGGCGCTGCTTGGCCTGCTTGGCCAGGACGTCGCAATACTCGTCCTCGGTCAAGGGGCGTCGCAACTCGACCTGACGGTTTTTTGCAGCTGACTTAAGCATCCGCAGAACACCGAGGGTCAACTCGTCCCTGGCCTTCATGGAAGCCAGGTAGTCGGATTCGATACGGGCTATGAGATTCATTACATCATGTTGATTTTGCGCATTTTCTTGAGCAACCGCTTACGAGCGGCGGCCTTCTTCTTCTTGCGCATGACGCTGGGTTTCTCAAAGTGCTGACGTTTCTTCAGCTCGGAGAGAATCCCGGATTTTTCGACCTGCTTCTTGAAGCGGCGCAGGGCCACGTCAAAGTTGTCGGACTCCTCAAGGTAGACACCGGGCATTCACATCACCCCCTCTTTGAAAAATTCCCTCGCGGTAAAGCAGGTTCATTTAGCCGACGCACTCCCCCCTGTCAAGAGGTGAGCTACGCCTTCTCGAAAAATATCCGGCCGATCAACCAGCGACCGCCCGGGCGACGCCGGTCCCCGTCTCGAAAAACGCCAGGCGTTTTCCCAAACCAGGGCCACGGCCCGGCCTCGACAGGCTCAAAACACCCGGCAAAAGTCCACGCCCCGCCCGCGCCAAACAAAACCGCCCGGCGGCAAGCCGGGCGGCGGCGCGATCCCGAGGCCGGGAAAAGACTTAGTGGTGGCCGTGAGCCGGGGCGTTCTTGGTGTCTTGGTAGGCCTTGAAGATGCAATAGCCCATGCCCGAGGCGATGATGAAGAGCACCAAGTAGAGCACGCTGAAAAACACGAAATGATCGGGCTGCCACCAGGGGAGGTCCTGCGGCAGGGGGCTGTGGACGGTTTCGCCGTGTAACATGTGAGATTCTCCCGCGATTGGTTATTGAATAGCGTCCTTGAGCAATTTGCCCGGCCGAAATTTGACGACTTTGGAAGCCGGAATATTGATCTCGGCGCCGGTGCGGGGATTGCGGCCGGTGCGGGCCTTGCGCTCGTCCACCATGAAGGTGCCAAACCCCGTCAGCGTGATCTTGCCTTCGCCAACCAGCGTTTCCTCGATCGCCTCGATAAAGGCATTGAGGGCGCGTTCGGCGTTGGCTTTGGTCAGCCCTGTCTTTTCGGCAATTTTTCCTACCAGATCAGCCTTGGTCATCAGTCCTCTCCTCCTCGGTTGATCGCCTCCGGCCTGGCGGCGGCGCTATGCTCGCAAATCACTCCGGCGCGTTTCGTCAACATCAACAGGGACGCCCCCCCTCGCCTCCCCGCGGCAAGGACGACCCTCCTGCCCCTGCGTCGCCGTTTCCGGCCTGACGCGACGCACGTGAGTGGGCAAACCAAAATCGATTTCAGCCCCAAAGTCAAGAGGGCAAGCGCGTTTTCAGCAATTTGGCCAGCTGCTGGAACTGGCCTGGCGTCAATGTTTCGGGCCGAACGCGCCCCTCAATACCGTGCCCGGCGCATGCCTGGGCCAGGGCCTCATCCCAGTGGGGCTTCAAGATGCCGGCCAACTGCTTGCGGCGCATAGAAAAAAGCCGCTTGAGCAAGGTCGCCAGGCCGGCCGGGTCCTCGGGCCGTTCCTCGCTCGCCCGGGGAGTCACGGCCACCACGGCCGAATCCACCTTGGGCTGGGGCCGAAACACCCCGGGCGACACCTTGAAACAATAATCGAACCGGGCAAACGACGACGTCCAGGCGGTCAGCGCCCCGTACTGCCTGCCGCCCGGAGCGGCGCACAGGCGAAGGGCCACCTCGTGCTGCACCATGAAGACCCCCACGACAAAACGCGAGGCCTGGGAGCAGATATCCCACAACAGCGGCGAAGCGATATTATAGGGAAGATTGCCCACCAGCTTGACGCCGTCCAAGGCGTCAAGGCGCGACCAGTCCAGGCGCAGGGCGTCGACCAGGGCCGGATGGGCTCCGGGATGCTCGCGCGGCAAACGGGTGGCCAGCTCCCGGTCTTTTTCCAGGGCCAGATAGGCGCGCGGCCCGGCGGCCAGGATGTGGCCCGAAAGGGCTCCACGCCCTGGGCCGATCTCCATGACCGTGTCTTCAGGCCCGATCCGCAACCGGGCCACGATCTTGGCGGAAATATTGGGATCAACCAAAAAATTCTGGCCCAGACTGCGTTTGGCCGGGGCGAAACCATCGCCTCGCTCTATCGTGTCATGGCCCATGGGGCGCGTCATGCCGGCTCCTTTTGCACTTCGAGCAAATCCTGCTTGAGCGCCCACAGCACATGCCAGACGGCGGCGGCTTCGTCGAGTCCCGGCACGGCGGCAGCCAGGCGTCTGGCCAGGGTCAGGCCCGGACAGCCGCCCCGGGCCAGAAACACGAGCACCCGCAGGGCCTCGGTCCGCACCTCCCGGGACAGCTCGGCGTAGATCACCGGAAAATCCTGGCGATGGTAGACCGCCTGGCCGGCCCGGGTCCAGACCAGCCGCAAGTCGTCGTTAAGCCTGCCAGAGGGATAACCGACGAAGACCTCGCCGTAGGCCAGGGTCCAGGGATGGGCCGTGGCGGCCAACCGGTCCCGATCCGGCACGGGCTGCGCGGCCAGGCGTTCCCAGAGTTCCAGATGACGGTCAACGCAGGCGTCCCAAGAAAATTGGGCCACGGCACGCTCGCGCCCGGCCTCTCCCATGGCCCGGGCCTGTTCGGGATCGCCCAGGACAGCGGCCAGCGCCTCGGCCAGGGCCGGCACGGACACGGCCGTGGCCTGGGCCAAGCGCAGATGGGTATGGTTGTCGTAGCATAGTGGGGCCAGGACGTCGCGCGCCGGGGATCGGGGCAGGCCCAGCGTCGGCAGCAACCAGCCGGTACGCCCGGGCGCGACGATGTCGCGGTAGCCATCGTAGTCCGAGGCAATGACCGGCAGGCAGGCGGCCATGGCCTCCAGGAGCGTGAGGCCAAAGGTTTCCTGGGGATTGTCGGCCAGGGAGACAAACGCCTCGGCCAGGCCGAACAGTTGCCGCTTGGCCGCCTCGTCCGGCCGGCGCGCCAGGACGAGCCGCAGGCCCACATTGGCGGCCAAGGCGGCCAGGGTCCCCAAAAACGGATCGTCGTCATCGGTCCAGCCGGCCACGACCAGCACCAGGTTCGAAACATCCAGGCCGGAAGCAATGAGGCGCTGCACGGCCCGAAATAGCGGGATCAAGTCCATCTTGGAACTGTGGGAAACCCGTCCGAACACCAGGAGCACCGTGGCCTGGTGGGCGATGCCCCAGGCGGCTCGGGCCTGCGCGCGCTCCCGGCCGTCAAGACGCCGCCAGTCGTCCGGCTCCACGCCCAGGGGGATCAAGGCCAGTTCGGGCGCGGGATAGGCCTCGGGCGAAAGGCCATAGCCCCGGCGCAGAGCGTCAAACAGGGCCGACACGGCCTCCCGGCCGGCCGTCGAGGTGCACACGATGGCGTCGCGCCGGGTGGTCGTGGGCGCGAGATGGGCCAGGAAATCGCGCTGGTATTGGGCGTAACTTAAGGAATGGATGCCGCCGGTAATGGGAAAGATCGCACGTGACAGGGCGTTTCGGGCGGCGGCCAGACGGGCCTGGGCAGTGAGGCAGTCCGAGAGGTGAAAGACCGCGTAGTCCGTGGCCCCAAGGGCGGCCGGCAGATCCTGGCGCGTCAGAACTTTGAACGCCCCCCGACCGGCCAGGGTCGGATAACGGGCGGTGAGCAGGCCCTCCTGGCTCTGGCGCTCACGCTCGGAGGGCATGAAGAAGTGGTAGGCGTCAAAAGGATCGCGTCGGGCCAGAGCATCGAGAAAGGCCGCGTTGGCCACCTTTCTGCCCATGATGTCGGCCCCTTCGATAAACGGGTCCAGCGTGGCGAAGATGCGGGGAGCGTACATGGCCTCAGGGAGCCATAGGCTGGGCCGGTTGTCAAACGGCGCAGCCTTTCACTATTTGGACTGTCTTTTGCATAGAGCGTGGCGGGCCGGCATATTGTGCCGGCCCTGACCCAAGGAGGCAGCCATGACGCGCGGAATCCGCCCCGAACATGTGTGGGGCATCGGACTTGGCGAAGAGGCCGCGACGGCCGTGAGTTCGGCGCTTGGAGCCGGTTACGTGCTGCGCAACTGGCCCATGGGCAGCCATCCCGGCGCCCGGGACATCGCCCGAGCTGCGCCTCTTGTCGTCTTTGTGGTCAAGGAGGCCTGGGACGCCCTGCCCCTGGACACCCAGAAGATCATTGAGGAATGGGAAACGCCCCAGCGGGTGCTGGTGCTTGGAGCCGCCCAGTCCGTGGCCGAATTCGAGGACGTGCTGGAAAACGGCTTTTTGTCCGCCGTGTCCGAGCCGCTGAGCGACAAGAAGATCCGCGACGTCATCTTCCGGGCCAAGGAAGTCAAGAGCCTGTACGACGACATTTTCCGCATGACCCGCGAGATCATGCTGGAGCGCGAGCTTCTGGCCCGAAAGACCGATCTTGTGCTGTTTCTCAATCGCATCCTCACCCGGGCCAGCGAGTCCTTGGACCCCATCGTGATCCTGGACAACGCCCGGGAGGATCTTGAGCTGCTCCTGCCCCTGCAGGCGCTCATGGGCGCGCTGTGGCAGACCGGTGAAGGCGGGAATCTTGAAGCCGAACTGTTCCTGGAACCCGACATGGACCAGACGGCCGAACGACACTGGACCGAGCAGTTGCTGCGTCAGGCGGCCAAGCTCGCCGGCAAGCCCATGCACAGCTACAAGGCCAGCTTCCTCGACGGCGGAGCCGACCACGAGTCGGTCGGCCTCCCGACCGCTCCTGAAGATCTCATCACCCTGCCGCTTCGGGCCGGCGGCCAGATGTTTGGCCTGCTCGTGCTCTACCGAGCCAAAGGCCGGGCTCTGGGCAAGGATCAGGTCCAGGCCCTCTACGCTTCCATCAACCATTTGGCCCTGGCGCTGAAAAACGCTGCTCTCTTCAATCAGGTCAAGATACGGGCCGACCACGACGGCCTCACCCGCATCCACAACCGTCGGGCCTTTGACGAACGCCTCATCGATGAATTGCGCCGCCACCAGCGCTACCGCCATGCCATGAGCCTGCTTATGGTCGATATCGATTATTTCAAGGGCATAAACGACCGCTACGGCCATCTGGTCGGCGACCACGTGCTGCGCGAGGTAGGATGCATCCTGTCGGAAACCCTTCGCAGCACCGATTTCACGGCCCGCTATGGCGGCGAGGAATTCGTGGTGATTTTGCCCCAGACGGCCGAGGAACAGGCGCGAATCCTGGCCGAGCGGCTGCGCAGCGCCATTGCCGAAGCGCGTTTCGTCCATGACGGCGAGGACTTTTCCATCACCGTGTCCATCGGCGTCTCGGCCTTGCAGCCCGGCGCCTTGACCCGGCGCAAGGATTTACTGGAAAAGGCGGACAAGGCGCTTTACCAGGCCAAGCACCTGGGCAGGAATCAGGTCTGCACGTCCCTTGGGCCGGTGACCCGCAGCGTGGACGCCTTGAGCGCGGCCCAGGCCGGATAGGCCTGACCAAGGCCGGGAAGGTGGCCGGAAGGCACACCCAGGACACCATGCCGCGGGAGCCGGGCTTTATCCCCTCCCAAAACCGGAATTGGGCAGCAAGATTTCCTTGTTGACATCCACTGGGCCGGCGCGTAGAAGCTTCCTTCCTCGGGCAATTAGCTCAGTTGGATAGAGCGTTGGCCTCCGGAGCCAAAGGCCACAGGTTCGAATCCTGTATTGCCCACCATATTTCAAGGGGTTACGACGCAAGTCGTGACCCCTTCTTCGTTGCGGCAACAAAGCGGCCCTCGCTGGGAGCTAATTCCAGCCATTTCACAACGCAACGGCTGATTACGATGGTTTCACCCGCCTATTTCACCATGAAAAATCGTTTCCGTGCTTCCTCGGTGTCGGGAATCGGCAGGATGCCGCGCTTGCGGACCTCGCTTATGGAAATCAGGTACGGCTCCTGGACATCGTCGTCGTCGCCGCCGGCCTTGCCGCTTTTTTTGCGGGCCTCGGCCTTGCGCGCCTTGGCGTAGGCCTCGTCCATCTGAAGCTGGCCTGCCTTGGCCGCGTCCTCGAAAGTCGCTTCACTGAGCAGCGTCGTTTCCAGATACAACATCTGCTTTCCCTGAGGGTCCAAGGCAACAGCCACGAGCATATGCTCGGGCAAGGCCACAAGCCACGTCTCCAGGCCGATTTTCGTGAAAATCGAGGCCAGCAGGCAGCTGCCTTCCACACAATTGGCCTGCCGCGACAACAACGCATCGCTGACAAAGCGCACGTGCTGCACCGCGACGTCGTCAAGTTTCACGGACGCTTTTTCGATGTTTGAATAGCGGATGCCGCGCCGTCGCAACACCTGCCAGACGGCCTTGACCTGCTTACGCACACCGGCCGGATCGGATTGGTAGCCGTTAAAAGCGGCCACCTCCCGAGAGGCCAGCGCCTCTTGCAAAATCTGCTGCACGGCTGGGTGATTCTCGTTGACGTAGGCGGCAAAGAGCCAAAGCGTCCCATAATACGTCTCATCGTCCTTCAAGCCGAACACGCAGTCATTGATGGAAGCGATGGAAACCTGCGCGGTGCGCTCCCCCTGGGGGACGCCGTCGAGCCACAGCTTGGCCGTCAAGGTCGCGGGCGAGGCATGGCGCTGCAACACGACGGATTCGGCCAGGGAAACAGCTGGGAATACCTGATAAGTCTTGCCTTTTTGCGCCAGAGTCACCTCGATCCGCCCAGAATTGACCAGGGGCGAGGAGGAAGTCAACTCCACCACGGCCTTGGCTCCGGCTCGCGGCGAAACCACCGAAATGCCGAGCAGGCCGTTGGCGTCGCCCAGTTCGCCGTCTTGCTGCTGCGGATTCACCTGCATCTTGGCCATGCAGAGCATGAGCGACGGATAGAGCACGCCTTTAAGCCCAACCTGATCAAATTCCCAGGCGCTTTGACGGGGTTGTCTGGCCGCGCTCGCGGCCGGGGCGGGTTGGGCGGTCCTGGCGGTCTGCCCCAGACCCAGAACCAGGACCAAGGCGAGCAGCAGGCTACGCAGGACGAGAGGCCCAATTGCAGGGAAAACTACAGGCGATTTTCGGCAAAAAAGCACGCTGTTAGACATGGGGACCCTCCGTTGTGGGCTTGCTGGCGTGTCGGACGATCGATGCAAATAGAACGTCCGGCCAGAAGTCAGGCTTCCGAGCCGGAGGGAGCAGGGACTTCAGCTTCTCCAAGCCTTGATTGGGCGGCAACTTCCACAGTAAAAAAACGGACAGCACGTCGTCGCAAGAGGCCTGGCGGACGCCGGCCCGGGCCATGGCCTCCAGAGCCGCCTGAGACGCGCCGGCCGTCATGTCCATGCCGGCTAGGGCATCGACGACCACCGTCACGTCGTAGACCCGGGCCACCGCATCCAAGGCGCAGGACTGGACGCAGGCTCCGTGGGGCGGCGCGTTGCCGCGACAGTGGCGTAAATCTACAAGCTGTCCGCCGTCTTGCCAAGGGAAGGTCAAGGCGTTGAGCCGCCCTGCCCTTGCCCGCAAGGCCCGGTGGCTGCTATGCCGGCTCTCCCACGCGGCGTCCTGAAGCCTCGTGTCGCGTCCACGAAAAGCACCCCTGGCTTTTCGTGGGCAACAGACTAAAACCATTAATTTTCTTAAAAAATACCAGCGTATTTTTTAAGGGACGCGACACCAAGACCCGCACAGGTCGCGCCCGGAGGCGCTCCCCATGATCGAAAAACACGCCGCCCTTATCGCCAAGGAACTGTCCGTCGCCCCGCGCCAGGTGGCGGCCGTGGCCGGACTGCTCGCCGACGGGGCCACGATTCCGTTTATCGCCCGCTACCGCAAGGAAGCCACCGGCTCCCTGGACGAAGTGGCCGTGGCCGCCGTACGCGACCGCCTCCAGCAGCTGGCCGATCTGGACAAGCGCCGGGCCGCCATCCTGGAATCCCTGACCGAACGCGACCTCTTGACCGACGCCCTGGCCCGGGACATCGAAGCCGCGCCGGACATGGCCCGGCTGGAAGACCTCTACCTGCCCCATCGCCCCAAACGCCGCACCCGGGCGGCCATGGCCCGGGAACGGGGGCTGGCTCCCCTGGCCGAACTGCTCATGCGCCAGCGCGGCGTGTCCCCGGAAAAAGAGGCGGCCCGGTTCGTCAATCCCGAGAAAGACGTGGCCGACGTCGCCGCCGCCCTGGCCGGGGCGCGGGACATCATGGCCGAGGCCATAAGCGAGGACGCCGCCAACCGGGCCGCCCTGCGCGACCTTTTCGCCAAGCGCGGCCGCATCGTCTCGCGGCTGGTCAAGGGAAAGGAGCAAGACGCCGCCAACTATCGGGATTTTTTTGAACGCGACGAAGCCGTGCGCGCGGTGGCCGGCCACCGCGCCCTGGCCATGTTTCGCGGCGAGCGCGAAGGGCTGCTGGCCCTGTCCCTGCGCCCGTCCGAGGATGAGGCCCTGCGCCAGCTCACGCGTCTGGTCGTCACGGGCCGGGGCAAGGACAGCGAGCAGGTGGCCGAGGCGGCCGCCGACGCCTACAAGCGCCTGCTTGGGCCGTCGCTGGAAAACGAGCTGCGCGCCAGCCTCAAGGACCGGGCCGACCGGGAGGCCATCGCCATCTTTGCAGCCAATCTGCGGCAAGTGCTCCTGGCCGCGCCCCTGGGGCAGGCCCGGGTGCTGGCCCTGGACCCGGGATTTCGCACCGGGGCCAAGCTGGCCGTCCTCGACGCCCAAGGCAACCTGCTCCACTACGAGACCATCTTCCCCACCGGTTCCGAGCGCCAGCGGGACCAGGCGGCCGAGACCCTGCGCCAGCTGTGCGCCGACCAGGCCATCGAGGCCATTGCCGTGGGCAACGGCACGGCCGGGCGCGAGACCGAACGCTTCGTGGCCGACCTGGGCTTGGGCGTGCCGGTCATCCTGGTCAACGAAGCCGGAGCATCAATCTACTCGGCTTCGGAAACGGCCCGCAACGAATTCCCGGACCTCGACCTGACCGTGCGCGGCGCGGTAAGCATCGGCCGCCGGCTCATGGACCCGCTAGCCGAGCTGGTCAAGATCGACCCCAAATCCATTGGCGTGGGCCAGTACCAGCACGACGTGGACCAGGCCGCCCTCAGGAAGGCCCTGGACGAGGTCGTGTCCAGCTGCGTCAACGCCGTGGGCGTGGACCTCAACACGGCCAGCGTGGAGCTGCTCACCGCCGTCTCCGGACTTGGACCCGGCCTTGCCGCCAACATCGTGGCCCACCGCAAGGAGCACGGCCCGTTTCGCTCCCGGGCCGAACTGCGCAAGGTCAAGCGCCTTGGCCCCAAGGCCTTTGAGCAGGCGGCCGGATTCCTGCGCCTTCGCGGCGGAGCGCCCCTGGACGCCACGGCCGTGCATCCCGAGCGCTACACCCTGGTCGGGCGCATGGCCAAGGACCTGGGTTGCGCCGTGACCGACCTCATCGCCAAGGCGAGCCTGCGGGAAGGCATCGACCCGGCCCGCTACGTCGGCGACGACGTGGGCCTGGAAACCCTGCGCGACATCCTGGCCGAACTGGCCAAGCCCGGACGCGACCCCAGGCCGACGTTTACGGCCTTTGCCTTTGCCGAAGGGGTGAGCGAACTGGCCGATCTGCGCCCGGGCATGCGGCTGCCGGGCCGGGTCACCAACGTTACGGCCTTTGGCGCGTTTGTGGATGTGGGCGTGCACCGCGACGGCCTTGTGCATGTGAGCCATCTGGCCGACGCGTACGTGGCCGATCCGTCCAAGGTGGTGGCGGCCGGCCAGGAGGTCATGGTGACGGTGCTGACCATCGACAAGGAAAGGGGGCGGCTGAGCCTGAGCATGAAGTCCGAGCCGCAAGCAAACATGGGATAACGGGCCTGCTCCGCGCCGCCGCCCGGCCGCGCACGTCTCTCCCCAAGGCTGACCGCGCGGCCTGGAGCGCGGCCCTTGGCCGGACCGCAGTCGCGCCCTGCAGTCTGACCTTGCCGACCGTTTGATTCTGCGCCTCCCTATTTCCAAATTCGTCAAAACAACCCCAGACACTCCCCTTCTTTACCTGTGAGGCGGCCCCCTTGTCCGGAGTCCGCCTCGCAACGCAAAACCCTGAA
Organism: Solidesulfovibrio carbinolicus; assembly: GCF_004135975.1. NCBI lineage: Bacteria > Pseudomonadati > Thermodesulfobacteriota > Desulfovibrionia > Desulfovibrionales > Desulfovibrionaceae > Solidesulfovibrio > Solidesulfovibrio carbinolicus. Next base: position 2,267,587 of record NZ_CP026538.1, on the reverse strand, counting down.
GTACAGTGACAATCTTCTGCTTCGCGGTTCCTCGCCCTCCCGAAGCGGCCATCCGTGGCCGGCATCCTTTCTCCCGCGAGTAGAGACTTGCGACATTTATGTCGAACATTTTTGTCGCGCAAAAGGCAACAAAAATGTCCGAAACCATTGGCGACTGTTAGCACCCAAAGTCGACTAATCGCTTATAATCTATTATATCAGCAAGTTAAACAAAATGCATCACGCCCCATGCACGCTGGCATGACTCTTGCCTAAAGAAGAGCATTCCAACTTTGCAGCAGGAGGCATTACAAAATGCGCAAGATCGCTATCTACGGAAAGGGCGGCATCGGCAAGTCCACCACCACGCAGAACACCGTCGCCGGGCTGGCGGAAATGGGCAAGAAGGTCATGGTGGTCGGTTGCGACCCGAAGGCCGACTCCACCCGTCTGCTCCTGCACGGTCTGGCCCAGAAGACCGTTCTCGACACCCTGCGCGAGGAAGGCGAAGACGTCGAACTCGATGATATCCTCAAGGAAGGCTACGGCGGTACCATGTGCACCGAGTCCGGCGGCCCTGAGCCCGGCGTCGGCTGCGCCGGCCGCGGCATCATCACCTCCATCAACCTCCTGGAGCAGCTCGGCGCTTACGAGGAAGACAAGCAGCTCGACTACGTCTTCTACGACGTGCTCGGCGACGTCGTGTGCGGCGGTTTCGCCATGCCCATCCGCGACGGCAAGGCCGAGGAAATCTACATCGTCTGCTCCGGCGAAATGATGGCCATGTACGCCGCCAACAACATTTGCAAGGGCATCGTCAAGTACGCCGACACCGGCGGTGTGCGCCTGGGCGGCATCATCTGCAACAGCCGTAAGGTCGATTTCGAAAAGGAAATGATCGAAGAGCTGTGCCGCCAGATCGGCACCCAGATGATCCACTTCATGCCCCGCGAAAACCAGGTGCAGCGCGCTGAAATCAACCGCAAGACGGTCATCGACTACTCCCCCGAGCACGCCCAGGCCGACGAATACCGCGCCCTGGCCAAGAAGATCGACGAGAACAAGATGCTGGTCATTCCCAAGCCCCTGGAAATCGCCCAGCTCGAAAAGCTGCTCGTCGACTTCGGCATCGCCAACTAGCGCGCCGCTGCTCCAAAACACAACACACGCACGCAAGGAGTATTTCATATGCAGACCATGGTCAGAGCGATTGTCCGCCCCGAGAAGACCGATGAAGTCCTGTCCGCCCTGATGGACGCCGGTTTCCCCGCCGTCACCAAGTTCAACGTGGCCGGTCGCGGCAAGCAGCGCGGCATCAAGATCGGCGAGATCCAGTACGACGAGATCCCCAAGGTCATGCTCATCTGCGTCGTGCCCGACTGCGACAAGGACTTCGTGATCAAGACCATCATGGAAAGCGCCCGCAGCGGTTCCAAGGGAGCCTTTGGCGACGGCAAGATCTTCGTCAGCCCAGTGGAAGAGATGTACACCATCTCCTCCGGCGTCAAGGAAGCCTAAGGGGGCGCGTCATGAAGGAGATTATGGCGGTCATCCGCATGAACAAGATGAACCAGACCAAGAAGGCCTTGGCCGACGCGGGCATCCCGGCCTTCGTGGCCCGCGAGGGCTACGGACGCGGCAAGGGTCTGGTCAACCAGGCGGTGCTTGACGGCGCCGCGGCCGGCAACGAGGAAGCCATCGCGCTTCTGGGCACCAAGGGCCGCCTGTACCCCAAGCGCATCATATCCATCGTGGTCCCCGACAATCAGGTCAAGGAAGCTGTGGACGCCCTGATTAGCGTCAACAAGACCGGCCAGGCCGGCGACGGCAAGATCTTCGTGTTGCCCGTCTCCGATTCCGTGCGGGTCAGGACCGGCGAAGCCGGCGAAGCGGCCATCGTCTAGCCCGGTTTGGCGGACGTCCACGGACCCCAAGACCAATGAGGTAGCAGCGAGATGAGCACCAAGCCCACCAATGTCGAAGAGATCAAGAAGGAATTGATCGCCAAGATGCCCACCAAGGTCGCGCGCAAGCGGGCCAAGTCCATCCTCCCGGGCACCGAGGTCGGCGAACCGATTCCGGAAATTCAGTCCAACGTCCGCACCATCCCCGGCGTCATCACCCAGCGCGGCTGCACCTACGCCGGTTGCAAGGGCGTCGTTCTCGGCCCCTCCCGGGATATCGTCAACCTGACCCACGGCCCCATAGGCTGCGGCTTCTACTCCTGGCTCACCCGCCGCAACCAGACCGACGCCGGTCCGGACGGGGAGAACTTCATCCCCTACGCCTTCTCCACCGACATGACCGAGCACGACATCGTGTTCGGCGGCGAGAAGAAGCTACGCGCGGCCATCCAGGAAGCCTACGACAACTTCCATCCCAAGGCCATTTCCATCTTCTCCACCTGTCCGGTGGGCCTTATCGGCGACGACATCCACGCCGTGGCCCGCACCATGCAGGAAGAGCTTGGCATCACCATCTTCGCCAACTCCTGCGAAGGCTATAAGGGCGTGTCCCAGTCCGCCGGCCACCACATCGCCAACAACCAGATCATGAAGCATGTCATCGGCACCAAAGACGTCGAAGTCGAGGGCAAGTTCAAGGTCAACATGCTTGGCGAGTACAACATCGGCGGCGACGCCTTCGAGATCGAGCGCATCCTGGAAAAGTGCGGCTTCACCCTGGTCGCCACCTTCTCCGGCAACTCCACCGTGGAGGATTTCCGCAAGGCCCACGCCGCCGATCTCAACACCGTCATGTGCCACCGCTCGCTCAACTATGTGGCCGAGATGATGGAGACCAAGTACGGCATCCCCTGGATCAAGGTGAACTTCATCGGCGCCGAAGCCTCGGCCAAGTCCCTGCGCCGCATGGCCGCCTACTTCGAGGACCAGGAACTCATCGACCGCACCGAGGCCGTCATCGCCGAGGAGCTGGAAAAGGTCAAAACCGTCGTGGACGAGATCAAGCCGCGCACCGACGGCAAGACCGCCATGCTGTTCGTCGGCGGCTCCCGGGCCCACCACTACCAGGAACTGTTCAAGGAACTGGGCATGAAGATCCTGGGCGCGGGCTACGAGTTCGCCCACCGCGACGACTACGAAGGCCGCCACGTGCTGCCGACCATCAAGATCGACGCCGACTCGCGCAACATCGAAGAGCTCGAAATCCACCCCGATCCCGAGCGCTTCAAGCCCCGCAAGACCGAAGAGGAACTGGCCCGCCTCAACGAAAAGGGCCTGGATTTCAAGGGCTACGAGGGCATGATCGGCGGCATGGGCAAGGATGCCATGGTCATCGACGACATCAACCACTACGAGACCGAAAAGCTCCTTGAGATCTACAAGCCCGACATCTTCTGCGCCGGCATCAAAGAAAAGTACATCGTCCAGAAGATGGGGATTCCGCTCAAGCAGCTGCACAACTACGACATGGGTGGCCCCTACGCCGGGTTCAACGGCGCCATCAACTGGTACCGCGACATCGACCGCATGGTGAACACCAAGGTCTGGAACCTTATCAAGGCTCCCTGGCAGACCGACGGTCCCGAGCTCGAAGCCACCTACGTGGCCTAGCAACGCACGCGATTGCGAGAAAGGAAAGCATTATGGCTCTCTTAAGACACACCACCGGCGAGATCAAGGAACGCAAGGCGCTCACCGTCAACCCGGCCAAGACCTGCCAGCCCGTCGGCGCCATGTACGCGGCCCTTGGCGTCAAGGGATGTTTCCCCCACAGCCACGGTTCCCAGGGCTGCTGCGCCTACCACCGCTCCGCCCTGACCCGGCACTACAAGGAGCCGGTCGTGGCCGGCACCTCCTCCTTCACCGAAGGTTCCTCGGTCTTTGGCGGCCAGTCCAACCTCATCACCGCCATCGACAACATCTTCACCCTGTATGACCCCGAGGTCATCGCCATCCACACCACCTGCCTCTCGGAGACCATCGGCGACGACCTGATGCAGATCTCCCAGAAGGCCAAGGACGACGGCAAGGTGCCGGCCGGCAAGCATATCGTCTACGCCAGCACCCCCAGCTACGTCGGCACCCATGTCACCGGCTACGCCAACATGGTCAAGGGCATCCTCAAGGGCTTCGTGAAAAAGACCGGGACGCCCAACGGCAAGATCAACATCATCCCCGGCTTCTGCGAGCCGTCGGACATGGCCGAGATCCGCCGCCTGGCCGACATGATGGGCATCGACATCACCATGGTCCCGGACACCAACGGCGTGCTCAACGGCCCCATGACCGGCCATTACGAGATGTACCCCAACGCCGGAGCCACCCCGGCCGAGATCGCCGGCATGGGCGACGCCAAGGCCACCATTGGCCTTGGCCGCTGGGCCACCGCTGATGGCGTCAACTTCCTGGACGCCGAGTTCAAGGTGCCCGGCCACGTCATGGGCCTGCCCATCGGGCTCAAGGCCACCGACCGCTACGTCGATCTGCTGCGCAAGCTCTCCGGCAAGACCGTGCCCGACGCCATCAACTTCGAGCGCGGCCAGGTCGTGGACCTGCTCTCCGACTACAGCCAGTACTTCTACGGCAAGAAGGTGGCCATGGCCGGCGACCCCGACCAGGTGCTTGCTCTGGTGGAATTCTGCATCACCCTGGGCATGATCCCGGCCTACACGGTCACGGGCACCGCTGGTAAGTACTTCGACGAGCGCATGGCCGAACTGCTCAAGGACGTGCCTTACGACTGCAAGTTCAAGTGCGGCGGCGAAGCCGACATGTACCTGCTCCACCAGTGGATCAAAAACGACCCCGTCGATCTGCTCATCGGCAACACGTACCTGAAGTACGTCGCCCGCGACGAGGACATCCCGCTGGTGCGCCACGGCTTCCCGATCCTTGACCGCGTCGGCCACCAGTACTTCCCGTCGGTGGGTTACTCCGGGGCCATGCGCCTGATGGAGAAGTTCCTGGAAGCGCTCCTGGATCGGCTCGACCGCGACGCTCCCGAAACCCGTTTCGAACTCCAGCTGTAACGACCGCTCCCCGGTGTGATGTCCTCGCGACGCGACTACCGCGCTTGCGAGGACGTCACATCGGGACTTGAAAACCAGACCACGGCATGTGACGAGGATTGTGAAGGGACGCAACACGAGGGAGACGTAGGGACCATGGAAAAGCCGCAATACCTGATCAACGTCTGCGCGAGCTTTCGCGTCAAGGGCGAGGCCAAGGGCATCTGCCACAAAAAAGGCTCGCACAACCTGCTCGGCTACATGGAAGAAGGCATCCTCGACCGGGACATCGACGCCCGGGTGGTGAGCACGGGTTGCCTCAAGCAGTGCGAAGACGGACCGGTTGTAGTGGTTATGCCCAACAACTGGTGGTACAAAGAGATCGACAGCGAAGACAAGGTGGATGAGTTGCTCGACGCCCTGGAAAAAGGCGAAGCCTGCGAGGACCACCTGTTTACCTAGAGCCGGTTTGCCAACCGCTTGGATTGGACTCCCATACGGTAGCCGCCCCGCTGTTCACGGACCCAGCGGGGCGGCTTTTTTGCATCTTTTCTTCAGTAAAGAAAAAACTATTAGGGAGCAAAGCCGTTAATTGTCCAGGCAATAAATGTCCACGCCCCAGGATTCAGCAGCACGAGACTAAAAAAAATGGATGTCCACATCCATAGATACATCCACTTCTTCTCTGAAACAGAATACTTAAGACAGAGCATAGACGAAACCCACACAAAAACAGTCAGCAACAACGCCGCATACACTGGAAGACTGGTTAATATCGATACGATAACAAGAAATGGCGAAACATTTACGCCAACTGCACCAATTACCGAAATAATTTTTTTATCAATTAACATTTGATCTCGCCATCTCACATACCCAACACAATCTCTCTGCACCCAACAGCAAATTCTACCGTCAGGGATATGCAGGCAGGTGGCCATCATCGCCGCGCTGGTCAAACTGCTCGCCAATTAGCCGCCGCGACGCCCACGCCGGCCGGCCAGGAACTTCTACGCCTTGTCCCCCGGCCACGCCGCCCCAACCACCTCATAATGCCGCACCACCGTCTCCGGCACGAGTTCATACGCTTCGTCGCCGGGATACAGCACCGCCACGCCAATGTCCTCGCCGGCGAAGGCCTTGATAACCTCAAGCGCCTCCCAGTACGTGACCAGCGTCACCTCGGCCACGTCGCCGGGAAGCTCGCGCTCCAAGATCTGATAGCCGCGATAACCCGGCAGCGCCGACGTCTCGGCCACGCCCGTGGCGTACAAATGCGCCATGAAGCCGTCGCGGTGGCGACGCGGCAGGGTGCATTTCCATTCGCGCGCGATCACGACAGCCGCTCCACGTCCACGCGGGCCTCGTAATACGGCGTGCCCTGCCCCACCGCGCTGACCAGGTCCGGGATGAGACGGTTGACGCCCTGGCCGTGGGACAGCCAGCCGCCACGGCCGCAGGACACGACATCTGCCCGCGACGTCTCGTCGTGGCGCACGGTCACGGTCAGTTCGCCCAGAGGACTGACAAGCCGGGCCGGCGAACCGTCGGCAATGCCCAGCCGCGTGGCCGTTTCCGACGCCATGACGATTTCCAGCGGCACCGAGTCATAGCCCGGCTCACGTTCGGAACACAGGTGTTCGGCCGGGCCGACGGTAAGCAGCGTGAAGGGATAGCGGGCGGCGGCGCGGCAGTCCTCGCAAGCCGTCACGTCGGTGAGCAGCTGGAACCGGCCGGTCGGCGTGTCGAATTTGCCGTCGGCCCAGGGGACCATGGGCGCGTCCGGGATGCGCACCGGCCCCTTCCAGAGGTCGTCCCAGGCCACGCCCTTTTCCAAAAGCGGCCGGATGAGCAGCCGCAGCCACTCCTCCTCGCTCTTGACGTACTCCCCGGCAAAGGGAAACCGCCGGCCAAGGTCCATGAAGATGTCGAACTGGCTGCGGCACTGCCCGGGCGGATCGACGGCGCGCACCAGCGGCCCGACGTAGTTGTGGCCAAAGCTCGCCACCAAGTCGCGCTGCTCGTAAAAAGCGGCGCAGGGCAAAAACAGGTCGGCGTGCTCGGCCGTGTCGTCGAGAAAGAGATTCATGTGGACCACAAAGGGCACGCAGTTGAGCGCCTTGGCCACGAGGTCGGAATTCGGGGCCATGCAGACCGGATTGGCGGCGGTGATGACGGCCATTTCCACCGGCGGGTCCTTGGCTTCGAGAATCTCTCGGCCGATCTGCGGCATGAGCAGCGTTCGCCGGGGCGGATGCAGGCCCTCGCCCCACAGGTCCGGGTCGTAAGGCCCCCACTCCTCGAACCCCTGGGACACGCCGCCGCCGGCCAGGCCGATGTTGCCCGAGACCGCGCCCAGGGCGTCCACGGCGCGCACCATCTCGTGCCCGAGCGTAAAGCGGTGCAGGCCCCAGCCGAGCATGGTGGCCGTGGGCTTGCCCTGGGCGTAGGCCTCGGCCAAGGCGGCGACCACGGCCAGGGGCACGTCGCAGGCGGCGACCAGCTCGTCCATGCTCCACCGGGCCAGCAAGGCCAAGTAGCCGGCCAGATTGTCGGCCCGGGTTTCGAGAAAGGTTCGATCCTCCCAACCGGCCTCGATGATGCGTTTGGCCACGGCCAGGGCCAGGAACGCGTCGCGGCCGGGCCTTGGCTGCACGAGCAAATCGGCCAGGGCGGCGGATTCGCTTTGGCGCGGATCGATCAGCACGATGCTGGCCCCGCGCTCCCGGGCGGCGCGCAGATGCGGCATGAGGCCGAACTGGGTGGCGGCGGGATTTCTGCCCCACAAGACGATGGTGCGAGCGTTTTGGAGGTCCAGGGGATCGTGGGAAACGCGGGGGCCGTAGTCCAGGCCCTGGGCGGCGTAGCCCGTGCCGCCGCACAAGGTGCCGCGCAGGGTGGTCACCCCGCCCAGGTGGGCGAAAAACCGGGCGTTGACGATTTTGAGCGCCGTGCGTTCGCCAAAGCCCATGTAATAGAGGATCGATTCCGGGCCATGGCGGGCCACGCAATCCTTGAGGCGCTCGGCCATCTCGTCTAGGGCGTCGTCCCAGGACACCGGCGTCCACTGGCCGGCCACGCGCCGCAGCGGCGTGGTCACGCGCTTGTCGCTGGTCATGCGCCGCAGGAAACCCGGCGTCTTGCGGCAGGCCGTGCCCCGGTTGACGGGATGGGCGGGGTTCCCGGTCAGTTTGACCACCCGGCCGTCCCGAACATGGGCGATCAAGCCGCAGGCGCTTGGGCAGTCGCGGGTGCAGGTGGCGACCACGGGCGTGGTCGCGCCCGGGGCAGCGGGAAAAGCGGGGTCGAGGGCCATGCGTCCTCCTGGCGTCGGGCAAGTCGAAATGACGCGGCAAAGACTCGACTTTATCCCCGGCCGTGATCGTCGGCAACCCCGGCACAAGGCCGTTTCCGACCCCGAAGACAGGCTTTGGTTCGATATAACGGACGGCTGGCCGCTACGTCGCCGGGGCAAAGGCCTGCCGCAAGCGGAGCCGCAGCGGCGACTCTAACGGCCGATTTCCGGCAGATCGGCCACGGGCAGGCTCAGGACGAAACTCGTGCCCTGGCCCGGGGCGGACAGCACCTCCACCCGGGCCTTGTGGCGCTTGAGGATGCCGTGGACCAGGGCCAGCCCTTGTCCCGTGCCCTTGCCCACGGGCTTGGTGGTGAAAAAGGGATCGAAAACGCGCTGGCGCACTTCTTCGGACATGCCCGGCCCGTCGTCGGCCACGGTCAGCTCCACATCCGGGCCGTTTTGCACGGCCCGGATGTCGATATGCCCCTTGCCGTCCGTGGCGGCGTGCTGCTCCTCGATGGCCTGGGCGGCGTTGACGATGATATTGAGCAGCACCTGGTGCAGATCGCCGGGCACGAACAGCACCGGCGGCAGTCCCGCGTCGATGTCCAGACGCACGTCGGCGGCGAACTTCCAGGCTCCGCGTGACACGGCCAGGGTGTCGGCCACGGCCTGCCCCACGTCCACGGCCATAGGCAGCTCATTGCCGGGATGGGAAAAGCGTTTCATGGACGAAACGATGTTCGTCACCCGGTCCAGGCCTTCCCGGGATTCGCGGATGGCGGACGGCGATTCCTCAAGCAGAAACCGCAGTTCCTCGTCGGCCAGCATCCGGGCCAACTCTTCGGTCAGGCACAGATCGCCCTCGGCGTCGAGCGCGGCGGCGGCCAGGCCGTCCAGGGTCTCGATGAGGCGGCCGAAGGCATTGCCCAGAAATTCCAGGTTGCCCAGCACATACTGCACAGGCGTGTTGATCTCGTGGGCGATGCCGGCGGCCAGCTGGCCCAGGGATTCGAGTTTGAGGGCATGGGCGAGCTGGCGCTCCTGGGCCTTTTGGCCGCTGACATCGACCATGTTGACCACCACCTCGTCGATGCCGCCGTCCGGGGCGAAAAGCGGCGCGGCGCTGACCGACAAAAATCGCCGGCCGCCGCCGGGACGGACCACGGAAAGCGGCATGTCGTAGACCGGCTTGCCCGTGGCCAGCACCCGGGCAAAGGGATGCTCGGCTCGGGCCAGGGGACGGCCTTCGGCGTCGGCAGCGCCGAACCCGGCGTCGTCGAACATGTTTCCCGCCAGGACGCGCTGCTGCAGCTCCAGAATGGCCGCTGCCCGGGGGTTGCTGAACACGATGGCCCCATGGCGATTGAAACGCAGCACCCCGCCGGGCAGGGCGTCCATGAGCAGGGCGGAAAATTCACGTTCCCGCGCCAGTGCCGCCTCGGACCCAAGCCGGCTGAGGGTCCGGCCCAGGCGCTGGGCAACGAGCAAAGCCAGCTCTGCCTCGTCCTCGTGAAAAACAATGTCCGGCTGTTTCGGGTCGGGTGTTTCGTAGTGGATTTCCAGGGCGGCCTCGGGCTGGGCCGAGCCGGCCAGTGGAATGCGCAGGCTTTGGGCACAGGAGCGAAAGCCGGGCGTCTCGTAAACGGTCCCATCGACCAGCAGACGGGCGTGAGCCGCTTCGGGGCGGCGCATGGCCGGGGGCAGCAAGGCGATGACGTCCTTGAAGAGGCGGTTTCGCGGCTGGCCGAAGCGCTGGATCACGGCATGGACCTTGGACAGGCAGTCCAGGGCGTTTACCCGGCGGGACAGATCGGCCGTGGCCTCGGCCAGGGCCGCTTCCTGGCGCGCCCGGCAGACGGCCATTTCGCAGCTCTCGGCCGCTTGCCGAAACAGATCCAGGAGTTTGCCCAGGCGTACGGCCAATTCCTTCGATCCGACCGGCTCCCGGATCACTTCGTCGGCGACGCCAAGGGCAGCGGCGACGGCCGCGTCGTCGGCTCCTGACGGCAGCACGGCCAGCACCGGAAACCCGGCCGTGCCAGCTGCGGACCTTCGGGCGACGACCGCCGCACCGTGGACCGCAAGCAGCCCGGCCTTGGCCACCAGCGCTTCAAGGTCCGCGGCCAGGGGCAGACCAGGGACAAGGACGCGGGCGTCGTGGCCAAAGGCCGACAGCAACGCGCTCAGGCCGCCGGCGTCAAGGCGACGGCCTTCTTCTTCCCAAATACCGATTGCGCCCATTATCGTGTTCGCTCCCTGTTCATGGTCCGTCGCCCCTCCCGTCTACCACCGCCAAGGCGGCATGGGAAGGCTTGGCCGCAACCGGCCATTGCCTTGGCCGGCCGGTTTCCGTATGACCTTGCAGTATCGGCTCATGCGCCGTTTCCCGACAAAGGAGTTCCGCCATGATCGCACTGTCCGTCGTCCTCGGCGTCGCCCTGCTTATCGGCCTCTACGGCATCGCCCTCTACAACGGCCTGATCCGGGGCCGCAACCTGGCCGAAGAAGCCCGCAGCGGCGTTGATGTCCAACTCAAACGCCGGGCCGACCTCATTCCCAATCTGGTGGAAGCCGTCAAGGGCTACATGGGCCATGAACGCGGCGTGCTGGAAGCCGTGACCGGCCTGCGCACGAAAATCCAAGGCACTGCCGATGAAGCCGCCCGCTACCGCCTCGAAGGCGAACTCACCCAGGCCCTCACCCGATTTTTCGCCGTGGCCGAAGGCTATCCCCAACTGCGGGCCAGCGAGAATTTCGCCTCCCTGCAACAGGAACTGGCCGCCATCGAGTCGGAACTGCAGCTCGCCCGGCGCTACTACAACGGCGCGGCTCGGGAGCAAAACAACCGCTCCCAGACGTTTCCGGCCAACCTGCTGGCCTCGTCCATGGGCTTTGGCTCCCTGCCCTATTTCGAGATTGAGGACCCGGCTGACCGCGCCGTGCCGCGTGTGAGCTTCGACGCCGGAGCCGGTTCGTGAAACGAGCGGCCTTCCGGCCCGGCGGCTTTCTCGTGTCACACCCTGGAGAAACGCCCTGGGCGGCAGGCCGGCCAACCTTGAGGAAAAACACTTTATCACGCCTTATCCGGGCATTGTTTTCCCGGTGCGCTACGCTGGCGGCCCTGGGCTTGCTGGCCGCTCTGGCCTGCCCAGCCGCTGCCCAGACCGAACGCATCCTGTCCTTCGACAGTCGGGTGACCATCACCGCCAGCGGCGACCTCACCGTGGTCGAGACCCTGCGCGTGCTGGCCGCCGGCCAGTCCATCCGCCAGGGCATCGTACGCGAATTCCCCACCCGCTACGACATTCCCGGCGGCAAGACCGTGACGGTCGGCTTCAAGGTCCTCGGCGTTCGTCGCGACGGACGTGGCGAAGACTACCACACCGAATCGGCCGGCAACGGCGTCATGGTCTACATGGGCAAAAAGGGGAAGCTCCTCGACCCGGGCGAACACACGTATGAGCTGACCTACGCCACTAACGGCCAGGTCGGGCAGTTCACGGACTACGACGAACTCTACTGGAACGTCACCGGCAACGGCTGGCGGCTGCCCATCGACCAGGCCTCGGTCACGGTCTTCCTGCCGCCCGGGGCCCAGCCGGGACAGTGGGCCGCCTACACCGGTCCGGCCGGGGCCAAGGGCCGGGATTTCACCGCCCATACCGGGCCGGGCACGTTTTATTGCCATACGACCAAACCTCTGCCCCCAGGTTCGGGCCTGACCGTGGCCGTGAGCTTTCCCAAGGGCTTCGTCACCCTGCCCACGCCAACCGAACGCATCCTGACCAGCCGGGCCTTTCACCTCGCAGCCGCCGGACTGGTGGTGGTGACGGTCTTTTTCGTTGTGGCCTGGCTCATTGTCGGCCGCGATCCGGCCAAAGGCATCACCATCCCGCTTTTTTCGCCCCCGGACGGCGTCAGCGCCCCGGGCGCCCGCTACCTGCGCCGCATGGGCTATGACGACAAGGCCTTTGCCGCCGGGGTGGTGGAAATGGCCGTGGCCGGCGGGGCCGTCATCGAGGACGACGACGGAACCTACATTGTCGGACGCGGCAAGAACCGCTTTCCCCAGGGTTCCTGGCAAGCCGGCCTCCTTGAGGCGCTGCTTGACGGCGCGCCGGCCGTGCGCCTGGAGCAGGAAAACCATCAAGCCGTGCGGACGGCGCAAAAGGCCCTTCGCGATGACCTCAAGGACCGGTACGAGGGCAGCCATTTCCAAGTCAACCGGGCGTATTTCTTTGTCGGCGTGGCGCTTTGCCTGCTGGTCTTCGCCCTGGTCGCCATCCATGCCGACGAGCCGGAGATGGCCGGCATGACCCTGGCTTGGCTTGGCGTGTGGAGCTTCGGCGTAGCCGCCCTGACCATGCGCGCCCTGCAGGCCCTGGCCAAGGCCAAGGCCCGGCCGCGCTTTCTGAGCATCATCGGCGCGGCCTTTGCCTGTTTGTTCGCCCTGCCCTTCGTCCTTGGCGAGCTGGCCGCCCTGGCCTTCCTTTCCATTGCCGTCTCCTGGCCGGCGGCCGCCTGTCTGGCCGCCATCGCCGTGGAAACCGCGATCTTTCGCCACCTGCTCAAGGCCCCGACCAAGGCCGGCCGCCGGGTCATGGACGCCCTGGAGGGGTTTCGGCTCTACCTCCGCGTGGGCGAGCGCGAACGGCTCAACATGCTCACCCCACCGGAGCGCACGCCCGAGCTTTTCGAGCGTTATCTGCCCTACGCCCTGGCCCTGGACGTGGAAAACGACTGGGCGGCCCAGTTCGCCGACGTGTTGGCGCGGGCCGCGGCCGAGGGCTACCAGCCGGTCTGGTATGTCGGCCATGGCTGGAGTTCCGGGGACTTCGGCGGTTTCGCTGACAACCTCGGCTCGGGGTTTTCCTCGGCCATCAGTGCCTCGTCCACAGCCCCGGGGTCGTCTTCCGGCTCGGGAGGCGGCGGGAGTTCTGGCGGCGGCGGCGGAGGCGGCGGCGGCGGCGGCTGGTAGCCGGCACGAAAAAGCAGCCGCTCCTGCCGTCGCGCGGCGACGTTGCGTCGCGCTCAGGAAACGCCAGGACGCCCTTGTCGCGACGACAGATTGGAAGCCTCTGTTGTAGTTGCAAACCGCCATGCTTGGCCGGCGCGGCCGCAACAGGCCGACGCCGCAATCGGGCAAGGTGCTCGGCTGTTCCAGAAACGTCCAGGGAGACCACGGACATTACGGAGGAACATGTATGCCACTTGGTATTGTTGCTGTGTAAATCATGGCGGCGACATCTTCTGCACCGGCACAGCAACGGTCGGCAAATCGGCCTCGCCGAACTTCCGCTTTTTTCCTTGGTTTTGCCGCCGACGCATGGTACCTTTCTAAAGCACGACAATTCCCGCTCTTTCTTGGCCTCCAGGCTCGGCGTCAAGCTTTTCCCGGCCCGGATCGCGTGCAAGACAGGCGCACTTTATCCCGACTACCGAGCGCAGCATGGAAACGCCGAACATCTCCGTCGCCATCCTCACCAACAACCAGCATCATGCCGCCCGAGACAAAAAGTGCTGTCTTGATCTCAAGATCAAAAACGTCATCGTCTCCGACGAACTCGACGATCTGCTTGATCCCATCAAGGAAGACGCCGTCCAGGTGGTGCTCATCGACGCCGCCGTCAAGGGGATGGACGGGGCAAGCTGTCTGCGCGCCCTGCGCCGAGCCACCCGCTCCAAACTTTTGCCCGTCATCATGGTGACCACCGAAAGCGGGCTGCAAAACGTGGTCAAGGCCATTGCCGCCGGCTGCAACGGCTACGTCATCCGCCCTTATTCCATGACCACCCTGGAGCGGCATCTGCAAATGGCCCTGGAAACCACCAGCGTTGACGAAGTGGAAGTCGAGCAGATGCAAACAGCCCAGGAGCTGGTGCAGCAAGGCCGCTTCGATGAGGCGTTGCAGGAATTTTCCGAAATCGTGGAAGAGGAAAACGAATCCGCCGTCTGGTTCAACAAGGGGATGGATTACCTGCACCGGCAAAAATACGGCAAGGCCATCGTGGCCTTCAACAAGGCCCTGGCCTTAAACGCCATGTACGCCGAAGCCTACCAGGGCATGGCCCACGCCTACAAAGGCAAGGGCGACGACGCCAACTACCGGGCCTATCTCGACAAATCCGCCGAGATCCTCGCCCTCCAGGACCGTCTGGCCGAACTCAAGGAACTCTTCGCCGAAATCCTGCAAGCCAATCCCGACGCGGTCAACCCCTACAATTCGCTTGGCATCGATCTGCGCAAGCGCGGCGACTATCCCGGAGCCCTGCACGCCTACACCCAGGCCCTGACCCTGACCCCCAAGGACGAAAACCTCCATTACAACATCGCCAAGGCCTGCATCTTCGCCAAGGACTACGACCGGGCCATCCACCACCTGGAGCAGGCCACCATGCTGCGCGATCCGTTCCCCGAAGCCGCCCAGCTCCTGGCCAAACTGCGGGCCAAGCAATATGACGGCCTCGCCCAACCACCGCAGACAACCGCCCCCGCCCCCGGCCAGGCCGCCCTGGTCAGGGACGTCTGAGCACCCAGGCCGCACATGAGCCAGGAAAATCAGATCAACGGCATCTTTTCCCTCAAAACCGCCGTCACGGTGGGCTTTGGCGTCACCAAACGGACCGCCCAGTCCGAGACCTACTGGTTCGTCAAGGAAATCGAGGACAACGCCTTCGACGTCCAGAGCCTGGACATGGACTTCAAGCGCCAGGGCGCGCCCTTTCGCATCACCAGGGAGAAACTCTTCGAGGACTACCACCTGGAGCCGGACCTGAGCTATCGGCTGCTCAGCCAACCCCTGCTCGTGGGCGACCATTACCGGGCGTCCAACAAGCCGGCCAGCGCCGAGCAGGAATATCTCAAGATCAAGCGCATCGACGAGGACAACATCCGGGCAAACTTCGGCCTGGGGCTGGTTTATCTGGCCATGGACAAGACCGAAAAGGCCTCCTACATCTTCGACCGCCTTGTGCGTCTGGAAGAAGCCTTCGAGCCGCGCCACAAGCACCTGTTCAACGAGTTCGGCATCAACCTGCGCAAAAAGGGCCTTTTCGACGAGGCGCTCAAATACTATTTCCGGGCTCGCGAACTCTCCCCCACCGACGACCATTTACTGCTCAACATCGCGCGGGTCTACTACGAGCAGCGCAATCTGGCCGAGGCCGAGAAGACCGCCCGGGAAGCCCTGGCCATCAATCCCGATCTGGCCGAAGCCAGAAGGCTCCTTGAGCGCATCTGGGACACGCCGCCGCGCATCGAACTCCCGCCCATCAAGATCTAGCGCCTCTCGCCCTCCCCGCCCGCTGCCGGGCCATCCAGGCCCAGGGCCTGTTCGCACAGCACCTTGCGCCCGGACCGGGCCAAAAGGCCGGCCAGTTCGTCACGGCCGGGCATCCGGCTGCGGCCCAGGGCGGCCAGCCGGCGGTCCAGCTCCCCGGCGGCCGCGAAATAGGCCCGAACCACGGCCATGAGGTCGCGCAGGCCGGCCAGACGCGACAGCCAGCCCAGTCCTTCGGCGTAGACGATGGCCGAGGCGGCCTGGGCCGCGGCCACGGCGTGGAGATAGGCCGCCGGCGCCACGGCAAAAAGCCGCTCCAGGTGGCGCGCCGCCACCAGCGGCGGGCAGTGGGCGGCAATAAGCTCCGTCAGCAACGTGTCGGCAGCGATGTCGGCCACGGTTGGGGCCTGCCGGGCCATGGCTTCGCTCAGGGCGTCCTTGAGGGCCGTGATCTCCAGCGATGTCTCGCGGCTCAATCCCACCAGTCCCGTCGTGCCCCCGCGACGGCGGCGTTCGCGCAGCAGCAGCCCGGCCTCGTTTCGGGCCTTGCGGCCAAGAATCAACAGCACTTCCTCGACGTAGCGGCCATGGCAGGCGGCCAGTTCTTCCTTGGTCATGGCCATGCCGGCCAGGATCTCGTAGGACGAGCAGATGACCCCGGCCTTGTTGGCCGAGGGGCCAGGGGCGATGAGCACCCCGGCCGCTTCCAGTCCCCGGCGCGCGCCGGAGGTCAAAAAGAGATTGGCCCCCTCAATGACGACCCGGGCCGAGGGACGGCCCGTTTCGTCGCAAAAGGCGCTCCAGTTGGCGTCGTTGATGGTGTCCGGGCGGCCGCCGGCCGGGATGAAGAGGTCGGCCGTGACGGTGTTGTGCAGGCTGGCTCGGGCCTTGGCCCCCTCTCGCGTGTCGGCGGCCAGGACAAAGGCTTGCGGGCCGGACAATCGGGCCGGGTCAAAGCCGGTGATGGAGGTTTCGGCGGCCACCAGGCGGGCCAGCTCGGCCGCGTCCAGGCCGGCCGGATCATAGGCCGCGCCGTGTCCGTCGCTGACCGCCAGCACCTTGGCCCGGTCGCCGTAGCGGGCAAAGAGCTGGATCAGGGCGTTGCCGGCCACGTCCCCGGCCGGACCGCCGGTCAGCTTGACCGTGAATTCCTGGCGGTCGGGGTCGATGCCGGCCTCGCGCAAAAAGGCGTCGGCGAATTCCAGCACGCCAAGGCTGGTCACGCCGTAACGCTTGTGATTGATGCCGCCCTCGGGCTTGGAACTCATAAACGCCCGGGGCCAGCCGTAGCCGCGTTTGGCGGCCCGGCGCACGATCCAGCGGATGTGATCCGGGGTGATGCCCTCATCTGGGCCGAGATAGACGAGTTCGGGCCGGCCCAGGTAATCGACCACGCCGGGAAGGGTATCGGCCTCGTCCCCGGGCACGAGCAGGTCGAGCAACCCATCCACGGCGCTTTTGAGCGCCAGGGTGGGATCGGCGCCGGGATCAAGGAGCAGCACGGCCTTGGCTCCGCCTTCGGGGATGTCCTTGTTTTTCAGCTGCTGGGACTCGGCCAGATGCTTGGCCTCTTCGTAAAGCCGGCCGGATTCCAGTTCGAGCTGGGTCCAGGTCCGGGTCCGCACCAGCCGCACCCCGCCCCGGGCCATCTCGCGGTAGCGCACATGGAAACCGCGCATTTTCGGGCCGGCAATAAAAAAGAGCGCATGAGGCAGGTGCTCCCCGTCCGGCCGGGGCGCGCCGCCAATCGCCTCGATAACGCCGGGGGCGAGACGGAAAGCCAGACCGAAACGGTCGGCCAGATAAAAGTTCGTGCGCAGCACATGCCGCCACAGTTCGATGACGGCGGCAAACACCTGGCGGGCCAGATCGTCGTCGAGGCCGTCCAGCACGGCTCCGGCCAGCGGCGCATCGTCGGTTTCCCGATGCCGCACGGGCAGTTGCGGATCAAACCGGGCGGCAAACACGTCCAGCAGCGCCCTGGCCCGGGCCGGATGGGCGAGAAGGACGCCTTGCACGTTGTCCATGGAAAAGGCGTAGCGGTTTCGCGGCAGCAAAAATTGCCGGGCGCATTCGCAACCGGCCGCGAGCAGCTCAACTTCCTCCTGGGCAAACCCGTGCTCCGAAGCCAGGACGGCCAGGGGATGATCCTTGGCCGGCACGCTCCACTTGACCCGGCGCATGAGCAGCCGCAGCCGTTTCCAGGCCGCGTCGGCCGGGTCCAGGGCCTGGCCTTCCCGGGCGACGTAGAGGCTGATGACCGACAAGTCGCCGCCGGCCAGGACAAATCTGTCGGAATAGCCGCGCAGGATGGACAGGCCCTCGGACATGACGGCCTGGGCCACTTGCAGCAAAAGTCCGGACCGGGGCGGTTCGCGCATGGCGACAACGAGCCGGCTCTCGGAAGCGTCGGCAAGTAAATGCATCTCCACCCGCACGCCGTCGCGGCCGTCGAGTTCCCGGGCCAGGGCGAAGTGGCGGGCGGCGCGCAGGGGATCGAACTTCTCGACGTAGTCGGCCGGCGCGCCGCCGAGAAAGGCGGTGAAGGCCTGGCGGAAACGGTCGTCAAGATGCCCGCCGGCTGTCATGGCGGCCACGGCCCGACGCATGGCCGGGCTTTTGGGGGCCACCGGCGGCTGGGGATCGAGCAGAAAGGTGTCCAGCCGCAAACGGCCGTCCAGGGAGGCGTAGAGCCGCGAGGTGCGAATATTGTCGTCAACCCGTTCGGCCAGATGGTCGAGCAGGCAGGAGCCGTCGGCCGGGGCGATGCGGGTCAGGCGGGTGCGGGTGGCGTCCCAGAGGGTGGCCGATTGGCCGCCGGTCAGCACCTCGCCGGAGATGACGGTGCGCAGGTGGCGGGCCTGCTCGGCGGCGTCGTGGGTACGGAAATAGTAGGCCGGCATGTTGGCCGCGAACCAGGGAGCCAGTTCGCTCACCTGGCGGCGCAGGTCGCGGTTGACGCTTCGGGTCAGGACGGCGGCGTCGGGCAGGCTGGGCACGGGCATGGCGGGCGGCTCCTTGGCGAGGGATTTCGGACCATCTCCGTCATGGCCAAAGCTTTGCCAGATGGCAAGGGGACTTGCGCCCGGGGCCGGCCTGCCGTACCCAACGGTTTTTCGCCACGGAGACGCCGCCATGTCCGCCCAAAACGCCTTCGAGAGCCTGGAAACCGCCCTTTGGCCCACCTTTGCCGCCGCCTTGAACACGAGCCGGCACGGCGCGGATGTGGAAAAATATTTTGCCTACGCCGTGTTGGAGCTGCTCCACGGCGTCCTGGCCGGCGAGATCGGCGGCTTTGCCATCTTCTACGAGGACATCCGCCTTGATCCCGCCGCGCCGGGCGGCTGGAGCCTGGCTTTGCGCCTGGCCAGCCATCCGCCCCTGGCCGCCGCTTTGGCCGGCCCTGAGTTGCCGGCCGTGCTGACGCGCCTGTCCCAGGCCGCCGCTGCCCGCCTCGCCGCCTTCTGACGTCACCGACGACGGCATAGCCCTCGCTTCACCATTTGAGGGCCTCAGGCCCGGCCGGCAAAACGCCAATCCCCACCGTCCCCCCTTTACCTTTTCTCCAAGTGCGGGGGTCTGGGGGCCTCAGCCCCCCAGCCGCCGGGCATCCCCCCTCTTCTCCTCCCTCCCCTTCGCTACAACGAACGCGACCGATATAGAGTGACTCCCCGGCGTTCGCCCACAACCTCGAAGAGGCTGCGCAGCGCCGCGAGGTAGGGGCTTTTGTCGGCCGGGACGTCGTTTATGGTCGCCACGGTCAGGCGCGGCACGGGAGAGGCGAGGCGGCACAGGAGATGGACCAGGGGCGAAAGCGCCACAGCTAGTCCGGGATCGTCCGGGGCCAGGGCCAGGCGCAGGCGCGCGCCGCCGGCTTCGACGACGGCCACGGGGCGCGGGCCGGCAAAGGCGACGTAGGCGCCGGCCGTGCGTCGCGGCAGGGCAAGGGCCGTCGAGTCCTGGCCGAAACCCCAGACGGCGGCAGGATCAACGCCAGCGACCCACCAGGGGTCGTCGCCGACAAGGCCGGCGGCAAGCAAGCGCACGGCTCCGGGATTGGCGAACTGGGGGCCGGAGAGGCCGGTGAAGAATTCGCCGGATACGACCTCGCCGGTCAGCTCCATGCGCCGCAGCGCCCGGAAGACGGCGGTCCAGCTCAAAGCGGCCGACTCCCGGGCCAGCATGTCGCGGCAAACTACGCCGTAGCGGGCGAGCAACAGTCTAGCCCGGTCCATGGCCAGTTCCTCGACGGCCAGGGGATCGTCCGGCAGCGGCGGCGGGACAAGCGCCTGCCAGGAGCCGGACAACGGCAGCGAACCGGCGAAACGCCCGGGCGGCGTGCGGCGAAAACCGCGCCGGACCGGGCGGCCAGGGGACGAGCCGCCGCGAGCAGGCACATAGGCGTCCTCGGCCGTGAAATCGTTGACCAAGCCCCGGCGCAGCACGGACAAGGCAGAACAGAACGCCTCGCCCTTCCAGACGGCCTGCCACAACCGCTCGGCCAGGGCCTTGGGCGGCAAGCCCGTGATGTCGAGGAGTGCCGAAAAATCGTAAGCGGCACGGGGATCCGGAAACAGCCCGACATCTGGCGCGCGCCGGGCAAAACCAGCCAGATCGAGGTCATCGGGGCGGGCAAACAGCACCTTTTTGGTTCCCGCGCCGAACCAGCGAAGGCCCGAGTCCTCCAGGGCGGCGTCGAGCAGGGCCGGGTCGTAGGCCAGGGCGCGGGCCGGCAGCACGTCGGCCTCCCAGGCGGCGACGGCAAGGGGCAGACAGGCCAGACGCTCCAGGCGTTCGGCCAGGGCCGCCGCATCCTTGGCCGGTTGGGCTACGCCCTGCCAGACGGCCAGAAAATACGGCAGCTTGTCCGGCGGCAAGGCGGCCAGCGCCGGCCGCCGAGCCGCCCGGGCCAGACGCAGCAGGGTCTCGAAATTGGCCGCGTCGCACCACAAGGTTTCGTCCCGGCCGGTCACGAGCCGGCCGCTGACCACGGTCCCGGCCGCCTGCAAATCCTCAAGCACCGCTTGAAGTATTGCCGAGTCCAGGCCGAGACGCGACGCCAAATCGTCCAGGGAGCGCGGCCCGTAATAGCTCAGCCATTGGGCAAGCAGTCCTTCCCGGACAGCGCCTTGGTCCTCGGTCGTATCCTTGGCTCGATGCGGCAACCTGGCCTTGGCCGCCACGGGCTTGAAAAGCCCCGCGTCGCCGTAAAGCGCCACGGTCGCCTCGGCTGCCCGCTCCAGGGCGACGATGGCCGGCTCGGGAGGTGTGGCAAAGCAGGCCAACTTGGCCGCCAGGGCGGCTTCCAGGGCGGCCGGGGCCAGCCCATGGTCGCGCTCCATGGCGGTGAGCATGTCCCGCCACTCATCCCCGGGCACGACAACCCGCTCCTTGACGTATTCCAGCAGTTCGGCGGCATTGACCGGCGCATAGCCCGGATACAGCCGCTGGCGACGAGCCTCGAAGGTCCGGGCCACGGCCTCGGGCACGGCCGGACGGTCGGGCCGGCGGGTCAGCTCGGCCACGAGATCGGGCCGGGCGCCGGTGGGGCCGGAGGCCGTGCCGGCGTCGGTCAGGTACATGTATTCGGTGACGTGCCGCCAGACGATGTCGGCGGCAAAGGGGCTTTGGGTCCGGGTGCGGACCACGGTCACGGCCATGGCCCCGGACTGGGCGGCGGCCAGGAACCCGGCCAACCCCTGGGGATCGAAGAGATCGACCAAGCACGTCCGCCAGGCTTCGAGCACGATGGGGAAATCGCCGTAGCCGGCCACGGCGGATAGAAGCTTTCTGGCCCGCAGCCGGGTGATCCACAAGGGCTGGCGCTTGCCGAAGCCGTCACGGGGCAACAGCAGCGCCCGGCCGGCCGCCTCGCGAAAAGCCGCGCCAAATGCGCCGGAACCTTCCAGCCGGTCGCGAAGCAGCGTCGCCGCCTGTCGGGCAGGCACGGCGGCCAACACCTCCAGCGGATCGACCTCGCCGGGCAAGGTCACGGCCACGCAGTCGTTGCCGGCATAGACCGGCACGCCGTGGCCGAGCCTGGCTTCCAGGGCGGCTTCCAGGGCCAGCCCCAGCGGCGCGGTGACGGCCAGGCCCAAGGGGGCGTGCAGGATCACCTGATTGCCGGGCGCGCTGCCCGGGCCGGTGTCCGTCACCTCGATGAGCAGATGGCGGGCATGGGGCAGGGCCGCGCCCGTGGTCTCCTTTTGGCGGCGCAAGTAGCCGACAAGGGCTTGCGCGGCCTGGGGGTCCAGGAAATATTCCGTGGCCAACGCGGCGGCAAAAGCCGGATCGTCCAGGCGGGCGTCGGCTTCTTCCAGAAAGGCGGCCACCAGCCCGGAAAAATGGCGGTCGCGCTGGCGCGGGTCGCCGAGCCAAAATGGAGCCGGCACGGCCCCGACCGGAGCCGGCGACACGAACACGTCGGCGTCGGTGATGCGCTCAATGCGCCAGTTTTGCGCGCCAAAGGCGAACACCTGGCCAAGCCGCGCCTCCCAGACGAACACCTCGTCGAGTTCCCCCAGGCGCGTGGCCGAATCCTGGCGGCGAAGGGCGTAGTAGCCCCGATCGGCGATGACCCCGCCCGAGGCGTACAGCCGCAGCAGCGCCCCGGCCCGGGCGCTGGCCGTGCCGTCCAGGGCGTCGATGGCGACAAGCGGCGAAAGTTCGCGCAGACGCGTGGCGGCGTAGCGCCCGGCCAACATGCCCAGGGTCAGGTCAAAGGCGGCCCGGGAAAGCTCGCGGTAGGCGTAAACGCGGCGCACGGCGGCGAAAAGCGCGACCACGTCCCAGGTCTCGACCCCGAGCATGGCCACCAGCACCTGGGCCAGGACATCCAGCGGCGCATCAACCAAACGCAGGGGTTCGATGTCGCGGCCGGCCGCCGCCCGGGCCATGACCGCCGCTTCCAGCAGGTCTTTTTCCGAAGTGGGCAAGAAAACCGCCCGACTCGCCTCGCCCACGCCATGCCCGGAGCGGCCTATGCGCTGCACCGCCGCGCTCACCGTGGGCGGGCACTCGACGAGCAAGACCTCGTCCACCGAACCGATGTCGATGCCCAGCTCCAGGGAATGGGTGGCCACCACGGCCTTGAGTTCGCCGGCCTTGAGGCGCGTTTCCACGGCCTGGCGCAGTTCCTTGGACAGCGAACCATGGTGGGCGTAGGCCAGCGGCGTTTCCATCTCGGCGTTGAGCAGCCGGGCCAGTTTTTCGCACTGCTTACGGCTGTTGACAAAACACAGCGTGGTCCGATTGGCCGCGATGCGGCGACGGATGCGTCCGGCCACGATGGAAAGGAAGGAATCCCTGGAGCCTTCGCGCTCGCTCCAGTCCGGATACTCCACCCGCACGTCCATGGCCTTGGCCGCCCGGCTCTCCACCACGGCCACGGGCCGGGGAGCCAGGACGCCGTCTGGACCGGGAGCCAGACCGCCCACGAACCGGGCCGCCTCGGCCAAGGGGGATACCGTGGCCGACAAGGCCACCCGCTGGAATTCGCCGGCCAACAGCGCCAGCCGCTCCACGGCGGCCATGAGAAACACCCCCCGCTTGGAGCCGGCCACGGCGTGGACCTCGTCCAGGATGACCAGCCGCACCGCCCCGAGCATCCCTCGCCCGCCCTTGGAACTGAGCAGGAGGTTCAAGGATTCCGGCGTGGTGATGAGGATTTCCGGCGGCTGGCGCAACATGCGCCGCCGGGCCTCGGCCGGGGTGTCGCCGGTGCGAAGCTCGGCCCGGATGCGGGGAAACTCCCGGCCGGCGGCGGCGAAGGCCTGGCGAAGGCCCGAAAGCGGCCGGGCCAGGTTGGCCCGGATGTCGCCGCCAAGGGCCTTGAGCGGCGAAACATAGACCACGCTGGTCTGGCCGACCGGCCACCGGCCGCAGGCCAAGGCGTCCAGGGCGGCCAGAAAGGCGGTGAGCGTCTTGCCCGATCCGGTGGGGGCCACGGCCAACACATGCTCGCCAGCGGCGATGCGCGGCCAGGCCAGGGACTGGATGTCCGTGGGCCGGCCGACCTGGGCCGTAAACCAGTCAACAGTCAGCGGATGAAACGGCAAGTCTGCCTCCGGCGGCCAGGAGAGGCGCTGCCTCTGCCTTACCCTCTCCGCCGGGGGCCTGAGGCCCCCGGACCCCCCGCATGGAGAAAAATTCAAGGAAGGTTCGGCGGGGTTGGCTCTCTGTCAGCCGGAAAGCCAAACAGGCCGTGAATGGCGCTTGACGGGAACCACCTTTGCTCCGGCAACCGGTGATCGACCGCCCCCGCATAGACAACAAGCCCGCTTTGCCCCCGCAGGAACAACGCGGGCTTGGTCGTCAGCTTCGCGGCCTTGCCCCGAATAGGGCGAACAAACGGCCGCCCGCTAGGCCAGCATATCGGCCATGTTGTAGAGCTTGCCGGGCTTTTGCTTGACGATCCAGGTGGCGGCCCGAAGCGCGCCCTGGGCCAGGGTGTCGCGGGTATGGACACGGTGGGTCACTTCGATGCGCTCACCCGGGCCGAAGAAATAGACCGTGTGGTCGCCCACCACGTCGCCGCCGCGAAGGGCGGCCACGCCGATCTCATCGCTGGTGCGCGGGCCGATGATGCCGTCGCGGGCGTGGCGTTTGACCGTGTCGTAGTCCAGGCCCCGGGCCTCGGCCAGGCACTGGCCGAGCTTGATGGCCGTGCCGCTGGGGGCGTCGGCCTTTTTGCCGTGGTGGATTTCCATCACTTCCATGTTGTAGGCCGGGCCGAGCTTGCGCACCAGATCAGGCAGCACGGCCAGAAGGACGTTGAGGCCCACGCTCATGTTGGGGGCGAAAAACAGCGCCGTTTTCTTGGCCGCTTCGGCCAGTTCGGCGGTCTGCTCGGCAGAAAGCCCGGTGGTGCCGATGACGCACGGATTGCCCGAGGCGGCCACGGTCCTGGCCACTTTCACGGAATTTTCCGGCGAGGTGAAGTCGATGACCACCGCGCCCGGGCATTTGGCCAGCACCGTGGCCAGATCGTCGCCGATCTCGCAGTGCAAATTGGCCAGCCCGGCGGTGCAGCCCGCCCGCTCCAAGGCCCCGACCAGCCGGAAGACTGCCGGTTCGGCCTGGATCAGCCGCACGAAGGTCGCGCCCATGCGCCCCATAGCCCCCATCACCACAACATCGCACACGCTCATGTCCGCGCTCCCGTCGGTTATATGGTGTCAGCGCCGCGTATCACGCCGCTTTTATAACAACTGTTTCGTTTTTTGCCGTAAGAAACGCGTTCCTAGCAGATGCGCGGCAGTTGTTCGCCTTCGAGCATGCCCAGCAGCCGCTTGCCGCCCAGAGGCGTGACCAGGGCCACCTTGCCCGGATGATCGGCCACCACCCGGCCGATGACCTTGGCCCCGGCCCCCAGAGGATGGGCCGTGATGGCGGCCTGGGCGGCCTGGGCTTGATCCTCGGGCACAATACACAAAAATTTGCCCTCGTTGGCAAGATAGAGCGGATCAAGGCCCAGCACGGCGCAGCCGCCGGCCACGGCCGGATGGATCGGGATGTCGGCCTGGGTCAGCTCAATGCCGACGTTGGACTGGCCTGCGATCTCGTTGAGGGTGGTGGCCAGCCCGCCGCGCGTGGGGTCGCGCAGCGCATGCACGCCCGGCACGGCGGCGAGCAGTTTGCCCACGATGCCGGCCAGGCAGGCGCTGTCGCTGACTACCGGGGCCTCAAAGGACAGGCCTTCGCGGGTGGAGAGGATGGCCAGCCCGTGGTCGCCCATGGAACCCGAGACAATGACCACGTCGCCCACGGCCGCCCGGTGCCCGCTGGGGGCTGGATCGACCATGATTTCGCCAATGCCGGTGGTATTGATGAAGATCTTGTCCGCCGCGCCACGGGGCACCACCTTGGTGTCGCCGGCCACGATGCGTACGCCGGCCTCGCGGGCGGCCTGCCCCATGGAAGCGACGATCCTGGCCAGATCGTCCATGGGCAGGCCTTCTTCCAGGATGAAGCCGCAGGTGAGGAAAAGCGGGCGCGCGCCCATCATGGCCACGTCGTTGACCGTGCCGTGGACGGCGAGCGACCCGATGTCGCCGCCCGGGAAAAAGATCGGGTCCACCACGAAGCTGTCGGTGCTCATGGCCACCGGGCCGGTGAGCGACAGCACGGCCGCGTCGTCCATGCGGGCCAGGATGTCGTTGCCGAGATATTTGAAGAACAGATCGGCCACGAACCGGTGCGAAGCCCGGCCGCCGCTGCCGTAATCAAGCAAAACCTTGTCCATGCCCCTTCCCTGTGTGTGATCGATCCCACTGCTTCACCCCCTTTTCCCCATACGGGGGGTCTGGGGGTCTCAGGCCCCCAGCCGCCGGAGGCATCTTCCCTCTTCTCTCTCTACAGCTCCAACCGATACTTGTGATACGCGGCGCAGCCGCCTTCGGTGGAGACCATGCACGGCCCCACGGGCGTGGCCGGAGTGCAGGCCTTGTCGAAAAGCGGACATTCGTTGGGAGCCATCTTGCCTTTGAGCACCTCGCCGCAGCGGCAGCCGGCCAAGGGCGGCGCGTCGGGCAGGCTGACGCCGGGCAGGCGCAGGGCGTCGAAGTCGGCGAACTCCTCGCGAATGTCCAGGCCGCTGCCCGGCAAGGTCCCAAGGCCGCGCCACAGGGCGTCGACCGGGGTGAACACCTCGTCCATGACCGCCCGGGCCACGGGATTGCCGTCGTGGGCCACCACGCGGGTGTAGGCGTTGACCACGGCCGGCCGGCCGGAGGCGCGCATGGCCGTGATTTCGAGCAGCGCCGACAGGATGTCCAGGGGTTCAAAACCGGTGACCACAGCCGGCAGCCCGTGCTTTTCGGCTAAAAAGCCGTAGGGGGCCGCGCCGATGATGGCCGAGACGTGGCCGGGCAGGATAAACGCGTCGATGTTAATGTCCGGGTCGGCGACCAGGGCGGCCAGGGCCGGTGGCACCAGCTTGTGGAAGCTCAGCACCCGGAAGTTTTTCAGATTCTGCTCCCGGGCCAGCCGGATGGTGGCGGCCACGGCCGGGGCGGTGGTCTCGAAGCCGACGCCAAGAAAAATCGTGGTGCGCCCGGGATTGGCGGCGGCCACGGCCAGGGCATCCACCGGGGAATAGACCACCTCGACCCGCGCGCCGTCGGCCTGGGCCGTCTTGAGGTTTTTGCCCTTGGGGCCGGGCACGCGCATGAGGTCGCCGAAGGTGGCCA
Source organism: Solidesulfovibrio carbinolicus (assembly GCF_004135975.1). Taxonomy (NCBI): domain Bacteria; kingdom Pseudomonadati; phylum Thermodesulfobacteriota; class Desulfovibrionia; order Desulfovibrionales; family Desulfovibrionaceae; genus Solidesulfovibrio; species Solidesulfovibrio carbinolicus. The sequence goes on along the minus strand of NZ_CP026538.1, from coordinate 2,240,867 downwards.
GCACGATGTCGTCGCGGGCAGCCAGCTCCAGAAAACAGGCCACTTCGGATTCATGGGTGACGCAGACCGGGCAGCCCGGGCCGGTCACGTGGGTGATGGTCTGGGGCAGCAGGCTACGCAGCCCGGACTGGAAGATGGAAACGGTATGGGTGCCGCAGACTTCCATGAACCGGTAGGGCGTGTCGGCTTCTTTTTTCAGACGCTCCAGCAGCGCCCGGCACAGGGCCGGGTCCTTGAAGGCCTCAAAGGAGTTCAAGGTTGAGTCCTTCCTGGAAAAGCTTGATGGTCTCGATGGCGTCTTCCCGGTCCAGGCGGCGGATGGCGAAGCCGGCGTGGACGATGACGTAGTCGCCCACAGCCGGAGCCGCGTCGATGAGTTCCAGGCGCACCTGACGGGTGACGCCGCCGATTTCCACATCGGCGATCTTGTCATGGATGGCGGTGATTTCCATGGGAACGGCAAGGCACATGAGGACCTCCGGGTCTGGCGGTTGGCGGCAGGCGGGTTGGCCGGCGCGTCCGAAAGATATGCGCATGGGCGCGGCGCTTGTCAAAAGGCCGGCGGACTAGGCGCCGCCGATCTCCTCCACGGCCACGGCCCTGAAGCATTTGGGGGGAATGAATTCCTGGTGCACGGCCAGCCGGGCCTTGGACACGGCCTTGTCGGCGTCGGTTGCTTCCACGTCCACTTCGCCGGACACGGGTTTTTCCACCTTGGTGCGAAAGGCCACTTCGTACCGGCCGGGCTCGATCTGACGAATGGTCAGGGGTTCGAAGTGGAAATAGGGCTCGTTGAGACGCTCGTCCGGGTGGACCATGGCCTGAACGGCCAGCATGGCCTGGCCCTTGCCCGAGGCGGCCACGGTTTCGGTCCCTTCCAGGCCGTAGAGGAGTCTCGTCTCGTAGCGGATGCGGAATTTCTTCATTATGGTTCCCTGCCGGCGCGTATGCCCCACGTCGGCCTTTGCTTTTTTAAGCGGGGTTGGTATCAGAACCAAGGCCGGGAGCGAACCGTTTTTTTCGCCCGCTTCCGGCTGCATTTCCATGTCCGACAGCACCAGCAAGCCTCTTTTTGCCGCGCCCGAGGCGGATTTCCACCCGACCCAAGCCGCGGCCCTGCCGCTTGTGGCCGAGCTGCCGCCGGTGGATGCCGTCCCCACCGACGCCCAGTGCCGCTTGCTGTGGGACGCCTACGGCATGTTGCCCAACATCCGGGCCCACAGCGAACTGGTAGCCTGTCTGGCCACGGCCCTGGCCGAACTGGCCCGGGCGGCGGGATTGGCCGTGGACGTGGCAGCAGTGCGGGCGGCCGCCCTGCTCCACGATCTGGCCAAGACCTACACCATCCGCCACGGCGGCAACCACTGCCAGCTCGGGGCGGCCTGGGTGCAGGAGATCACCGGCAATCCGGCCCTGGCCCAGGGGGTGCTGTGCCATGTCCACTGGCCGCGCGAGATTGATCTCGCCGCCGATTTCTTGCCGCTGGCCCTCATTTATAGCGACAAACGGGTCAAGCACAACCAGATCGTGACCCTGGAAGCGCGCTTTGACGATCTGCTGGTGCGCTACGGAACCACCGAGTACATCCGGGGCCGCATCCGCGAGTCCTTCCAACAGGCCGAGGCCATCGAACAGGCCCTGGCCGCAACGCTTGGCATAGACATCCATGAAAATACTTTTGGTTGCGGGCGGCTGGTCGAGTGAGCGGGTTGTTTCCCTCTCCGGCGCGGCCCAGATCGAAAAAGCCCTGACGTCCCTTGGCCACGAGGTCGTGCCCTATGACCTTTCCCAGGACTTCCCCGGCTTTGTGCGCCGGGCCAAGGCCTGCGATTTCGCCTTTTTAAGCCTCCATGGCGCGCCGGGCGAGGACGGGCTGCCCCAGGCGCTGCTCGACGCCGCCGGCGTGCCCTACCAGGGCAGCGGCCCGGCCGGGTCGTTTCTGGCGCTGAACAAGGCCGCCTCCAAGCAACTTTTCATGGAGGCCGGCCTGCCCACGCCGCGCTGGGTGTTCGTGCCCCGCGACGCCGGCACGAGCGCGCGCCCGGATTTCCCTCTGCCCTGGTTCGTCAAGCCCAACCTCGGCGGATCGAGCATCCACATGACCCTGGTGCGCCGGGCCGAGGAGCTGCCGGCCGCCCTGGAAAAAGTCTTTGCCCACGGCGACGACGCGCTGATTGAGGAGGGTCTTTCCGGCCCGGAACTCACCTGCGCCGTCCTGGGCGACGAAGCCTTGCCGCCCATCCTCATCCGGCCCAAGGCCGGGGAGTTTTTTGATTACGCCAGCAAGTACGAGCCTGACGCGGCCGACGAGATCTGCCCGGCCCCGGTGGAACCAACCGTGACCGAAGAACTTTCGCGACTAAGCTTGGCCGCCCACCGGGTTCTCGGGCTTTGCGGCTACAGCCGGGCCGATTTCATCCTGGCCCCGGAGGGCCTGAGGCTCCTGGAAGTCAACACCTTGCCCGGCATGACACCGACGAGCCTTTTGCCGCGCGCTGCGGCGGCGGCGGGCCTGAGCTTCGCCGATCTTATCGCGCGCCTGATCGAACTTGGCCTTGCGCAGCGCGCCAAGAGGCCTTAAGTGAGCGCTGCACCCGGGGACGCCCGGCCCTTTACGCCGGCCCCTTTCCGATATACCCTGCCGCCGGCCGCAAGTTGCGGTCCTTAGCGAACACGTCCGGAGACACGCATGAAAGCCATTTTGGCCCTCGAAGACGGCACCCTTTTCCACGGCCACACTTTTACCGGCGAGGGCAGCGCCGGCGGCGAAGTCATCTTCAACACCGGCATGACCGGCTACCAGGAAGTCCTCACCGATCCGTCCTACACCGGGCAGATGGTGTGCATGACCTATCCCCACGTCGGCAATTACGGCATCAACCCCGACGACATCGAATCGGCCCACATCCGCGTGGCCGGCTTCATCGTCAAGGAATGCTGCAAGGAGCCCTCCAACTGGCGCTCCACCATGACCCTGCCCGAATACCTGGCCAGCCAGGGTATCACGGGCATCGAAGGCATCGACACTCGGGCGCTGACCCGTCACCTGCGTTTGCATGGGGCCATGCGCGGCTACATTTCCACCGATGTGTCCGATCCCCAGCGCGTGGTCGGGCTGGCCAAGGGCCTGCCGTCCATGGAAGGCCTGGGCCTGGCCGACCGGGTCTGCTGCGACGCGCCGTTCACCTGGTCCGGAACGGCCATGGAGCCGGCCAAGATCGTGGACGGGACCTATGTCTGGCCTGGAACAGGCCCCAGGCTCGTGGTCTTTGACATGGGCATTAAGTGGAACATCCTGCGGCTTTTGACCGCCCAGGGCTTCGACATGCTGGTGGTGCCCTACACCACCACGGCCGAGCAGGTGCGCAAGCTTGGCCCCGACGCGGTGTTTCTTTCCCCCGGCCCGGGCGACCCGGCGGCCCTGACCGATCTGGTCCACACCACGTCGCTTCTGGTCAACGAATACCCCCTGGCCGGCATCTGCCTGGGCCACCAGCTTCTGGGCCTGGCCCTTGGCGGACGCACCTTCAAGCTCAAATTCGGCCACCACGGGCTGAATCATCCGGTCAAAGACCTCCAGACCGGCCGCATTGAGATCTCCTCGCAAAACCACGGTTTTTGCGTGGACATCGAGAGCCTGTCCGACGTAGAGTTGACCCACGTCAATTTAAACGACAATACGCTTGAGGGCTTTGCCCACAAGAAGAAACCCGTTATCGCCATTCAGTATCACCCTGAGGCGGCGCCGGGTCCCCATGACAGCCGGTATTTCTTCAGCCGCTTCCGCAATCTGGTGCGCAAGGAAACGGGCAAATAAGCACGGGCGCGATAGCGCCGGGGTAGCATGTCAGGCGAACTGACCAAAGCTCGGGCCCAGATCAACAAGGTCGGGACGTTCCTCAAGCAGGCCAAACCCCTGCCGGCCGTCTCGGCCTTGTACGAAGCCATCGCGGCGGTCATGCGCACGCCGCTTATTCGTTCGGAAAAAGAAGAGTTTTCCAAGCTCATCACTGACGCGGTCCTGCACCTTAACGGCGACAGGAATCTGCGCACCATCTATCCTCTCATCCTCGACTACAAGCCCGGCTCGGAAAAAGAGCTGGCCGAGCAGCTCTTCAATGTCCTTGGCGAACTGCAAGCCACGGCTGTGGAAGCGGCCAAGGACATTATCGCCGACAAGGAACAGCGCATTGCCGAGGGTCTGGCCCAAGGCAAGCTCCTTATCGAGGAAAAGCGCATCGACGAGGCCAAGGCGCTGCTGGAAAAGCTCGCCAAGGAACATCCCCACGACGCCGATCTGCGCGCCCGCATCGCTGAGCTTTTCATTGGCGGCGAACTCTACGAAGAGGCGTTTTCCTACCTCGACGAAGCCATTGAGCTTTCGCCCGACCAGATCCATCACTACAACCGCATCGCCATTGTCCTTCGAAAACTGCGCAAATACGACATCGCCGAACGCTATTTCATGCGCGCGGCGGAGTTCGCCAAGTCCGACCCCAACCTCTATTTCAACCTGGGCCGGCTTTATGTCGACTGGGAACGCTGGGACAAAGCCGAAAAATCGTCACGCCTGGCCCTGCGGTTGTCGCCGGAATTCGTCGAAGCCAGAAAGCTCCTCAACTACGCCCTCAAAAAGCAGGGCAAGGAGCCCGAAACCGCCTGAAAAGGCGAGCCTGGGCATCAAGCCCGGCCATCCTCCTTTGGCTCGCAAAACGACAAAACGGCGCACCGTCATACGGCGCGCCGTTTTTTTTACACCAAAACGACGACCTTAGTTGAGACGCTGACCGGGGCCATGGCCTGAGGCGGGAGCACCGCCTCAGCTGCAGCCGCTTTTCCCAGGCCGGACAGCCCATCATCCCCCGTTGCCGCATTGGGTGTCGGGGCGTTAGCCTCGCGGCCGCCGTCCTTGAACGCCGACCTTGGCTACTTCACCTTACCGGCCGCCGGAGCATTTTTTCTTTTGCTTCCGGGCTACTCCCTGGGCGTAATACGCAGGGCGACGAGTTCGGACGCGCCCCAGCTTGGGGCCAGGCGTTCCAGTTCGGTCCGGGGCAGTTGCACGACAATGGGCCTTTTGGAGGCGTCCAGCCAGGCCAGCACGGCCAGCATGGCCGCTTCGTTCATGGCCGTGCAGCCGACCGTCGGCGCGCCGGGCCGCCGCCAGAGGTGGAAGAAAATGCACGAACCGGCTCCGGGTTTGGTGTCCGGCGCATTGTGATCCACCATGAGGCCGTAGCGGTACAGGCCGTCGGGGCGCAGCATCCGGTCGGGCGAGGACCAGTCCACGGCCGGCACGGTGTTTTCGTCCACAATACGATTGTACCAGCGGGAATTGATGCTTTCCACGCAAACCGTCTGGTCGGTGACACGGTGCATGGGCATCTTGGCCGGCTGCCACAGGTCTTCCGGGCGATAGGCGAAGGCCGTGCCAAAGGCATAGACCCCGGCCGGCGAACGGCCGTCGCCCTCCACCTTGACCGGTCCCGGACCAAGAGGCGTTTGACCGTGGAGACCCCGGCCCCAGGCCAGGCCGTTTTTGCCGAGAGTCACGGCCACGTCGTCGCCCACCGGCCGCCAAGAGCCAGGCCCCGAGCGTTCGAAGCGGCGCATGCGGGCTTGATTGTCGTCAAAGCTCTCGGTCACCACCAGCACGAGTTGGCGGGAGCCGTCCAGGGGCGTTTTTCCGGCCTGGGTGGTCGGAGCTTGGGCGCTGCGTCCGACGGCTGCCGGGTTCGAGGGGCCGGCCGTGCGGCAGGCGGGCAGACAAACGAGCAACAGGAGACCGAACAGCAAAAGCCTAGATGAGCGCACCATGGCCATCTCCAAGTAAGAGGTCAAAACGGCATGACACGCTGAGACTAACCCACCATAAGGCTTTATGGGAAGCATTTCGGAAAATGTCCTTGGGCGAATCCACGTTCTGGCGATTCGCGCCGTCTTGACATGTTCCCTGGCTATGGCATGGTGCATAGACAGCTGAATATGTTGGCGCAATCCCCCGCAAAAGCCCCGCAGGCAACGGGCGCAGAGCTGAAAAAACGGGGCTGATTGTTGACCCCTGATTCACATCACCCCGTCCGGGTCTGACCGGGGCCGGCCGCGCCCCATTGGCCCCAGGCTTTGGAGAAAACACATGATCGCATGGGACGAATCCTTGGCCGTGGGCGTGACGGAAATCGACGAACAGCACCAGGCCATCATCCGCCTCATCAACGATCTGGCCGCCAGGCAGGGCCAAGCCGGGGAAGCCGACGCCGCCAAGGCCTTGACGTTCCTGCGCGCCTATCTCCACGATCACTTCGATCTCGAAACCGAACTCATGCTTGATCTTGGCTACCCCGAACTCGACGCCCACCGCCAGCAGCATGAACTCTTCGCCAACCACGTCATTTTTTTCGAGATCGAAAAGGAATTCGGCGTAGTCAGCGAACAGATGCTGGCCGACATCCTGGTTTTTCTCAAGGAATGGTTCATCAGCCACATCACCAAGGAAGACAAGGCGCTCGGCGAATTTGTTCGCACCCAGGCCATGTCGGGGTAGCGGGTAGCGGCTGGGAAGGGAATGCCCGGCGGCCGGGGGGATGATCCCCCCGGACCCCTGCAATGGAAGAAGGGGTTTAAAGGGGGCGGGCGCAGATTGACGCACTGGTCGGCGCAGAAGGCAAGAAGCAATCGATCAAGGCCGATGCCGCCGCAGCCCGTTCACAACAACACGGCCCCGGTTCGCTGCCGCGAACCGGGGCCATATTTCGTCTGGACAGTGACGCCTCAGAACCAGCGCTTCTTGACGAAGACCACGCTCAGGGCAAAAGCAAAGGCCAACGAGGCCAGGACGATGTAGGCAAAGGCTTGGGGTTCGTCCTGGAGCGGCAGCTTCACGTTCATGCCATAGAGGCCGGCCAGGATGTTGGGGATCATGAGAATGATGGTGAAGCAGGTCAAAAACTTCATGGTGACGTTTAAGTTATTGGAAACAATTGAAGCAAAAGCGTCCATGAGGCCGCTTAAAATATCGGTGTAGATCTTGGTCATGCTGATGGCCTGCTTGTTTTCGATCAGCGCGTCTTCAAGCAGGTCCCGTTCTTCCTCATCCAGGGTAATGATCTTTCGCCGCAGCAGGGTCTTCATGATAAGATTGTTGGATTGCAGCGAAGTGATGAAGTAGACGAGGCTTTTTTCAATGTTGACCAGGCCGATGAGTTCCTCATTCCGCGAGGACTTGTGCAACTCCTGCTCGATAAGATTGGTGAGGCGGTTGATTTCCCGCAAATCGGCCAGAAACTGGAGGGCGTTTCGCTGCAGCAGCTGGATGACGAACCGGCCGGGCCGCTCGGGCGTGCACTGCTTGGCCAGGCCGTCGACGAAATGGCGCGTCAGCTCGTTTTCCACCTTGGACACCGTCACCACATGGTCCCCGGCGACGATGACGCCCTGGGCCACGGTGGCGAAGGGCACGCCGCCGGAGGTCTCGTCGTGGCGCACCGGCACGCGCAGCACCAGCAGCAAAACGCCGTCCTCCTGCTCAATGCGCGACCGTTCGTCCACGTCCAGGGGGTCGGTGAGGAAATCCAGCGGCACGCCGAGCTCCCGGACGATGTACTGGATCTCGTCCTCGCTCGGATCGACCATGTGAATCCAGCATCCTCTGGCCACGCCTTCGACGATGCGCGGCTTGCCGGCCTCGCCGATGAAACACTGCATCATGATGCGGACTCCTTGGAATCAAAAAACAGGGACAGGGGCGGCAACGTCCATGAAAATGCGCTCCGCCACACTGCGCTAGCTCTGGAATCAGGCCAGGGAAACAAGCAGCTCGGCCACCTTGCGGCTGTCGGCCTGGCCGGAGTCGTCGGCCCGGGCAAGGGGCACGTCCACCACCTCGACGCCCAGACGCTTGATGGCCGGGATGTCCAGGCCGCCGTCGTAGCGCCCTCCCCGGCTGTCCACGAAGACAAAACGAAGCAGGTCCTCGCGGCGGCAGGCCTTGGCGCAGCCGGCTTCCAGAGCGGCCAGGAGCCGGCGCGTCTGGTCGGCCACGGTGAGGCCCTGCTGCTCGGGGTCGTGGCCGAGATTGGGGATGTAGACCTTGGGGCAGTCGGCGGCGGCCACGGCGTCGCCCACGCCCTGGGGGAGCAGGTTGGCCATGAGGCTCGAATAGAAGCTGCCGTAGGGAAAGCAGATGACCTCGGCCTGGCGGATGAGCTTGTCGGTCTTGTCGCGGATGCGCACACTGGCCGGGGTCGGGTCGTCGAGGCTGGCCGTCAGCCACAGGGACTCGATGGGCGCGTCAATGGGCGCGGCTTCCTTGCCGGTCATGTTGTGCTGGCCAATGAGCACCCGGCCGTCGGCCAGACGACAGGCCAGATGCAGGTCGGCGTTGACGATGGGCCGCACCACGCCTCGGGCTTCGACCAGCTGCATAAAAAGGTAGATGACCGGGTCGAGCATCCGGTTGTAGTTGAAATAGCCGCCGGCCAGGATGCAGTTGCCGATGCTGGCCCCGCGCAGGTCGAAGTCCTTGGGCCGGCGTTCGTTGAAAAAGCGCAGATGGGTGCGGATGATCTTGCGCAGGGGATCGGGCACCCGGCGGATAAGCGGGTCTTCGCCGTTCATGATCCGCACGAGTTTAGCCGCCAGTTCGTCCTGGGGCACGTCCTTGGGCAGGCGGTGGGCAAAAAGCTCGAACACGGCCGGATTGCCGGTGATGCTGCGGTCGGCCAGGGCCATGATGCGGTTGCGCAGATCGCCCACGGCCGGCATGCCGAAGGCTTTGCGCAGCACGGCCGAGGAACCGCCGGAATCAAAGGGCGTGATGAGATGGATGGAATTGGCGGTGTATTCGATCAGCGTGGTGCTGAGGTCGCGAAGGGCCGTGCCGCCGCTGAAAAAGAGCACCCGGGGCCCCAGTTCCGGGGCGCGTCGAAAAAGCGCCGCCCGGGAAGGTTCGGGCAGACGTACGGTGCGGGCAATGCGCGCCCGAGGGGTATGTTTGGCGTCTGGCACGTCGGTTCCTTCAATAGCGTCGAGGCTCGGTACAGGCAAGGTCGTCATGGGGGACATCCGTCGGCGCGACAGAGGATGTCCTGGCACAACTGGGCCGCGTGGGAAACGTCCGTGCCGCCGGAGAGCGCCAGCACCGGCAGTTCTCCCAGGGCAGCGAGATAAGCGGCCGGATCGGCCGGGCAAGGACCGGCCAGAAACAACACGCCCAGATCCTTGGCGATGGCCGGGACCAGTTCTGGCGCGGCTGCCAACGTGGTCCGATGCGCGACCACGGGGCCGCCGCCGCGTTTCCAGCACAGCACGACCAGGGCGCGAAGTCCGGCCCGAAGGCGCACCCGCCCAGGTCCGAAACACGTCTCAATGGGCACGTCGTGTTTGGATTCAAGCCCCCATAGCGCATCCGGCGGCAAGGCGGCATAAGCGGCTCGCTCGACCGGGTCAAGCAGCCCATGCAGCCGGTCGTTGCCCAGGATCGTTCCGGGATTGACCCGAGGCGGCCGGGCTACGCCGCAACACCCGAAGCCGTTGGGCTCGGGGGTCACGAACAAGCGGTCGTTGGTGACGAAATCCGCGCCGCGCCGCACCAGCTCCAGAGCCAGGGTGGTCTTGCCGGCCCCGGCCAGTCCGGCCAGGGCCAGGGCGGCCTCGCCCCGAGCCACGGCGGCGGCATGGAGAAGCGCCGCGCCCCGGGCCAGTTCCCGATCAGCCAGACGGGCGTTTAGAGCATTGACCACCTGCTGGGGCCAGGCGGCGCAGGGGCCAAAAATCCAGTTGCCGGCCGGGCCGAAGACCAAGAGCAGCCCGGTGCGGCGCTTGCGCACCAGGCGGCCGTCGGGCAAATCGGCGTACTCTTCCTTGCCGCCCTCGGACTCATGGGGGACAAAGGCCAGGTCCAGGTCGGGATTGGGGCCGTCCACGGCCTGGACAACCAGATCGGGCTGGCCGCCGTCGCCCGGAAAGGCGGCGAAATGGCGGTTCAGGGCTTGGGCCAGGGCCAAACTGTTGGTCTGTACGCGAAGCCGCGTTCCGCCAGGCATGACGTCCACGACATGGGGCACGGGAACGCGGCAGGCAGTGATGACGTCGGCGCAGGCGGCCGTCATGGGCAAAGGCTCCAGAGGGCAGGCCGCCCCTAACGGGGCTGGCATTTTTGGCTGAGGATGACGCCCTTGACGATAAAGACCAGGATTTCGCCGAGGTTGGCGGCGTGTCCGGCCATGCGCTCGAAACTGCGGCAGGCGAGAATGGCCCGAACCCCTTCCTCGGGCGCGGCCTGGCAGCGCGAAAGCGCCTCGGTGATGCAGCGCATGGCGGCCACGGCCAGTTCCCTGGCCCGCTCGTCCAGGCGACAGACGTCCATGGCCGCGTCCACGTCATCCTCGACAAAGGACCGCGAGGCCAGGGCCAACATGCCGGCCACATGGTCGGAAAGCTCCATGAGCGCGCCGTCGCAGTCGCCCGGAAGCCCAGCCCCGACCAACGCGCCCTCGGCGATGTTGACGGCTTCGTCGCCCAGGCGTTCGAGGTTAATAACGGCCCGGGCGTAGCCGACGATGCGGCGCAAGTCCAGGGCGACCGGCTGCTCCAGGGCCAGCAGCTTGAGGCAGGCCTCGTCGATGTCGCAGGCCTGCTGGTTGATGGCCTTGTCGCCTTCGATGATCTGGCGGGCCAGGGTCTGGTCGTTTTGGCGGTAGGCGGCCACCGCGCCCTGGCGGGCCGTTTCGACCAGCACGGACAGGGCGATGACACGGCCCTTGAGGGCATCAAGTTCGGCGTGAAAATGGGCTCTGCTTTCCATGAAATGGCTCCCGAAGGCTTGGCGTTGGTTCTGGCTGGGCGAGCTATGGCGCGCCTGCGGCATCAGCCGAAACGGCCGGTGACGTAGTCTTCGGTCTGCTGATTGGCCGGACGGGTGAAGATGGCTTCGGTGGGGCCGACTTCCACGAGTTTGCCCATGTAGAAAAAGGCGGTGAGGTCCGAGACCCGGGCCGCCTGCTGCATGCTGTGGGTGACGATGGCGATGGTGTAGTTGCGCTTGAGCTCGGCGATGAGCTCCTCGATCTTCTGGGTGGCGATGGGGTCCAGGGCCGAGGCCGGCTCGTCCATGAGCAGCACTTCCGGCTCCAGGGCCACGGCCCGGGCGATGCACAACCGCTGCTGTTGGCCACCGGAAAGGCCCAGGGCCGAATCATGGAGCCGGTCCTTGACTTCGGTGAAAAGCCCGGCCGCGACCAGGCTCTTTTCCACCTGGCTCGAAATGTAGTTGCGATCAGATACGCCGCCGACCCGCAGGCCATAAGCCACGTTCTCGAAAATGGTCTTAGGGAAGGGGTTGGGCTTTTGGAAGACCATGCCCACCTTGCGCCGCAATTCCACCACGTCCAGGCTCGGCACGTTGACCTTGACTCCGTCGAGGAGCACCGCGCCTTCGGTGCGCGTGCCGGCGATGAGGTCGTTCATGCGGTTTAAGCACCGCAAAAAGGTCGATTTGCCGCAGCCGGACGGGCCAATGAGCGCCGTGACCCGGCGCTCGGGAATTTCCAGATTGATGCTCTCAAGAGCCTTGAACCGGCCGTAGTAGAAGTCGAGATCCACCGCGGCCATTTTGACGCTGTGTTGCATGGGGCGAGCCGTCCTTGGGCGTTTGTGCCGGCCGGGGCGGCATCGCGCCCGGCCTGATCCGGTATGCCCGCCGCCCATGACGATCAGGCCATGGCTTTATGGCAAACCGGTGACAAACGCCGCCCGCGTGACGAAACGGTTCAAACCCGCGCGCCAAGGGGGGCGCGCCGGTCGCGCACATAGGAGTTGCCAGCCCGGGTCTTGGCGAATTTCTTGACTTCCGCCACCCGCTGGCTGAACTCCTCGGCGCTAAAAGGTATTTCGAAGGCGCAGTCCACGATGCCCATGGACAGCGACACCAGCGGAAACATGCCTGGCGCGCCGTCGCGGGACTTGCCGGCAACGGCTCCGCGCCGACGATCCTCGGGGCTGTAGTGATCGCCAATGGCTGCGGCAAAGGCCTCAATGGCCCGCTGGCACAGGCCTTCGGCCTCTTCGCGCGGGGTGATGCACACGAAATCGTCGCCGCCCACATGGCCGAGGAAACAGTCCGGCCGGCCCCGCAGGGCCTCGGCCAGCACCCTGGCCGTGAGCAGAATCACCTTGTCGCCGTTGGAAAAACCGTAGGCGTCGTTGTAGACCTTGAAATTGTCGAGATCGACGTAAACGCAGCTGGCCGGTCCGCCGAGCTTGGCCCGACGCCCCACTTCCAGTTCAATGGCCATGTTGCCGGGCAGGCCGGACAAGGGATTAAGCCCCTTGGCCAGCTCCACCTGCACCTGGGCCAGGGAGTCGAGCATCTTTTGCACCGAGACCGTGCCGACGAGCAGTCCGGCCTCGTCCACCACCACAATGTCGTCATAGACCATGGCCGGGTCGCGGTTCATGGCCTGCCGGGCTACGGCCTCCACGGCCTGGGCGGCCTCGGCGACAAGGGGCTTGTCGTTCATGATGCGGGTGACGGATTTGTGGCCGAAAAGGGAGTTGCCGTAACGGGAGCTGAGCCGGCGATCCAGATGGTAGTTCATGAGAATGCCCACCGGCCGGCCGGCGGCGGCCACCACCACGTTGGTCATGGGCGGCCGGTCGGCCAAGAGCCCGCGCACCTCGTCCACGGTGGTGTCCTCGGCCACGGTGAGGCAGGCCTCGGCCAGATTGCCGATGGGGGCCGAGGACTGCCAGCCGCCGCCGCCCAGGATGTCGAAGTTCGCCTTGGGCGGCAACTCGGCCACCTGCTCCGGCTTGGGGCAGGCCGGCTGACCGAAATGCGGCCCAAGGGCGGCATGGACGCCCATGGAGGCTACCGTGGACAGGGCCAGCTCCGAGGCGATGCCGGCCACGGCCAGACGCGCGCCGATTTTTTCCGATAAAAGCGCCAGGGTTTCGAGCATCACCCGCTTAAAGGGATTGGCTTCCACGGCCTCGGCCAGGCCCGGACAGGTCTTGATCCAGTCGGGCCGAGCCCGGGAAAGCAGCAACAGGTTGGACGCCCCGCCGCCCACGTCGTCGGCGGCCAGGGCAAACCCGACGGCCCGGTGGGGTTCCAGGCGTTCAAACAAGCAGGACAGGTCGCCCAGGACGTTTTTTTCGGAAACGCACAGCACCACGTCGGCCGGGGACAGGCCCAGGCGCTCCAGATCGGCGGCGAGCCTGGGCGCAGCAAAAGCCGGATCGTCGAGGCTGGCATGGCGGATGGGCAAAAAGAGCTTTTGACGGTCGCCAATCGGCCCCAGGCGGGACAGGGCCAGCTCCCGGAAAAGCCGGTCCAGGGCCGCTTCCTCGCCGCAGGTGGCGGCAAAGGCCCAGAGCTGACCGACGCCGGCAAACGGGCCGTCCGCTTCGCCCCGGATGGCCGCTTCCCAGCCAAGCACGCCGCCGCCGGCCAGATCGACCAGGGGCTGGTAGCGCACGTCGCACTCACGGGCGGCAAGGAGGCGCTCAAAAGCCTGATGCAGTCGGCGGCGTTCGTCGTCGAAACCGTGCTTGCCCAGGCACTGGGCCTGGCACAAGGCCCGCAACAACTGGCGCGGGCCGGCTCCGGCGGCGGCGTCCAGGCGGGCGTAGCCGACCTCCACGACAAGCGACCGGCCGGCCAACCGGCTGAAACGCTGGGACAACGGCCCGGCCAGGGCGGCCCGGAAAGCGGCGAAATATCCCAAAACCGCGCCGGGCTCGCGGCAGCCTGGCCCCTGGGCGAAAACGCAGGCCTGGGAGGCGACCCCGGTTTCCTGGAACCGCAGCGCCCGACAGCCCGGAAAATGACAGGCGAACCCCTCCCGAACGGCCTCGGCCAACTGGCGCAAAATCTCGAAGCCGGTCTCCAGGTCAATCTCCGGCAAGAGGCTGGCGAAATCGGCGATCGCCGCCGTCACCACGCCCATTTCCCCCCCAGCGGACTCCAGGCCGTCGCACAGGCCCGAGCCGTCGTCGGGGCCGGCCTCCAAAGGCCCGGGGCGGGAGCGCAACGCCCCTTTGACGTAGGGCGGATGGTCGTTGTTCCATTCCATTGGGATATTCCCTGGTCGGGGTCGGTACAGCAGAGGGTCGCTTATCCGGCGTGGCGGGCCTGAAGCATCGACAGGAGCAATTCCGCCAGTTCCTCCCGCGAGGAGGCCCCGGCCGCGAGCAGACCATAGCGACGGGCCAGATCCCGCTGCCCCAGGGACAACAGCACCGCGCGGCCCTGGCGCACGAAATCGCGCCGTTCGGCTTCGCCTATTCCAGGCGTTTCCCGCCGTGGTTCCATGGATGCACCATGGGACAGGCAGGCAACCGCGACAAGCGACATTTCCGTGACAATACCCCGGGCGACGTCAACAAAACTGCGGCCAACCGCAATCCGACCGCCACGCGGCCGGCGCTACAAGCCGCAAACGGCGACGCGAGCCGGCGTTGCCCCGTGCCCCAAGGAGCCGTCATGAAAATCGACCTGCACGTACACTCCAAATTCTCCACCCGCCCGTCCCAGTGGGTGCTGCAAAAGCTCAACTGTCCCGAGAGCTTCACCGAACCGATACGCATCTACGAGGAAGCCCGGCGCAAGGGCATGGGGCTCGTGACCATCTCCGACCACAACCGCATCGAGGGGGCGCTGTCCATCGCCCATCTGCCCGGAACCTTCGTCAGCGAGGAAGTCACGTCCTATTTTCCTGACGACCGCTGCAAGGTCCATGTGCTGGTCTTCGACATCACCGAGGCCATGCACCGGGAGATGCAGCGCCTGCGCGAGAACATCCACGAGCTGGTCGATTACCTGCGCCAGGAAGGCATCCACCACGCCGTGGCCCACCCGCTGTTCGGGGTCAACGACCGCATGACCGTGGCCAATTTCGAAAAGCTCCTGCTGCTGTTCCGCAATTTCGAGATCAACGGCGCGCGCGACGCCTGGCAAAACGACTGCCTGCGCGACATCATCCCCAACCTCGACGCCGACGCCATCTGGCGGCTGGCCGACAAGCATGGCATCGACCCCGGCTATGCCCAGCCCTGGCGCAAAAATCTGATCGGCGGTTCCGACGACCACAGCGCGCTCACCATCGCCTCCACCTACACCGAGGTGGAAGGCGCCGAAAACCTTGTCGAATTCCTCGACGGCCTGGAAAACGGGGCCTCTGTCGCCCGGGGCGCGTCGAGCACGCCGCGCACCATGGCCCGCAACCTCTACAGCATCGCCTACCAGTACTATAAACACCGCTTCGGCATCGACCGGTTCTTGGACAAGGACGTGACCCTCAAGGTCGTGGACCGGTTCCTGGAACCCGGCGAACAGGAGGCCGTGGGGTTGGCCTTTCGCCTTAAAAGCCGGCTCGCCCGGGGACTGACCCGCCGCCGCAAAAGCGCCAGCACCCCGCTTCGGGAACTGATCCGCACCGAGACGGAATCGCTTATCCACTCCGATCCGGCGCTCATGGAATTCGCCAGGGCCGGCGTCCTTGGCAACGACAATTTGGAAAACGGCTGGTTCTCCTTCGTCAACCGGGCCACCAACCGGGTGGCCGCTCATTTCGCCGGCTCGCTGCTGGATCACGTCAGCGGGGCCAACGTCTTCGACATCTTCGGGGCCCTGGGTTCGGCCGGGGCGCTCTACACCATGCTCGCCCCCTATTTCCTGGCCTACTCCATTTTCACCAAGGACCGGCGCTTCAGCAGCCAGGCCAGGCTGGCGCTCACCGGCCAGAACGGCAAGGACGCCGCCGTGCGCGTGGCCCACTTCACCGACACCTTCCACGAGATAAACGGCGTGTCCGGCACCCTGCGCCAGCAGGCCGAACTGTCCATCAAAACCGGCAAGTGCTTAAGCATCTACACCTGCGACCACGGCCCCCGCATCTTCGAGCCGGGCGTGCAGCAGTTCACGCCCATCGGGGTCTACAGCCTGGCCGAATACCCCGACCAGAAGCTCTACTACCCGCCCCTGCTGGAAATGCTCCACTCCGTTTACGCCGGCAACTTCACCCGCATCCATTCGGCTACCCCCGGCCCCATCGGCCTGGCCGCCCTGTGCATCGCCAAGACGCTGCGCCTGCCCATCTACGGCACCTACCACACGGCCCTGCCCCAATACGCCCAGATCCTCACCGGCGACGAGGCCATGGAAGACCTCACCTGGAAGTGCATCATCTGGTATTACAACCAGATGGATCTGGTGTACGTGCCGTCCAAGGAAACCGGCCGGGAACTGGCCGAAAAGGGGCTGGACCCGGCCAAGCTGCGGCTTTTCCCGCGCGGCGTGGACGTGGTCCGCTTCGATCCGGCCAAGCGCGACGAGGATCTCGCGGCGCGCTTCGGCCTGGGCCATGGTCCGCGTCTGCTCTACGCCGGCCGGGTGTCCCGGGAAAAGGACTTGCACCTGCTGGCCGCGGCCTTTCGCCGGCTCGTCGCCCAACATCCCGAGGCCACCCTGTGCATCGTCGGCGACGGCCCCTATCTCGACGAGCTGCGCGCGCAGCTTGCCGGCACGCCCACGGTTTTCACCGGCTACCGCGAGGGCGAGGAGCTGGCCGGGCTTTTCGCCGCCTGCGACCTGTTCGTCTTCCCCAGCGCCACCGACACCTTCGGCAACGTGGTCCTGGAAGCCCAGGCCTCGGGCCTGCCGATTATTGTCACCAACCAGGGCGGCCCCATGGAGAACATCGTGCCCGGCGAAACCGGCGTCGTGGTCCCGGCCGGCGACGCCGAGGCCCTCCACGCGGCCATGGCCGGGTTGCTAGCCGATCCCGAGCTCATGAGGGCCATGGGCCGGGCCGGCCGGAATTACGCCGAAAAGCGCACCATCGACCAGGCCTTCGAGGATTACTGGAAAATGTACGAGGAAGCGCCGGGCGCGCCGACGCCCAGCGTCTCCCTGGAGCCGGCCCTGGCCAAGGCCATGCAACGCCTGGTGCACGCCGCCTGACGACGCTTGAACCCCGCGCCGCCAAAAGGCCCCGACCGGAAGTGCTCCGGTCGGGGCCTTTTGGCAGCCAGGACATGCCCCTGGCAAACGGAGGCAGACAGCGCGGTTTCCCGCCTTCCGTGGTCGCCGCAGGCCTCCCCAAACGTCCCGCCCAAGCCTCTCCGACAGGACAGAAACGCCGCGTTGTCGAGAGAAATTAGCCATTGTATTAAACCCATCGTATGCGGTATTGTTGTCACGCTTTTGTGGTTCAGAAACGAAGCGAGTCGCCATGTCCCAGGATCAGCCCTCCGTATGTGACGCCCCGGAAACACAGGACGCTTGCGGCCAACCGCGCCATGGGGGCGCTTTGTCCGTGGATTCGACCCGGCTTCGTTTCGAGGATCTGTTCCACATTGAGGAAATCCAGCGCATCCAGGACGCCTTTGCCGCTGCTTCGGGCGTGGCCTCGCTGATAACCGATCCCCAAGGCCGACCGCTGACCCGGCCGAGCAATTTCACCACCCTGTGCGCCAAAGTTATTCGCGGCACGCCCAAGGGCCTTGCCAACTGCATCCGGTCCGACGTTTGCCTGGGCCAGGGGACGCCTGGCGGCCCCATGGTGCGACGCTGCCTGAGCGGCGGCCTTCTCGACGGCGGCACGGCCATCCATGTTGGCGAACGCCACATCGCCAACTGGCTGGTAGGCCAGGTCCTGGACGAAGAGGCCGACCTCGAAGCCATGGCCGCCTATGCCCGCGAAATTGGGGCCGATGAGGCGGCCTTCCGGGCCGCCCTGGCCGAGGTGCCGCGGATGCCCCTGGCGAGGTTCGGAAAAATCTGCCAGGCCCTGCACCACTTCGCCAACCACCTTTCGGCCCTGGCCGTGGCCAATTTCGACCAGGCCAGGCGTATCGACGAACTGCGTCAGGCCCAGGCCAGCATCAAGGCCCGGGATCGTAGCCTCTCGGAAATCATCGAGTTTTTACCCGACCCCGCCTTTGCCGTAGACCGGGACGGCCGGGTTACCTTCTGGAACAAGGCCTTGGAACGCTTGACCGGCATCGCCGCCGCCGACATGCTCGGCAAAGGCGATTTCGCCTACGGCGCGGCATTTTACGGCCAGCCCACCCCGCTGCTCCTGGACTATGCCCGGGGGGCCGTTTCCACGCCCGACCCGCGCTACCATGTCGCCGACATCGCCCAGGGCGAAATCATCGCCGAGGTCACCTTGACCGCCATGCCCGGCGGCGAACGCCATGTCTGGGCCAAGGCCGTGGCCCTCTACGACGAGTTCGGCCAGGTCAACGGGGCCATTGAGGCCATTCGCGACGTCACCGACCGGGAGCGACGCGAGGCGGCCCTGCGCCAAAGCGAAGCCATGTTCCGGGGCATCGTGGAAACGGCCCACGAGGGGGTGTGGGTCTACGACGTGAACTACGACACCACCTTCGTCAACAAGCGCATGGCCGACATGCTGGGGTATACGCCCCAGGAGCTGTTGGGCCGTAACTTAACCGAGTTCCTGCCGCCAGAAAGCCAGCACCGAGCAGCCAGGCAACAGCAACGTCGTCGAGAAGGCCTCAGCGACGTGTTCGAGCAATGCATCGAACGCCGCGACGGCACGATGCTCTGGGTGCTTATCTCCGCCAGCCCCTTGCAGGACGAACACGGCAAGTTCGCCGGATCGCTCGGGATGTTCTCGGATTTGAGCGCGGTCAAGGCCGTTGAGGCAGAACTGCGGGCCCATCAGCAACGCCTGGAAGATGAAGTGGAAGAACGCACCCGGGAACTGCGCGAACAGGCCATGGAACTGGCCGAGGCCAACATCCGCTTAAGCGAACTCGACCGGCTCAAATCGGCCTTTCTCTCCACCGTGTCCCACGAACTGCGCACGCCCCTGACTTCGATCCTGGGATTCGCCAAACTCCTCGGCCGGGAATTTGGGGAGCATTTCAGCCCGTTGGCCGGCGACAATCCGGCTTTGGCTGCCCGGGCCAAGCGCATCGCCCACAACCTCGGCGTGGTCTACGGCGAGGCCGAACGCCTCACGCGCCTGATCAACGACGTTCTTGACCTCAACCGCATCGAATCCGGCAACATGCAATGGCGCGACCAGTGCATCGATCCGGTGGCCGTGCTGGGTCAGGCCGTGCAGACCATCGAAGGCCTGCTGGCCCAGCGCCCGGAAATCCGCTTCCGTTTTCTTGCCGACGACTCATCCCAGCCGCTCTTCATGGATCCCGACCAGCTCGTGCAAGTCATCGCCAACCTGCTGCAAAACGCCGTGAAATTTACCGAACACGGCGAGGTCGTGCTGGAAATCCGCGCCGAAGCCGAGGGCGTGCTCATGACCGTGCGCGACCAGGGCGTGGGCATTCCGGCCGATCAGCTCGAATCGATTTTCGACCGATTCCATCAGGTGGGGCGCGGCGACACCATCGTCAGCCCGACCATCAAGGGCACGGGCCTGGGCCTGGCCATCTGCCGCCAGATCGTGCGTCACTACGGCGGCCGCATCTGGGCCGAGTCGCGGCTTGGGGAAGGCAGCGCCTTTCATGTGCGCCTGCCCATGGCCCAGCAGTGCCTGGAAACGGTCTGCGACCCGGCGTTATAAGGCGGCCCGGCCAGCGTTCGGGTTATGCACCCTTTTGCCAGGCCAGCATGACGGAAGTGCCAAGCAGGCGTTGGGGCAGCGGCTCCAGCCGGCCGAGATGGCCAAGGACGGTGTTGAGCCTATCGCTTCTGGCGTCAAACCCTGTGGCGACAATGTCGCTTTCCGTTTTTTTGAGCCGCAGCAGAAATTTGCGCACGACCAGCAGCGGATAATACGGCGCCCCCCAATAGGTCGATTTGACCAGACGCAGTCCGGCCCTGCGGCCAAGGTCTTCGGCCTGGGCCAGGGTGTAGCGCCGCAAATGACCGGCCATGGTGTCATAGGCGGAAAAGAGATGCTGGTAAGCCGGCAGGTTGACGTAGAGCAGGCCGCCGGGCCGCAGATGATGCAAGGCGGACGCTAAAAAGCCCAGTTCATTCGCGACATGCTCCAGCACGTCAAACAGGAAGATCGTTTTGTACTTCCCGGCCAGCTCGGGCAACCGGTCGTGGATATTGTAGACGTATAGGCCGCTTGACGTGCTCAGGTTGTGGGCCAAGGCGTTTTCGTCGAGATCGAAGCCGTCCACGGCCAGACCGTATTCCCGTTCCAGCTGGCTTTGCAAAAGCCCGCGGCCGCAGCCGATGTCGGCCGCCGGTCCCATGTCCCGGGCCGTTTGGCCGGCAAGGGCGCGAAAGACCTCCAGGCGACGACGTACCCAGAAATGCTCCAAGCTGGCGATGTCATGCCAATAATCGGTCATATTGACAGGCAACGCCTCGGACAGATGGACAATATTTCGCATCGCGGCCGCTTACTCCCTTCGCATGATTCTGGCCGGCGTTTCCGGCCTGGCGACATCGCCCACCGTCGTATCGACAACAGCAAAGGGACGGCCCTTTACCTCCTGCAGCAGCACTCGGATGTATTCGCCGATGACGCCCAGGAAAACGAAAAGAATACTCATAAAAAATAAAAAAATAACCAGAATTGTCGTGGCCACGGGACTGACGCCGACCCAGTAGCCGAACAGGGAAAACTGGGGAAAAAACCGGTTGAGCACCACGAAGAACATGAGCAGGCAGGCAAACAGGCCCACGGCAAAACCAAAAACGCCAATGAAGCGCAGGGGAAAATCGGTGAAGCCGACAAAGCCGAGCAGCGCCAGATCAATGAGCTTGCGGAGGTTGTATTTACTCTTTCCCGAGCGACGATTGGGCCGGTCGTAGGGCAATCCCAGCTGTCTAAAGCCGACCCAGGAACGCAGCCCGCGAAACATCCGGGAATTTTCCGGCAAGGCCAGGACGGCGTCGAGGGCCTTGCGCGAGACGACGCAGAAGTCGCCGGCGTCGCGGGGCCAGTCGTGGGTAGCCACCTTGTGCATGATCAAGTAAAAAAACGAGTAAAAAAACTTGAGCAGCCAGGGGGATTCGCGTCTGGCCCGCACGCCGTAGCAGACATCCAACCCGGATTTGCATTTGGCGTACATGGCCAACAAGACCTGAACGGGGTCTTGCAGATCGCAATCCATCACGCCAATGAAACGTCCCTTGGCATGACAAAGGCCTGTATCGACCGCTGCCTGATGACCAAAATTGCGGCTGAGAAACACGCCTTTGATGCGCGAGTCTTGCAGGTGCAAACCGAGAATCAGCTGGCGCGAACGATCCCGGCTGCCGTCGTCTACAAAAATGATCTCCCAGTCGCCTCCCAAGGCCGCATCAAGGGCCGGAACAACTTCCGCGTAAAAATGCGGCAATACATCTTCTTCGTTATAGCAGGGCACGACAAGGGAAAACTCGACCGTATCCATTCGTCGCTCCCGATGACAGCATTTCTATCTATCCCGTCCGCAGTTCGCCGCGCCGCGAGCTGCATGACAAAATATCTTAAATTCTTTTCATAACGAAAAAATCGGAACAACGCAACACGGTCAAGCCAGCATATCTTGCCCCGTGCCCAGCCTACCGACGCCCGCCATGCTCTCCGACTGACTTGCGCCGCTTACGCCCGCCTCCCTGTTCAGTCCTCGGGGCAGCATGTGGAGCAGACTGCCCAGCGCAGCCAACATCCCTTGCCGCCTCAAGAAAACGTCCCATCCTTCCCCTGAGGAAAGAGGGGCCGCCGCAGTTCTCGCTCGGGACGTCATTCTCATTGGGAAACTGCTGCGTCTTGCTCCCGTGCGTCACCTCAGGGCAGCCGGCCGACAATTCGTCAGCCGGCTGCCGCAATCTTTCAAAAAAGGCGTAGCAACCATGCAAACCCCAATCGTTTGAAGAAGAAAACCGGCTCGCCGCTTCTTCAATCAAATGCGCAGCCCTAGAACTCCAGATGCCGCCATGTGCGCGGGAAAGCCATGACGTCGCGGATGTTGGTGACGCCGGTGACGAGCATGACCAGCCGCTCGAACCCGAGACCGAAGCCGGCATGGGGCACCGTGCCGAAGCGCCGGGTGTCGAGGTACCACCAATAGGCCTCAAGGGGCAGGCCCAGCTCCGCGATGCGGGCTTCCAGCCGGTCCAGGCGTTCCTCGCGGGCGCTGCCGCCGACCAGTTCGCCGATGCCTGGTACGAGCACGTCCATGGCTCCGACAGTCTTGCCGTCGTCGTTTTGGCGCATGTAGAAGGCTTTGATGTCCTTGGGATAGTCGTACACGATGACCGGGCGCTTGAAGTGCTCTTCGGCCAGATAACGCTCGTGTTCGCTTTGCAGGTCGGACCCGAAGGCCACCGGATATTGGAAGGCTTTCTTGCAGGAGGTCAGGATGTCCACCGCTTCGCCGTACGGCAGGCGCACGAAGGGCTCGGCCAGCAGGTTTTCCAGAGTGGCGGGCAGGGTCGGGTCCACGAACTTGGCGAAAAGCCCGAAGTCCTCGGCGCATTCGGCCAGCACCAGCCGCACCAGATGGGTGACCAGGGATTCGGCCAGATCCATGTTGTCTTCAAGGTCGGCGAAGGCCATTTCCGGTTCGAGCATCCAAAATTCGGCGGCATGGCGCGAGGTGTCGGAGTGCTCGGCCCGAAAGGTCGGGCCGAATGTGTAGACCCGGCCCAGGGCGCAGGCCAACGGCTCGGCCGAGAGCTGGCCCGAGACGGTGAGCATGGCTTCTTTGCCGAAGAAATCCTGGCCCAGGCGTTCGGCCGCCGGCAGCGCGGCGGCCTCAGGCCCCAGGGTGGTCACCCGAAACATCTCGCCGGCGCCTTCGCAGTCCGAGCCGGTGATGACCGGGGTGTGGACCAGGGCGAAGCCTTCCTTGGCGAAATAGTCGTGGATGCCGTGGGCCAGGGCCGAGCGGATGCGCAACATCGCGCCGTACTTGTTGGTGCGCGGGCGCAGGTGGGCGATGGTGCGCAGGAACTCATCGGAATGGCGCTTTTTTTGAAGCGGATAGGTTTCCGGGTCGGCGGCCCCGAGGAGCGAGACCGCTACGGCCCGGACCTCGTAACGCTGGCCCTTGCCCGGCGAGGCCACCAGTTCGCCCGTGACGGCCACCGACGCGCCCACGCCAAGCGCTTTGACCAGATCCGCGCCCTGGGCCGTGTCATCGATGATGACCTGCAGGTTGCCCAGGCAGGAGCCGTCGTTTAATTCGAGAAAGGAAAAGCCCTTGGCGTCGCGGCGAGTGCGCACCCAGCCCATGACGCGGATTTCGGGACAAGGGGACGGGCTTTCCAGGGCGGCCTTGACGGTGGTGCGGCGTATGCTCATGCGTCGTTCCAGGTGAAGGTGAAAGGACATGTTTTCGCGCCCGAGGCAATAGTGGCCGGGCGATCCAGGGTCAGGCAGGGGCTGTAGCCGGCGGCAAAGGCGGCGTCGCGCAGACATGACACGCGCACGGCCAATTCCTCGGGCAGGCCCATTTCCCGGTAGCTTTCGGCGTAGCGGCAGCGCGCGACGTCGAAGGACACACGGCCGGGTTCGCGCCGTTCATTGACGATCTCAAGCGCCCCGCCACGTTGCCAGATGGCCGAAACTGTGGCGAAATGCGCAAGGTTCGGCCCGCCCGGGGCCAGGGCGGCGAAGGCCTGGCCAGCGGCCCTGGCGGCCCGGGCCACCGTGTCCTCGATGACGGCCAGGGCGGCGTCGCGGCCCAGACGTTCGACCAGGACGGCGTAGACGTCGGCCAGCATGGCCGCCTCAATGCGGCGGCGCTCAAGCAAGGTGACTTCGGACGGGATCATTGCGCTCATGGGGTTGCTCCAGCGCCCGGAAGAAATCCGGCGGGCGCGAACCCTTCTTTTGCCACAACGCCCGGCCCGACCACAACCGTCGCGACGCCGCCGCCACGCGGAAGCAATCCCGGGCAAGGATTGAAACCAGGGCTAAAAGGTGGTATAGACTCTGGCTCACGTGGAAGCGTTTCGTCACCGGTGTGGCGCCCGGACTTCAAATCCGGTGTGTGGTCGAGAGGTCACAGGTAGGTTCGACTCCTATACGCTTCCGCCATTATTGAACTTTTTCCGATTTTCCCGCCTCCCGTCAGCCTCCAAAAAAGCCCCGATTTGACTTTTTGCTGCAAATATGCTGCAACGAGCGCAGCAGGAGGTGGCAAAAATGGCGTCGATCAAACAGCGCGGACCGCTCCAGTGGCAAGCCACGATCCGCAAACGGGGCTACCCGACGACGTGCAAGACGTTCGATACCAAGGCCGAGGCCGACGCCTGGGCCAAGGAAATCGAAACGGAGATGAACAAGAGTCAATTTGTTTCGCGCAAAGAGGCCGAGCGCTATACTTTAGCCGAATGTTTAGATCGATTCAAAAACACCCATGTTCAGACCCTTAAAAACCCTCAAACCGAGATATATCGAATCGAAGGCCTGAAAAAACGCGCTTTGAGTCGTCGAATCATGGCAACTATTCAATCTCATGATATTGCCGCTTTTTGTGAAGAGCGCTTAGAAGAAGGCGTTTCCGCCAATACGATTCGTTTAGACTTGGCTATTCTCTCAAAGCTCTTTAATTTAGCAAAAAGCAAGTGGAATATGCGCAGTCTGGAAAATCCTGTCCAATATTTTGAGAAGCCGAAACTTCCTTCAGGACGCGACCGGCGTTTCGAGGACGACGAAGAAGAGAGGCTTTTTGAGGCTATTGGCGACGACTTTGAATTTCGCGCTTGTGTGACGTTTGCTTTAGAAACGGCGATGCGGCGTGGTGAAATAGTCAAGTTGAAGTGGAAAGACGTTTTTTTGGAAAGACAAATTGCGCGTTTAGCTGATACGAAAAACGGAAAACCTCGAACTGTGCCGTTACAAATCCCTGCTGTTAATGCGCTTAACAGTCTTCCTCGGCATATTTCAGGAAAAATATTCCCAAGTTACAACGCCGGGCAAACTCTTTCGAAGAAAATGCAAAAGGCGTGCAAAAAAGCCGGCATCCCGAATTTCCGCTTCCATGACTTGCGTCATGAGGCTATCAGCCGACTTTTTGAAGAGACAGACTTGGATGTTATGGAAATCAAGGAAATTACCGGGCATGAAACGCTGCAAATGCTGGCACGGTACGCGCATTTGCGAACAGAGAGACTTGTCAAACGCTTGAACGGTGCAAAGCGTGGAGAAGCCCAGGCCGGGGCATAAGCTCAAAGAAAATACCAAAAGAAAGGCCCCAGGTTCACCCCCGGGGCCTTTTCTTTTGGGCTTCCTCGCCCGTGCGTCAATCCGCCGCCGCCGCATTGTTTTGCGCCCGATATTCGTAACAACGCTCAATTGCTAAATTGAGCCGTTGCAGAAATACTTCAGCGCCCGTAATCGTTACAAATGATATTCTGTGCATTGGCCGCTTGAAGTCGTTCAAGTAAATATATGCAGTCGATCCTCCTCTTGACTTCGACTCGCTTCGCCATGATTTTATGTCGTCAATAGAGTATATCCTCCTGTTGATTTTTACAGTGGATTTTTTGAAATCAACAGCAACGCCGGCTTGTCGAAATTCTTCGTCTGTTGCGCGATGTTTGCAGTTAAACGATATGCAGATGAAAATCATGACCAATAAAGCAAACGATCCAGCGAAAAAATGCCACGCTTCCATAATGGCCTCCTGTTTTTTATTGTTAAGAACTGGCGCTTAAAATTCGATGGCCTCGATCTCTTTCGGATCGACCGGCGGCTGATATTCGATTTCCGGCGGGCAAATGTCGCTGAAAATTTCTGCGAGCATTAGCGACGCTTCATGTCCGTCGCTCGGTTCGTGGTCCGGCTCTGTCGGAAGAACAGGAAATTCCGTTTTTCCCGTCTTCATAAATATTTCGCCGTCCCTGTGGCGTGCTTCATATTCAATGTGTTCTTTGTAAATGTCCCTGAACATGCTTTGCACGTCAGCTCTGTGCAATGTTTTCAAAAGCTCGTTACAATCGACGTCGGTCTGCACCTCGAAAAATTCGACACTTTCTTTTAAAATCTCGTTTTGAGCCTCGGAAAGCGTTTGTGCCGTCACGACACCGTCGCGCGATAAAATGACGTATGCGCGCCTGATTTCATAAATGTCGCAAGAAAGGGCGTCCTCGGTAGTGAGATTGTCGATTGAAAGAGTAATATCCATGGTATGCTCCAATGTTAAATGTTTAAAGCCTTATGGCTGGATTTGATTTGTCCACATTGTAAACGCATCTTCTTTTGCTGCGTTACAAATTTTCATGACAACCAGCATTCTAATGCTTGTTGTCGGTGCCGCTTTAAGCTCTCTTTGTCCTCGCCTCCATTTTCCGTAAGTATCATAGTCAACGAAAAGTGCCCGCGCCATTTCCCCAGCATTAAAGCCTAGGATTTTTTCCGAACGCTTAATAAACTCGATTTGTTGTTGTTTTTGTTCTGGGGTCATATTTTAGCCTTAAAATCCTCCCCACTGTTCAAGTGGTGTTTCATCTTTCGTCGTTGATGTTTTTTCTTCCTTTTGATCTAGCCATTTTTCGGTAAGGGCGTTGTATTTCGCCGCAAGGATTTTCTTTTCTTCCTCGTGCCCTGTTTGGGGATATGCACGATACTGTTTCAACATGCCCTTTTGTTCTGTGACAAATTCGGCGATTTCCGTTCCAGATTTAAAACGATTCTCAATCCAAAACTTTGAATGAGTTAACAGCCCGTTTGGATCACAAGCTAATTTGGCTTGTTCATCTGTCATTGATGATAATTTGCCTGCGCGGATTTTTTCAGCCCATTCTTTTTGTTTAAATGAGCCTTTAAGAGCTTTGCCGCCAAAAGCTTTTGCAGTTTCGCGCCCAGACATGGCCTTTTCGCTTAATGTCTTTCTTTGTGTGCCTTTTTCGCAAGCTTCATAATTAATTTTTGGATCGTATTGAAATCCGGTTTCTAGGTCGCGCCAGTTCCCGTTTTCGTCTTCCTCCGGGATGTCTGCGACGTTCTCTAGCCAGTATGTAAAATTGTCCATTTTATCCTCCGGCTGTTTCGGTCTTTAGTCGTCTTGACTTCAGTCATACGCCCAATGGGCGCATATGCAAGGTAAATCTAAGGCGATTTTCAAAATAAATATCCAATTTATTCGGGTTGTTATCTATGCTTTGGGGGCTGGGGCTTGCCCCAGATAGGCCCGCCTCGGGCCGTGGCTCCCCGGCTTGAGAACCCCCCGCCCACGCCCTCGCGCCGCCTGTGACCGGCCAGCCCTGCGCGCCTGACCGATGTAACGCACGCACCGCGCCATAAAGGCCGGCTGTTACTCTTTACTTGCTATTGTTTGGCATTCCATGTATGGATTTTATGGGGGTAATAACTACAAGGAGTGTCTTATGGGCCTCAAGCAAAACGCATCGACCACGTCACAGCCGACAAAACAACAGCCAATCACGCCGTCCGATCCAAATTTATTAACGCCAGCAACGCGCGGAACAATCGGCAATAATCGCGAAGCGTGGCCTGCCGCATTTATCAACGTGCGCGGCGACACCTTTTTGACTGCCACAAAATTCCACGGCCTCGACGCCGGGTTTGCGAAATTTTCCGGCCCCGGCCAGCCAGTCCAGGCCGTGGATATTGGCATCCGCGACCGCCCGGCGGCTCAACAGCAAGCAATTGCCGCCGATCTGTCGCGAAAAATCGAACGCGCCCCGATTATGCTTCAAAGCGTGTTTACGCGCGAGGGGCCTGTTTCAACGCCGTGCGAAGTCGTGTCGGGTAATCCAAATACTATCAAAGTGCGGCCTTTGCCCGGTTTCGACGCCAAGGGCATAAAAGTGGCGTTTATGGACCCGGAAACCTTCAAAAAGGCCATGGAAGGCCTCGAAAAAGACATTGCGGCGCTTCCTCTTCAAAAAGTCCCCAAAATCCAGCCCGGCGAGAAAGGCGGGGATTGGCTCGATAATTCGATCAATTCTAGCATCAATCAGGCAATTGATGGCCTTAAAGCCAAGGGCTACCCTTACGCTTACGGCGGAAGGGCCGATTTAGACGGGAAAATGGACTGTTCGGCGTTTGTTAGCGCAATGATGAAGCGGGTAGGCAAAAACGTTAACGAATCAGCGGGAAAGGCCGTTTTTGATAAATTCCCGCAAGGTTGCGCCGCCGACATGGTTACAACGGCGATGCAACGCGGCGGAAGGATCACGCCGCAAGAATTGCTCAAAAACCCGCGTCCTGGCTGTATGATCGGACTCGATACGGGTAATAAGGGGTGGGATAAAGGCCGCGCGAACGGAATTGACCACGTTGCGATGACGTTTCGCGATAAGTCAGGCAAAATGATGGTTGCGGAATATACGCCCGATCCGAAAGACCCGGTTCACGGAAGTGGGCTTAAAGTCACTGAAATGGACAAGTTCATCAATCGCTACACGGCAAAGGGCAGCGGTATTTTTATCGCTACTCCCGAAAGTTTGTGCAACAAAGCCGCTTTGGCAAGCGCCAACGCCAAAGCCGTCGCCGCCCTTGAATTCTCCCCCGCCGCCGAGGCCGGCGACGACGCCCACGCCCGCGCTATGGCCGCGATGTCATAACCCCCGGCCATCCCTCCCCACGACAAAGCCCCGGTCATGCCGGGGCTTCTTTTTTGGGCTTCGCCTGCCCGTCATGACCTCCAACCCCTCCCGGGTTCCTCCCGGCCCGAAAACTCCAAATTTCAACAGCGAAAATTTAGGGGTTTTGGCTTAAATGTTGGGCTAAATGGGATGAAAGCCGCCGGATTCTCCATTTCCGCCAGATTCGCGCCTTTTACCGCATCGATGCTTTAGAAGAGACTCGCGAAGGGATTCGGCAATCTCGTTTGATGCGGCATTTTCCCTGGAAACAGCCGATTCTTGGCAAGTCTGTAATTCGGCCACGACTTCGGGCCGTTTGATGTTTGGTCGCTCAATAAAGCCTCCATTGCGGACATGGGTAACAATGCGTGTCATTTTATCATGACATGGGGATTTATCCCATGTTGATGCCCTGGTTGCGTATTCGTCGCTATGCAGTCTGACGCCCCAAGTATCGCTAAGACGCGACTTGATTTGCTCAATTTCAATGTCTTTCTTGCCATAAATTTGATTTAGTTGATTCATGACTTCAAAACGAAGCCGCTTGTCAATTGGATTGACATAGAAAATCGCTTGATGATGATATTTTTGAAATTGTATCAAGACCGATGGTTGCAAGAAATCATGAAAAAGCATGTCTTGATCGACGTAATCGATAATGATTTCCGCACGAAGCCTTTTGCGGAAATCTTCTTCAATCACCCTCCCCGCCACGTTTTGCAGCGGGGAGGGTGAAACGACTTCTTCTTCATCATCGAAGAAGAAGTTTTTAAGAGTTTTAAGCATCCTCGCCTTCCGATTGTGTTTGAGACGATTTTTCTTCCCTGGCTTCACAAAATAGAATGGTTGTAAGGTCGTCCATTTTTGTCCAGTTCTCCTGTCCCTTCCCGTCGAAAACCTCTTGAAAGAGGATAAGTTTTTTCGATTGCACGTTGCAAACGATTGTAAGCTCGACAGTGTAAGCGAAATGAGTACTGCCATCCTTTTCGAAAGACTTCTCCTGTTTTGACGTGATAAGCGTACCGTATTTGCACCCCCGGCAAGTGTAATCGTTGGCAAGAATGCGCTTATACGCACTATTTTGCGCTTGTTCGAGCGGAGTCGATTGATTTGACATGATGACCTTCTGTTGTTGATTGTTTTGTTTGAGACATTGACTGATAACGACTATTTCGGGCCTTTTGTGCTGCCAAGGCCTCTTTTTCTACTCTGTCAGCCTCGGCAGGGTTTGTTTTCCGAAGTTCCGCAACGATGTTGCGCAATTCGGAAAAAGATTGAGCCGGGGGCGGCGTTTTGAGGGACGGCACTTGGTATCGTGACGTTTCCTGCTGCTTTGGCCGCTTTTGCTCTTGAATCCTGGCGTCCATGGCCTTTTGCCGCTCAATCGCTCGCTCTGTACGTTTTGCGGCTTCTCGCACGGCCATGAGCCGATTAAGATCGCCCTGTTTCCTCTCGCGCAAGGTTTTCAGACTGCGGGTGAATTCGCTTATTTTGACCCTCGTCCCGTCTTTGAGAACAACCCGGCCGCCTTCACCGTTTTTCGTCAATTCAAGCCGCGCCCCTTGCAGTTCAAGACGTTGAACAATGCTTTCCCACGATTTAGCTCTGAAAATCTGTCGAAGTTGCCGTTTTTGCATCTCAAAATGCTGTTGCTGTGCGCTCATCTCGCGCCAGCCCGCAATCTGAAAAGCTGGCTCACGGCCCCACTTTTCGCACAAATCCTCGTAATCCACTTTGGCGTGCCATAATGGCACCGTTAAGCGGTCATTGACGATGATTTGAGCGCTATTCCCAGCCGCTTCAATCCGCCAGCCCCTTGCCTCTATTTCGCTCATAATCGCGTCAAAATCGCCGCCCTTGAAAATATTGCGCACGTCCATTGCTGCGAATTGAGCGAATCTTGCGAACTGCACCTCTTCTTTGAGATTTTGAAGCTCTTCCCTAGAAAGACCTTCTTTCTTCATCTCAATGTTTGGTTCGCCAAATATTTTGCAATAAGCCGTAAAGTTTAGTTCAAGCTCGGCCAAATCGATGGGCTTTTGTCCTTTTATTGAGACTTGCGCCCCTGTCTCCGTCATTTCAAGACGCCAGCCGCGTTTTTCCAATGCAGGGATAACGAAATCCCACATTGACCTAGTGCCGTTATTTTCCTCTGTTTGTTTGTTATAAGCGGCCAAAGCGCTCTTAAACTCGTGTTTAACGAGTTCCCCAGCTTTCCAAGCCTCTTTTTCTGCGCCTTTAAGATCAACCGGCGCGGAAATGTCCAAAGCCGCGCTTTCATCGGCGGGCTTTTCCTCAACTTTCTTGAGCTTGCGCGTATCCCTGGACCAGTCGAAAATTTTGGTGCCGTGGGCGTTTTGTGAAGCGATTTTGGCAAGATTTTTGCGAATGATCTCGATCAAATCATCTTCGGGGTCGATCTCTACTAATTCAGCCGCTTTGGCCGCCTCGGGGTTGTAATGGCGCTTGTCGGGGGTTTCTCTGTACTTTTCGTTGAATTTTGCGGCCAAGGCTTTCAAACGGCAATCTGCCGGAAGCGATGATAAAGCCAGGGAACCTTTGATTCCGACTGCTGAAAGACGAAGAGAAACGAGGCCAACGCCTTCTTTCTGGAAAAGCTCGATTTGAATGCCCTTTTGAGCAAGGCGGTCGATTGTTTGAACAATCGACTTATCTTGAGACAAAGACTCTCTAATCGTGTCCCGAGCCACTTCGCCCAACTTTCGGAGCGCGGACGGCTGGCCGGAAAGGGCCTCTTCATCGAGTGCGTTTTGAGGAAGAATAATGGCATTGGGATCAGTCGGGATTTCTTGCGCATTTCCGACCGCCAAAATTGCCGCTTTTTCAGCCGCTTTTTCGGCTTGTGGATACGTCACGACGGCATCGAAAAGTTCGCGAGAAATTTTGCCGCTTTCGACCGCGTCTTCTAAGGTTAAGTCATCAAATTTTTTAGTAATGTTATTGAGGGAATTGCGCCCGGGAACGTCCGACATTTTGACCCGGATTTCGGGCGCTCCGTCTGCCGATTTTGCGACGATAACCGCACCCGATTTTCCGGCGCGGGCGAGGGTCCATCCCTCGCGGCGGAAATCGGTCAAAATATCGGACCAGGACAACGCCCCGGAAATGATCCGTTTCGCCTGATTCCCAACCCTGGCCGGGGTCCAGGGGGCGGCGGTGCGTTGGGGCTGTGCGAGCCTGACCGCGCCTGCGCCGGAAACACGGGGCGGGCTGGCGGGTGTGGCCTGGGAGGCGATGGGGCGGCCCATGGCGGCGGCGCGGGCGTCTATAGATGATAAGGCGCACTCTCTGGGCAGCGCTGACAGAGCCAGCCGACCGCCGCTAATGGGCGAGGACAACACAGCCCCATCTCGACCCGACTTCGTCGGCTTAATATCCATCTCAATACCGATAGCCGCCAGCCCGGCCACGGCCTCGGCGCGGCTCTGTGCGGCGGCGAGGATCGGCAGCGCGGCCAAGGCCAGGACGTGCGCCGGGTGCTGGTGGCGGTGGGTCGCCTCATAATCTTTGATCCGGGGCGGAAGGCGCACCCCGTCAGCCGGGACGGCCTTGGTCACGCGCTGACCATGCTTGTCCCAGGCCAAATTTTTTGCGTCCCACCCCTGGCGCTCGCAGATTTCAGCGCACGCCCTGGACGCGGCTTTGTGCGCGTAGAAGCGCAGCCGCCCCCCGCGCTTGTCGTCTCGCGTCACGTCCACGGTGTTCAAGCTGCGGACCTCAAGGCGACCCCAGTTATTGGCAATAACGGTCGAAACCTGGGCATGGATGTGAAAATTTTTCGTGTCGTTGTGCAAGCCCCACAAAAGCGGGGCTTCGGGAGGCACCCCGAGATTGCGGCGGAAAATTTCAACGGCCTCGGCAACCTGGACTTCTGTTGGCCGCTCCCCTGCTTCAAACGAAATGACCCAATGGTCATAGGGCCTGCCCTGGCCGCCCTGCATTTGGTACGCCTCGGCCTCCCGATCCAACCACCGCGCCGCCTCGTCAATGTCCTGCACTTCAGGCCGACCCGGGCAGCTATAGCCGGTCGCCTCGATCCGTTCGCCCGCTGCCGTCGCGGCGGCGTGGCGCTCGTCAAGACCGCGCACGTAATCGCTTGTGCGCCGGCTCGCCGCCGCGCCGCCGGATTGGCTGGCGGCCTTGGCCCCGCCTCGGTCGGATTGCTTGACGCGTTTGACGATCACGTGCGGCCCCTCTCTCTATCTATTGATGCGGTCGGCCAGCCGGTCGATTGCGTCGGCAAGCTCGGGCGCGTTGACGCGCCAATGCTTGATGATCCCCTGGCCGATCCTGCGCAACTCCGCGAGCATCTGTTGATCGGTTTTAGCCTGGATGCGGCGGCCGGTCAGGCGGTCGCGGATGTAGCCCGCCACGGATTTGCCATAGGCCTCGGCATCCTTTTCGATCTGCGCCATCTGCTCCGGCGTCACCCGGCATTTAGCGACTTCGGTGTAGACCCGTCCTTTACCCATGATGTGCCTCGTTAATGGTTCGCCAATTGATCCGTTTCATTCCTGTCTCTCCAAAGGTTCGTTCGTTGTCGCCGCCAGGGCGGTCTTGCGGCCTCCGGGCCGCCTCTTCAGCCCTCCGCAGGAGCAGGAGGCCCAGAGACAGGCGCGAAGCAACGGCCCGCGTAGCGGGGTCCCCTGGGCAATCCTGCCTCTTCACCTGAATTCGTCTTATCCTTATCATACCGCCCTGGCCCGTCAACCGATTTCGACGTTATACTGGTCAAAAAATTAAATTCACAAAGTACGAAAGTGGTTGGGTGGCCGTTGACAGCCCGGTCAGCAGTGTTACTATGCCTCTACTACAGAGGTCCACACTACACCACAAAAAACCTACAACCCACCTAGTGGTGGCAAACAAGAGACAAAAACAATGTTACACAGCGTTGATGCAAATCCTACTGTTACCACCGAACACGATGATATTCACACACAAACCACCAAAAGCGAGGTAAAAGCGATGAATTCCCAGCCGACGACTTCCCAAAAACCGGAATTGAAAAATTCCGACTCAAGTCCTGTTGCCGATCCCAAAAATGTCTCCGTTTTTTCCGAAACAACCTCTACTGAAAACAAAACCGAAACCAAGGCCAAAAAGACCCCGAAGCGGAAACGCGCACATAAAATCACTGTTTCGCGCGATGCGGAGGCGATGGCAGCAATAGACAAGGATCTGGACGAATTGAAAAAGTCCCACGTCAAGATTGAACTGTCCGATAAGCAAGTTATCGAACAGAAAATCGACAAGATTTTGGAGCTAAAAGAATCTGGTGTCGGATACGAAGCCATTCACAGAGCCTTCCAAAAGCGGCTTGAATTGCAAATTAGCACAAAAACATTCGTCTATTACGTCCAAGCGATTTTGAACAAGGACAGGCCCAAACGCGACCCCAAAACCGTTCAAATTTCGGTGCCAAAGGAATTCGCGGGGAAGTTTGAAAAACTCGTGGACGTGCTTGAAAGGGGCCTATCTATCGCCTGTTTAGCGTTCAACGAAACGGAATGGAAAGGCCGGCTTGATATTGGAACCGTTCCTGACGTCGAGCTTGAATTTTCCACGACTGTGCCCACGCCCGAAGCCGACGCGGCCGATTCCGACGCCGAAGCGTAAAACTAGACAACATTATATAGGAGCTAAACAAAATGGATACCGCGCACACAATCGAACGATTCCTGGCCCAATACGCTGCCATTGCCGTTATCGCCGCATATTTTGGATGGATTATTTTGAAACGCATCAAAGCGATTGTTTCGGATGCGAAACAAGAACAGGCGGAATACGAAGCAAAATACGGCAGCTTGGAAGGATTATCGGAAATCTACAAACGACAATTGGCGGGCGAACGAGAGCCTAATTTTCTCGATCATCTCAAAATTGCATTGCTGACGTATGTTGATGCGTTTCGCACGTCAACGGGAAAATGGGGTATACTGACAATACGGCTTGTGGCAACAGGCGCGGGAGTTGCGCTCCTTTTCTACGTCGTCGCAAATTTCGTCAAAGCCGGCGTCTAGCCGACATCTACATATAGAGGACTCCTAGACATGAAAACCTTCTTCATTGTGCTGGCGCTGCTTTTGTGCGCCAGCACGCAGGCGGCAGCGGCAGACGTGCAAATTGACCTTCCCTCGCACGTGGAAATTGAGAAAAAGTCGGATTTGAGCGCGGCAATGCTCAAAAACCTCCTCGGCGATGTTTTGACCAATGTCGCGGGCGACATTGAAGATTTGGCAAACTGGACAAATCCGTATGCCGGATTGATCGTTTCTGTTCTCGCAACGCTCAATTTAGCTGCATTGACGTGTTTGTCAGCGCTAATTCTTTATATGTGGGGCATTTTCTCTGTTTCTACAGCGCATGAAGGCAAAAAGTTGGGTGGTGGCACATATAACAGCTTATGGGTTCCGGTGCGCCATGCGTCTGCATTCGCGTTGACCGTTCCAGTTCTTAAAGGGCTTTCTTTGCTGCAAGTGGCAATTGTCGCCTGCATTTCGCTAAGTATCAATCTTGCTAACGCGGTTTGGGATGCAAGCGCAAAAATCCTTGCTGAAACAAGCCAAAATATCGTTTCGTTGACAAGCAACACGCTTTCCGAGGAAGCGTATGCATTTCTCCCCACGATGTTTTCCGCTGCCGTTGTGCAAAATTTAGACGAACTGCAAAGAAGTTCGTATTGGGAAACAACCCCCGAAACAAGCGAAACAATTATCAGGGCCTCAAAATACTATGTTGTCGAAAAAAAGGACAACAGAATTTCGCTTTATGCTCGAAGCATTCAAGGGACTGACAAAGGGATGCTTGGGAGCGTTTCCTATGCTTATCCCGCCGGGGATGACGAAAAATCTTCTCTTCAACGGCAAATTGCGGATGCGCGTATTGCAGCAGCAGAAACGCTGTGGGAAGGAATGCGGGGCATCGCGAGTCAATACATTGAGTCTGACAATGCGCTTGCTTCTATCGTCAAAATCACCCGGGGCAGCACGTCTGCCAAAAATTATAAAGATTTAATCAAGGAGTACGTTACAAACGTCACGGAAACGACAAAAGAGGCCGCTTCAGCTTATTTGTCAAACAACGCGGATTGGCAAGCCAAAGTCAAGAAAGCACTTGATTTTGACGGAACAACGACGAAAAAAGGGTGGTTTGGGGCCGGGTTATACAATTTTTCGGTCGCGTCGCTTCAAAGAGATGCAGACGACCTTTTGTTAGTCCATCCCGAATTTTCGGTCATTGATAACAGCGCTGTCAAAAAAGTGCTTTCGCCTGCCGGTTGGCAGGTTTGGACCGGAATCGCGAACGCGGGGTGGAGTCCCGCAGCAATTGCGGCATTTGTCAACTCTGCCGGCTATTTTTCATCCAAAATCCTCGAAAACTACTCATACACTGCATCAGTGCAAGCAGACGGAAAAGGGGGAGGTTTACAGGGCTGGATTGAAAAAATCGCATCAAAGCTCGTTATGAGCAATGATATGGCCGGTGGAGATATTGGCGATGTTGGCATTTTGGCCGGGGTTTTGAGGCAATTTGAGTCAAAAGACCCGTTTGTTGTGATTGCAGCGATGGGAAACCGCTTAATCAGTGCGGGATATGCGGCATTTGGCACAGCAGGACTTTCCGGCGTTGCTAGCCTGATTGTCGGCTTCGCCGACAAAATTCCAGGCGCAAATGGAATCCTGGGCGTTTCGTCGATGATTACGAGCGCGGCGTTCGTGATCGGGGCCGCATTAGTCACTTGCGGCGTCGTTTTGGCTTACATTTGTCCAATAACCCCATTTCTGTATTGGATTCGGGCATTAGTGACGTGGATTTTTCTTGTCGTGGAAAGCTTGGTTGCGGCCCCTTTTTGGGCATGTATCCACGCTTTACCAAAGGGGGAAGGGTTTGCCGGCGAAGCGGCCCGAAAAGGCTATCTTTTGTTGATTGATATTGTAATTCGGCCGGTCCTGCTCGTTCTAGGAACCGTTTTTGCAATTGCCGTCGTCCGTGTGTGCGGGCACATGTATTATGTCCTGTTTTCTGCTTGGTTCGTCTCAAATGGCGAATTCATCAAAATGGGGCTGACCGCGAACCTTGTCTATACAGTTGTCGTCATTGCGTCGATGTACGGCTTGATTGTGCTCGTTTTTACCAAAGGCATCGGCTATTTGCCGTCCCAGATGTCGAAATGGATCGGAAGTGCTCAAAGCGGAGGCTTGGGCGACGAAAACGATATGCATCAACAATCCGGGCGTGCAGTTGCGATGTTTGGGGGACATGTGACAAGTCTTGGCAACATGGCCGCAAATCGGCTCGGAACTGGTCCTAGGCCGCAATTGCCAAAGGAGCCGGGGAAAGAAGACAAAACAGGGAGCAAAAAAGGGGAAATTGGGCCGGGGATGGCTCAATTGCCGGCCGGTGGGCCGAAAAACGGTGGCGGTGGCGGTGGCGCGGCGGCCAAGCCCGCCAGCCCGTCCCGCCCCGGTGCGGCGGGTGAGGGGATCATGGGCAATGCGGGCCTCGGCGAAGCCCAAGGCCAAGGCCAAGGCCTGGGCCAGGGCGGCGGCGCAAAGCCGGCCGGGACAGCGACCAGCCCAGCCCCGGCGGCCGGTGGCGACCTCGGCCAGGGCATCGCCGACGCCGGCAGTGCGGCGGCCAGCGGCCAGGATCAGGGCCAAGGCCAAGGCCAGGGCATGGCCGGCGGGAAGTCCAGGGCGGCTTTCGAAAACCTCCTGGGGCCGGGATTGGCTGGATTAGACAAGAAAAACAGCTAGTTAGCCTGCCGACAAAAGAAAACACCAAAGAAAAAGGGGGCCACGTGGCCCCCTTTCCTTTTGTCATTTTGTCATTCTGTCATTACCCAATAATTTCGGAGACTTGGAATAAAAAAAGGCCCGGGGTGGTTAGCCCCGGGCTGTCTATGTAAACGCGCATTTTGTCAAACGAAATCAGGTGTTTGACTGCTTTTGCGCGAGAGGGATAAGGGGGGTGGCGTTAATGTAAGCATAAGACAGGCCCGAGCCACCGTAAGCGGTCATGTCGATAGCCGGCAGATTCGGGAGAGTTTCCCCAATGATTGCAATAAGTTCGGGAAACTCGGCAGGGACGGGGCGGCCATCGCACAGAAGCCAGCCTTCCATACCCCCGGGGAGCATGCGGGGGTCGGTCGAGTGAATAATGACGCCGATTTGAAGGGGGTTTTGTTGATATTGAGACTGTGCAAAAGCGGGGATGGCGGCGACGATGGACAGCAGGACGGCGAGGGTGGCGATGATGCGGGGCATGATGTGGCTCCTGGGTTGATGTTGTAGAGACAATATATGGGGTTTTGGTTGGCGTGTCAACAGTTATTGTACGGCACGGATGTACGTACGCACGTAACTATGAATAGGCGCAGTCTCGCTAGAGCCGTTGTACGTACCAGTTGTCGGTTGCACTGCTGCAATGCCAGTGATTGTACCGCCGCTTGTGACGCCGCTTGCAGAGTTATACGTGTTGTTGTAGTTGCCGACTCCCACGGTGGAGTTAGGTG
The DNA here is from genome assembly GCF_004135975.1 of Solidesulfovibrio carbinolicus. NCBI lineage: Bacteria > Pseudomonadati > Thermodesulfobacteriota > Desulfovibrionia > Desulfovibrionales > Desulfovibrionaceae > Solidesulfovibrio > Solidesulfovibrio carbinolicus. The sequence continues at coordinate 2,202,828 of NZ_CP026538.1, read as the reverse complement.
CTGATGTCATAGTTGCGGCCTCTGACTCGCCAGTCCAAACGTAGTCAAAGTTTTGTGGTGCGGCTGTACCACTTACAGTAGCAGCTTGGCCGGGTACTTCTACAGTATGAGAGCGTATAGAGTCGGCTACTGTAGTGCCTACGCGGCTTGCATCTGTTGTACTACGTAAAAATTGGCCGTTTGTGTAGTCTGGAACGTTGGGGCCGACCATCGAGCGCAATCTGTCGTATTTAGCGCCGACAGGTATAGCTTGACCGTTACATTCGAGCCAGTTTGGGAGATTGGATGGGGGTATGTTACTCGGAAATGACATAAGCGAGCCAACAGGTATAAGTGGGGCCGACGTGGAGACTGTAGGCAAAACTTCCTCGCGCGAAAGGTCGGCGGACGTGCGGCGGACTTGGGCGTCGGCGATAGATGCAGTCAAGATGAGGGCGGCCAGGGCTGTGATGCATGAGCGTTGCATAAGTGGCTCCGGGGTTATTTGTTGAGATACGGATATTATATAGAGGATTTATGGGGAAAAGGCAAGAAGTAAAGTTGTTTTGGAATTTGTGCAATGAATGCTTTTTTAGGACGGGTTTTTTCTCTGGCTGGGCGGGTTTATTCTTGGGAATGCTCGGTTTTGCTTTAGATTGCGTAGTAATGTCGGGTGTTTGCGGGGGGAATGCTTGGGCTGGGTGGGGAAAGGCGCGGATGGTGGGGGCCGGGGGGGGCGGGCTGTTGGCTGTTGGCTGTTGGCTGTTTGGCTGTTCGGAATCCCCGGGGCGTTCCCCCGGGGATGGCTCTTGGCTCGGGGCTGTTCTGTCGGGGCTTTTTCCCTCCCCCGAGGGCGGCTGTTTGGTTTTTAAGAGTTCGGGGGGATGAGGTGGTTTTTCATGAAAAAGGGGTTGAAACATAGAGGTGGCAAACAAATAAGGTTTTTGGGTGGAAAAATCGGGTTGAAAAATTCGGAAATTTTGGGCCGGGCTGGCGGGATAGGGCAAAGGGTGGGCTGGCGGTCTAGGAGGGCTGTGGCGAGCGATTTGAAGGGGTGGCTAGATGAAGAGGTTTCCTGGCGGCTCGCGCCGCCAGGAAACCTTGACTGCTTCTTCGTGCGGGGGGGGCAGGAGCGAACGCAGGGGCAGTCAAGTTTCATGGGTGCGCCAGCACCCATGAAACTTTCTTGAAGCATTACAACTACTTAAATGAAAATTTACAAATCCCTATAAATATCAAGCATTTATCCTCGATTAAGTTCGACTCTAAGAGAATACATAAGAGCCAAATTCCTCAAAACTTTTAAAACAGGGTTTGTATTAGAGTCGAACTTAATCGGAGTTAAACACTTGTTTTTACAGACTTTTCCTTGAAAATCCATTTTCTAACTACCTGAATTTATTGAAGCCCGCCAGCCCGCCGCTTGCGCCCCAGGGCAACGAACGCCCGATCCGCCCCGGCCGCCAGCCTTGGCGCGCCTCGTTTTTGCTGTCGTGCAACAACCGGCAAGCCGCAAATTTTGGCTACCTTTTTAATAATTGTCGGCCATTCTTTGTGAGTCCACCTTAAAACAACCTCTTTCCCGTCTTGTTCGTGTTTTTCAATGCTTTTGAAGTCTTCTTCATCAAAAAGTCCGTATTCCCCCGCAATTTCTTGCGTCAAACATTTTAGCTCTTTTGCAATCGGGATTAACAATTCAACGGCCTTTTGCACTAATTTGTCACGTTCTCCGTCTCTTTGCGCCTGGATGTGTAAATCTGGCCTTCCAAAAGCTTCGGTCGGGAAATAGTTCCCCGTCAAAATGATGGTTGTTTCATGGTTAATAGGCCGAATTCTGTGAATTGATTGAATCAATTCACGCAATCCTTGCCTCGCAATCCATTGCTCATTCACATAGCCGAAAAGTTTTATTGAAATTGGTTCAAAGTCAATCGGCGACACAAAAGGCGTACCGATTGCAATTACTGCATCGCAATCTTCAAATTCATTTAATCCCCTGTTTCCGTAATAATGAGTATTAACGTATTCACGGCTCGGGTCAATCTCCTTTGCGATTTTTAACAAAACATCAGACAGGTCTTTGAAGGTTAATAAAAGCACTTTTTTATTAGTCTTTTTTAACTTTGCAATAGATCGGCTTAAAAGACGACGAATCCTTTTGTCATCAGGCCTTTTCTTACTCAATGCGCTTTTCGCGAGATAGCGCGCATCGCGGGAACCTAATGATTGTTCAAAAAACACTGTATATGTTTTTTGAAGCATTGAATCAGCTTTGACAAAATCGAATTCGCAATCAAAAAGCGCCCTAAGCTCTTCTTCGTCGGCGGTTCCATCCAAAACAACAAGCCGTGATTGACCGAATTCCATTTTTTTACGCTTGACAATACGAAAAGCAATGCTTTTTTGGGTTTTGTCGTCTTCATCTGGGTCTTTTGACTTGATAGTGATTTCTTTCGCTTCAATATATGCATCATCTTCAGAAAGCCCCAACGCGGCTCTGAAAAATTCAAATTCAAGACCGTTAATTGCCGCTTCTGAATCTTCGTAGATTTTTGCCAACTCGTAAAATTTTATGATAGCCTCGGCGATGTCTTTACCGTTGATGCCCAAATTATGAACTGGACACTCTTCACGAGTGATCCATTGATTTTCACGCCATTTTTCTTCCCAGCTTTGCTTGTTTGGTAAATCAGAATGAATAAAGGCCGGCATTTCGTTCCGTTCTGGCGTCGGCACGAACTCGGGGTATTTTTCTTGAGCAATTAAAATCCCTGTCTTCTTTTGATCGATCAAAAATGCTTCTTTTTCTAGTTTGTATTGCTTTAAACGAGCCTTGTTGATTTTTGGCAGGCCTTTATTGTATTCTTGATTTTGTTTTTCTCTTTCAACACAAGCGCGACGATGCTTTATTGAGTCTGCGTCAAAAAAGACTTTCTTTAATGCTTCCCAAGCCCCGGATTCGTTCATTTGCGCAACATGTTCATTGCTAACGCATAAAGGCATTTGTATATAGTGCTTTTCTCCAATTTTTAGCATGTTGTTATTGATAAAATTAGAAAGTTTTTTGAACCATTCAGTCTCTTGCATTCCTTCTTGCAAAAGCCGAAAATTATTGAGCGTAATCGAATCACTAGAAACAAACGCCGGCCTGGGCGTCTCATCAATCAAAATCTCGTCAAATCTTGTGCTATTGTCCAAAACTTTGCTAATAACGAAGGGCGAAGCATCATGTGTGCCGGAAATTACGCCGTTCTCATAACTATCAAGCTGTGCAAGATACCAACACCTGTCTTCGCCTGTTTTCTTTTCGTCGCATCGCTTGATACAAACTGTTTTGTAAACAGATTGATTTAAAGCCATTGCGACTCTACAGGCATTGAAATGTTTGCAATTGTCCTCATTTCTTGCTTCGTAGCGAATTGTATTATGAATTTCTTGCGCATAAAGCACTTGTTTTAGTGCTGCATCGGTTTCGTCAACAACTTTGTTAGTTGGAGCAGCATATAAAACAGTTCTTTCTTGTTTACACAATTCTTCGATACGTTTTTTGATTGTCGTTGTCTTGCCGCTGCCGGGCGTAGTCGCGATAACTACATTCCGACTGCCGGAAACGGCGTCGCTCATGGTTTTTCTCACTTCAGAAAGTGGAATTTTGGGATACTCGAATTGCTGGATTGTTGGGAATGTGATTTTCTTAATATAATCGACTTCAGGCTGGCTTTTTGGGGATTTTTCAGGCTCTTTTGGAGTTTCGGTAGGGATAAACGAACGGCACGGTTTCCCCGGCGAGACAATAAAAAAAGGCGCATCGTCGCAACGCGGCGATGCTTCAGCTACTTCTGGAACCTCTGAATTGTAGATAGGAACAAATTGATTCCAGAAATTAGCGTCTAGCTCAAAATCTGGAACAAAATAGTCTGTAATAACATCAAAAATTTGTAGGCCCATACATTTTCCCCTTGACTTCCTGCATCTGGGGGACTATGAATGGGCTAACACGCTACCCATTCATTTCCCTGAATGGCCCCGCGACGGCGAATCGCGGGGCCTTTCCTTTGGCCGCTACTTCTTGCCGAGCTTTGCCTTTAACATTTTGATTTTATGCATTTTTTTAAATGCCTCTACGTCCCGGGCATTTTGCTTTGCTTTCTCGGCTTTCTTCGCTCGCGCGATGTCACGAGCGAGAGCCGGGGCGGGGTAATATGTCCCGTTGTCAACAAATGACCAAACTCCCGGCTTATCTAGCGTATAAATCCGTGCATCATTCCCCGGCCGAACTGGATTTTCGCAGTTCATCCCATGGAATTTTTCTTTATTCTCCATGATTTTTCGCCAGCTATACGGTCCAATTTCCGTATTTATAATGGTCCCAGCATCAATTTTGCCTCTTTCGACAATGTTTGTACGAAAAGACCTTGGCGCTTTGTTTTCCGTTGTTTTTGGCGTCTGGGGCTTTGTCTTTCTTGGTTCCGGCTTTACAGCTCCAGCCGGCGCACATTCCCAAAGCCGTGCCCTGGCCTCTTCATCGGCGGCGGCATAAGCTTCTTCTTCATCTTTTGATAAAGATGGCGCGGCATAACGCAAATTAACCGGCTCGGCGCTTTCATTATAATAACGTGGTTCCAGGCGCTTTTGCTCAAGCGGTGGAATACAAACAGCGCTCGTGTAATCAATTTGATTCTTTCGCCCGGTTGCTTTGTCAATCAATCCATCCGGCTTAATTTGTGCATCTTTTGACCATTTGTAAAAATTGTCGCCATTTATGATAGCTCTTTTGAAAATGGATTCAATTGCGCGCCCAATGTGTGTTGCATTTGTGACTAGAAAAACAACGCGATATTTACCGCCGCCTCGAAGCATTTTGTCTTTGTGATAAATATATGTAGATGTGGAGTCGTAAACAGCATGTGGCGCATAGCGTAAAGCTGGCGCTGCTTTGTAGAGTTTTTCAAGCGCTTCGGCTTCAGGCATAGGATTGTCAAAATCCAATGCTAAAATGCCCGGACGCCACGCATAATCAAAAAAAAGGCCTGTTCTCGCGATAATTGGAAGGCCATTTGCAAAATAAGCTTCTTGTTCTTCAAAAGTTTTGGGTTTGCCCTTTTTGGGGTTCCAATTGCTCAAATCCCCGCAAGCGGCTTGGTATTCGCCGTCCATGATGATGTTTGCAATGTCATAATCGCAAACGCTGTATTGCAAGGCTTGGTTAGTCAATCCGCTCAAGCGGATATTTGTATAATCTCGCAATGAGTAGACGCCGACTTTTTCGGCTGTTCCTCTGTAGACGTTCAATTTTTTATCGACCCTTTTCACTTCTCCTTTTTCGAGATAAAAGGCTTTTGAAATAGGGCTTTCGTTGAAAAGGCACGTGAATTCATAGGGCCAAGGCGTGCCAAGTTCTCTTTTGTGAGCCTCGGCGTCGTCGTAACGATCTTCCAACGCTTCCCAAAAAACGCTAAAGGCTTCGTTTGAACAAACAAAAGCCTTTTTCTCGGAATCGTAGACAAAATCTTTGTCAACGCCGGAATAAGTGAGAATTTGGGAAGGATGGCGAAAACCGGGGATATTGACCGGCTTTTGGGCCTGGGGTGTGAGAAGTTGCATACTACGCCCCCTCGCCGGCCGGGGCGGCGGCATTGGCCTGGGCTTGGGCCTGGGCCTGGGCTTCGGCCAGGGCCTTGGCTGCGGCCTTGGCGCGGGCTTCGGTCTTGGTCGGACGGCCTCGGCGCTTCGGAGCGGGGGCGGCGGGCATGATCGTATGTGCTGATTTTTGTTCAGCAATCCAAGCGTCAACGTCTTCGATCCGCCAGCGCAGCCGGCGGCCTACTTTGAAGGGTTGGGGAACTAAGTGGAAGGCTCGGCGGTGGACAGCCACGGCAACGGCTCGGGCTGTGCTGCCGATGCGTGTAGCAAGCTGTTCTGTGCCGAGGATGGCAGCAGAATCAATGTCGATCGCGGCGGTGGTAGTAGTGGTGGCGCGCATAGTCGGCTCCTGTCCTGCTGACAGGTGCGCGCGAAGGCGGGAAAAACAGAAAGACCCGGTCTTCGCACGCACTGCCAGCAGTCCCCCCAAGGGGGATTACTGACAGGGTATGCCGACCGAGTCGCGTTGCGGATGAATTCGCGAGTGCTCGTCGTGAACAGGGCGGCCCCTGTGAAGTTTGCCGCCTGTGCCGGGTATTCTAGCCGCCCAATACGGCCCGCTCTAGCCAATCCGCGAAGCCAATTTAGCTCGACATGGGTCGGCCCGTCAAGTGATCTTGTGTAATTTCGGATTTCGGGCTAGTTTTGGCTCCGCTGCACTTGCTGCACTTTTGCTGCACCGGCTGCGAGGATTTATGTGATCTGGGGTAATTTCAGGGTTTCACGTGAGGTCACAAATTCCTTAAATTTCTTGAGGATAGTTGGTAATGTCGGGGCGGGGCCTGGGTTTTGTTTCGGACTTCAAATCCGGTGTGTGGTCGAGAGGTCACAGGTAGGTTCGACTCCTATACGCTTCCGCCATTGCAGGTTATTTCCAACCTCCTGAGTGGTCTTCAGTCCACGTTGCCCCTTCCTTATGGTTTTCTGGCCAACGCCTGCCCCGGTATCCTGGCGGCAGGTCCCTACCTATGACGTGAGCCGAGAGTTTGAGGAGCCCCATGACCAAACCGCCTGCCGATGTGGCCCAACGGGCCAAGGTCTTCAAAGCCCTGGGACATCCCAGCCGCCTGCTCATGGTCGAAGCTCTGGGCCGAGGCGCGCTGTGCGTGTGCGAGTTGCGCGATCTTGTCGGCTCGGACGTCTCCACGGTCTCCAAGCATTTAAGCATCCTCAAGGAAGCCGGCATCGTAGCCGACGAACGCCGGGGAACCAGCGTTTATTATTCCCTGCGACTGGGCTGCGTCACGGGTTTCCTGTCCTGCGTTGAACATTTCTTTGCGCAACAAATTGAAGAACAAATTATTTATCTCAAGGACTTGCGGCAACAGTCAGGGAGTTGACGAGGCACGTGGAGCCATTTTTGTCTTGCCTTGATAACACGTATTTTCTAAAATCCGTGTCATAGACAATCGGATACCGGCCCGAACCGGATCGTCCCGGCGGGCTTGGCTCCACACCGTGCAACAAGGCGGCACCACCATGAACGACGGCGCGAAGGCACAAGAGGTTCTGGAAACGGCCCCCGGCCAGGCGGCCGGCGAAAAGACCCGCAACCGCTACGATCACATGGAATGGGCCGGCGCGTTTGGCGACATCGGCACGCTCATTCCCTTTGTCGTGGCCTATATCACCATCCTCGGGATCGACCCCCTGGGGCTGCTCTTCATGTTCGGCGCCTGGAAGATCGCGGCCGGATTGTTCTACAAGACCCCCATCCCCATCCAGCCCATGAAGGCCATCGGCGCGGCCGCCGTGGCCGGCGGCATCACCCCGGCGGCGCTTTTCGGTTCCGGCCTGACCACCGGATTGTTCTGGCTCGTCATCGGCCTCACCGGCACCATCGACTACGTGGCCAAGCTCGCCACCAAGCCCGTGGTGCGCGGCATCATGCTCGGCCTTGGCATGTCGTTCGTGGTGGAGGGCATCCACCGCATGGTGGCCGAGCCGGTGTTGGCCGGCATTGGGCTGACCGTTACGTTTGTGCTGCTCTCCAATCCGAAAATCCCGGCCATGTTCGTGCTGCTGCTGATCGGCGTCGTGGCCGCGCTCATCGGCAATCCGGCCCTGTGGTCGGAGCTGACCCAGGTGAGCATTGGTTTCCGGTTGCCGGAATTCGGCTTGCACCAGATGACCTGGAACGATCTGGTCACCGGCACGCTGCTTTTCACCCTGCCCCAGATCCCGCTGACCCTTGGCAATGCCGTGGTGGCCATCGCCGCCGAGAACAACGAACTGTTCCCGGACCGGCCCGTCACCGAGCGCACCATGTGCCTAAGCCAGGGCATCATGAACATCATTTCTCCGCTGTTCGGCGGCGTGCCCATGTGCCACGGCGCGGGCGGCATGGCCGGCCACGTGCGTTTTGGCGCGCGCACCGGCGGGTCGCTGGTCATCCTTGGGTCCATCGTCATCATTATCGCGCTCTTTTTCAGCCAGTCCGTGGCCGTCATCTTCAAGATGTTCCCGCCCTCGATCCTTGGCGTCATCCTCTTTTTGGCCGGGGCCGAACTGGCCGTCACCGTGCGCGACATAGGCAACAAGCGCGACGAATTCTACACCATGATCGTGGTGGCCGGGTTCGCCATGTGGCACATGGGCGTGGCCTTCGTGGTCGGCGTCATTCTCGACAACGCACTGCGCCGCAAGTGGATAAAGCTCTAAACGAACGGTGATCCCGGGCCGGGGATTTTTCCCCGCCCCGGTCTGGAAGCGTGGGGCCGCTGCAGTCAGATTCCCCGTCTCGCTGCAGTGCCGTGGAATCAACTTACTGGTTCCAAAAACGCCCTGGAAAGCCAATCATCACCTGCTGCAACGAAAGGCGGATGCGGCCGTAGGCGTTGTGGCGTCGCTTCTTCAGCCACTGTCTCGCCGCCCGTCGCCATAGTCTCGTTGCTCCGCACCCATTTTCCTACGGCAGAGCCGCAAAATCCCCCTTGCCGGGCGTCGGGGATTTTGCTATTTGGCCTTTTGACCAAATAGCAAATCAAGGCCGCTGCCGGCCGGGAGTGCCAACCATGCCGCACAATGAGACAAGCACAAAAGGATCCTGCGCCTGCCCTGGGGGTGCATCGGGACAGATCGCCGCCGCAGGTCGGGGCTGGCCCGCGCCGCGCCGCCTGATCCTGGGGGCCGTCGGGCTGGCCGCCTGGTTTTATCTTTACGGCAAGCTGCTCGGCATCGCCCAATTCCTCACCTACGACATCATAGGCCTGGAGCGCGGGTCGCATCTTGGCGATTCCGTCGAGTTTTTCCTCTACGATTCCCCCAAGGTGCTCATGCTCTTGACCCTGGTCGTCTTTGGCGTCGGCATCATCCGCTCGTTTTTCACCCCCGAGCGCACCCGCCGCATCCTGGCCGGCAAACGCGAATCCGCCGGCAACGTCATGGCCGCGCTGCTGGGCATCGTCACGCCCTTTTGCTCCTGCTCGGCCGTGCCGCTTTTCATCGGCTTCGTTTCGGCCGGCGTGCCCCTTGGCGTGACGTTTTCCTTTCTTATCTCCGCGCCCATGGTCAACGAGATCGCGGTGGTGCTGCTCTACGGCCTGCTTGGTTGGAAGGTTGCGGCGCTGTACATGGCCATGGGGCTGACCGTGGCCGTGGTGGCGGGCTGGGTGCTTGGCCGGCTCAATCTGGAGCGTTACGTCGAAGACTGGGTGCTGGCCATCCGGGCCGGCGGCGGCGACGCCTCGGTGACGGACCTCAGCCCGGACGGCCGCATTGATTACGCCCTCCAGGCCGTGCGCGACATCCTGGGGCGCACCTGGAAATGGGTGCTTTTGGGCATCGGCGTCGGAGCCGGCATCCACGGTTACGTGCCCGAGGGCTTCATGGCCGGCGTCATGGGCGAGAGTAACTGGTGGTCGGTGCCGGTCTCGGTGTTGATCGGCATTCCCATGTATTCCAACGCCGCCGGCATCGTGCCGGTGGTGGAGGCGCTGCTGTCCAAGGGCGCGGCGTTGGGCACGGTGTTGGCCTTCATGATGGCCGTCATCGCCTTGTCGCTGCCGGAGATGGTGATTTTGCGCAAGGTCCTCAAACCGCCTTTGTTGCTGGCGTTTGCCGGCATTGTCGGCTGTGGCATCCTCATCGTAGGCTATGTCTTCAACCTGATCCTGTAGGAGGTCCGTATGCGTTTCCTGGCCCAACTGTTCCCGGAGTTCGCGGCGAAACTCGACGAGATGGACGCGCTCTATGCCGAGAAGCGGCTCATCGACGAAAAGACCTACCAGTTCATCTGCTTCGCGGTGTCGGTCAAGGCCCGGTCCAAGCCCTGCGTGCTCAAGCACTTCAAGGGGGCGCTGGACGCCGGGGCGAGCCTGCAGGAGCTGGCCTACATCCTGGCCCTGGTTATGCGCGAGGCGGCCGGCGCCGACGACTGCTGGACCCATGACGTGCTGGGCGACGTGGCCGACATCGTGGCCGGAAAAATCGACTGCGGCTGCCAGAAATAGCCGCCAACAAGGAGCCAATCAATGTTGATTCAGGTGCTCGGCACGGGTTGCGCCAAGTGCAATGAGCTGGAAAAGCTGGTCAAGGACGTGGTGGCGGCCAAGGGCTGCGACGCCACCGTGGAAAAGGTGACCGACCTGCAGCAGATCGCCATGCTGGGCGTCTTCGTAACGCCAGGCCTGGTCATCGACGGCGCGGTCAAGGCTGCGGGGAAGATGCCCACGCGCCAGGAAATTGAAGGGTGGATTGGGTGAGAATGGGACGCCATTTCGCTGGACGCGGCTTGATCCTTGATGTGGCTTGGCCTCGGATCGTATTTTCAACGCGGTGTTTAATCCTTGCCAGGTGTTAACATGACGAGAAAGGGCTGATTTCGAGAGTCCAGCTGAATGCCTGTGGATTGGCCTAGGGTTTTCTTGGACACCAACTTGGCGGTATAACTCTGCCGCACGGGAGGTGTCGTATGCAGAGAGAGGAAGGGGCGCCCAAGCGATTTTGGGCGCGTCACAAGACCCAGGCCGTGCTGCGGCAGCTTCGAGGCGAGGACATTGACTTGGTGAGCCGGGAGTTGGGGGTGACCGCCGCGACGCTGTCCCAGTGGCGCGACACCTTCCTAGAGGCCGGGGAATGGGTCTCAAGCCGCTACCGGCAAGGGAATCCGTTGAAGTCGGCCGGCTCCGGGAGAAAATCGGCGAGCAGGCCATGGAAAACGAGCTGCTTCGCGAGAAGATAGCCCGGCTGGAGCAAAACCGCCCTTTGGCCCGGGGGAGGTCGAGGAAATGAGCCAAGCCGCCTCGGCCTCTACAGGGAAGAACTACGGGCTGGCGCTGATCTGCCGTGTCTGGGCGCTCCCTTGTTCCACGGTATACTGGCGACGTCGGCGCGTGGTCGAGGCTGTTCCTGCCAAACGACGTGGCCCTCAAGGCGGGCATAGCGATGCGGTCCTGGTTGAGCGCATCAAGGCCGAGATTCGGGAAAGTCCTTTTCACGGCGAGGGGTATCGAAAGGTCTGGGCTGGCCTTCGGGACAAAGGAATCAGGACTTCCCCGGCGCGGACGTTGCGCCTCATGCGCGAAAACGCGCTCTCGACCTACAAGCCATCTGGCCGGCCGTCATGGCCCCAAGGCCCATGACGGGACGATCAAGACCCAGCGGGTGGACGAGATGTGGGGCACGGACATGATGGCAACGCTTACCGTCGCGGAAGGCAACGCCGCCATATTCTTCGCCATCGATCGTTGCTCACTGGAATTGGTCGGCATCCATGCCGCCAAGCGTGGCACGCGGTTCGAGGCCTTGGAGCCGATCCGGCAGGGTGTGCGTCACAGTTTTGGGACTTTCGGCCAGGATGTGGCTCGGGGGCTGACCTTGCGGCACGACCACGGCAGTCAGTTCATCGCCGAGGATTTCCAGCAGGAGATCGCCTTTCTCGGCATTGAGGACTCGGCGTCCTACGTGCGCGAGCCTCAGGGCAACGGCATCGCCGAACGCTTTGTCCGTATCCTCAAGGAAAATCTTCTCTGGTTTCGTAGCTTCCAGACCGTTGAGGAACTCCGGCTGGCGCTTTTGGCCTTCAAGGAAACCTACAACCGCAAGTGGCGGATCGGGCGGCACGGCTACAGGTCGCCGGCTCAGGTCAGGGAAAAGCAGAAAACCGAAGTCGCCAGGGCGGCATAACTTTAAGGGTGAAACTGTCCAAGAGACCCTAGACCGCTACACTTGGGAAAACCATTTTGGTCTAGACCCCATGCCACAAATAGCATATGGAGACATTCCTCTCGCGGCCTGTAAGGTTTAAAAATGAAAATGCATTTGGGAGTGAGTCATGTGTTGGAATTGTAAGCCATGAACAGGCGATCGCAACTTCTAGAGTTGCCTTTTCTTCTCCTGTATGGCGGATTTATATCAGCGCTAATTGTCCTCGTTTATTGTCGCTCTCATTTTGTAGTAATCTACGCCCTCGGCGTACTGAGCTGGTTATTTTTATCGATGTCTCAATCATTGCCTATCAGGACCTACTTTGGACTTTTTGTTGGGATTTTTCTGAATGTTTTGGCGATAGGAGACTTGACTTCTGGCCTTCTTTTCGAAGCTAACGTGGCTTTTGAAGCTTTACACAACAGAACTGTACATGCTCTTATTGATGGCCGTGAAGTAGTTAAAATATGGCTTCTGACAAATGGATGCAGTCTATACCCTGATATGCAGGATTACCCGTTCCTGGTTACCCTCTATACGCCGATATATCATTGTCTGGCCGCAGTCATCGCTTTGTTTGCCTTGGGCAATAATGTTGTTTCCGCTGGCCATCTGGTCAGTTACTTTGGCTGGCTGATGCTCCTTATCGTCATGGTCTGGATCATCCGCCGGCAGACGCAGAACTTGTTTTTCGCCCTGACCGTCCCCCTTGCCTTTGCCACCAGTCCCTATCTCACAGGATATATCCTGCATATCCGACCGGATTTGCTGGCTTGGTGTCTTGCTTTCGCGGCTGTAGGCCTCTTTGCTACCAGGAACCAAGCCGACAACACCAGTTGGCCTGTGGCGACTGCCTTGATTTTGACCGCAGCACTGTTCACGAAACAGCAAACCATGGCCGTGTGTTGTGGGCTGGCAACGGCCTTTGTGGTCAAGGGGATACGGTTCAAAACGTGTCTGCGCCTGACACTGCTCGTTGGCGGCGCAAGTGTTGTGTTGGCTTTGGCGCTCCACTGGGCGACAGGCGGAACCTTTCTGATGCATACCGTCTGGTATCCGGCAAAACTGGCGGCCGATCCTTCCGTCACCAACCTCGCCAACGCTTGGCCGAGGCTCTTGAGTTTCGTCCGGGCTTACCTGGGCTTGATTTTGGTAAGCCTTCTGGCTCTGGCTGACGGTTTGCGACGCGGCAAACTGCATCTATTCGACTGGCTGGCCCTGGTCCATCTCCCGTTTCTCGTCAAGCTGGTCAGCACTTGGGGCGCGGACAACAATTATTTTATTGGAATGCTCATTATCCTGACGCTTCGCGCCGGGGTTTTCCTGGCGGACTTAGCCACGACCATGCCAGCTTGGCGGCGAGCCATGGCTTATGCTCTCCTGCTGGCCCTGCTGCCCTTGAACCAATTACCTTGGGACAGGACCAAAAGCACTTTTCCCACAGCCATGCCGAACGAAGTGGAGGCGCTGCTCGAGGAGGCAGGAGAAGGCCCCATCCTCATTAATGCCGAAGGAGCCGCTCCCTTCCTTGCATCCCTGGGGAAGCAACTCCGTTTTTTTGATGGCACGGAAACGCGGTTCTTCGAACAAGTGGGGCTATGGTCGTTTCATCGATCCAGAATGGCAGCGGATATTGTCAGCCGACAGTTCTCCGCCATCGTCCTGACCCCGACGTTTCTCGACCCAGAAGTTGTGCGTTTCGTCAACAGCACCTATTTTTTATCTAAGAAACTTTCGAATTGCTCGATCTATCGTCCTCGGCCTGGCAACCAATATTTACTCACCGAACCGGGAGGGCAGATCGAAAGCGTCCGGCCGTATTTGGCTGTGTCCCTCGTCAGTTCCTCGGGGCTTCAAGCAGGTAATGAATTTGGGGCGCGTTTCATGGGCCGGGCCGAGAAAAGCGAAAGGGGCACGATCATCTACGCCGTCACTGCGGAAAAGTCGGTACAGATAGCCCGCCTGACCATCTACCCTAAGGTTCCAAACCTCGGATCAGACAGCTGGGTTGAGGCTGCTTGGTCAAGCGACGGAGTACTCTACCATCCTTTCCTTCGGTATGAGGGTTCCGTTTCGGATAATTCTACAGCCCTTTTCGAGCCGCGCCTGGAGGGCTCCTTTACCCCTAAGAGTGCCGAGTTCACCATCCGCCTCACTCTTTTCGGTTCAGCTAGACTTTGGACCGGTGACAATACTCCTATGTTATTATCTCTAGAATGATAAAGATTTTAAAATCCTGCAGAAGGTCAATTAAGCCAAGTCGTGGGGATCTAGCCCCGGACTGGAACCACCGTTGCCTCAGCGGGGCGGGGGGCGGCCGTCCCTTGTGCAACCGGAAACATAGTTGACACTTTGAACCGGGAACATGGTTGACAGTTCACTCGATTATTCTTGCTACCGGGACCACATGTTGTGGCTCCCGGGCAAGTATTCCTCGGTTCGTACCTCCGCCCCCCCCCCGAAGGGTTTAGGGGGAGACGAATGCCGAAAGCGTAAAAAGGGCCGCGTGGTTAATCGGCGTAAGCCGATGGACCGCTCGGCCCTTGTCTTGCGGGGAAAGGCGGCCGCGCCGCTAGTCCACCCCTAAAAGCGCCTGGGCGAAATCCTGGCCGTCAAAGGGCCGCAGGTCTTCCATCTTCTCGCCAAGGCCCACATAGGTGATGGGCACCGCAAACGACAGCGCGATGCCGACCACCACGCCGCCCTTGGCCGTGCCGTCGAGCTTGGTCAGGATGATCTCGTCCACCCCGGCCGCCTCGCCGAAAAGCTTGACCTGCGACAGCGCGTTCTGGCCGGTGGTGGCGTCCAGCACCAGCACCGAGCGGTGGGGCGCGCCCGGATGCTTCTTGCCCACCACCCGGTGGATCTTGCGCAGCTCTTCCATGAGGTTGGTCTTGGTGTGCAGCCGGCCGGCCGTGTCCAGGTAAACCACGTCGAAGCCCTCGGCCAGGGCCTTGTCCATGGCCTCGAAGGCCACCGCCGCCGGGTCGGCGTTGGCGCCCTTGCTGTAAAAGTCCGCGCCCACGCGCTTGGCCCAGATGTGCAGCTGCTCGATGGCCGCCGCCCGGAAGGTGTCGCCGGCGGCGATGAGCACCTTCTTGCCGCGCATCATGTCGCGGTGGGCCAGCTTGGCGATGGTGGTGGTCTTGCCCACGCCGTTGACGCCGATCATCATGACCACTTCGGGCGGATTGATGGCCTTGATGGTCTTGGGCGTGCGGAAAATCTCGGCCAGCTCCTCGCGCAAGATCTCCTTGAACACGGCCGGATCGGTGGTTCCCCGCTTTCTGACCTTGTCGCGCAGGGCGTCCAGCAGCTTGGCCGCCGGCTCGAAGCCCACGTCGGCCATGATGAGGATCTCCTCGAGCTCTTCCCAGAAGGCCTCGTCGATGACGGCATGGCGGCCAAGCAGGCCGTCGATGCGCTTGACGATCTGTTCCTTGGTCTTGGCCAGCCCTTCGGAGAGCTTGAGGAAAAGCCGGTTGCGCTCGTCTTCCTCGTCTTCGAGGTCCAGGGCCAGGGCCAGGCGGTACTGGAGTTCGGAGCGGAACAACTCCACCTCGTCGTACTCCATGACCGCCACCCAGTCGGCGAACTTGGCGACAAAGGCGTCGGCCTCGGCGCTCGGGGCTTCCAGGCTCTCGAACAGGAACCGCAGGCGCTCCCACAGGACCGGCCCGGCCACGTCCACGTCGGCCAGCAGCACGTCGAGCCAGACGGACAGCTTGGGTTCGGCCTGACGCAGGGCCAGGACCAGGGCGTTGCGCCACGGCGCGTCCTCGGCTGCGGCGGGGGCGGCCGGAGCCGGGGCGACGGAAGTCGGTTCGGGCGCGGCGACAGGCTGGGGCTTGGGCGTGGAGACAACGGGTTCGGCCACGGCGGCGATGGCCTGCGCCTCGGGGGCGGGAGCCGGCTTCGATTCAGGCGCGGGAGCCGGTTCGGACGTGGGTTCCGGCTGCGGCGTCGGGGCCGTCCCGGCCAGCGGTTCGGCCTCGGATGCAGGAACGTCAGGCTGGATGGCCGGCGTTGCTTCGGCCTGGGGGGCCGGCCGGTCTTCAGACGAAGGCTCTGCATCGACTACGTCGTGATGCGGCATCGGGGCCGCTGCCTGGGGCGCGGCAACGGGTTCCCGGCCGGGGGCCGGTTCGTGCTGGGACGTGCTGTCGGCCGGTTCCGGCGCGGCGAGTGGTGAAAGATCGGTCACGAGTTGAGCGGCAACCTGGGCTGACGGCTCGGCAGCCGGAGACGATGCTGCCGCATCGGCGGCGACAGGCGCGACTTCGTCAACCGGAGCAGAAGCCTCGGCCGGAGCTTCGGCGGCGGGTTGAACCGTGGCTTCCGGGGCGTTGTCCGCCGTCCAGAATTTCTTGAGCTTGGAAAAAAAACCCATGGGGCGTGGTCCTTCTGTGCGAAAGGGGGTTGGCAAACCGGGCGCGCCGGACGGCGCGGCCAAAAAGTATAACTTTTAGGCTCCCTGGAAGCAACTCTTGCGTGGCGACACACGTGGCGACATCCTTTCCCGCTGTAGCCACAGCGGCGGCCTGGGCCGAAGGCCGCAATCCGCACCCAATCCGTCGCCGCCAAGGGGAGCCGGGCCAAGGCCTTGACTTCCGGGCCGGCCATGACAAACTTCGGAAACGACATTCCCCGGGCCGCGCGGCCCGACACTTTTTCCCTCGCGAGTCCCCATGGCCCGAAGGCTTCTTTGTTGCCTCGCCCTGCTCCTGCTGGTTCTGGCCAGCCCTGCCCGGGCTGAGAAGATCCGCAAGAACGTCCTGTTTTTTAATGCCTACCAAAACGGCTACCAGTGGTCCGACGAGATCCTGGCCGGCGTGCGCGAAGCCTTCGCCGCCTCGGACTTCAACGTGGACCTGCAAATCGAGTACATGGACTCGAAAAAGTACGCCGACCCCGTGCTGCGGGCCATGCTCCACGATTTCTACAAGCTCAAGTACCGCAACACCCGCTTTGAGGTCATCCTGGCCTCGGACAACTACGCCTTCGACTTCCTGCGGGAATACCACGACGAACTGTTTCCCGGCACGCCGGTGGTCTTTTGCGGCGTCAACGACTTCAAGCCCGCCTGGCTCGACGGCCACCCCAACTTCACCGGCGTCCTGGAAAACCCGGACATCAAGACCACCCTGGAACTGGCCCTGCGCTTTCATCCCGGCCGCGACAAGCTCGTCATCTTCGGCGACACCTCGGTGACGGGCGTGGCCATCGGCAACCAGCTGCGGGCCGTGGAGCCGGACTTCGCCGGCCGGCTCACCTTCGAATACGAGGACAACCTGACGCTGACCGGCATCCTCGGCCGGGTCCGCGATCTGTCCGACGAGGCCATGATCTTTCTCATCCCTTTTTACAAGGATACCGAGAAGGACGTCTATTCCGTCAACGAGGTCCTCTCGGCCATCCGGGCCAATTCCGACGTGCCCATCTACAGCGCCTGGCAGTTCATGCTCGGCCACGGCATCGTCGGCGGGCGGCTGCACAGCGGTTTCGAGGAAGGCCGCATCGCCGCCGAGATGGCCGACAGGCTCCTGCACGGCACGCCCGTGGCCGAGCTGCCCATCGTCTCCAAAACCAACGACACGTTTATCTTCGACTTCCGCGAGATGCTGCGCCTGGGCATTACCACGGACAAACTGCCTACCGGCTTTACGCTCATAAACGAACCTTACCCCTTCTACCACATCAACATCGCGGTCTTCTGGACCATCATCATCAGCCTGCTCATCCTGTGCTACGTCATGGTCCTGCTCGTGACCAACATCCTGCGCCGTCGTTCGGTGGAGGAAAAAATCAAGGACCAGGTGTCGTTCCTGGAAACCCTGGTCAACACCATCCCCATTCCCATCTATTATAAGGACGAAGCCGGGCAATACCGTGGCTGCAACCCGGCCTTCCGGGCGCTTTGCGGCGCGGGCGACGATCCCCGGACCGTGGACGCCTGCGCCGGAGTGGCCGATTCGCCGCTGTCGCGCGCCCTTGACGCCGAAGACGCCGGGCTTTTGCGCGAACCCGGCGTGCGCATGGCCGAAACCGACATCGAAGCCGCCGACGGCACGCCCCACTCGGTCATCCTGCACCGGGCCGTCTACGAAAGCGCCAAGGGACAGATCGCCGGGCTTGTGGGCGTGCTCTACGACGTCTCGGAACTCAAGCGTGCCGCCGAGCGCCTGCGCCTGGCCGAGGAGAAATACCGCGGCATCTTCGAAAACTCGGCCCTGGGCATTTTCCGCATGACCCCCGATGGCGCGGCCGTGGACGTCAACCCGGCCATGCTGTCCATGCTCGGCGTCGACGATCTCGATACCTTGCTGCGCCGACGGGGCGACATGGTGGAGGTGCTTTTCGGCGGCCGGGAGCGCTTTACGGCGCTGATTGACTCGGCCGTGGACGAGGACGCCACGGCCCAGTTCGAGACCCGTTTCGTGCGGCCCGACGCCCGCCAGGTCACGGCCAACGTGACCATCCGGCTGGTGGCCGACCCGGAGGGCTATCTGGCCTTTGTCGAGGGCGTGGTGGAGGACGTGACCAAGCGCCACGAGGCCGAGCGGGCCCTGCGCGAATCCCAGGAAATGCTGCGTCTGGTCCTCGACAACATCCCCCAGCTTGTGTCCTGGAAGGACAAGGCCCTGCGCTACATGGGGGCCAACCGGGCCTTCATCGATTTCTTCGGCTTTGACGGCCTGGCCGACCTCATGGGCCGCGACGACGCCGCCTTGCCGCTTCGCCCCGAGGACGTGGACGCCGTGCGGGCCACGGACATCGACGTCATGCACCACAACCGCCCCGTCGCCGGGGAGCTGGCCGCCCGCAACGTCCGGGGCCTGGACGTGCTGCTCGAAATCAAGAAGGTGCCGCTCCACGACGACAGGGGGGCGGTGGTCGGCGTCCTGTCCACGGCCGAGGACGTGACCCAGAAGGTCAGCCTGGAGCGCCAGCTGCTCCAGTCGCAAAAAATGGAAGCCATCGGCACTCTGGCCGGCGGCATCGCCCACGACTTCAACAACATCCTCACCTCCATCATCAATTCCACCGAGCTGGCGCTCATGGACATGGACCCGGACGATCCCATGGAAGACGATCTGCGCCGGGTGCTCAAGGCCGGCGAGCGCGGCAGCCGGCTGGTCAAGCAGATACTCTCCTTCACCCGCCCGTCCCAGGCCGGGTTCGCGCCCATCAACGTGGCCGACGTGGTCAACGAGGCGGCCGGGCTGATCCGGGCCTCGCTGCCGCGCAACATCAAAATCGTGGTGGAAACCCCTGACGCGCCCGTGGCCTGCCGGGCCGACCCCACCCAGCTCCACCAGATCGTTATGAACCTGTGCACCAACGCCTTCCAGGCCATGCGTCCCACTGGCGGTGTCCTGGCCCTGAGGCTGACTGAGGACAGCCTGGACGAGGATCAGGCTGGGCAGGTGGGAACGCGGGCCGGACGTTGCGCCCGCATCATCGTGGCCGACACCGGCCCGGGCATTGCCGGCGACATCGTGGACAAGATCTTTGATCCGTTTTTCTCCACCAAGCAGAAAAACGAAGGCACGGGCCTGGGGCTGGCCGTGGTGCGCGGCATCGTCAAGAGCCACCGAGGCGGCGTGCGGGTAACGAGCGCCCCGGGAGAACACACCGTCTTTGACATCTTCCTGCCGCTGCTCGACGAGGGCGATGCGCCGGCCGCCGTGCCGCGCCCGGCCGCCAACCGGGGCCGCGACCGCATCCTTTTTGTCGAGGACGACGAGGACCAGCTCCTGACCATCCCGCGCGTCCTGGCCCAGCTCGGCCACGAGGTCACGGCCAAGCCCGGAGCCGCCCCGGCCCTGGCCGCCCTGGCCGAGGCTCCCGACGCCTTCGACGTGGTCATCACCGATTACGACATGCCCGACGCCAACGGCCTGGAACTGGCCAAACAGGTGGCCGAGATCGCCCCCCGCCTGCCCGTCATCCTCGTCTCGGGCCGCATGGGCGACATCGAGGACCGGGAACTGGCCGGCAACATCAAAAAGGTCGTGCTCAAGCCCTACAACCAGGCGATCATCTCGGCGGCCATCCGCGAGGTGCTCGACGCCAAACCCCAGACGATAGCCGCATGAAATCCGTTTGCATCATTGACGACGATCCCGAGGTCCGCGACACCATTGTAAGCCTTACGCGCAAGCTGGGCCTGAGCAGCGAGGCCGCCGGAGTCCTGGAGGCCGGCATGGAACTGCTCGCCCGCGAGAGCTTCGACGTGGTCTTTTTGGACGTCCGCCTGCCCGACGGCAACGGCCTGGCCGCCCTGCCGGCCATCAAGCGGCTGCCCGACGCGCCGGAAGTCATCATCCTCACCGGCATGGGCGACCCCGACGGCGCGGAACTGGCCATCCAGGAAGGCGTGTGGGACTATCTGGTCAAGCCCTCGCCCATCAAACAGATCATGCTGACCCTGCAAAGGGCGCTCAAATACCGCGAGGAGCGCCGGGGCGACCATGGCGCGCCGGTTTCCTTGAGCCTTTCCGGCTGCATCGCCGCCAGCCCCCGGATGCAGCCCTGTCTGGACCAGGTGGCCCGGGCCGCCGCCGCCTCCGCCGCCGTTTTGGTCACTGGCGAGACCGGGGCCGGCAAGGAGCTTTTCGCCCGCCTCATCCACGCCAACAGCGGCCGGGCCAAGAAGCCCTTCGTCACCGTGGACTGCGCTTCGCTCACCGAAACCTTGGTTGAGAGCACGCTTTTTGGCCACAAGAAAGGCGCGTTCACCGGGGCCGATGCCGACCGGGTGGGGCTGGTGCGCCTGGCCGACGGGGGGACGCTGTTTCTGGACGAAGTGGGCGAAATGCCGCTGTCTCTCCAAAAGACCTTTCTGCGGGTGCTCCACGAAAAGACCTTCCGACCGGTGGGGGGCATCGAGGAACTGCGCAGCGATTTTCGCCTCATCGCCGCCACCAACCGCGACCTGGCCGCCATGGTCGAGGCCGGGACGTTTCGGCGCGACCTCTACTTTCGCCTAAAGACCATCGAACTGGCCCTGCCCCCCTTGCGCTGCCGGGTGGAGGACATCAAACCCCTGGCCCTGGCCGCCGCCGACGCCCTGGCCGCCGAATACGCCCTGCCCCAGAAGGGCTTCGACGCCGAATTCATGGCCATCCTGGAAGCCTACGACTGGCCGGGCAACGTGCGCGAGCTGCGAAACGTCGTGGAGCGGGCCTTTCTGGCCTCGGGCCGGGAGAAAACCCTCTACTCCATGCACCTGCCCCAGGACGTGCGCATCAAGGTGACCAAGTCCATCCTGGAGCGCGGGATGCAATCCTGCAACAGGCCCGTGACGTCCCTGGCCTCGGGGTTTGGCCTTCCAGTGGAACCCGTGGGCCGGCGCACCCTCAAGGAATACAAGGAAGCCATGGAGCGCCGCTACCTGGAAGGCCTGCTGGCCGAACACGGCCGCGAAGTGGCCGCCATGGTGGAGATTTCCGGCCTTTCTCGATCCCACTTCTATGCCTTGCTCAAAAAAAACGGCCTGGCCGTCCCCGACCAGGACGCGGCCGGGGAGTAGCTTGGGAATTCAGGCACAAACTCGCCGACAAACCGGTTATCAAAATTCAGTTGTCAGATTCGCCCCCTCCGCCCGTCCAACGCCACGGCCCATGCCCGGACGCCCGGTGCAGGTGGTTGCCAGTCGTCGCCTGGACGTAACGGCTTGCCATTGCTCGCCACGCCACAGCCGTGTCGTCTTTTTCAGACTGTTCAAGTCTGAATAAAGCCAGACCCATTCCTTGGGACTTTTGGAACAAAGTCATTTTCAGCCCTTTTTACGTGCCAAAAAGCCTTGTCTGTGGCACGAAAGGGGTTGAACTCCCTGTCCCGGCGCAGCGCGGCTTGAAGCGTTAAGTCTGAAAAACCAGACTCAACTAATGCGTCTGAAAAATCAGACTAACCGCCTTTGGAGCAGCGCTTTACGAAGTCATACATTTCAGGGTATTAGCCCCTGAAGCCGCATCCGGCTTCTCGGATACGGCAACCCGCCTGGACCCGGAGCGGTTGCATCTTATCGGCAATTCATCGGAATTCTTGCATTTTGCCGTGATGGCACACGACTTGCCTATGCGGCAGGGTCGACCCGGCCTTGTCCCATTCGGTCGAACGACAACCTTTAAGGAGACAGCAGCATGGCCAAGAAGATGAAGAGCATGGACGGCAATACCGCCACCACGCACGTCGCCTACGCCTTGAGTGATACGGCGGCCATTTACCCCATCACCCCTTCGTCCACCATGGGCGAGATCGCGGACGAGTGGGCGGCCAAAGGCCTTAAAAACATCTTCGGCCAGACCGTCACCATCCGTGAAATGCAGTCCGAGGCCGGCGCGGCCGGCGCGGTCCACGGCTCCCTGGCCGCAGGCGCGTTGACCACCACCTTCACCGCCTCCCAGGGCCTGCTGCTTATGATCCCCAACATGTTCAAGATCGCCGGCGAACTGCTTCCCGGCGTCTTCCACGTGTCGGCCCGGGCCATCGCCACCCACGCCCTGTCGATTTTCGGCGACCACTCCGACGTCATGAGCGCCCGTTCCACTGGTTTTGCCATGCTGGCCTCGGCCTC
Organism: Solidesulfovibrio carbinolicus; assembly: GCF_004135975.1. Lineage (NCBI taxonomy): Bacteria > Pseudomonadati > Thermodesulfobacteriota > Desulfovibrionia > Desulfovibrionales > Desulfovibrionaceae > Solidesulfovibrio > Solidesulfovibrio carbinolicus. The sequence continues at coordinate 2,180,477 of NZ_CP026538.1, read as the reverse complement.
GGTCCAGGAATGCATGGACCTGGCCCTGGTGTCGCACCTCTCGGCCATCGAATCGAGCGTCCCCTTTGTCCACTTTTTCGACGGCTTCCGCACCTCCCACGAGATCCAAAAAATCGAAGTCATCGACTACGAGGACATCAAGGCCCTGGTGCCCCACGAAAAAGTCGCCGCTTTCCGCGCCCGGGCCATGAACCCCGAGCATCCGGACCTGCGCGGCACGGCCCAGAACCCGGACATCTTCTTCCAGGGCCGCGAGCGCTCCAACCCTTACTATCAGGTGCTGCCCGGCATCGTGGCCGCCCAAATGGACAAGGTCGCCGCCGTCACCGGCCGCCCCTACAAGCTTTTTGACTACGTGGGCGCGCCCGACGCCGAGCGCGTCATCGTGGCCATGGGCTCGGGCTGCGAGACCATTGAGGAAGTGGTCAATTACCTGACCGCCAAGGGCGAGAAAGTCGGTCTGGTCAAGGTCCGCCTGTTTAGGCCCTTTGCCCCGGACTACCTGTTCAAGGTCATGCCGGCCTCGGCCAAGGTCGTCACCGTCCTTGACCGCTGCAAGGAGCCCGGCAGCCTCGGCGAGCCGCTCTACGAAGACATCTGCTCGGCCTACGTCGAACGCGGCGGTTCCATTCCCAAGCTCATGACCGGCCGCTATGGCTTGGGGTCCAAGGAATTCCGCCCGGGCATGGTCCAGGCGATCTTCGACAACATGGCCGCCGCCGCGCCCAAGCGCCACTTCGTGGTCGGCATCACCGACGACGTGTCCGGCCTGTCCCTGCCCTCGGCCGGCGTGCTGCCCACGGTCCCCGAAGGCACCGTGCAGTGCAAGTTCTGGGGTTTTGGCTCCGACGGCACCGTCGGCGCCAACAAGTCGGCCATCAAGATCATCGGCGACAACACCGACCTCTACGCCCAGGGCTACTTTGCCTACGACTCCAAGAAGTCCGGCGGCATCACCGTGTCGCACCTGCGCTTTGGCAAAAAGCCCATCCAGTCCACCTACCTGGTCGACGCGGCCGACTACATCGCCTGCCACAAGCCCAGCTATGTCAACACCTACGAGATCCTGGAAGGCATCAAGGACGGCGGCACCTTCGTGCTGAACTCCTCCTGGAACACCGCCGAGGAGTTGGAGAAAAACCTTCCCGGCCATATGCTTCGCACCATCGCCGCCAAGAAGATCAAGGTCTACAACATCGACGCCGTGGCCATCGGCGCCAAAGTCGGCCTGGGCGCGCGCATCAACATGATCATGCAGACGGCGTTTTTCAAGCTGGCCGGCGTGCTGCCCATCGAGGAAGCCATCAGCCTGCTCAAGGACTCCATCAATAAGACCTACGGCAACAAGGGCGAGAAAATCGTCAAGATGAACATCGACGCCGTGGACATGGCCATGGAAGGCCTAGTCGAGATCGCCGTCCCGGCCGCTTGGGCCAGCGTCGCCGACGCCCCGGCCGCCGCCATTAACGAGCCCGAGTACTTCAACAAGGTCATCCGCCCCATCCTGGCCCAAAAGGGCGACGACGTGCCGGTGTCGGCCTTTGCCGAAAACGGCTCTTTCCCGACGGCCACCGCCCAGTATGAAAAGCGCGGCGTGGCGATAAACATCCCCCACTGGATCAAGGAAAACTGCATCCAGTGCAACCAGTGCTCCTACGTGTGCCCCCACGCCACCATCCGGCCCTTCCTGGCCGACGAGGCCGAAATGGCCGGTGCGCCGGCTTCCTTCGACACCCTGCCGGCCACCGGCAAGGAGCTTAAGGGCCTGGCCTACCGCATGCAGGTCTTCCCCATGGACTGCATGGGCTGCGGCTCCTGCGCCGACGTCTGCCCGGCCAAGCAGAAGGCGCTCGTCATGAAGCCGCTGGAGACGGAGGCCGCCGATCAGGTCCCCAACCACGGCTTCGCCATGCAGCTCAAAAACAAGGGTTCGCTGGTCAAGCGCGAAAACCTTAAGGGCAGCCAGTTCTACCAGCCCCTGCTGGAGTTCTCGGGCGCTTGCGCCGGTTGCGGCGAGACCCCCTACGTCAAGCTCCTCACCCAGCTCTACGGTGAGCGCATGATGGTGGCCAACGCCACGGGTTGCTCCTCCATTTGGGGCGGCTCGGCTCCCACCGCTCCCTATGCCGTCAACGCCGACGGCCACGGCCCGGCCTGGAACAACTCCCTGTTCGAGGATGCCGCCGAATTCGGCTTTGGCTACAACATGGCGCTCGTCCAGCGTCGCCACAAACTGGCCGACAAGGTGACCGCCGCCCTGGAAGGCAGCCTCTCCGACGAACTGCGCGCCGCCATGGCCGGCTGGCTGGCCGGCAAGGACGACGCCGCCGCCTCGCGCCAGTACGGCGACCAGATGAAGTCCCTGCTCTCCGCCGCCGATCCGGTTCAGGCGTCCATCCTGGCCGACGCCGACCTCTTCACCAAGAAGTCCGTTTGGATTTTTGGCGGCGACGGTTGGGCCTACGACATCGGCTTCGGCGGCCTCGACCATGTCATCGCTTCTGGCGAGGACATCAACATCCTGGTCATGGACACCGAAGTCTACTCCAACACCGGCGGCCAGGCCTCCAAGGCCACCCCGCTGGGGGCCATCGCCAAGTTCGCCTCAGCCGGCAAGATGACCGGCAAAAAGGACTTGGCCCGCATGGCCATGACCTACGGCTACGTCTACGTGGCCTCAGTGGCCATGGGCGCGGACAAAAACCAGACCCTCAAGGCCTTCCTTGAAGCCGAAGCCCACAAGGGACCGTCCATCGTCATCGCCTACGCCCCCTGCATCAACCAGGGCATTAGAAAGGGCATGGGCAAGTCCATGGAAGAAGCCAAGCTGGCCGTGGAAACCGGCTATTGGCCGCTGTTCCGCTACAACCCCGACGCCAAGGCCGAGGGCAAGAACCCGCTGACCATCGATTCCAAGGCTCCGGCCGGCGACTTCCAGGGTTTCCTGGCTGGCGAAGTCCGCTACGCCGCCCTGGAGAAGATGCATCCCGAACTGTCCAAGAAGTACCGCGCCTCCATGGAGCAATCCTACATGGCGCGCTTCAAGCAGCTGCAATACCTGGCCGAGATGCCGGTCTTCGACGCGCCGGCCGCTGCCGGCGAGGCTGCCCATGGCGATGACCCGGCCTTTTGCGCCGCCGCTTCCACCGCCGAACACGCCCGCCCCGGCAACGGCGACCCGTGCGACGAAGGCCGTTCCGGCAAATAACGTAGCCAAGCGAGAAAAACGATGAGCAACCACCTGTCCCAGAAGTTCGAGGAAATCGTCGGCACGGGCAACGTCCTGGCCAGCGAGGTGGACCGCCACAATTACGCCTACGACGCGGCGGTCCTTCCCCCCCAGCTCCCGGCCTTGGCCGTGCGTCCGGAGACGCCCGAGGCTCTGGGACGGGTGGTTAAAACCTGCAATGAGCTCGGGCTGCCGCTGACCGTTCGCGGCTCGGGAACGAATTTAAGCGGCGGCACCATCCCCTCCGAAGGCGGGGTGGTGGTGCTGACCGGCGCGCTCAACAAGATCATTGAGATCAACGAAGCCGACATGTACGCCGTGGTCCAGACCGGCGTGGTCACGGCCAAGTTCGCCGCCGAGGTGGCCAAGCGGGGCCTTTTTTACCCGCCCGATCCGGGCAGCCAGGCCGTGTCCACCATGGGCGGCAACGTGGCCGAGAACGCCGGCGGCCTGCGCGGCCTCAAGTACGGCGTCACCAAGGACTACGTCATGGGCATGAGCTTCTATGACGTGGACGGCGAGCTGGTCAAAACCGGGTCGCGCACCGTCAAGTGCGTCACCGGCATGAACCTCCACGGCCTCATGGTCGGTTCCGAAGGCACCTTGGGCGTTTTCAACGAGATCATCTTGAAGCTCGTGCCGCCGCCCAAGGCCAGCAAGGCCATGATGGCCATCTTCGACGACCTGGGCAAAGCCTCGGAAACCGTGGCCGCCATCATCGCCGCCAAGATCGTCCCGGCGACCCTTGAGTACATGGACGACTTCACCATCAAGACCGTCGAGGACTTCGCCCACGCCGGGCTGCCCACCGACGCCAAGGCCCTGCTCTTAATCGAAGTGGACGGCCATCCGGCCCAGGTCGAGGACGAAGCCGCCGAGGTCGAGGCCATCTGCAAGCGCGTCGGCGCCACCCGCATCCAGGTGGCCAAGGACGCCGTCGAGCGCAACAAGGTCTGGGAAGCCCGCCGCGCCGCCCTATCGGCCCTGGCCCGGGTGCGCCCGACCACGGTGCTTGAGGACGCCACCGTGCCGCGCTCCAAGATCCCGGCCATGGTCGGGGCGCTGGAGAAGATCGCCGAGAAGTACAAACTGACCATCGGCACCTTCGGCCACGCCGGCGACGGCAACCTGCATCCCACCATCCTCACCGACAAGCGCGACCACGCCGAATTCACCCGGGTGGAAGCGGCCATCGACGAGATCTTCGACGTGGCCCTGTCCCTGGGCGGCACGCTGTCCGGCGAGCACGGCATCGGCATGGCCAAGTCCAAGTACATGGTCAAGGAAGTGGGCCAGGGTTCCATCATGTACGCCAAGCGCTTAAAGGCCGCCCTTGATCCCAAGAACATCCTCAATCCGGGCAAGATCACGGGGGCCTAACATGAGCGAGATGCGTCAGCTCGTTGGGCTGCTCAAACAGATCGATGACCAGCTCGTGGCCTGCATGCGCTGCGGCATGTGCCAGGCCGTGTGTCCCATCTACGCCGAGACCGGCTTGGAGGGACATGTGGCCCGGGGCAAGATCGCCCTGCTCGAATGTCTGGCCGACGAGGTCATCAAGGACCCGGCCGGAGTCAAGGAACGCCTGGACGCTTGTCTTTTGTGCGGTTCCTGCCAGGCCAACTGTCCAAGCGGCGTCAAGGCCTTGGACATCTTCTTCAAGGCCCGGGCCTTTTTGACCGGCTACTACGGCCTGCCGCCGGTCAAACGAGCCATCTTCCGGGGCCTTTTGCAAAACCCCAAGCTCTTCGACACCGTACTTGGCGTGGCCTCCAAGTTCCAGGGACTTTTCACCAAGCCGGTCAACGACATGCTGGGTTCGTCCTGCGCCCGGGTCTTCTCCGACCTCATCGGCGGCCGCCACTTCGCGCCCCTGGCCGACAAGCCGTTGCATGACGTCGCCACGCAGCGTGACACGCCGCGCGGCCACTCCGGCCTCAAGATCGCGTTTTTCTACGGCTGCGTGGTGGACAAAATGTTCCCGCGCATCGGCGAAGCGGTCCTTAAGGTCTGCGACCACCACGGCGTCGGCGTCTTCATGCCCCATGCCCAGGCCTGCTGCGGCATCCCGGCCCTGTCCTCGGGCGACCGCGAGACCTTCGAGAAGCTCGTGGCCCTCAACATGAAGGTCTTTGCCGAATCCGACTTCGACGTGCTGGTGACGCCCTGCGCCACCTGCACTTCCACCATCAAGAAAATCTGGCCCCTGATGGCCGAGGATCTGCCGGCCACGACCCGCTACCAGGTCAAGGAACTGTCGGCCAAGGTCAAGGACGTAAGCGCCTTCCTCATCCAGGACGTGGGTGTTACGCCGGCCGACGTCGCCGTTTCCGGCGAGCCGGTAACCGTGACCTACCACGATCCCTGCCACCTCAAAAAGTCCCTGGGCATCTCCGCCGAACCCCGGGCGCTGATCGGCTGCAATCCGCGCTACAAACTCCAGGAAATGGAGGGCGCGGATTCCTGCTGCGGTTCCGGCGGCAGCTTCACGCTGCAGCATTACGACCTGTCCAAACGTATCGGCAAGCGCAAGCGGGACAACATCGTGGCCACGGGCGCGGCGGTGGCGGCCACGAGCTGCCCGGCCTGCATGCTCCAGATAGGCGACATGTTGTCACAGGCCGGCGATACGCTGGCCATCAGGCATCCGGTGGAAATCTACGCGGAGACCCTGGCCGGCCGCTGATCCGGCACACAACCAACTTGGCGAGCGAGGTAGCCGAATGAGTTTGAAAGACAACATCCACGCGCTGTTCGCGCCCAAAACCGTAGCCGTCATCGGGGCCTCCGCCGCCCCGGGCAAGGTCGGCCACACGGTCGTGGCCAACATGCTGGAGGCCGGGTACAAGGGCACGCTGATCCCCGTGAACCCCAAGGCCGACGAGATCCTCGGCCTGCCGGTGACCAAGAAGATCGAGGACCTGCCCGAAGGCCTGGACATGGCCGTCATCGTCGTGCCCGTGGCCGCCGTCGTGCCGTCCATGGAAGCCCTGGCCAAGCGCAAGGTGCGCTCGGCCGTCATCATCACGGCGGGCTTCAAGGAAGTGGGCAAGGAAGGTTATGCCCTGGAACAGCGCCTGATCGAGCTGTGCACCGAGCACGAGATCGCCATGGTCGGCCCCAACTGCCTGGGGCTCATCAGCACCCATGACAATAATAACGCCTCGTTCGCCGCCGGCTACCCCGAAAAAGGCTCCATCGCGTTTTTCTCCCAGTCCGGGGCGCTGTGCACCGCCATTCTCGACTGGGCGCTGGGCGAAAACGTCGGGTTCTCCAAGTTCGTGTCCCTTGGCAACAAAGCCGTCATCAACGAAGGCAACATGCTGGAGTACCTGCGCACCGACCCCAACACCTCGGTCATTCTCGGGTACATCGAGAACGTCGAGCACGGCGCGGATTTTATTGAGCAGGCCGCCAAGGTCACCCAGGAAAAGCCGGTCATCATGATCAAGTCCGGCACCACCACCGCCGGCGCCAAGGCCGCCTCCTCCCACACCGGCGCCATCGCCGGTTCGGACCAGGCCTACACCGCCGCCTTCCGCAAGACCGGCGTCATCCGGGCCAATGACATGGCCACGCTGTTCGATCTGGCCCAGGCCTTCTCCACCCAGCCCCTGCCCGAGGGGCCGGGCCTGTGCATCGTCACCAACTCCGGCGGCCCCGGCATCCTGGCCGCCGACGCCACGGAAAAGTCCAGCCTCAACATGGCCCGGCTGTCAAATTCCACCATCGAACGCATGAAGGAATTCCTGCCGCCCTACGCGTCGCTCTACAACCCCGTCGACCTCATCGGCGACGCCCCGGCCGAGCGCTACCGCAAGACCCTGGAAGTGGTCATCGACGATCCCCAGGTCCACTCCATTCTGGTGCTGTTGACCCCCACGGCCTCGGCCGAGATCATCGAGACGGCCGAAGCCATCATTGAGGTCTCGAAAAAGACCAAAAAGCCCATCTTCGTCAACTACATGGGCGGCCAGCGCACCCGCCCCGGCCAGAAGATGCTCACCGACGCCGGCATCCCCTGCTCCATCTACCCCGAGCCGCTGATCAAGAGCATCGAGACCATGTACAACTACTACCTGTGGCGGCAGACCCCGGCCCAGGAGTACCCCGAAGTCCGGCGCAACCGCCAGAAGGCGCGGCTGGTCATCAACGAGGCCCGGTCCAAGGGCGCCACCGAAGTGGTGGAATTCCAGGCCCAGGAAGTGCTTCGCGCCTACAACCTGCCCACGCCCAACACCGGCCTAGCCCGCTCCTCGGACGAAGCCGTTGCCGCCGCCGACAAGATCGGTTACCCCGTGGTCCTCAAGATCGCCTCGCCCCAAATCTCGCACAAGTCCGACGTGGGCGGCGTCAAGGTGAACCTGGCCGACGCCGAAGCCGTGCGCAACGCCTTCTTTGACATCACGGCCCGGGCCCAGCGCATGCGGCCCGAAGCCTACATCGCCGGCTGTCTGGTCCAGGAGATGGCCCCCAAGGGCTGCAAGGAAATCATCATCGGGTTCAAGCGCGACGACCAGTTCGGGCCGCTTTTGATGTTCGGCCTGGGCGGCATTTACGTGGAAATCCTCAAGGACATCGCCTTCCGCCTAGCCCCCCTGGGCCGCGACGACGCCAAGGGCATCATCCGGGAGATCAAGTCCTACATGCTCCTTAAGGGCGTGCGCGGCGAACAGCCCGTCAACTTCCAGGCCATCGAGGACATTCTCATCACCATGTCCGAGCTGGCCCTGGATTTCCCGGAAATCGTCGAAGCCGAATTCAATCCGGTGCTGGTCAATGCCGAGAAGGCCGTGGTGGCCGACGTGCGCATCACCCTTTCCGCCTAAAACGAACCCAGGAGGAACATACCTATGATCGGTCTCTACATCGGGTCTACCCAGGGATATTCGGGCAAAAACCTCGTCACCCTGGCCCTGGGGCAGCACTTCCAGCGCGAAGGCCAGCGCGTGGGCTACATGAAGCCCATCGGCGCGGTTCCCCATAAGATCGGCAACCAGATCGGCGACGAAGACGCCTATTTCATGCAGCAGGCCCTGGGCCTGTCCGAGAATCCCTCCCTGGTGACCCCGGTGGTCATCACCCGGGACTTCCGGATGCGCGCCTTCCTGGAAGACTGCGCCAATCTGCTGCCGGGCATTGTGGACAGCTACAAGAAGCTGTCCGCCGACAAGGACCTCATGCTGGTCGGCGGCTCGGGCAGCTTCCTCTACTCCGGCAAGTACTGCGGCGTGGACGGCGTGTCCGTGTCCCAGGCCCTGGGCACCAAGGTCATCCTGGTCGACCGCTACCTCCAGGAATACAACTACGACTATCTGGCCGCCGCCAAGGAAGCCCTGGGCGACGACCTTGTCGGCGTCATCTTAAATGACGTGCCCGAGCACTTCCGCGAAGAGGCCGAGACCCTGATCGTGCCCTTCCTCAAGCGCCGGGGCGTGGACGTGCTCGGCATCGTGCCCCACGATCCCATCATGTTCGCCGTGCGCGCTTCCGACCTAGCCGTGGGCCTGGGCGGCCGCCTGGTCACCGCTCCCCCGAAAAACGACAAGCTGGTGGTCAACTTCCTCATCGGCACCATGCAGGTGGAGAACTTCGTCACCTTCTTCAAGCGCCAGAAGGACGTGGCCATCCTGTGCGGCGGCGACCGGGCCGACCTGCAGCTCGTGGCCCTGGAAGGCAACTGCTCGGCGCTCATTCTCACCGGCAACCTCTATCCCAACGACATGATCCTGGCCAAGGCCGAGGACAAGGGCGTGCCCGTCATCGTGGTGCGCGACGACACCTTCTCCGTGGCCAAGAAGATGGAACTCATGCTCACCCGGGAAAAGCTGCGCGACCGTTCGCGCATCGAGCACGGCACCAAGATCGTGCAGCAGTCCGTCAACATGGCGGTGCTGAAAAAAAACCTCGGCCTGTAAGCCGACACGGCCCTCCCGGACCCTCGTGTCCGGGTTCGGGAGGGCCTGTCCAATAGCGGTTTGGCTCGCACCCCGGCCCTTCGCGGCGACGGGATCGGGAGCGGCTGGTCAACTTTCCAACCAAAGGAGCGAGAGAACATGTCGTGGGTCCAACAGTACCAACCGCTCGGAAGCTACGGGCTTTCCGCACTCGTGGCAGGCATTCCCCTGTACATGCTGTTTTACATGCTGGCGGTCAAACGCATGGCCGGCCACAAAGCGGCTTTTGCCGCCACGCTCACCGCCGTCATCCTGGCCATCGTGGCCTGGGGAATGCCGGTGGGCCTGGCTGTTGACGCCACCCTCTACGGCGCCGCCTTCGGCCTGTTCCCCATCGTCTGGATCGTTGTCACCGCCATCTGGGTGTACAACATGACCGTCGAGTCCGGGGAATTCAACATCATCAAGAACTCCCTGGCCCAGATCACCGATGACCGCCGGCTCCAGGCCATCTTCATCGCCTTTGCCTTCGGTTCGTTTATCGAAGGCACCGCCGGTTTCGGCACCCCGGTGGCCATCACCGCCGCCATGCTGGTGGGCCTTGGGTTTAACCCGCTGTACGCCGCCGGCATCTGCCTCATCGCCAACACCGCCCCGGTCGCCTTCGGCGCCATCGGCATCCCCATCGTGGTCGCGGCCAAGGTCACCGACCTCGACATGATGAAAATCAGCGCCATCTGCGGCCGCCAGCTGCCCTTCCTGTCCATCATCGTGCCGCTGTGGCTGTCCGTCACCATGTGCGGTTTCAAGCGCACCATGGAAGTCCTGCCCGCCGTCATCATCGCCGGCGTGTGCTTCGCCGGTTCCCAGTTCCTGGTCTCCAACTACGTCGGCCCCTACCTGCCCGACATCATTTCCGCCATTGTGACCATCCTCGGTCTGGGGCTGTTCCTCAAAGTCTGGAAGCCCAAGCAGACCTGGCACTTCCCGGATGAAGCTCCGGCCGCCCAGCGCACCGTCGAGGCCCAGTTCTCCGGTGGCGAGATCTTCCGCGCCTGGCTGCCCTACATCATCCTGGCCATCATGGTCTTTTTCTGGGGCATCGATTCCTTCAAGGCCATCCTGGACAAGATCTTCATCATGAAGTTCGAGTGGCCGGGCCTGCATAATCTGGTCGTCAAAACCGCTCCCATCGTGGCCAAGGACGCGCCCTACCCGGCCGTGTTCAACGTCAATCTGCTGTCCACTCCGGGTACGGCCATCCTGTTCGCCGGCCTGCTCTCCATCATTTTCATGCCGGGCTACGGCTTCGGCAAGGGCATTGCCTGCCTTTTCCGCACCATCAAGCAGCTCAAGTGGCCCATCTGCACCATCGCCATGATCCTGGGTCTGGCCTACATCATGAACTACTCGGGCATGAGCTCCTCCATGGGCCTGGCCTTCACCGCCACGGGCGCGCTGTTCCCGTTCTTCTCGCCGATCCTCGGCTGGCTGGGCGTGTTCCTGACCGGTTCGGACACCTCCTCCAACGCCCTGTTTGGTTCGCTGCAGAAGACCACCGCCCAGCAGATCGGCGTCGATCCGCACCTGACGGTTGCCGCCAACTCCTCCGGCGGCGTCACCGGCAAGATGATCTCGCCCCAGTCCATCTCGGTGGCCACTGCGGCCTCCAACATGGTGGGCAAGGAAGGCGACATCTTCCGCTTCACCCTGCCCCACTCACTGGCCATGCTCGCTGTCGTCGCCGTGCTGACCCTGCTCCAGGCCTATGCCCTCAAGTGGATGCTGCCCTAACCTCCAACCCTTAGCGCTAGCGTCTGGTACGGCCGGCTTCGCGCGCGCGTCGCCGGCCGTATTGTTTCCGACCCCAAAGAGAGGTTCCCATGACCACCCCCAATCTGGTCGAAAAACTCACGGCGAAAGCCGGCCTGGTTTCGGCCACGGTACGCTGCGTCGCTTCCATGGACGAGGCCATGGCCTACGTCGCCGACGTCTGCGTCGGCAAACAGGCCTGCCAGATCCTGGCCTCGGGCTGCGACGCGCCGCTTTCCGGCACGGCCGAAGCCCTGTGCGAAACCAAGCAGGATAAAATCATCTGCGCCCCGGAAATGCCCGACGACGCCATGGCCGCCCTGTCGGCCCATTGCGCCGAGCGCGGCGTGAAGCTCATCACTTCCGGCATGCGCTCCCACCTCGGCGGCATCGACATCGGCCTGACCATGGCCGCCGCCGGCATCGCCGAGACCGGCACCGTGGTCATCCGTTCCACCAACGAGGAAGTGCGCCTGGCCAGTATGATCGCCGAGATCCACATCGCCGTGCTGCCCGCCTCGACCATCGTGGCCGACTCCTACGCCCTGGAGCCGGTCATGGTCGACTGGATGAGCCGGCCCGATTTCACCGCCTTCGTCACCGGCCCCAGCCGCACCGCCGACATCGAGCGCGTCCTGGCGCTGGGCGTGCACGGGCCGCTGGAACTGCACATCCTCATTTTGGAGGACAAATAGATGCAAGACGCCACCACGCTCAAAGACTACCGCAAGCAACTGCGCGAAGCCCTGGATAACGATTTCCAGCGCCAGGCCCTGGACAAGTTCGCCGTGGCCTACCGCACTTCCCGGGCCAACGCCTTTGCCGACATCGACGCCCCGGAGCTGATCGCCGAGATCGCTGCGGCCAAGGACGCCTCCATCGACCACCTGGAAGAACTCTTCGAAGAGTTCAAACGCCACGCCGAGGCCGCCGGCACCAAGGTCCACCTGGCCGCCACCGCCCACGAGGCCAACGAGATCATTGCCCGCATCGCCAAGGAAAACGACGTCAAGTCCATCGTCAAATCCAAGTCCATGACCGCCGAGGAAACCCACCTCAACCATCTCCTGGAAGCCGAGGGGTTCGAGGTCACGGAAACCGACCTGGGCGAATGGATCATCCAGCTGCGCCATGAAGGGCCTTCCCACATGGTCATGCCGGCCATTCACCTCTCGCGCTATCAGGTGGCTGACCTCTTTTCCGAGGTGACCCACAAGCAGCAGGACGTGGACATCCAAAAGCTCGTCAAGGTGGCCCGCCGGGAGCTGCGCCCGAAATTCTGCCAGGCCGACATGGGCATCTCCGGGGCCAACTTCTGCATCGCCGCCACCGGCTCCATCGGGCTTATCACCAACGAAGGCAACGCGCGCCTGGCCACCACCCTGCCCCGGGTCCATGTGGCCCTGGCCGGCATCGACAAGCTCGTGCCCACGCTGCACGACGCCCTGCGCATCATCCGCTGCCTGCCCAAAAACGCCACCGGCCAGGCCATCACCTCCTACGTGACCTGGATCACCGGGGCCGTGCCCTGCGAGACGGCCAAGGGCGGGACCAAGGTCAAGCATGTGGTCTTCGTGGACAACGGCCGTCTGGCCATGGCCCGGGACCCGGAATTCAAGCAGGTGCTGCGCTGCATCCGCTGCGGCGCCTGCGCCAACGTCTGCCCCATCTACCGGGTGGTGGGCGGCCACAAATACGGCCACGTCTACATCGGGGCCATCGGGCTGGTCGCCACCTACTTCTTCCACGGCCGGGAGAAAGCCAAAAACCTGGTCCAAAACTGCCTCAACTGCGGAGCCTGCAAGGCCGTGTGCGCCGCCGGCATCGACCTGCCGACCCTGATCAAGGAAGTCCACGCCCGCATCCAGGACGAGGAAGGGCATCCGCTGTATTCCACGGCCGTGGGTCAGGTGCTCAAAAACCGAACGCTCTTCCACACCATGCTCAAGTCCGCCCGGCTGCTGCAAAAGCCGGTCACCGGCGGCACGCCGTATCTGCGCCATCTGCCCATGTTCCTGTTCAAGGACCAGGACTTCCGCGCCCTGCCGGCCGTGGCCGACGAGGCGTTTCGGGACAAATGGGAGCGCATCAAGCCCCGGGTGGCCAACGCCAAGCTCAAGGTGGCGCTGTTCTCGGGCTGCGTGCAGGATTTCGTCTATCCCGAGCAGATGGAAGCGGCCGTGGCGGTCATCGCCTCCAAGCCGGGCGTGGCCATGGAGTATCCCATGGGCCAGTCCTGCTGCGGCTTGCCGCTGCAGATGATGGGCGAAAAGCAGGCCGGCCGGGAGCTTGCCGCCCACAACATGAACGCCATCGACGCCCAGGACTTCGACTACATCGTGACGATGTGCGCCTCCTGCGCCTCCTACCTCAAGCACGGCTACAAGCGCCTTTTCGCCGACGATCCGGCAATGGCCTACAAGGCCGCCCAGTTCGCCCACCGGGTCATCGACTTCAGCTCCTTTGTCCGCGACGTGCTGGGCATCACCGACGAGTCCTTCACCGGGCCGAGCAAGAAGGTGACCTACCATGCCCCCTGCCACCTGTGCCGGGGCCTGGGCGTCACCGAAGCGCCGCGCGCGCTTCTCGGCGAAGCCGGGCTGGAATACGTGCCGGCCACCGAGGAAGACGTGTGCTGCGGCTTTGGCGGCACCTTCTCGGTGAAGTTCCCGGAACTGTCGCGGGAACTGCTCGGCAAGAAGCTCGCCAATTTGAAGGCCACCGGCGCGGCCGCCATGGCCACGGATTGCCCGGGCTGCATTATGCAGATTCGCGGCGGCTTCGAGGCGGAAAAGACGCCCTTCGAAGTGCGCCACGTGGCCGAGTACCTGGCCGAGCGCCTCAAGCGCAAATAGCTGCCTGACCGACGACCACGCTCCCAAGGCCGCGACGCCCGTCGCGGCCTTTTTTATGCTCCGCCCAGGACAGCCCGGGTAGGCTACATTGGCGGGCCAGGCAAAGCCTGTTGGTGGGCATGGTGCTGACCTCGACGATGGACCAGCCGGCCGGGACATAAAAAACGCCCGCAGGCGTCTTCACCTGCGGGCGTTAAAAAAAGCGGTTGGCACAAATGCCTAGGACGCCGGGTAAGGCCGGCCGGCCGGCCAGTCGGGGGAAACAAAGGTCCCGGACTTGCCGCCGGACTTGAACAGGAGCTTGGCCTGGCTCACGACGATGTCTTTCTGCACGGCCTTGCACATGTCGTAGATGGTCAGCGCCGCGACCATGGCGGCGGTCAGCGCCTCCATCTCCACGCCGGTTTCGGCCACGGTGGAGGCTTCGGCCTCCACGCGCACCACGGCGGCGGCCTGATCCACGTCGAACCGGACGTCGGCATGGGCCAGGGGCAGCGGATGGCACAACGGGATGAGGTCGGCGGTGCGCTTGGCGGCCATGATGCCGGCGATCTTGGCGGTGTTGAGGGCGTCGCCCTTGGGCAGGGCGGCCGTGGCCAAAAGCGCCATGGTGGCCGGGGACAAATGCACTTCGCAGGCAGCCACGGCCAGCCGGCGGGTCTTGGTCTTGCCGCCGACATCCACCATGCGGGCCGCGCCGTCGGCGTCGAGATGAGTAAAACTATCGCTCATGGCCGGCCTACTGGAACTCCGGCACTTTGACCTTGCGGTCAATGCGCTTGGCGGCCGTGGCGTCTTCCTTGGCCTTGGCCTCGTCGCCGAGCTTCATGTAGAGCATGGCCCGGTTGCCCAGGGCCTCGGCCATCTTGGCGTCGAGCTCAATGGCCTTGGAGTAGTCGGCCAGGGCCTTTTGCAGGTCGCTTTTAGCTTCCTGGCACATGCCGCGCAGGTTGAAGGCGCTGGCCAGGTTTTTCACGTCGCCGCCGGCGCCGGAATCGATGATGCGGGTGAAGGCGGCGATGGCCGTGTCCATATCGCCTTTGTTGGCGGCCGTAATGCCCTGGCGGTAGTCGTCAGTGGGGCCGGCCACGGCAGCGCCGGGCAAAGCCAGGATCAAAGCCAGCGCCATGACGGCGCAACGCACGCGTTTGCCCATGTCAGTTCCCCATGGCCTCTTTGGCCTTGCGAAAGAAGCTTTTGACTTTTTTCATAGGCTTTTGCTCGTCGAGTTCCTCGAATTCGCGCAAAAGCTCTTCCTGCTTCTTGGTCAGCCCACGGGGCGTGACCACGGTCACGTGGACGAGCAGATCGCCCTTGCGGGTCGATCCCGGAATGGGCAGGCCAAGGCCGCGCAGGGAAAACACCTCGCCGCTCTGGGTGCCCTTGGGGATCTCCATGGTCTCATCGCCATCCAGGGTCGGCACCTCGATCTTGTGGCCGAGCGCGGCCTGCACAAAGGTGATTTCCTGGCGGTACACGAGATCCTGCCCCTGGCGCTCGAAAACCTTGTCGACCTCGACATGGAGAATGACGTAGAGATCGCCCGGGGGGCCGCCGTGCAGGCCGGGATCGCCCTCACCGCGAAGGCGCAGGCGGCTGCCGTCGTCAACGCCGGCCGGCACGCGGACTTTGAGCTCGCGGGTCTGGCGGGTGATGCCCCGTCCCCGGCACTCCTTGCAGGGCGTGGCAATGACGCGCCCTTCGCCCCGGCAGGACGGACAGCTGACGGCGATGCGGAAAAAGCCCTGGCTCTGAACCACCTGGCCCGAGCCGCCGCAGTGCCGGCAGGTTTCGGCCGAGGTGCCGGGTTCGGCCCCGGAACCGTTGCAGACGTGGCACTGGACATTTTTGGGGATCTTGAGCGTGACTTCCGTCCCCCTGGCCGCGTCGCGGAAGGAGACGTTCAAGTCATAGCGCAGGTCGTTGCCGGCCTGGGGGCGCGGCCCACGCGAGGCGCGGCCGCTGAACCCGAAAAATTCCCCGAAAATATCGGAAAAGGCGCTGAAGACGTCGTCGGTGGTGCCGAAACCGCCGAACCCGTTGCCGCCCAGGCCCTCGTGGCCGAAGCGGTCGTAGCGCGCCCGGTTTTCAGGGTTGCGCAACACCTCGTAGGCCTCGGCCGCTTCCTTGAACTTGGATTCGGCTTCAGGATCATCAGGGTTGCGGTCGGGGTGGAACTGGAAAGCCTGCTGGCGGTAGGCCTTCTTGATGGTCTCGTCGTCGGCGTCGCGGGCGACGCCCAGCACTTCGTAATAATCCCGGGGCATTGTTTTTATCTATTTGGTTTCAGGAAGAAACACGCCGGCTTCCTCAATGGAATCGGCCGGCATCACCTCGCCGGCGGCGATTTCGCGCAGGGCGGTGACGACTTCCTTGTTCTTGCACTCCACCAGCGGATCGTAGCCTTCGCGGTACTGATGCACCCGCTTGATGGCCATCTGGACGATGAGGAAACGGTTGTTGATCTTTTCCAGGCAATCTTCGACGGTAATGCGCGCCATGCGGTTCTCCTTGCGTCGGATCGGTAGGCGTCTCGCCGGTGCGCCTTGGCGCTACCTTGGTAAGACGTATTCTTGCCCCGTCAAGGGGCGACGTGCCCGGGCCGGCCGGATAGGCCGGGCTGGCGGGCCGGGATAGTCCAACGCGAAACCGAAGTTTTTAGACAAAAACCTTCATCCCCGTCAAGAGGCTTCTGCTCGGACAGCGCCGCACCCCTGCCTGGAGCCCCCTGAAGCAACATGGAATCCGTCGGCAGGCTTTGCACAGCATAGGGCGAAACACCATATGCGCTTTTCGCGGACGCGACACCAGGCCGCTTCCCGCGTCCCTTCCCAGGCACGACGCTAATAGGCCAGTTTCCCCAGCGACTTGAGGATCAGCGTCGCGCCCATGGCGAACATGCCCATGAGCCCCATGCCGCAGGAAAAGCCGGCCAGGAGCACGGGGGCGTATTGCCGCCAGCGCGCGCCGTAGAGCTTGAGAAAATAGTACCGCCCCACCAGCGCCCCCACCACTTCCAAAATAAGCCCGTGGGGCACGCTTTGCCCCAGGCCCCGCACGATGCCGTAGACCAGCAGCACCGGCAGCCCGAAGATCATAAGCAGCATATAGACGACAAGCCCCAGCCCCAGGCCGGCGGTGACGTACCAGCCGTTTAGGGCCTGGAAGAACAGCGAATTGCCCTCCAGGGTCGAGGTCTGCATGAGCAGCGTGTTGAGCGCCTGAAGATGCCACAACTCCTGGGCATAGGGGTAGCTGGCCGAGGGGATGGGAGCCAGCTGCCAGATGAACTGGGAAAACAGCAGGCTGGCCACCATGACCACCGGAAAGACCACGATCTCGGCCTTGATGATGCCGCGAAGGCTGGTGCCGGTGAGTTCGATCTCGCGGAAATCCACCGTCGCCTTGCCGTAGTTGTGGATGGGGATGGGCGCGTACCAGATTTCGATGCCCTGGTAGCCGAAAAAGCGCGCCCCGGCGATGAAGCTGGCCTCGCGCACCAAGGGCAGGCTCACGAATTGGCCGGCGATGCCTTCCATGCGGGCGGTGATATAGGAAATAAGCGGCGTGTAGATGAAGCCGTACAGGACGAAGAACAGCCACGGGAACTGGGGCACCAGCCACAGGCACAGCCCGATGTAGGCCAGGGTGGAGAAGACGTAGATGGCGATGGAGACCCAGAAGTTGATGTCGCCCCGGGCCTTGTTGGTGTCAAAAAGCGCCTTGTAGGCCGCGCCCCCGACGCCTCCCTGGCGCAGGGACCTGATCACCTGCCAGATGCCGATGGCGCCGATGGCCAGCCCCAGGCCGATGCCGAAGGACATGTAGAAATCGAAGTTGTTGGCGAACACCGTGTCCACCGTGCCCATGCCCTGCCGCCAGCGGTGCAGGATGCCGTGGGAATAGAGGATGGGGTTGGCCACGATGGTGATGACAAGCCCCACCAGCCCGCCGATGACGGCCCAAAACGGCAGCACCATGCCGGTGAAGACCAGCCCCAGGTCGAACTGGATGCCGGTGGCCACGGCCGGCAGCCAGGCTTCGGTGTTGCGGGTGAAATCGGCCCAGGGAATGGGAATAAGCCGCACGGGTTCGGTGAAGACCAGCCCCGAGACCACCGGGAAGAGCACATAGATGGCCCCGAAGGCCAAGCCGATCATGCCGCCGATGGAAAAAACGCGCCATTTCCAACCGGTTTTGCGGTCCTCGGTGGACTCGGCCAGGGCCATGGTGCCAAGCGCGCCCACCGGGGCCATGGGAAAGGGCAGCTTTTCCACGTCGGAAGTGACGCGATAAAGAGCGTAGCCCAGGCCGAAGTGGTCGATGCGCTGGACGATCTGCGAGCCGACCAGCAGCAGGATGGGCACCAGCCAGTCGCGGTGCAGGAACGTGCGGGCTAAAAGCGAATCCGAGTCCGGCCCCGGGGCCACCCATAGCGGGATGAGGTCGGTGAGGCCCAGCATCTTGGCCGCGTCGGACTGGACGAGGTACTGGTTCCACAAAAGCCCGTGGAACGGCGAGGCCATGGCCGCGCCGGCCATGTAATAGAGCAGGAAGATTTCCTGCTGCTTGAGTTCAGTGTAGGCGCGCTTGGCGATCTCGGCAAAGAGAATGATGGTCACCCAGCGGGCGGCCGGCCCGATGCCCGAGCCGATGACGAGCTGCAAGTACATGCTGCCCGGCATCATGAGGAAGCCGATGAAGACCGCGCCGACGATGGTCTTCCAGTCGAAGCCCTCTTCGAAGCGCGTGGGGGTCGGGAGCAGGTCCCGGTATTCGGCTAATTCCTTGTCGTCGTACATCGGGCTTCCTGGTGTCCTGTCCTTATGTCTTCCTGACGGCGTTTGGCTGGCCGAGGCAAGCCCTCGAACAGCGTCAGGGCCTCTACCGCACCATCCAGTGTCTTCCGATCAATTCGGCAGCACCAGATAACTTTGTCCCGTCCACAAGCCGATGACGGCAAAGATGCCGCCCATGAGAAAATCGCCGAGAATAAGGCCGATAAACAGCAGCCGCACGCGCTTTAACAGCGCGATGCCGCCGTAGCGCAAGGTCAGCTGGTTGCACAGCCAGCCGACGAAAAAAGAAAACCACAAGATCCGCATGGCCGAGCTGTACATGGTGAGAAAGCCCAGCGGATGGATGGGCCACCAGTAGAAGTGCTGGTAGGCGATGACCAGCCCCAGCATCACGACCGCGCCGGCGGCGGCAAAGCCGATGACCGCCGCGTTGGAGCCTGTCGGCGCTTCGATGAGGCGCTGGACGTTTTCATAGACCGTGCTCACGGTCTGGGTCTCCCAGTCCACTTGCAGATCGCGCAGGCCGTACTTGTGGCACACGGCCAGCATGGCCAGAAACGATACGGCCACGGCGGCGGCGATGCCAAGGACAATGGCGGCCAGATAAAGCTTTTTCGGCCCCCGCCGCTCGCCGACCTTGGCGGCGTGGAACAGCGACGGCAAGAGCGACTCGCGCAGATCGACAAACAGCATCTTCTGCATGACGGCGGCCATGAGCAGCGACAGCCGGCTGAAGATGCCGGCCCCGAAAAAGGCGATCAAGCCATCGGTCGGCGCGGCGGTCAGGGTGAAATAGGCGATGCCGCCCTGGCAGATGATGCGGCTGGCCACCAGCATGACCATGAAAAACGCGCCCATGAGCAGGGTGGCCTGGAAAAGCGGCATGCCAAACGAGGCGCTCCAGGCGACAAGCGCCCCGCCGCCAAGCACCAGCCCCCACAACGAGGCCGGCGCGCCCACCCATTCGGCCTCGTCCGGGCCGCGAAACCGGAAACGCAAGGCGTCCCGGGCGGTCTCCAGCAGATGGTGGCGGGCCAGCCACAGGAGAAAACAGAAAAAGACGCCGTACGCCCCGATCATTTGCGTCTCTTCGGGCGAGGTCAGAGTCGGCCCGAAGGTGACGCCCAGGGCGGCGGCCGGAATGTGCTGGCCGATGAGATCAAACACGCCATAGACCAGCCCGCCGAGCAGGAAAAACAGCCAAAAGCTCAAGGAAATCTGACGGGCGGTCAGGAAGGCGAAGCCGATGAAGGCTGGGTAGAAGTAGATCTTGAGCTTGGTGAAGCCCGAAAAGAGGCCCGTTTTGGGGAAGTACGGTCCGGCCAGGATGAGCGTGGGAATCTGCGGCACGGACGGGTCGTAGAAGGCGATGCCGTTTATGGTGTGCAGGCCGACGCTAAGAAATAGGCCGCACAGCAGGAACCGGTCGGCCAAAAGCGCGCCCAGGCCGCCGCCGTCCACGGACTGGGCCAGGGTCTCGGGCAGGCGTAGCATGGGGAAATTCATGCGCTCGTTGGAGACCCACTGTTTGGCGAAGAGGTTGGTCAGGCACAGGAGCACGAAATAGCACAGGCCGATGAAGACGGCCCAGGTGGCCAGGGGCCCCGCCCAGGCCTGCCAGGGCACGGCCGCCAGCACGGCCCCCCAGCCCATGGTATAGCCGCCGGGTAGGCCGTTATAGAGAGTCTCCACGGCTTCCGGATCGGCCGGATACCAACCCTTGGGCAGGATCGGCCCAAATACCGCCTGCCACTGGTTGCCCTCGGTGGCGAAATGCAGCGGCGCGGTGAGGTTTATAAAGAAAGTGCGGGCCAGGCCGGTGTGGGCCACGCCCGAAACCACCACCATGAGCATCCAGCAGATGAGCAGGTCCGTGCCGGAAAGGGGCGAGCGGCCCCGAAAGAGCTTGCCCAAGCCGGCGGCCAGGAGAGTCAGCCAGGCCAGCAGGAAAAACGGAGCCAGGGGAAAATGGCCGCCGCCCAGGGGCGTGGCTCCGAGGTAGAGGTTATTAAGCGGCGTGACCGCGCAGACCACAAGCCCCAGGCACAGCCCCAGGACCACGCCCCGGGTCCGAATGGCTCCGGCGGCGATCATGCCCTGCCCTCCCCGGCCGGGGCGTCGCCGCGCAGGCGCGCGCCGTAGCCGGCGATGACCTTGTCCTCATAGGAAGTCCGCGTGGCTTCCTCCAGGGAGCGCCAGACCAGGAGCTGCTTGCGCAGGTCGTTCAAAAAGCCCTTGGAGAGCCGCTTCCACATGCCGGCCTCGCCGGCGACGCGCGTCAGTTCCACGTCGATTTCCATATAACCCGGGGTATCCTTGGCCGGCGTGAAGATAAGGGACATGGTCTGCTTGATGCCGAAATCGAACGGCGCGAGCCAGACCGTGCCGGTCAGGCGCATACAGGCCCGCAAATCGCAGAATTCGGGATGGGCCTCCTTGGGGTGGGCCGGCGCGCCGGGCAGGTCCCAGGGGCATTCAAAGGCATAGTCCACGTCGGCCGTGGCGAAAAGGCCATGGGAGACGTCCTGGTGCGACTGGTAATAGTCCAGCAGGAACCCGCCGGCGCACTCCTGTTCGCGCACCTTGACCAGAAAGGGCAGGCGCGCGGCAATGACGCCGTTTACCGGTTCGGGCAGCGTCCAGGAACGGTTGACGTCGGGGATGGCGATCTGGCCGGCCACCCGGGAAGGATAGATGACCGACAGGAGCACCACGGCGATGACCAGCAACATGGCGGCCACGCCGGCCGTGGACGAGTAGTTGGCGGTCATGCCGGCCCATAGCGAGGTGCCGGACAAGAGGCCTGCCGTGGTCTGGGCCAGCAGGTAGCCTAGCACCACGCTGATGACGGCAAAGGCCAGGGCCTCAGCGATGAAAAGAAACGAGACATGGGACGGAGCCAGGCCCACGGCGGTGTAGACGCCGATCTCGCGTTTGCGCTCATAGACCGCGCCGATCATGGTATTAAGCACGATAAGCACGGAGATGATCAAGGGAATGAGGATGTTGGGTACGCCGGCATAACCCAGGGAATCGCCGGCATGGTAGAGGTACACGCCATCATCCTGGCCAGAAAAGACGGCCAGACCGAAGCGGTCGGCCAGCCGCCCGGCCCGGGCGGCGTTGTCCTGGGCCGCCGTCGTCGCGACGCCCGGGGCGTCGGCCGGCGGGGCTACCACCACGGACTTGAGCTGGCCGCCAAGGCCCATGAGCGTCCCGTAGGGCAGGATGACGACCAGATCGTCGTCGATGTGCTGGTAACGGCTTTGCAGGGTTTTGACGTCCTCGCCGGACTCGGCCGCCTCTTTCTCGGCCTCGCTGGCCTCCTTGGAGGCTTCGGACGGGAAGACGACCGGGGTGAGCGGTTCGCCGTCCAGGTCGGGCCGCTCTTCCAGGGCGTTTTTGCGGAACAGTCCGGCCACGCGGAATCCCCGACCAAAAAGCGACACCTGATCGCCCGGGGCCACGCCCAGGCGCTCGGCCATGGGCCTTGGCAGGATCACGGCGTCGTCCTCGCCCGGGGCGAACCAGCGGCCGTCGGTCAGCATGTCGGCCACGCGGCCAAGGCGGGCTTCGTCGGCGGACAGGCCCATGACGCCCTGGACGGCCTCGCCGCGCTCCCCGGCCCGGATGCGGGTGACCGGGGCCACGGTCTTTTCGGGCAGCTCCAGCCAGGCCAGGGGAGCCACGACATCGCTAGCGCCATACGCGTCGCGCAGAACGGCCAGGGACTCGGGGGGCAGGCTGTGCCAGCCGATGTTTTTGAGCAGCACGCCACGGTAGGCGGCGACATCCGAAAGCTTGGCCGCGCCCTCGTCCCGGGTGGACTTGACGCTGGTGAAGCTCATGATGGTGAAGGTGAGGATGATAAGCGTGAGGCAAGTCAGGGCCGTGCGAATCTTGCGACGGCGCAGGTTGCTCACGCCAATGACGAAGGCGGCGGCAAAGGCGCGCATCCCGCCGATCTCGGTGGCCTTGACGTGGGAGGCCCGGCGCTGGAGCGCCGTCATCTCGCGTTCGAAACGCAGTAAGATAATGGCCGCCACCATGACCGACAGACCGAGAATGAAAAAGGCGATGATGACGACCAGCGGACTGTACGTGAGCTTGAAGGCCGGATGCACGGCGTAGACCACGGCGATGACCGCAGTGAGGACGCCCAGGAAGGCCGCGATGCGCTTGTGGATGTCGGCGTAATTGAAGACCACCCGCTCCACGCAGTAGGCAAAGGGGATAAACAGCGCAATGTAGAACAGCACGCCGATAAGCACGTCGCGCTGGGTCTTTTCCACGTCGTTGTAGACGCGAACGGCCAGAGCCCAGCTGGACCTGGCGGCCGTGACCATGGCGTCGAAGCGCCCGGCCTCCTCGGCGGCCAGAGCCTGGGCATACAGGGCGCGCCCCTGGTCGGTGAGATCGCGGATGCGCTCGCTGACGATGCCGTGGGCTTCGAGATTGGCGATGCGCGGGCCGACCAGCGACCACATGTCGCGCGCGCCAAGCAGCTCCGTGGCCGGCAGGATGGGCCAGGCGTCCACGGGATAGCCCACGCCGGTGGGATGGGCGGCGTCGGCATTGAGGAGCAGGAGCTTTCGGGCCAGCACGGTGTCGGAGAGGATGCACTTAAAGGGCGTGCCGGGTTCGAGGAAGATGGAAAGCAGCGTGGAATCGAGGGTGTCCAGGCGCGAGAACCAGGAGCGCAGGGGCGGGGCCTCGCGCCGGGCGTCGAGCAGCTCGATGCGGGTGAAATAGCGAAACGACCGGGGATCGAAGGCGGAAAACAGCGTGGTCTGCTCGCAACCGAACATGATGAGGTCGGTTTCCATGGCGTTGCGATTCATCTTGACGCGGTAGGCGTCCTTGCCGGTCTGCTTTTTGTCCACGGCCCAGATGGCCGAGCCGGTGTCCGGGTCAAACCGGAAACCTTCAACCACGGCCTTGTCGAGAACATGCTTCTTGTTGGCCAAGCCGTTTACCCGAAACTGTCCCCGGGCGTCGGTCATGGCGTAGAACCGGGTCTTGCCCTGGTAGACGCACACCACCGTGCCGGGGGCCGGCCGGTCAGGGAACAGCTCGCCCTGGCGGATGAAGTTGACCCGGCCGGTCAGGGTCGAAAAGACGTTTCGCGGGCGTTTCTCGCCGGCCTCGAAACCGGGAGAGGCCATGGCCGCGACCATGGTCGTGACGAAACGTCCCTGCTTGTCCAGGGCCGCGTAATCCACCCGGGCCGGCAGATCGCCGGGCGTGCCCCAGGCCAGCCTGGCGTCGCCGACAGTGGCCAGGGTGAAGCCCAGCACGCCGGCCATATTGCCGAATTCGCCGCCGAGGACAGGCCGGTCCGGGAGCAGGCCCTGCCAGGGGTTCTGGCGGTCGTCGCGCATGCCGTCGCGGTAGTAGCCGGCCGGCAGGCCGACGTCTTTGGCGGCGGCCTCGGCGGCGGCGGACAGCGACCGGTTGAGGCGGCCGTAGGCCTGGGCCGGGTTGACGTCGGGCTTGACCTCGAAGCCGAAGCCTTCGCAAAAGCTGCCCACGCCTTCGCCGTGGCTGGAAAGATAGAGCGAGGCCTGGGCCGTGACGTCGCGGTCGCCGACAAGCTTTCGCAGCTCCCGGGCGCTTTCGATGCAGCCGGCCTCGGCCTCGGCTCCGGCCCGGTCGCGGGCCAGCCGTTCCCGGGCGGCCGGGGCCAGGGCCAGGAGCATCTCGGCCTCGGCCGGGGGCAAGGCGGTCAAATCCTCGCGCCACATGATGCGCCGCAGGCCGGCCCGACGCTCGGCCAGGGCGGCGATGGCGGCCTCGTCACGAGCCTGCCCGGCCAGACGCAGGCGCATGAGCCGGGTGGTGACGACATCGACTTCGTCCTTGAGCGTCTCCAAGAGCGCCTCGCGCACGCCAGGATCGGCCAGGGCGGCCTTGGCCGCTTCGCCGCCGGAGGCGGCCTCCTCCAGGGCCTTGACCACGCCCTCGGCCTTGCGGGCGGACTCCTTGAGGTCGCGGGCCTGGGTGCGCAGATCCTTGCCCTTGCCGCGAAGGGCCCCGAAAAATTCCCGCAGCCCGGCCATGGCCTGGCCCCGGCCGGAGGTGGCGACCAAAAGCGTCGGCCGGGCCGGCGGATGGGCGGCGAACTCCCGGGCCAGACGCAGCAGCGCGGCCAGGGAGGCGGCCTCGTCGGCTCCCGGAGCGCGGCCCGGGGCATAGGCGGCGGCGTCGTAGGCAGCGTCGACGACCAGCAACTGGCCGGCCAGGGCCGGATCAGCGCCGGGGAAAAACACATGGACGTTGTCGGCCACCACCGGCTCCCAGCCGGCCTTGGCGGCCAACGTGGCGGTCGGGCCGCCGGGTCTGCCTTTGAGGGCCTTGTAGTCGCCGAAAAGCTCCCGGGCCTTGGCGGCCGAAAGCAGAAAACGCGGAAAGCGCACCGGGGTCAGCTCGAACTTGTCGCGGTAAACGCCGGCCCCGGCCGGATCGTCCGGCGGGCTGTCGTCGATGTAAATAAGCGCCCTGGCTCCGAGCTGGGCAGCAGCCTGCCAGTTGCGGCCGCTGTCCAGATCCATGAGCACGATGGCGTCCTTGGGGACCGTGCCGTCAAAATCGCGGTAGCCGCCGGCCCCGGCGTAGACCACCGGCCCGGTGAGGCCGTCCGGCGGCACGGAACCGGGGGTGAAGGCATTAAGGGCCAGGGGCGAAACGTCGGCCCGTCCCCCGCCGTCCACGGCCAGACTGGCCGGGCCATGGAGCATGGCCGGGGCGCGGTAGGACAGCCGCCCTGTCTCGCCGGCCTCCAGCCCCTTGAAAAAGGCTTCCACGGCGTCGGCGGCCAGCCGCCCGCCGGGCGTGCCCAGGGACCGGTCGCCAAGGCCGGCCAGGGACGCGATGACGACCCGGTCCAACTCGGCCGCCTCGGCGGCCAGCCAGGCTTCGGCCATGGCCGCGCCCTTGGCGTCCGGGGCGGCCTTCTTGGCGCGCTTGGCCTCGGCCGGACCAGCGGCAAGCAGGAACACAGCCGCCAGCAGCCACAGCCAGGCCCAGGGACGAACCGACGCGCCCGAAAAGAAACGGGAAGTCGCCATGGAGGGCTAGGCCTCCCGGGCGCCGATGCCGCCCACGGTGATGTCGAGTTCGGAGCGTTCCTCGATCTTGTCGATGCGGCCGTCGCGAATCCAGACCACGCGGTCGGAGACGTTGAGCATTTTGTAGTCGTGGGTGGCGGAGATGACCGTGACGCCGCGTTCGGAACTGAGGCGTTTAAGGAGTGTGATGATTTCCTCGCCGGTGGTGAGGTCGAGGTTGCCGGTGGGTTCGTCGGCCAGGATGATGGCCGGGGTGTTGGCCAGGGAGCGGGCAATGGCCACGCGCTGCTGCTGGCCGCCGGAGAGTTCCTGGGGCCGGTGGGCGTGGCGTTCGCGCAGCCCGACCAGTCCCAAAAGCTCCAGCCCCTTTTCCGTGGCCTCGTCCTGGGAAGCGCCGGCAAAGGTCATGGGCAAGGTGACGTTTTCCAGGGCGGTCATGACCTGGATGAGATTGAACGTCTGGAAAATGTAGCCGATCTTGCGGTTTCGCAGCCAGGCCAGTTCGTAGGCGTCGAGCTGGGCGATGTCCACCTCGTCGATGAAGACCTTGCCGGAAGAGGGTTTGTCCAGGCCGCCGATCATGTTAAAAAGCGTGGACTTGCCCGACCCGGACGGGCCCATGATGGAGAGATACTCGCCGGCTTTTATGGTGAGGTCCACGCCGCGTAGGGCCTGGACCACCTGAGTTCCCATGGTGAAGGTTCGGGCGACGCCGGCCACCCGGACGATGTTGTGCGCTTCGGCCATACTCCCCCGCTTCCTCAAACGTCCGCGCGGCTGGTTTCGCCGCGCGGCGACATCATTCCTGGGCGCGCATGGCCTCGATGGGGCGCATCCGGGCGGCCACGGCCGCCGGATAGACCACGCCAAGAAGGCTTAGGCCCGCGCCCACAGCCACGGAAATCCCCAGGGTCGCCAGCAGGTCCAGGGGCGACAGATGGGCGGCGGCGGCCAGTCCGAACCGCACGAGTCCGACCAGCAGCCCGACCACAACGCCCAGGATGGCCCCGATGAACGCGCCGACAAGGCCCTGCATCCCGGCTTCGAGCAAAAACAGCCGCAAAATGAAACGGTCCAGCGCGCCCAGGCACTTCATGGTGCCGATCTCGCGGAAACGCTCGGTGACGGCCATGAGTTGGGCGTTGACGATGCCCACGGTACAGACCAGAAGCGACAGGATCACGATCCAGCGTTCCTTGGGACTGGCGGAAAGCTTGCCCGCTTCGTCCTGGGCCGCGACGCCGGGCGGCGGCAGGCTCGGCAGGTCGTAGCCGGCCTCGACCAGGGCCAGGCGTAGTCGGGGTTCGCCGGAGCGCAAAAGACCGGCGGCCACGTCGGCCCCGGTCAGGATGAAACTCAGGAAGGCCACGGCCAGCACCAGGCTGGCCACGGTGATCATGGACCGAAAAAACCGGACCTTGATGCTCTTGATGCTGATTTCCAGCGACTTGCCAAAGGGCAGGACCACTTGCCTGGCGATCCTGGCCGACTTGCCGGTCTGGTTTGAAGACGCGCCTTCCGCCTGCGACATGCGCCACCCGATTCCGGCCAGGGCCGGCTTATAGTCCGTGATCCCGCGACACGCCGGCCGCATGGCGCGGCCGGCCGATCCTTTGGGGATCGTTTCGTCGTTGTGACAGAAACCGCACCCCTTGCCAAGGCGGGGGCA
The DNA here is from genome assembly GCF_004135975.1 of Solidesulfovibrio carbinolicus. NCBI lineage: Bacteria > Pseudomonadati > Thermodesulfobacteriota > Desulfovibrionia > Desulfovibrionales > Desulfovibrionaceae > Solidesulfovibrio > Solidesulfovibrio carbinolicus. The sequence continues at coordinate 2,153,149 of NZ_CP026538.1, read as the reverse complement.
AGAACGGACGGCGACAAAAGCGTGATTTTTCGGGTACGCGGACGAACGTAAAGACGACATGGCAGACAGGGGTGAAAATACGGACGATGGGAAGTCGAAGGCGGCTCACAAGCCTCCCCCGCCGTCTCCAACCTCCCCCTTTTCCCATTTGGGGGGTCCGGGGGCCTCAGGCCCCCGGCCGCCGGAGCATCTACCCTTCTTCCCTATTTCTTCACCCGGCGCTTGGGAATCTCGATGCCGTACTTCTGGATCTTGTAATTGAGCGCCCGGCGGCTGACGCCGAGAAGCGGCGCGGCTTCCTTCTGGACCCAGCCGGCCTGTTCCAGGGCGCGCACGATGGCGGCTTTTTCGCTCTGGTCCAGGGACAGGTTGTCGGGCGAGCGGTCGGGCCCCTTGCCGGCCAGGGGAAGCTGGAGATCCTGGGGGGCCAGCACGCCGTCGGAACCGAGCACCACCCCGGCTTCCAGGGCGTTTCGCAGTTGGCGGACGTTGCCCGGCCAGGGATAGGCGGTGAGGTAGGCCATGGTCTCGGTGGGGATGGTCACCGGCGGCATGCCCTGGGCGGCGCAGAACTGGCGGGCGAAATGCTCGGCCAGAATGGGGATGTCCTCGCGGCGTTCGCGCAGCGGCGGCACGTTTATGGTCACGACCTTGAGGCGATAGAGCAGATCCTCGCGGAAGACGCCCTCGGCCACCTGTTCGAAGATGTCGGCGTTGGTGGCGGCGATGACCCGGCAATCGACCTGGATTTCGCGCACGTCGCCGATGCGGCGGATCTTGTGGTTTTCGAGAAACCGCAGCAGGCGCACCTGCATTTCGGTGGAGATGTTGCCGATTTCGTCAAGAAAGAGCGTGCCCTGGTTGGCCTGTTCGATGAGGCCCTTTTTGTCCTTGACGGCGTGGGTAAACGACCCCTTGACGTGGCCGAAGAGTTCGGATTCGAGCAGGCCGGCCGGAGTGGAGCCGCAGTCCACGGTGACAATGGGGCCGTTTTTGCGGGCGCTGCGGCGATGGATGAGATTGGCGACCAGTTCCTTGCCGGTGCCGGATTCGCCAAGGACCAAGACATTGACGTCGCGAGGGGCCACGCGTTCAATGAGCGCGGCCAGGTCGCGCATGGCCTGGCTTTGGCCGACCAGCCCGGTTTCGCCGAGCTGGCCGCCGTCGCCGGCCTTGATGGTCTTGGCCGCGTCAAGCCCGGCCGCCTTGGCGAAGACGTCGGTGACCCGGGCCAAAAGCTCCTGGCCGTCGAAGGGTTTGGTCAGGTAGTCCACGGCCCCATGCTTGATGGCTTCCACCGCGCCGGGAATGGAGCCGTGGGCGGTCAAGAAGATGATGGGGAGCTTGATGCCCCGACGTTCCATTTCCTCAAGCATTCGCATCCCGTCCATGCCGGGCATGCGCATGTCCGAGATGACCAGGCGCACGGGCTGGCGCGACAGCACCTCCAGGGCTTCCAGGCCGTTGGCGGCGGGGACCACGTCATAGCCGGCGGAAACGAGCCGCACCTCAAGGACTTCGAGGATGTGCGGATCGTCGTCCACGACCAGGATGGTCTTTCGGGTCTGCTGGGGGCCTATGCTCATGTGCTTCGGGACGGCCTTGGCGGCGTGGCGCGCCGGTCTTAATAGTTGCTCAGGCCCTTTTTCTTTTCCTGGATCTGCTGGTGGATGGTCTCCAGGGCCTTGACCTGCTGCTGGAGGCTTTTTCGCACCTGCTCCTCGCGTTCGGCGAGCTTTTTGGCGCAGTCGCGGTCCATGGCCGCCTTTTGCTCCTTGAGGGTAAAGGCCGGCTTGTAGGCCTTGAGCAGGGGCACAAGGAACCGGGCGTCCTCGCCACTACCGCCGGGCGGGGATTTCTTGGACCAGGCGTCGAACATCTCCAGGGCGGCGGCAAGTTCGGCGTCGCTGCCGGCCTGTGAGAGCTTCACCGAAGCCATGGCGAAAAGCGCTTTCTGGCGCACGGCCAGTTCGGCGTCGCCGGCGGCCTCGCGCCACAGGGCCATGGCCCGCTTGGATTCGCCGGCCTCGTAGGCCTTCAGCCCCCGGTCGTAGGCGGTCTCCCGTTCGATCTTGCAGATGACGACTTCCCGGGCCGGCGCGGGCGGCGGCGGGGAAGGGGCGGCCGCCTGCGCGACGGGAACCGGTTCGCGGCGGGCGCAGCCCAGGCCGCCAAACGCGAGAAGCAGGCACAGGCCGCAGACGGCGGCCGATCCGATACGACGTGAAACACAGTGGCCCATACTACGCTCTTGCCCCATCCACAGGAATTGTAAAGTAGAAAGTGCATCCCTTGCCGGGCAGGCTCGACAGCCAGATGTTCCCGCCATGGGCTTCGACGATGGTCTTGGCGATGCTCAGCCCCAGACCGATGCCGTCGGTGCTGCGCTTGGTGCGCGCCCCGCGGTAGTACTTGTTGAAGACGTAGGCCTGCTCCTCTTCCGGGATGCCCGGGCCTTCGTCGGAAATGCTCGCCAGCACCTTTTGCCCGCCGTCGGCCAGCTCCAACCCCACCCGCACGGTACGCCCGGCCGGGGAGAACTTCACGGCGTTGCCGACCAGATTGTACAGCGCCTGGCCTAGCAACTCCCGGTCGCCGACCACGGACACGATGTCCTTGGCCACGCGCGGCGTCAGGGCGATGTCCTTGGCCTCGGCTCCCGGACCGGCTTTTTCCAGGGTCTCGCGCAGGAGTTCCTCGGGATTAAACGTCACCGGCGCGAGGTCCACGATCTGGGACGCCATGCTGGACACCTTGAGCAGGCTGGTGAGCATGGCGGAAATGCGCTGGAGTTCATCGCTGGCGATGTCGAGGAAGCGCTTCTGGCGCTCGTTGACGTCGCCCAGCACCCGCTCGCGCATGAGGTTGACGGACTCGCGGATCGAGGTCAGGGGCGTGCGGATCTCGTGGCTGACCATGTCGATGAAATCCGCCCGCATCCGCTCCTCTTCCTTGAGGCGCACGGTCATGTCGTTAAAGGCCGCGCCCAGTTCGCCAAGCTCATCCTTGGAAAGCACGCGAATGGGCTCCAGGCGGCCGTCGCGGGTGTAGGCCCGGATGCCCCGGCGCAGTTCGCGCAACGGCCGGCTCAAGGAATAGGTCAGATAGAGCACGCCCAGAAGCCCCACGCCGATGGAGATGGTCAGCCCGGACAGGCCGCGCGACACGGCCGCTTCGCTGATGCGGAACAATTCGCGCATCCCGGATTCCAGCACCCGTTCGTTGTCCTGGCGGGCGCTGACCACGATGCGCATCCATTGATTGAGCGTATCCTGGTCGATCCAGGGTTCCTTGGTCAGCTCCCGGCCCTGGGCCAAATCGGGAAAGGCCTTGCGAAACTCGGCGTGCAGCTCTTCCCAGGCGGAAAAACCCTCGTACCGGAACCACAAGATGCTCCAGATGGCGTTCTTGTATTCATTGAGCGCCGTCATGAAGTTTTTCTTGTATTCCTCGGAATGGATAATCTCGTATTTCTTCTGGTTCTCCTCCATGACGAGCAGGCTGTCCACCAGGCGCTGGGAAATGGTGAGCACCTCGATGCGGACCTTGACGATGTCACGGGAGATGTTGACGGAATCCTTGATATAGATGAGCAGCGTGGAGATGGTGAAATAGGCCACCACCATGATGCCGATGAAAACCACCAGCAGCTTGAACAAGATGCCGTAGTGCTTGATGGGCTTGCGGGAAAGATACATGGCGGCGGTCCACGGCCCGGAAAGGCGGCCACGGGTCGGGCGGCCCGGGCCGGCCCCGGAGGGCTATTTCGCGGCGAAAATCTCCTGGGCCAGCACATGGGGCCGGCGCAGGTTGGTGATGACCAGCCGCTGGCTGCTCGAGGCGGTCAGGATCATCTTGCCGTAGCCGAGCAGGCCGCCGAAGACGCCCGGCTCGCACTTGACCGACTCAATCTTGCCGAGATCCAGCGAGAAGCTGCCGAAAAGCGCGTCGTCGCACAACAGGCGCTTGTCGGTGAGGCCCACGCGCAGGGTGAAAAAGGAGAAAAGCCGCACCAAGGCCAGCAGCGTGAACAGAATGAAGAACACGTAGCGAATGAGCCACACGCCCACGGCCAGAATCTTCGGCACGAAGCGTTCCAGTTCCTCGGGCACTTTGAACTGCACAAGCTTGGTGAGCGTCGGTTCGCTCGACCAGACGATCAGGGCCAAGGCAAACAGCACCGCCGCCTTGGCCAGCACGATCCAGTGCTTGCCCGTCCGGTACCGGATCTCCTCACCCTCGAACACAAGGCCCTTAAGGCTCATGGCATCCCCACTTGCAGGCGTCTTGCCGCCGCTTCAACCGGCGCGACCGGCGACGATCCATGGGTTTATCCGAAAACCCCGCCCAAGGCAAAGCCTTCCTGGCCGCCCTCCCCCAGACTCGACCGTCGCCCCAGGGCGCTCTCCCCGACTTCTCCACGCCCCTTGCGACGACACTCTCCCCTATCCCCTTTTCCCATACGGGGTCTGGGGGCCTCAGGCCCCCAGCCGCCGGAGCACCTTCCTCTTTCTCCAGCTCTTTTCAGCTCCTCTCCTACCGCAACGCCACCCCGAATGCCCAAGCAGCCACGCCCAGGGCGGCGGCGGCGAAGGCGGCCTGGGCGGCGTGGCCGGGCCGGCCGTGGCGGGCCACGGCGAAGCCGGCGCAAAGGCCGAAGACCGCACCGCACAGGAAGCCGAAGAAATGGCCGGCCAGATCGATGGGGCCGGCGTCTTCGCCGCCGGCTCCGAGCATGGCCAGCAGCATGAGCGCCGCGCCGGCCGGGGCCGAGCGGCGAAAGGTCAAGGGCGGCCAGCGGTGGGCCAGCCGCGCTCCGCCAAGGGCCCCAAGGGCGCCGAACACGGCCGTGGACGCGCCGAGAAAGTGCATTCCCGGCCCCTGGATCACGGCCTTGAGCGTGTTGCCACAACCGCCGGCGGCCAAGGCCAGGAAAAAGGCCAGCCCCACCCCGACCTCCCGGGACAGCAGCGACAGGAAAAGCGCCCCACTGGCCGCGTTGCCGAACAGATGAGCTGGGTCGGCATGAAGGAAAAGGCTGGTGACGGCGCGATGCCACTGGCCGGCCAGCATCCGGGCCGAATCGCCGGCAGCCAGTTCGCGCCAGTCGATGAGGCGGCCAAAAAACTGGCTGCGGCCCAGAAAAATCCCCCAGACGCCGGCCAGGACACCCATGACGGCCACCACCGTCGGCCAGGTGGGCGGGCGGGCAGCCAGGACAGCGGCGTCGGCCTCGGGATCGGGCAAGGGCCGGGCCTGGCGCTCGGCGGCGTAGGCGGCCAGTTCGTCCAGGGCTTCCTCGGCCCGGCGGCGCGGCACGAGCAGCCGGTAGCCGCCGCCCTGGCGGCGGATGGCGTGGGGGATGGTCCGGGCGGTCAGCACGAGTTCCCATTCCCGGGCGCGGATGGCCGTGGCCGGCGAGGCCGAACCGGTGGCCGTCTGGGTGATATCGCGCAGCCCGGGCCTGGGCCACAGCGAGGCCCGCGTCGGCGGCGGCAGGGCGCGGCGCGGCGCGGCGGGACGGGGGGCGTCGGTCACGGGGCGGACTCCCGGAGACAAACAAGGCCAAAGGCTCGGCGTGGTTGCAACATGTGAACGGCATACTAAGCCGGATGGGGGGCGGTTCGCAACAGGGGGAACAAGGCTGGGCGCGCGCCCCGTGTTGGAGCTGCCGCCTCGCGCTTGGCAACGTGGAGCGGGCCAAGGCCTTGCCGCCGGGCGCGCCGGTCTGGTAAGGGCCGGGCATGAACCAAGCCCGCAAGCCCATCTATTCCGTCTTCCTGCTGCTCATCCTGGCCGGCGCGCTCAGTCTGGCCGCCATCGTGCTCACGCCCTTCGTCAACATCCTCATCATCGGCGTGGTGCTGGCCGCCTTGTTTCGGCCCATACAGCGCCGGGTCGAGCGCCTTTGCGGCCCCCGGCCCACCCTGGCCGCCCTGCTGACCACCGGACTGATTTTCACCTGCATCATCATCCCGATCTTTTTCTTCCTGGGGTCGCTGCTCGCCCAAGGTGTGCAGTCCGTCAACGCCCTGCAAGCCCAGCTGGCATCCACGGACTTCAACAAGCTTTTCAGCCACGAAGCCATTTCGCCCTACATGGACTGGGTGCAGGAGCATCTGCCCTTTCTCGACCTCAAAAAGCTCGCCCTGCAAGCCGATCTTATCGACATTTCCAAGACCGCCGGACAGATGCTGATTGACAGCGGCACCAAGATCATCGGCAACGTGTTCGTGTTGACCATGAACTTCGTGATCCTCATGTTTGTGTTGTTTTTCCTCATCCGCGACGGCGAACGCATGATGCAACGCCTGCGCTACCTTTTGCCCCTGACCACGGATCAGGAAAACCGCATCTTCCGCCAACTCGACGACGTGGCCAAGTCGGTGATCCTGGGGGCCTTTTTCATCGCCCTGGCCCAGGGGCTGGCCGGCGGCATCGGGCTTTTCATCGTTGGCATCAAGCCCTTTTTCTGGGGCTGCATGATGGGGTTCGCCTCGCTTATCCCGGTGGTCGGCACGGCCATCATCTGGCTGCCCGTGGCCATCTACCTCATGCTGACCGGGCATTGGCAGTGGGGGCTTTTCCTCATGGGCTGGGGGGCGGTGGTGGTGTCGGGCATCGATTCCATCATCCGGCCGCTGCTCATGCAAAACCGGTCGAACATGTCCACCTTCTGGGTGTTTCTCTCCATCATCGGCGGCATCAAATTTTTCGGGGCGCTGGGCATCCTCTACGGCCCGCTCATCCTGGGCTTTGCCATGGTGATGCTCACGCTCTACGCCGAGGACTACCGCCACGTGCTCGAAGAGCGCGGCGCGGCCCCGGCGCCGGCCGATTGCCTGCCGGAAGACTGATCCTCTCCGCAGCCGCCCGGCCGCCCCAACATTCGCCGGCCAAAACGCCGACGCCCAGCCCAAGCCTGCTGGTTCGGGCCGGCTCCGTCCATGGTTTGTTGTCGTCACAGGGCGCATCTTCCGTCCTGGCGTCAGGCCAAGGCGCGATGGAACAATCCATGCGAAAACGCCAGTTGAAGACTGCGTCAGCCAAGCAACCATTCCATATACAGCCATCATCGTCGAGCAACGCGCTTGACAACGCCTATAAATCTTTGTCAGTGTCGTATTATCAACAATCCACTAAAAGTGCATCAACATCGCATATACCAGATAGTCTATGAAACGCTGAAATCATAAAATGGTTGCCATTATTCCGAACAGACTCGAATGAGGAGACTTCTTCACAACAGGCGACGTTTCACGCAAATATGGGTCAGCACGCCCGGAACAGGAACGCCATGATATTTGATTACCTCCGAAAAATCCTGTTCTTTTTGCACACAAACGACAACATGGAATCTCCTGCGGCCGTCGTCAAGGAGTCCCTGGCTAGGCGCTCCATCTACCAAGTGAAGCTGCAACAGCCCCATGGTCTCACCGACCGGCTCAATTTTCGGCCCGTGGCCCTTGTCGGCGAGGCCCTGGAAATCGAAAGCCTATACCATCCCTTTGACCCGGCCAGCCTTTCCCCGGGCCAAACCATTGACATCACCATTTATTTGCTGCCCGACGCCGACCATCCGCCGGGATTCATTAATTGCACCACGAGCTTGATCGAAGCCGTCTCGGCCACGCGCCTGCGCCTGGCCCTGCCCCGGCACATCGACCGCATCTCCCACAACAAGACCGACCGGCTCCAGCTCGAACCACGCCACGCGCCCATCCTGGCCGCCTGGTGCCTGGTCAAGAAGTGCGACAACATCCGTCTGCTCAAGATGGTCAATCCGCTCATCCTGCACATGCCCAAGGGCTTTGACCACGAGCGGGGACTCATCGACATCTCGCCCAAGGGGGCCTGCATCTCCCTGGACCGCGAAACCTACCGCCTCCACAAAAAGGACATCAAAAACGGTCGCGATCTGCTGCTCCAGATGGCTTTCCCCGGTCCCACCGGCAGCCAGCGCCACGAATTTCTCATCGTGGCCTCCATCCGCTACCAGCGCCCAAACCTCGTATCCGGCCGCATGGAACTGGGGCTGCAATTCAACCACAGCTTTTCCACCACGCCAAAACCCGCCTGGCTACCCTGCAACGCCGAGGGCATCGCCGAACTCAAGTGGCTGCTCCAGGAATACAAAAAACTCTACCTCGCCGAGATCAAAACCAAGCTCTCGGCCCTGTGCGACCCCGACAGCCTGGAAGCCGCCGGCGCCGCCCTGCCCGACGCGCCGGCCGATTGCGCCCTGAGCTTCCAGGCCGCCATGAACCAGGCGGCCCTGGGCATCTTCAACGGCTGCATGCCCCAGCTCAGCAACGTCCGGCTGGCCATGCAGTTCCTGCGCGCGCGACTGCCCGACGCCGAGGGCCAGGAAATTCTGTCCAACAGCCTGGAACAGCTCGAAATCGCCACCATGCGTCTGGAAAACATCCAGGAAAACACAGCCGGCGACAGCTCCACCTTCGAGACCCTTCGTCCGCGCGACATCGTGGCCCAGGCCCTATCCTTTTTTGAGCACACCCTGGCCGCCAACGGCATTGTCGTGGAACGCTCCTTCCAGGACAACCTGCCCGACATTCAGGGCGATCCCCGCCAGTTGCGGCTGCTTTTTAAAAACCTCCTGGTCAACGCTCTGGACGCCATGCAGCCCCACGGCGGCAGACTATGTCTTGGCGTCTCGGTGGACATCCACGAAAACGATCTGGTCATCGCCGTGGAAGATTCCGGCGGCGGCATCCCGCCGGAAGTGCGCGCTCGGATCTTCCAGCCCTACCAGAGCATTCCCGGCAACGGCGCGCCGGGCCTGGGACTGGCCGTGGCCCAGCGCATCGCCAGCGCCCACGGCGGACGCATCGAACTATTTACCAGCCTCGGCGAAGGCTCCACCTTTGCCGTGCGCCTGCCCTTGACCACTCCTGTTCCCGAGGCCAAGGCAGTCAACGAGGCCCGCTCATGATCCGCGCCCCAGAACCAAACGAAGCCGCCTTGCCCCGGGAGGACGGCCTTCTGGAAACCGGCGGCGCCTGGACCCGGGTCCTGGCCGTGGCCAGCGGCAAGGGCGGCGTGGGCAAGACCAGCGTGGCCGTGAACCTGGCCTTTTCCCTGGGCGGGCTCGGCAAGCGGGTCTGCCTGCTCGACGCCGACCTGGGGTTGTCCAACGTCGACGTGCTGCTGGGCATCAACCCGGTGGTCACCCTGGAGCAGGTGCTTTTCGAGGGCGTGCCCATGGAGCGGGCCATCTTGTCCGTGGGGCGAAACGTGGACGTGGTGTCGGGTTCGTCGGGCGTGTCGCGCATGGCCGAGTTGTCGCGCAACAAGCGCACCGATCTGGTGCGCGAGTTCCACAAGCTCATCAACTACGACTATCTGCTGGTGGACAATTCGCCCGGCATTTCGGCCCAGGTCGTCTCCATGTGCCTGGCCTGCGGCGACGTGCTGGTCATCGTCAATCCCGAGCCGTCCTCCATCACCGACGCCTATGCCCTCATCAAAGTCTTCAAGGAAAACGGCCTGCACCGGCCGCCGCTTCTGGTCATCAACCGGTCGCTGTCCCACCAGCGCAGCCAGGCGGTCTTCGAGCGCATCCAAAAAACCGCCGAGAATCACCTGGGCGTCAATTGCCGTTTGGCCGGCATCATCCCCGACGATCCGGCCCTGTACCGGGCCGCCACCCGGCAAACGCCTCTGGTGGAAATGGAGAGCGCCTCGCCGGCCGCCAAGGCCTTCCGCGACCTGGCCAGGCGACTGGACGCCGCCGGCCGCGACAGCGCGAACCTCACCCGGCCGGAGCATTTCTTCGACCAAACCGTCATCCGTCTCCAGCAGGCCCCGATCCTGCCGCCGGGCCTGGCCGGTTCGGGCCGGCCGCCCGTCTCCGGCGAATTGGCCAGACGCCTGGAAGCCCTCATGCGGCGGCTGGCGGCCAATTCCCGGCTGCTGGCCCAGACCGACCCCGAAGCGGCCCGGGATACCGAAGCCCGTATCGAGGACGTGCGCGAACTCCTCGACAGCTTGGCCGCCGGACCGCAAGCCGCGACCGACGCCGGGTCCCTTGCCGAGGAGAACGCCCCGGACCGGACCGACACGCCAGCCCCGGCCCCGGCCCCGAGCCTGTCACAGCCCGACCAAAAGGCCATGGTCATCTGCCCCGACCCCATGTGGCGGGCCATTCTCGAAAACATTCTGGAGGACCTGGGCCTGGAACTTTGCCCCCTGTCCGACGAGGCCGCCGCCATCCAGCCGCCGGACCTGCTCCTGGTGCGCCAGGCGCCTTCGGCAGGGCTGGCCGACCTGTTGGCCGCCAAGGGGGACCGCCCCACGCTCTATCTGGCCGCCAACCACGACCAGGCCGCCCGGTTCGCGGCCCTGCCCGCCAAGGAACCGCGAGAGATACTGACCATGCCCGTGGAGCTCCTGGACATCCAGGGCGCGGTCTGCAATCTGCTGGCCACCGCCGCAAGCCGCCGTCGCGAGACGCCGCATCTGGCCCAACACGACCACCGACCATAAAAAAAGCCCCTTGCGGGGCTCTGACTGCTGACAAAGCCCTCGCCTTTTGGCGGGGGCTTTGTTATTTTTCATGCTAAAGAAGACAGTAGCAAAGCAAGTTAAGTACGAATTTGTCTGCATTGAGAACCTTGTTCCCAATGACCATCTCCTGCGGAAAGTAGCTAAGTATATCGACTTTAGCTTTATAACTGAAAAAGTTAAAGATCTTTATTGCTCAGACAACGGACGACCAGCGATTGATCCGGTAGTTTTGTTCAAGATGCTCTTTCTCGGGTACTTGTTTGGTGTCCGTAGCGAAAGGCGTCTCGTTGAAGAAACAAAGGTCAATGTCGCTTATCGGTGGTTTCTGGGGTTCACCCTGGAGGACAAAATTCCAGACGCCTCCACCTTCAGTCAAAACCGCCGCCGCAGGTTCAATCAGAGCCAGATTTACCAGGAAATATTCGACGAAATCGTGTTGCAAGCTATTCGGCGCAATATGGTTGGCGGAAGGTGCTTTATACCGACTCCACACATCTTAAGGCCAGTGCGAACAAAAATAAATTTAGAGACCACTGCACAATTCTGTGAGGTCCCTGAATTCCGTCTTTCTGGTCTATTTCGAGGGTAAGATCGGCAGTTTTGCGTGATTTTCCGCCGGACTCAGGCTGTTTTCCACCTTCTTCGGCAGCTTTCGCCGCCAAAGGAGGCACTTATACTCAACAGGCTGCCTTTAGTACGGCTTTTTTCAGGTTGAAAGCCATGGCGTTGAGGAGAAACTCCAGCTCGACCTTGGCTCGTCCGAGGTACCTCGCGCGGTGAAATCCATAGCCGCGCTTGAGGGTGCCGAAAGCTCGCTCAACTTTCGCACGGACGCTGCTGATTTGACGGTTGGCGTTTTTTTTCGAGGGAGTCAGCTCCCGGTTGCGAGCGGCCTTGTGCATGATGCCGTCGGCAAGGCCTCGAACCTGAAGCACATAGCGATTGAGTTGGCTGCTGTATCCCTTGTCCGCGAAAATACTCTCGCCGGCTTTCGCGTCGACCTCATCCAGGACGGCGACAAATTCTTCTGTGTCGGACCGGTTTGCCGGCGTGGCATGGCCGCCGAGGACAAAGCCGTCCCGAGTATCCGTGGCGGCGTGGATTTTGTACCTGTAATACGCGCGATTACCCTTGCGTAGCCAGGCCGCCTCGGCGTCATCGGAGTAGCTGATCGTCACATCGGTCCCGCCCTCGGTGTCTTCCTGGCGATCCTGCGGGAGCACGTCGAGCACCTTGAACGGCCGGCGCGCGGACGAAACGACGCTGGCATCGACGATGGCTCCTTCCCGGACGAGGAGGCCACGTCGCTGCAACTGGTGGTTCAGCTTGTCAAGCAGGCGTTTTTGCACATTGCGCTCAACGAGGCTCTGGCGGAAGCGGCAGATCGTAGTGGCGTCGGGAACTTCGTCGTGATCCAGGGAGAGGCCAACGAACCGGACGAAGGAGAAGCGGTCGTACAGGGCCTCTTCCACCGCCGTGTCGCTGAGGTTGTACCAACGCTGGAGGAGCAGGATTTTGAACATGGGAAGCGGCGGATAGGCCGGATTGCCAACGGCGTTGGCCACCCGTTTGAGCGTTTTGCGCAAAAGCTTTTCCAGCGGGTTCCAGTCGATGAGGCGATCAATCTCGTCGAGAAAGCACTCTTTGCGCTTGCGACGGGCAACAACGTAGTCAGCAATGCCGGGCTTGGAAGAAGTGCGTTCGCTCATGCTCGCCTCCATCGAATTCGATGGAAAAAATATACGCTAAATACATATTTTTACAAGACTTTATTGAAACTTACTGTGCACTGGTCTCGCTATGGTTGTTGCCTGATCGCGGCGCGCGGCGCTGCCCGGCGCGCCTGCGCAGCCGCCGGCCAGCATGGCCAACAGCAGGCAGGTGGCGGCCAGCACCCACAGCCCGGGGTGTCCCTGACGCGCCGTAGCGAAGCCGAGACGGAGTATGGCGGGATAATTGACGACGGCCATGCGGATTCTCCCGGACGATGGCGCGAGCCTGCGCCAGCTCCCGAGCATGATGGCCCGAAACGCCTCCCAGGGCAATTGCGCCAGCCGACCATCAGGATGAGCGGTAGGCTGCCAGACGGGCGGCGTCCGGCGGTTTGCGGCCGTCGAATTGCCGGCATGCCGCGAAGTAGCGCAGATCAGCGGCCCAGACGGCCAGGTCGCGCAGTCCAAGTCCCAGCAGATTGCGCCAGCCAGGCAGGCCGGCGGCCAGATCCCCAAGCGGCCCCAGCAGTTCGGTGGGGTCGCGAAAGCATTCCCAGTCGCAGGCCCGGCAAAAGGCTTGCCCGTCCAACCGCTCCCGGCCAAGCTTCCAAAATGGTCCCAGATTCTCGCGTCCCCGGTAGCCGCAGGGAAAACAGTCGCCATGGCGGTTCACGTAAAAAAAACTCACCCCGCCAAGGCAGGGCCGGTCAGCCCTGGCCGCGCCCTCGTAGCGCCGGATCAGGGCGGCCACGGCCGAGCGGGGGGTGAAAATGCGCAAATCCCCCCGATGCCTGGCCACTGCGGCGTCGAGGGCGGCAAACAGCGCCCGCTTTTCCCAATCGGCGAAGCTGACCCGCCTATCGGCCGCCGTGGCCGCGTAGGCAGCCGAAGCCCCCTTGGCCGCGTCGTCGTCGCTCATGGGGTAACAACAATTGGCCATGGTGAACCCCAGGCCGGCGGCGGTGGTGAAAAAGCGCGACAGGCCCTGGCCGGCCAGTTCCTGAAAGCCGGACGCATCGTCCGCCTCAAGGGGCGTTTCGCCGGTCATGAGGCGGGTCAGGGCCAGATTGGCCGTGGGATACAGGCCATGGGCGTGAAAAACGGGCAAAGCCCGGGCAATCCCCTCCATCAGCCCGGGAAAGCCCCGATTGGCTTCGTGGACCCCGGCTTGGGCGGAATCCAGGCTGATCCAGAAATTGCGCACCGGCGTGGCGGCAAGCACCGCGGCCAGCCGGGTCACGCGGTCCATGAAATCCGGCGCGTCGGGCCGGGCAAACCGGTAGCCGTTGGTGCCGGTGCGCAGATACTCGATGCCGGCCCGGCCTGCGTAATCAAGCAGTTCGCAGAGCAGGTCGCCGGCCAGAAGCGGTTCGCCGCCGGTAAAGGACAGGGCCGAAACACCCAGGGCGGCGCAGTGGTCAATGATGCGCTTGGCCGCCTCGCGGTCCAGGTCACCGCGCGGGCCGCCGTTGCCGACGTTCATGCCGCACTGGAAGCACTGGGCGTTGCAACGGTCGGTGAGCTGCACCACTACCTGGCGCGGCCGGCCCCGGCGACGCAGTATTTTCAGAATCGGCATGGCGACGGGCTAACCCCAGCCGGGCGCGGAGTCATGTCCGATTGGTGACGATGGCGCGTCGGACCGGGCCAACCAGCCTCCTGACGCCAAATCGTAACGACCCTGGGGCATGAAACACCCATGGATGTTTCCACCGCGCCAGGACCGCGCATCATCGCTTGTTGCAACCACAAAGGCGGCGTGGGCAAGACCACCTGCACCGTCAACCTGGCTGCCGGTCTGTCTCGGTCCGGCTGGCGCGTCCTGGCCGTGGACGCCGATCCCCAGGCCCATCTGACCGCCTCCCTGGGGCAGACCGTCGGCCCCGAGGAGGGACTAAGCGGCCTGCTGGACGGCCGGTACGAACTTGCATCCGTTCTGGTCCGCGACGGCGAGCTGGACGTCCTCCCTGCCTCGGCCGCCCTGGCCGGCACGGAAACGCGGTTGGCCGCCGCCGCCGCATCCACCGGCCTTCTGGCCGACATCTTGCGCCAGTCTGCCGGATATGACGCGGTCCTCATCGACTGCCCGCCTCACCTCGGCCAGTTGAGCAAGCAAGCGCTTTACGCCGCGACCGACATTCTCATTCCCATGACCCCGGATTTCCTGGCCATGCAAAGCCTGGCCTGGCTCATGGACACCCTGGCCGAGCTTGCCGCCAGCGGCGACGCCCCGGCTGTGGCCGGGGTCGTGCTCAACCGCTTTGCCGCCCAGAAACGCCTGCACCGGGAAGTGAAAACCCTGGTGGAAGGCCATTTCCCCGGCATGGCCCTCACTGCCGTCATCCGTGAAAACGTCGCCCTGGCCGAGGCGCCGAGTTTTGGCCAGGACATCTTCCGCTACGCCCCCCGCAGCGCCGGCGCGGCCGATTTCGCCGCCCTGGCCGTCGAGACGGCCGTCCGGCTGCGCCTGCCGCCCCCGGCCTCTGCCGGCGGCAACCCATAAGGAAACGACCATGGCCAACCGCTCCCGTCTGGGGCGCGATCCCTTGCAGGCCGCGCCCAAACCCTCCGCTTCCAAGCCTGCCGCCCCCCGCCGCAAACCAGCCGCCGCCAAGGGCGGAGTTTCGGCCAATACGGCCAAGAAAGAGCCGGCAGCCGCCCCCAACGACGACCGCCCGGCGCCGGTGACTGCAACCGCGACCAGCCCCAAAGGTACTCCGGCCCTCGACGCTCCAAAAAAGGCCCAGCCGTTGGCGGACGCCGACAGCCAAACGCCGCTCTCGGCTCAAGTCACGGAAGCCACCGCCCTGGCCGAGGCCGCCATCCCCGCCCAGCCGCTTTCCGTCGCTGCGGACAGATCACCCGAGTCCGCTCCTGGCATGGCGACTGGCCCTGCTCCTGAAGCAAACCAGCCGGCCGTACTCTCCAGCGCGCCAGACCCGGTTCTACCGTCTACTGATGCCGACAACCAAACAGCTGCGCCGGTCCTGGCCCAAGAAGCCGCAGCCCTGGCCAAAGCGGATTGCGTGCTTGCCTCCGACGCGACCGCTTCGCAAGAAGCGTGTCCGGCCGCTTGTCCGGGCACGGCCGGCCCGGCCCTGGCCACCGACGCCCATCCTGTGGCCGTGTTTCTGCGCGGCGTGCTCGAAGGCTTGCTTCCCGAAGGCGAGGCCGCTCTGTGCGTGGACGTCGATGAATCGACCAACGCCCTGCCGGTGGAAAAACTCTTTTTTTTCAGCCACGCCCTGCAACGTATCGCCATGCCGCTGGAAAACGCCGCCTCGGCCGGCTGGCGTCCGGGCACGGCGACCGGACCGCTGCCGGTGCTTACCGCGCGCCTGCGGCCTATTGGCCGCGGGCGACACAGCCTGACGCTGTTCGATAACGGCTGCTTTTTCAAAAACCGCCTGCCGGGCTTGAGCCTGGACATGGAAGCCCTGACGCCGCTCACCACCTTTGTCGCCAAACGCCAAGGTTCGGTGGTCCTGGCCCGGGGACGCGTGACCGCTTTTGAAATCATCGGCTGACGCCGTCAACAAGGAGTCTCACATGGAAAAGGACAAGAGCCGGATCAAGGTGGAAGGGGTGATGCAGATCACCGAAGTCATCGCCAACCTGGAAAAACTCGCGGCCGACATGAAAGCCGGTCTGGTCACCCTGGCCGCTGGCGACGAGTCGCTGACGCTGCGGCCTTCGGTACTGGTCAACGTGGACATGAAGGCGTCGCAAAAAAAGGACAAGGAAAAATTCGCCCTGGAGATTTCCTGGAAAAAACACAAGGAAATGGACGGGTTCGCAGGAGAGTAAACGGCAAAGGCCTCCGGCTGTCGGGAGAAGGCGCACGGTCCTCTCCCGTTAAGCCGGAGGCCCGCCGCCCGTCTCGATGCCTTCCGTACAGCCAGAGCGTTGATGGTTTCCTCTCTTTACGGAGGCTCCACAGCACAAACGTCTCGTATAGCCTCCCTTGACAGATACGAGAGTTTTCCAATCACTCAAGAAAAACTCATATTTTAGTCTGTTGCCTACGAAATACGCCATGCGCTTTCCGTTGACACGACACTAGCAGATGATAGCGTGTGGATTGATGCCGAATTCGCTTTGCAGCTTTTGTTTTGCCAGCTCTTCGTTCTTATAATATACATCTTGATCAAGCATAGACCGATGGCCACAACCGTGGTCTATATAATCCGAAATATCGCAGTGACATGCCGTACACCCGAACCGATGCACATCATGAAACCATAAGGCTCCGGTATCTATACCATACCCGCCGCAAGAAGCAATGCATCCGAAAGGAGGAACAGGACCAAGCGGACTTGTGACGGATCGGACCAACCGCATATTAATCAGACACGACCATTCGTTTATGCGACATGGAGGAAGCGGCCAAGGATTTGATCTGTATGCTTCGCAGAAATTCGCCAAATGAAAGGGAGTGCAATTTTTATACTTGTCAAAATCATGTTTTTCATACAAATCGAACAATTCTTGATAGCTTGGCCTATAGGAAAGATATTTTTCGCCTGAGCACTTCTTTGCATGATACGCAGGACACCCCGCACACGCGCCAACACTTCCTGCACCAATATGCTCTTTGCACTTGTCTAAATAAAGTCCGACAACATCTTGCTTATGGTAAGTATCATTATGACATATATAAAGATAATCCTTATCCGTCCTCTCCCAGGCATATTGATATCGCACAGACAGTCTGGCGTATTCTTCAATTATCGAATCAACATCCATCAAACGAATCCAGTAAAAATTTGTCGGAACATAAAATATCAATCTCGACTTCAGCTTGTTCTTAATAAATTCAAATCCGTTCAACTGCCTTGGCGTATTTGCATTTTCCGCTATGAGGTAAATTTTATCTATATGCTTATGGCTGTGCTTGAGCAGCGACAAAATAGACAAAGTTGTCTGAAAAGGCTTGCCCAAAGCATTCACTGCCACGTCAACAACTTTCAAAGACATATCAACTCCACAGCAATAAACAAAAAACCAGTATAAAACATCAAAAACGGCTTGTCATAACCAAGGCCATGTTCCGCTGCCCTCAGCCCTGCTCCTCGAAAAACCGGATGGCGTTTCGTAGTTCCCCGAATCTGTAGATGTTGTAGTGGGCTTCCACCCCATCCATGGCCTGCTGGCCCTGGCCAGTGGCGAAAAACACCGTACGAAGGCCGGCCTGGCGCGCGCCGTAGATATCGCGGTACATGTCGTTACCGACAAAGACCACCTCATCTGGCGGCAGATGCAGACGCCGCAGGACCAGGGCGAAGATGCGCGGATCGGGTTTGCGGTAACCAAGATCACCCGAGACGACGATGGGATAAAAATACTGCTCAATGCCGACCATGCGCATCTCGGGCACGGCCCAGACCGACTGGGCATCGGACAAGACAGCCAGGCGATAGCGCGGCCGCAGTTCGTCGAGCACCTCGCGCACTTCGGGATAAAGCTCCAGGCGATTGAGTGAGATGCCTCGGTACAGCTCGGCCAGGAAATGCGGCAACTGGGCCATCTTGGCCTTGGGCAGGCTCACGCCCGAGCGCTCCAGCCGCGTTTGCAGAAATTCCCGCCACACCGCCACGGCATCGAACTCCGGAAAGGCCTCTCCGCCGGCCCGACGCTGGGCCTTTAATATCTGGTAGTAGCCGTCGCGCACGTCGCCTCGGCTGGTACGGATACCGTAATACTTGAGCAGGTGGCTGATGGAGCGGTAGATCTGCTCGTTGCCTTCATCGGTGTTGATGTCAATGAGCGTGCCGTTGATGTCGAAGATGATGGCCCGTACGATCATGCCAGTCCTCCGCTCAGGATCACCCTCGCCTCATGGACGAGGCGTTTGCGGTAGTTCGCGTCCAGCCAGCCGTTGCGGGCGATGCGCAACAGCGTCAGCCCCAGATGAAACGGCAGCCGGCCGGACAGCGAGGCAAAGGTCCGCTCCCGATCCGGAAAATGGCCGGCGTATTCCCACAGAAAGTGGCCTATATACGGTTCGGCCCGGCCGATGTCGCCGGTCATCTGAAGGAAACAGTGCTTAAGTTCGCCGCACAGCCGGCCCACGTCATAGATCCGGTCGTCGCGGTGCATGCGCTCAAGGTCGATGGCATAGACCGTCTGGCCTCGGCCGAACAGGAAATTGGACGGCGTGGCGTCGCCATGCACCGCCACCTGGACGTCCTGCCAGTGTTCGGGCCGGGCGGCGTAAGCATGGCCGAGTTCGTAAAGCCGGGCGGCCCGGCGTTCGGCAAGGCCGCCATGGACGGCGAGATAGCCGACCACCCGGTCAAAGTAGCCTTGGGTACGGCCGAAATCCACCCGCTCGGGACCGGCGGCGGCGTTGTGCAGCCGGGCAAAAAAACGGGCCAGGCCCGACAGTTTGCGGAATAGCCGGTCGCCCCTCCCGGCCGTGGCGGCGGCGGCGACAATGGCGTCGAGCTGTTCGCCGGCGAGGTGTTCGACCACCAGCAGATCGCCCAGGTCCTCGCGTACGCCCAGGGGCCGGGCCACGTAGTCCGGCGACGCATCCAGGCCAAGGCTGCGGGCGTATTCCAGGTTGCGGCGTTCATTGGCGGCGGATTGCGGCGCGTTGCTGCCGTTTAAGCCCCGGGCCCGGGCGTAGAATTTGCCCACGACCCGGATTTCGGTCCATTTGTCCTCATAGAGGTAGACAGCGCTTTCGGCCGAGACACGGTAAACCCGGAAGCGGGGTTCCTGCCCGGCCTGGACCAGGTGCGGCAAAATGGCGTCGCGCAAATAGCCATGAAGCGGATCGGTGGTGGCGAGGTGTCCGAGATACTCACGCATGGGCGACAACTTTGCAGGCTTATGCTACATTTTTGTGGTTCTGTGTCCTGTTGACCCAGACACCAGCGTGTATAACCATGGTTAACCTATGCCAACACTTGCCGCTTGCAAATACCCCGCCGCGTTATTTCATCACGCTCCGGCTATTCCGGCTTGCTTTCGGGAATTGCCAAACAATCCCGGGCCTCAAGAGTCGCCTGGGGAAGGCAGTCGGTCGGAACCGACAACCAGGGGCAATGGTTCGCGATTGGTCTGCGCCGCCTGCCGGCTCATGATTACGGCCCCTTCCTGGCGCGTGGCCGTGGCTGGGACCCACCGCCATGTTTTTGCCAATCCCCTGGGGCATGTTTTCGAGATCGGTTGTTTCGCCGCTGCCCCGGGCTGCGCCGCCATTGGTTCAGCCACGTCGGATTTCTCCTGGTTTCCCGGGACGCTCTGGCAAGCCGCCGTCTGCGTCGCCTGCGGCCGGCATCTGGGCTGGCGCTATGTCCAGAGCGATGGAGGAACATTTTTCGGGCTAATCCTCAACCGTCTGCACCAGATGCCGGAGAATTTGGCCTGAATCCTGCATAACAACTTCCAACAGAGCACGGCTTGCCAGGAAGGCAGGACGCCCTATTTAATCTTGACTTTTTCGGTAGGAAAATGTTGTCTCCCAACCCTGCAACGCGGACGGACGTCAAATTCCCGCCGCCCGGAGGGATCGATATGAACCACCTGACCCTTATCCCCACCACCCCGCCCATCAGCCTCACCTGGGACGATGACGCGGACGACAAGGACATCATCGTGAAACCCGTTTTCGACAACCCGATTCTGGCCGGCGCCGACCGCATGGTCTGCGCCCACTGCGGCGAGGACGTCACCAGAGGCAGCCTGCGCATCGCCGTCAATGGTTCCCATCGCCATCTCATGCCCACGGCCCACGGCATTGATCAGGAGATGGGCTGTTTCTCCCTGGCCCCGGGCTGCATGACCGCCGGCCATTTCGCCATGGATTTCGGCCTGGGCGAGGACGGTTTCTGGCAGATGGCCCTTTGCGCCTCGTGCGGCAACCATCTGGGCTGGCATCATGAAAAGGCCGACGGCATGGGATTCTACGGCCTGATACTCGACCATCTGGCCCCGGCCGCCGATATCGACAAGGATGCCGCTTAAGGCCTTTGCTGACAATTATCCCCACAGCATCAGCCCCTTCGCCGTGAAAGCCTCCCGTCCGGAGGCTTTCCACCCGGAGGCGGCCACGCCCCGGCTTTGCACGCAAAAAAGCCGGGAGCCCGAAAGCCCCCGGCCGGAATGGTCTTCGTCGTCGTAGCCTGCCTTAGGCGACGCTCACCGTGATCACGTCTTCGAACTCCGCCGTCACCTTGAAGCTCTTGCCGCCGGCTTCGACACAATAGTCGTTGCCCGGAAAGAGTTGGACATTGGCACAAAAGGCGTCGCCCACATAGATGTCCTTGGCTTCGCCGTTGGTCTCGAAGCGGATGGTGGTGCCGTCGCTTAAGGTCACCATCTCTTCATGGTTGATGCTCTTGGGAAGATCGGCTTCGGTGTAGTTGCTCATAACGCTCTCCAGGTTTGGCGATTATAAGGCCTGCCCGCCCGCAGCGGGCCGATAACCGGGATATTTGTCTTGAACCTACGCCCGTTTGCGCCGAATGCAAAGTCGTTTTGACGTTTACCAGCCTAAAACATACGCAAAGATGAGCGGCGCCACGATGGAGGCGTCGGAGTTGATCATGAACCGGGGCGTGTCGATGTCGAGCTTGCCCCAGGTGATCTTCTCGTTGGGCACAGCACCCGAGTAGGACCCGTAGGAGGTGGTGGAGTCGCCGATCTGGGCGAAGTAGGCCCAGAAAGGCGTGTCTTCCAGCTCTAAGTCCTGGATCAGCATGGGCACGACGCAGATGGGGAAGTCGGCCGCGATGCCGCCGCCGATCTGGAAAAAGCCGATGGGCGTGCCGGCCTTGCCCTGCTCGGTGTACCACTTGGCCAGCACTTCCATCTGCTCGGTGCCGGTGCGGATGGCGTTGTGGCTTTTCACGTGGCCCTGCATGACCTCGGCGCAAAAGATGTTGCCGAGCGTGCTGTCTTCAAAGCCCGGGGAATAGATGGTCAGGCCCTTTTCCTTGGCGGCCAGCACCCAGGAATGTTCCTTGGGGATCTGGAAGAACTGGGCGATATCGGGCTGATCCAGCAGCGCGTACATGTACTCGTAGGGAAACTTGGGTTCGCCGGCCTCGGCCGCGGCGGCCCACAGCTTGGAGATGCGGCGCTGAACCTGGCGCAGGACGCCTTCGGGGATGCAGGTATCGGTGACACGGTTGAACCCCTGGTCGTACAGCGCCTTTTCCGCCTCGGGCGACAGGTCGCGGTACTCGGGAACCATCTTGTATTCGTTGTGGTTGAAGAGGTTGAAAAGATCCTCTTCAAGGTTGGCGGCGGTGCAGCTGATGGCGTGGACCTTGTCCTGGCGGATCATCTCGGCCAGGGAAATGCCCAGTTCGCAGGTGCTCATGGCGCCGGCCATGGTCAGAAACATCTTGCCGCCGCGCCCCAGCAGATCGTTCCAGGCCTTGGCGGCGTCCAGGGTCTCGCGGGCGTTGAAGTGGCGGAAATTGGTTTCCATGAAACGGGATATGGAAGACATTGCGGCTCCTTGGGTTATTCCTGAGCGGAAGCGACGCTTTTCGCGTCCTTCCTGCTCCGTTGCGGCGTCCGGGGAAGGGGGCAAAAAGCCCTCGAAAACAATGTTGTCCCCATGGCGCAAGGCTTCGACCATATCCTCTCTCGGGCGCACCGTCCAGAGCGGACCGGCATTCCGACCCCATGGGAATGCCCGCGACGCGGCCAAATCGCCCATCGGGCAGATGTCCAGCGGACTACGCCAACGCGGTCAGGATGCCAGCAGCGCGGCCAGGGCCGCCTCGATGCCCGGCTGGTCGATGCCGCAAAGGGCGCGCAAGGCCTTTTGGGAGCCATGCTCCACAAAGCCGTCGGGCAACCCCAGGCGCTTGACCGTGAGTCCAGAAAGCGCGCCGGCGTCGGACAGGGCTTCGATGACGGCCGAGCCAAAGCCCCCTTCCAGCACGTTTTCCTCCACCGTCAGCCAGCGTTTGTGGGTCTTGGCCAGCTCCAGCAGCTGGACCAGGGGCAGGGGCTTGATGAAGCGGGCGTTAAAGACCGCGACCTGCTTGCCTGTGCGGACGGCCAAGGCGTCGGCGGCGGCCACGGCCGGCATGACCCGGCTGCCGATGGCGACGACAAGCCCGTCGCTCCCCTCGCGCACAAGTTTTCCCTGGCCGATGGGCAGAGGCTCGGCGTTGTCCGGCACGGGCAGGCCCACGCCGGCCCCGCGCGGGTAGCGGATGGCGGCCGCGCCGGGATGGGCCAGGGCCGTGGCCAGCATGGCCGGCAGCTCGGCCTCATTGCCCGGAGCCATGCAGACGAGGTTTGGTATGTGGCGCAGATAGGAAATGTCGAAAGCCCCGTGGTGGGTGGCCCCGTCCTCGCCGACCAGCCCGGCCCGGTCGAGGCAAAAAGTCACGGGCAGATCCTGGAGGCAGACGTCGTGGACGATCTGGTCATAGGAGCGCTGCAGGAAGGTGGAATAGATGGCGACCACCGGCCGAAAGCCGGCCATGGCCAGGCCGGCGGCGAAGGTGACGGCGTGCTGTTCGCAGATGCCGACATCGACGAACTGGTCGGGCAGTTCGGTGGCGAACCGCGACACCCCGGTGCCCTCGGGCATGGCGGCGGTGATGGCCATGACGCGTTTGTCGGCCTTGGCGGCGGCCAGTAGCGCCTCGCCAAAGACTTGCGTGTAGCTCGGCGGGCAGACCCCGGCCTTTTCCACCAGCCCGGTCTCGGGCTCGAAACAGCCCACGCCGTGAAAATAGGTGGGGTTGGACTCGGCCGGCTCATAGCCCCGCCCCTTCTTGGTCAACACATGGACCAGCACCGGGCCTTCGATATCCTTGACTTCCTTGAAGACCTCAATGAGCCGTTCGGTGTTGTGGCCGTCGATGGGCCCAAGGTAGTTGAAGCGGAAGGCTTCGAACAACATGCCGGGCGTGAAAAAGCTTTTAAACGACTCCTCGCCGCGCCGGACATAGCCCATGAGGTCGCCGCCGTAGGGCAGCGAACCGATCCAGCTTTCCATGTCCTTTTTGAGCCGCTTGACCCAGCGCTGGTTGAGCTTGCGGCTTAAAAACAGCGAAAGCGCGCCGACGTTTTTCGAGATGGACATCTCGTTATCGTTTAAAACGACAATGAGCCGCCCGCCCCAGCCCCCGGCCTGGTTGAGGCCTTCGTAGGCCAGTCCGGCGGTCATGGAACCGTCGCCGATGACGGCGATGACGTCATGGTTCTCGCCCTTGCGGTCCCGGGCCATGGCCAGGCCCAGGGCCGCCGAAATGGACGTGCTCGAATGGCCGACGCCAAAGTGGTCAAAGGGGCTTTCGGCCGGACGCGGAAAGCCGCTGACGCCGCCCATGGTGCGCAGCGTATGGAACTCTTCCTGACGGCCGGTGAGAATCTTGTAAGCATAAGCCTGATGTCCCACGTCCCAGACGAACTTGTCCCGGCCTGGATCGAAGGCGGCCAGCAGGGCCAGCGTCAGTTCCACGACGCCCAGCGACGGGGCCAGGTGGCCGCCGTTCATGGAGACCGTGCCGATGATGACCTGCCGGATTTCCTCGGCCAGCACGGCGCGTTCCTCGGCGGAAAGCCCCGCCACGTCGTGGGGATGCTTGATGCGGGTCAGGATGCGCAGGGCCGCGTCGCTCATTGCCGTCATGTGGTCGTATCCTTGTAGGCCGCGCCGGAAAGCTGGCCGGCGCGCCGTGGCGTCTCAAAATCGTGGTGGCGTCAAACCCGGACCGCCGCGCGCGGCGGCGTCTGCGGCCGGCGCAGGCTACTGCACCCGGACCACGATATAGCGGGCCAGGTCTCGTAAAAACTCTGCCGCATCACCGGCATACGGCTCGATGGCGGCAATGGCGGCGGCCACGCGTTCCTCGGCCAGCCGCCGGCTTTCGTCAAGGCCGATCATGGAAGGATACGTGTTTTTGCCCTGCTCCCGGTCGCTGCCCACGGGTTTGCCCAGGGTGGCGGCGTCGCCGATCTCATCAAGGATGTCGTCAACGATCTGGAAGGCCGCGCCCACGGCCTCGCCGTATTCCCGGGCCCGGGCCACGCCTTCCTCGCCCGCGCCGGCCAGTATCGCGCCGCACACGCAGGAGGCGGTCAAAAGCGCGCCGGTCTTGAGGGCCTGCATCCGGGCCAGCTCGGCCAGGGTCACGCCTTCCCGGGCGGTATAGTCCATATCGAGGACCTGTCCGCCCACCATGCCGGCCGCGCCGGCCGCCTTGGCCGCCTCGGCCAGGGCCGGCAGCACCAGCTCGGCCGCCACGCCGGGCCAGACACGGCCCATGCAGCCGAAGGCTTCGGTCAAAAGCGCGTCGCCGGCCAGGATGGCCCCGGCCTCGCCAAAAACTTTGTGGTTGGACGGCCGGCCCCGGCGCAGGTCGTCGTCGTCCATGGCCGGCAGGTCGTCATGGATGAGCGAATAGGTGTGGATGATCTCGAAACCGGCGGCAAAGGGCATGACCCTGGCCCGGTCGGCGTCGAAAAGCTCGGCGAAAACGAGGCACAGGACCGGGCGCAGCCGCTTGCCGCCGGCCAGCAGCGAATATTCCATGGCGGCCAACAGATTCTCCGGCACGCCGCGCTCACGCATCCGCGCGCCGAAGCGCTCGCGCAGATAGACTTCCACCTCGCCGGCCATCACGGCCAACCGTTGTTTCACCGTCACGACTCCTCCCCGGCCGGCCCGCCGTCGCGGGCGGCCTCGTCATCGGCAACGTCAAACGGGACCAGCCCGCCGTCCTCGCCGGCCAGACTGATTTCCAGCCGGGCCGCCTCCAGGCGCTTGCGGCACGAGGCCACCAGTCCCATGCCTTCCTTGTAGAGCGCCACGCCCTTTTCCAGGGGCACGTCGCCGGCTTCCAGGGCGACGGCTATGCGCTCCAGGCGCGTCAGCGCCTTTTCAAAGCTTTCTTCCTTCACGCTCACGGGTTTTCTCCGTCGTCGGGTCCGTCTTGGGACACCACGGCCCGAACGCGGCCTTCATACACCATGACGTCAAGCTTGTCGCCGGGCCGCACCTCGCCCTCCCGGCGCAGGAATTTGCCGGTGCGAAGGACCGTGGTCAGGCTGTAGCCCCGGGCCAAGGGCGCGGCCGGGTCCAGGCCGGCCAGCCGCATGGCGGTCACGTCGAGGCGGCCTTGACGGTCAGCGAGAAAAAGCCGCATGGCCGCCGCGATCCGCTCCTTGCGCCGGGTCAGGGCGTCGTCCCGGGCGTCCAGGCTTTGCCGGTCGAAACGCCGGGCCAGACGCGCTTCCAGGCCGTCGAGCCGCCGCGACAAGACGTCCAGCCGGGAGGTTCCAGCCCGCGTCAGACGCTTTTCGCCGGCGGCAAAGGCCTCTTCCAGGCGGGTGAGCCGCCGGGCCGGGGACAGCCAGGAAAGCCCCCGGGCCAGGGCGGCAAGATCCCGTTCCCGCAAGGAAACAAGGCTCCCGATCTGGCGGCGAAGCGCCATCTCGGCGTCGTCCAGGCGCTGGGCCAGCATCCCACGCTCGGGCCACAACAGCTGGGCGGCATGGGAGGGCGTGGCGGCGCGCACGTCGGCCACCATATCGGCGATGGTCACGTCCACCTCATGGCCGACGCCGACGAGCACTGGCAACGGCGCAGCATAAATCGCCTTGGCCACCTCTTCCGTGTTGAAAGCCCACAAATCCTCCAGCGATCCGCCGCCGCGAATGAGCACCAACACCTCGGCCCAGTCGTCGGCTACGGCCCGCAGCATGGCCCGCACAATGCCGGCCGGGGCGGCCTCACCCTGCACCAACGTCGGATAGACGCGCACCTTTGCCCCGTGCCCGCGCTCCCGGCCGATGCGGATGAAATCGCGCACGGCCGCGCCAGCCGGGGCGGTCACCACCGCCACCCGGGTCGGATGGGGCGGCAAGGGGCGCTTTCTGGCCGCCTCGAAAAAGCCCTTGGCGGCCAGACGTTTTTTGAGTTCCTCGAATTCCAGCCACAGCCGGCCGGCCCCGACCTCCTGCACCACCTCGGCCACCAGCTGATAGGTTCCGCGCGGCGGATAAACCGTCAAACGCCCGGCAACCATGACCTCCATGCCGTCGGCCAACAGCCCGGCCAAAGGTCTTTCCAGCACCTCGCCAGTCAGCGGATCGTACCGCTCGCCGCCGGGCGTCACGCGCCCGGCCTGCGCCCCCTTGAACCAGACCACGCCAAGGGACGCCTCGGCGTCGCGCAGAGAAAAATAGACATGCCCCGAGCCCGGACGCGACAGGTTGACCACCTGGCCGCGCACCCAGACAAAAGGGAATTCGGACTCGACCACGGACTTGAGCGCCCGGGTCAGTTCCGCGACTTCAAACACATGGGGCATTATTGTCGTCACTTCGTGAAGACTGGGGGAGGGAACCCCTTTTTGAAAAAAGGGGTTCCCTCCCCCAGACCCCCACCCTCCCCAAAAACTTTCAAAGGGGCGTATAGGAGAGTCAGCGCACTACAACTTTCAACGTCGCCGACGGTTTCCACCCAAAAAACGGACAAGCTGCAAAAGCCCGCTCGTCGGCCATCCTGTCTTGTCGCTCAGGCTCCAAGCATTCGGCCCCGCCTCGGGGCCGAGGGCCGGTTGGGGTCGGGATTTGGGCCGGGAATAACGGCGCTCCTGCGCCGAGATTCCCGGCCCAAATCCCGACCCCATCTTCGCGCGGCAGCGCCACCCACGCAGCCCAGCCGCCGCCGTCCGCTTGGCCATGCGCACGACCAGCCCCCAAGTCGGGGGTCCGGGGGGCTGAGCCCCCCGGCGGGGCCTGGGGCAGCGCCCCAGTCTTCGCTTTTTCTCTCTCTACTCCAGGCCCCAGCCCGCACGCACGCCGGCGCGCCAGGCAGCAAACGCTTCGAAAAAGCCTTCCAGGGGCAGTTCGCCCTTCTCGCCGGTGCGGCGATCCTTGGTCTCGACGATGCAGCGGGCCAGTCCCTTGCCGCCGAGCGTCAGCTGGATGGGGTGTCCCATGAGGTCGGCATCCTTGAATTTGACGCCCGGGCGTTCGTCGCGGTCGTCGAGGAGCGTCTCGATGCCGGCGGCGGTCAGGGCGGCGTAGATTTCGTCGGCTTTGGCGCAGGCGGTTTCGTCCTTGGGGCTCAAATTGATGAGCGCCGCTTCGAAGGGGGCGATGGTGGGCGGGAAGACGATGCCGCCGTCGTCGTGGTTCTGTTCGATGGCCGAGGCCACGATGCGCGACACGCCGATGCCGTAGCAGCCCATGATCATGAACTGTTCCTTGCCGGCCTCGTCCAGGAAGGTGGCGTTTAAGGCCTTGGAATACTTCAGGCCCAGCTTGAAGACGTGGCCGACCTCGATGCCCTTGGTGAAATCGAGCAGCGCGCCGCACTTGGGGCAGGGATCGCCCGGGGCGACCTCGCGCAGATCGGTGAAGGACACGACGTTGACGTCGCGGCCGAGATCCACGTGGAGCAGGTGGGCGTCGGCGGCGTTGGCTCCGACCACCCAGTCGTTTGCCAGGGCCAGTTCCCGGTCGGCGTAGACGGGCAGGGACAGGCCGACGGGGCCGGCAAAGCCCACGGGCGCGCCGGTGGCGGCCGTGACTTCCTCGGGGGTGGCCAGGCGGAGGTCTTCCTTGGCGTCCAGGAGGTTTTTGAATTTCACTTCGTTGAGTTCGCGGTCGCCGCGCACCAGCGCGGCCACGGTCTTGCCGTCGGCCACGTAGAGCAGCGTCTTGATGACGGAAGCGGCCGGGACCTTCAGGAAGGCGGCCACTTCCTCGACCGTGTGCTGGCCCGGAGTGGCGATCTTCTCGGCGGCGGGGCAAGGGGCGAGGTCGCCGGCCGGAGGACAGATGGCTTCGGCCTTTTCGACGTTGGCCCCGTAGTCGCAGGCCGGGCAGGCCACGATGGTGTCCTCGCCGGTGTCGGCCAGGACCATGAATTCGTGGGAGAACGAACCGCCGATGGCCCCGGAGTCGGCGGCCACGGCCCGGAACTTGAGGCCCAGACGCTTAAAGATGCGGGCATAGGCTTCGTACATGCCCCAGTAGCTGGCGTCGGCCCCGGCGTCGTCCTTGTCAAAGGAGTAGGCGTCCTTCATGACGAACTCACGGCCGCGCATGAGGCCGAAGCGGGGGCGGATCTCGTCGCGGAACTTGGTCTGGATCTGGTAGAGGTTGACCGGCAGCTGGCGGTAGGAGCGGATCTCGTGGCGCACCAGGTCGGTGACGACTTCCTCGTGGGTGGGTCCCAGGCACGATTCCCGGTCATGGCGGTCGACGAAGCGCAGCAGTTCCCGGCCGTAGAAATCCCAGCGGCCGGACTCCTTCCAGAGGTCGGCGGGCTGCACGGCGGGCATGAGGATTTCCAGCGCCCCGGATCGGTCCATTTCCTCGCGCACAATCTTGGCGACATTGTTGAGCGCCTTAAGCCCCAGGGGAAGGTAGGTATAGATGCCGGCCGTGAGCTTGCGGATCATGCCGGCGCGCAGCAGCAGCTGGTGGCTTATGACCTCGGCTTCGGCCGGAGTCTCTTTCAACGTGGGGGCGTAGTAGCGGCTCAGTCGCATGGGGATTCCTTTTTTTCGGTAATGAAGCGTTCCAGTTCGTCCATGAAGGCGGGAATAAGCTTGTCCGCGCCGCGCACCTTGCCAAGGATCTCGCCCTTGCGGAAGATGATGCCGCAGTCGCGGCCGCCGGCGATGCCGATGTCGGCCTCGCGGGCCTCGCCCGGGCCGTTGACCACACAGCCCATGACGGCGACGGTGAATATTTCGGGCACGCCGCGCAGGCGTTCCTCCACGGCCTCGGCCAGGCCGACGAGGTCAATCTCGGTGCGCCCGCAGGTCGGGCAGGAGATGATTTCCGGGCCGCGCGCGCGCAGTTCCAGGGAGCGCAGGATTTCGTAGGCCACGCCGATTTCCGTCACCGGATCGCCGGTCAGCGACACGCGCAGGGTGTCGCCGATGCCCTCGGCCAAAAGCACGCCCAGGCCCACGGCGGACTTGACCGCCCCGCGCATGGGAGTTCCGGCCTCGGTGACGCCGATGTGCAGCGGATAATCGACCTTGGCGGCGAGCAAGCGGTAGGCGGCGATGGTGCGCAGCACCGAGGAGGATTTGAGCGACACCTTGATGTCGTGAAAATCCCGGGCTTCGAGCAGGGCGATGTGCTCCAGGGCGCTTTCCACCATGGCCTGGGCGGTCGGGCCACCGTATTTCTTGAGCAGATGCTTGGCCACGGAACCGGAATTGACGCCGATGCGAATGGGCGCGCCGTGGGCCTTGGCCGCGGCCACCACCGTGTCCACGGCGGCCTCGGAGCCGATGTTGCCGGGATTGATGCGAAGCGCGTCCACCCCGGCTTCCAGGGCGGCCACGGCCAGGCGGTGGTCGAAATGGATGTCGGCCACAAGCGGCGCGTCAGTGGCGGCGCGGATGGCGGCAAGGGCCTGGGCGGCGGCCTCGTCGAGGACGGCCAGGCGCACGATCTCGCAGCCGGCCTCGGTCAAGGCCTGGATTTGGGCCAGGGTGGCGTCCACGTCCCGGGTGTCGGTGTTGGTCATGCTCTGGACACGCACGGGATTGTCGCCGCCGACGCCGACCGCGCCGACGCGTACGGTCCGGGTCCGGCGACGCGGCGAAAGAGGCAGGGTTTCTTGCATGGGGAGTTTGGGTTAAGAGTTGATCCGGGTTTGGCCGGACATGTCGCCCCGGCAGCCGCACGAGTCAAGGAGCTTACCAGACATGAACGCCGCAGCCGCCATCCGGCAACTGCTGGCCAACGCCTCACTGGGCGTTTTGGCCACCGCCGGCCCCGAAGGGCCGCTGACCTCGCTTATGGCCTTTGCCATCGAAAGCCCGTCGTGCTTGGTCATGGCCACTTTGCCCGACACGCGCAAGTGGCGCAATATCCTTGCGGACCCCAGGATTTCGCTGCTTGTCGACGACCGGGAAACGGCCATTGATCGGGAAAGCGTGCGCGCCCTGACCCTGGCCGGCCGCCACGAGCCGGGAACCGAGGCCCAGCGTCAGGCCGGATTCACTGTATTAGGCCGTCGCCACCCGCATCTGGCCGGCCTGTTGGCGCGACCGGAAATCGCCCTCATCCGGCTGCAGGTCACGTCCTATCTGCTCCTGACAGGCCCGACCGATGCCGCCTATTTGACCAGCCTCGACGAGGCATCCGCGACAGCAGCAACGGGACAGGACAGCGACGCTACCCCCCCTGCCCCACGCCGGTGATGTTGAGATAGACCTCGTCGGCTTTTTTGGCCACCGTGCCGTCGATGCGGCAGTCGGCGTCTTTCTTGCCCAGGTCGAAAAGTTTCTCGATGACGTCCTTGGAAGTCACGTCGTCGCAGATAAGATAGGTCTTTTTGTCCTTGGCTTCAAAGGCCAGGCAAATGGTTTCCTTTTGCGGATATTGCTTCACGCCCGTCACCCGGCCGGTCAGGGACACGGTCTCGGCAGCCTGGGCGGAAGCGGCGTAAGCCATAAGCGTAAGCAGCAGCAAAAACGCGCGCATCAATCAAACCTCCTTGACGCGACGTCGGCAATCGGTCGTTACCGGGAGAGTTCGTCGTCATCGCCGCCGGGCGCGGACCGGCCCGGGGCGGCAAGCAGCCATAACACAAGACAGACGGCAGCTACCCAATACAGGGCGTCCTGGCGCAGGAGCCAGACCAGGGCGTCTCGGGGCCCGGCGTCGGGCAGAGCGAATATCCGCCGCACCAGGACATCGGGCAGCACGTCGCCCATGGGCCAAGCCAGCCACATCCCGTCGCGCCACACGACATACAGCCGCATGGCGAGCATGGCCCAAAGCGCCGTCAGGCTGACCAGCAGGCAGCCCCGGCCGAGTGCGTCTCCAGGGTGTCGCACGCCGCCCTGCCTCCTTATCGGTGGCCGGCAGTATACGGGCGGCGCGCCGGCCTGTAAACGCCTGTTCGCGCCCGCCTGCCATGCCTGGATAACCGTTGTCTGGCGGCCTCGCCGCCTCACGTCAACGTCTGGACGAGGCTCCTAACATTCTCGGCCGCCTCATCGGCAAAACAATATCAGCCGGGGTTCCCCCCTCAGGCCGCTTCGGGTCAATAGCAAAGGTTTGCGTCACATCCTCGAAATGCGCCTGGGGATTCCCTGGAAACAGATAAAACGCCCTGCTTTTCCATCGGATGCTGATCAGTTGCCCTGGGGACGCGTCACGAAGTCGTTTTGGCCAGATAGGCCAAGGCCTCGCCCCGGTCGGTAAAACGCGGGGCCTTGTCGGTGATGCCCAGGCGGTCGAGAATGCGCACGAAGTTTTCGGCCAACCCATACACGGCGGCAGGGCGGCCCGAGGCCCGGCAGGTCTCGGCCACGCTGGCCAGAACGTCCAGACCAGCGCCGTTGATCGAGGCGTTGGGCGTGAAGTCGAAAAGCACCCCCACGGCGTCGTCGAGTTCCCGAAAGGCCTTGGTCAGATAGGGTTCGCTTTCGCCGCAGAGACTGCCTCGGATATGGATGACGCCAACGGTCTCTTCACAGGCGGCAGCCACGTCGCCGCCGCTGCCGGCGGCCTCGGCCATGTCCAAGCGGCCGTTGGCCCGGCCAAGGGCGGCTTCCAGGGTCTCGCGACGGATGGGTTTGTCGATGAAATCCGTGGCCCGAAGCCCCAGGGCGGCCAGGGCCAGATCAGTATCGCCGTGGCCGGTAATCACGATGACCTCGGTTTCGGGCCGCCGGGCCTTGATCGCCTCCAGCACTTGCAGGCCGTCTATGCCGGGCATCTTGATGTCGGTGAGCACGATGGGCGGGGTCTGGGCGTCAAAAACGGCCAACCCTTCCTCGCCGCTGGCGGCGGTCAGGGTTTTGTAGCCGTAAGCCCCGAGATAGAGCTCGAACATCTGCAGGGTCGGCCGTTCGTCGTCGATGACCAAAATGGTGCGCATGAAGACTCCCTGGAACACTCGGTTCAGGCGTTTTGCTGGCTCGCTGGCGCGGCGTCAAGGACTTCGCTCGCTCTTGTCGCGGGCGGCGGGAAAGGTGAGACGAAAAACGCTCCCCCGGTCTGGAGCGCTTTCCATCTCAATCTCGCCGCCATAGTCCTTGACGATGCCGTAGGTGATGGCCAGCCCCAGGCCCATGCCCTGGCCGGTCTGCTTGGTGGTGAAAAAGGGCTCGAAAATCTTGCGCCGGGCGGCTTCGGGAATGCCGCAGCCGGTATCGGCCACGGCCACGGTGACCCGGCCGGCGGCGCTTGCCGAGACGATGGTCAGGCGGCGCGGTCGTTCGCTCTGGCAGGCCTTGTCGGTCATGGCGTCGCGGGCGTTGACCACGAGGTTGAAAAACACCTGCTCCAGGCGGTTGGCATGGGCCTTGATGGGCGCGCTGGCGGCCAGACGCAGGACCACCTCGATGCCTTGCAGGGCCAATTCGTGGCCGATGATGGTGAAAACGCCCTTGATGGGTTCGTTGATGTCCACGTATTCCAGTTTGGGCTCGGATTTGCGGCCGAAATCCCGCAGATGGCCGATGATGGCGGCGGCCCGGTCCACCTGCTCGCTGACCTGGCCGGTGACGGCGGCCAGGGCGTCGGGCGACGGCAGGCCGCCGGTCTCGGCCACCATCTTGAGATAGTCGCTGCCCATCTTGATGGCGTTTAAGGGCTGATTGAGTTCGTGGGCGATGCCGGCGGACATTTCGCCAAGGGTCTTCATCTTGCTCGCCTGGATGAGCTGGGCGTCTTTTTCCACCAGTTCGGTGATGTCGGTGGCCGAGACGATGACCGCGTCCCTGGCCCGGTAAGCGATGCGGCAGGCGTGGACGTTGACGTAGAGCGGTTCGCCGTCCTTGCGCACATGGCGCAGTTTGGGAAAAAGCACCCGCTCGGGGGCGTCGCGGTCGGCCAGATAGGCGGCCACGCCGCCGTCGGCGTCGGGTTCCAGCTCGGCCAGATCGCGGCCGACCAGTTCCTTGCGGCCGTAGCCGTAGACAGCCTCGGCCTGGGAGTTGGCGTCGAGGATGCGGCCGGTGGCCGCCTCGACCACGAAGACCGGGTCGGGGTTGCTGTCGAAAAGCGAACGGTATTTTTCCTCGGACTCGCGCAGCCGGCGGCGGTAGAGCCGGATGCTCCAGATCATGTTGCTGAAGGACTCGGCGAGCTGGGCCACCTCGTCGCCGCCGCCCTCCTTGCGGTAGAACCGGCACTCCCGGCAGGTGCGCGAGGCGGCCTGGCTGGTCGGCTCGCCCTCGCCCCGGTTCTGGTCGAAGTGCCAGCAGGGCAGATCGGTGTCGGCGTAGGCCTGGCAGTGCTTGATGGCGTCGTCGGAAAGCCCCAGCATGGCCTCGGGGGCGTCGAGGCTTCCCCGGCTAATGGCGTCGGCGGCCTGGGTCAGGCGCGACAGCGGCCGGGCCACGGCGTTGGACAGACGCAGCACGATGAGGAACATGACCACGGTGACGGCCGTGATGAAGCCCAGAAAGGTGGTGCGCAGCTTGCCGACCAGGGAGTCGATGTGGCTCTTGGACAGACCCACATGGACCGCGCCCAGGGTGTAGATGCCCTCGCGCACGGGTACGGCGATGTCGATGGCCTGGGACTGGTCGAAATCGACCAGATCGATGCTGTAGTCCTTGTTCTCGGGCAGGGGGTTGATGCCGCGCAGGTCGGCCGGAAAGGGGCGGATGAAGGTGTTGGCCAGGATGCGGCCGTCGTTGTCGCTGATAAAGATGTACGAGACCAGGACCTTGCGTTCGCCGAGCTGGGCGGCGTCAAAGACCAGGCTGACGAGGTTTGGCCGGTCCTTGTCGAGGATAAATCCGCTGGCCCGTTCAGCGATGCTCTGGCCGATGGCCACGCCGCGCTGTTCGAGTTCACGGTTGAGGCTGGTGACCAGAATCCAGCGGGCCAAAATGGCGATGACGGCGCTGACCAGGAGCACCACGGCCATGGTGCCGCCGAACATCTTGAGCTTGAGGCTGACGCGCTGGGGCAAAAACAACATGGAATCAGCCGCCCGGAGCCAGAGACGGGGCGGCCTCGCGCCCGTCCTGCTCGTTGGGCACGGCCTTGACGGCGCGCCCGGCTTCCAGGGCGGCCTTGATGCCGCCCCAGTCCGTGACCATGTGGAAACGGCCCCGGTCAAAGCGGGTGAAATAGACCCGGTCCAACCCCTGGCGGCGGTCCCGGCCGTAGCTCACGGGGCTGGCAATGCCCACGGAAAAGTCCTGGATGGATTCGATGGCGTCAAGGAACCGCTCCCGGGTCAGTTCCCGGCCGCAGCGCCGCAAGCCCTCGACCAGCACCCGGGCGTTGATGAAGCCCTCCAGGCCCACGACGTTGGGCCGCTCGTCGGGGAAAGACCGGGCAAGCAGGCGCGCGTAGTCCATGACGCCGGTCAACAGCGAGGCGGCCTCGGGCAGATCCGGGGGCGGCACGACCTGGGACATGACCAGCGGCGTATCGTCGCCGGGACCGAGGATGCGGGCGATCTCGTCGGCCCCCACAAAGGACACGGCGTAGAAAAGCCCTCTGTAGCCCCGGGCACGGGCCAGCTTGATGGCCTTGGCGCAGGGGCCGTAGGCCCCGATCATGACGATGGCCTGGGGCTTGGCCTCCAGGATGCGGCCCACGCCCTCCTCCACGTCCATGGAACCCCGGATGTAGGAACCGCGCGCCACCGGGGCCAGACCCCGGTCCTTGAGCGCCATTTCCGTGCCCTTGAGGCCGTCGAAACCGTAAGCGTCGTACTGGTAGAACACGCCCACCCGCTCCAGGCGAAGGTCCTGGACAAGATGCTCCACGGCGGCGGCGGTCTCCTGATAGTAGGAGGCGCGGATGTTGACGATGTAGCGGCGAAAGGGAAAGCGCAGGAGGTCGGCGCCGGTGAAGCTGCCGACCAGCGGCACCCGGGCTTCCTCCAAAAGCGGAATAATCTTGGCCGTGGTGGGCGTGCCGACATAGCTGAAAAGGCAAAAGACCTGATCCTCGACAATAAGCTGCTGGGTGTTGGCCACGCAACGCGGCGGATCGTAGCCGTCGTCGAGGGTGATGAGCTTGATGGTCCGGCCGGCCACGCCGCCGGCTTCGTTGACGGCGTTTAAATAGGCCAACGCGCCGTAGAGGGTCTGTTTGCCGAGGTAGCTGGCGTGTCCGGTCAGCGGCAGGGAACAGCCCACGACCACGGTGTTGCCGGTGACCCCCGGCGATGTGGCCGAACCGGCGTCGGGCGAGGACGGCCCCGAGCAGCCGGACAGGAGCACGGCGGCGACAAAGACGGCCGCAAGCCGCAATAACCTTGGCCGCAGCGGAAAAAACGGGATGCGCATGGCGGTTGATAGCAGACAGGGGGCAGGGTTGGTCAACTGGGGAGAGCCTCCCCCTGGCCAGGATGGCCAAGCTGATTTTCCCGTAGCGACACGGCGGGGTCGGGCAACTGCGGTCGGCGTCGCCCCTGCCCTGCCCGGACAAGGCCGGCGCGGGCAATCCGCCGCATCCGGGAGGCCGTGGCAGCGGCCTCCCGAAGCGGACGGTTGCGGGAACCTAACCGAAGGCCCGAAGCGGGCGCATGACCTTGGCCAGGAAGGCCTTGCGGCTTAAGGGCCGAGGGCTGGCGTCTCCGAACTGGACGTATTTATAGTAGGCGCTTGGGGGGAACGGCGTCAGGAAGATGACCCGCACCGAGTCGGCGTCCACCAGTTCGGCCTTGGGGAACTTGGGTTTGAGTTTGGCCAGGCGGTCCTTGGCCAGAGCCAGCATTTCGTCGCGGTCACCGAAGTTCATGGTCCCGGTGGGACAGGTCTGCACGCACGAGGGCAGCAGACCGGCATGGATGCGGTCGTTGCACAGATCGCACTTGTACATGAGCTTGGTGGCCGGATCGACCCGGGGAATGTCGTAAGGACAGGCCTCACGCACGCCGCCGGCGGACAACCCCTTGCACTTTTCCGTGAAGACCACGGCTCCGGTCTGGGGGTCCTGGACGATGGCGTCGGGCACTTCGGAGTCGCCCACCATCTTGCACGGCGCGTCCAGGCAGTGGCGGCACTGGTCCGGGAAGAACAGCCACTGGAACTTGCCGTCGATGGTTTTCTCGGAAAACCGAAGCACTTTCAGCGTCTGCCAGGACAGATCCGGCGGATTCTGATGGGAGCCGGTGTTTTCCGTGGGTTCCACGGGTTTGTTCTTCCACTGCTTGCAGGCGATCTGGCAGCCCCGACAGCCGGTGCAGCGCGACAGGTCGACAAAGAAGCTCTTTCCAGTCATGGCGTCGGTCCTCCCTAGGCCTTGCGCACGTTGACCATGAAGGCCTTGGTCTCGGGGATGCCCGTATTGGGGTCGCCGACCGAGGGACACAGGATGTTGGCCGAGTCGCCGCCATGCTTGGGCCAGGTCCAGCCGTAGTGCCAGGGGATGCCCACCTGGTGGATGGTCTGACCGAGCACGGTGAAGGGCTGAATGCGCTCGGTAACGATGGCCTTGGCCCACAGCGAACCGCGAGTGCTTTCGAGGATCACCTTCTCGCCGTTTTTGATGCCGCGCATCTTGGCCAGCTCGGGGCTCATCTCGCAGAACATCTGCGGTTCGGCTTCAAGCAGCCAGGGGGAGTTGCGGGTCATGACGCCGGTCTGCCAGTGTTCGGTGACCCGGTAGGTGGAGCACACGAACGGGAAGCGCGGATCGCAGGAAGCGTGCACTTCGGTGGGGCCGGTGAACTTGAGCGCCGTGGGGTTGTGCAGCTGCTTGGAGAACGGGTTCTCGCCGACCGGACATTCCAGGGGCTCGTAGTGTTCGGGCAAGGGACCGTCGTTGCGGCCCGGGCCGAAGATGAGGCCCAAGCCCTCGGTGGTCATGATAAACGGCGACTTGCCGTTTTTCTGATCGGCCATGGGCGGCCAGGGACCGTCGGGCACGTCGCCCACCCACTTGCCGTCTTCCCAGGCGATGACCGCCTTTTCCGGCTGGTAAGGCTTGCCCTGGGGATCCACCGAGGCGCGGTTGTAGAGCACCCGGCGGTTGACCGGCCAACACCAAGTCCAACCCGGATAGAGACCGATCTTGGCCTGCATGGCGGTTTGCGTCTTGTCGCGGCGGGCGGCCATGTTCTTGTCGGTGTAGGAGGCCGCGTAGATCCAGTTGCCCGAGCAGGTGGAGCCGTCGGTCTGCAGCAGGGCAAAGGCCGGCACCGGATCGCCGGGCTTGAACGTCTTTTCCGTGTCGCCCACCTTCAGGGTTTTTTCCTTGAGGAAGTACCCGTTGATGCGCTTGGCGACCTTGTGGGGATCGAAAATGTGGTTGGTGGCCACGTCCCAGTTGAGGTTCTTGATGGGGTCGGGGTAGGCGCCGCCTTCCTTGGCGTACAGGCCGCGAATCTTCTCGAAGAGTTCGTAGATGATGTCGCCGTCGGGCTTGGAGTCGCCCAAGGGGGCCTGGGCCGGATAGCGCCACTGCATCCAGCGGCCGGAGTTGGAGATGGAGCCTTCCTTTTCAAAGGCCACGGCGCAGGGCAGATAGAAGACCTCGGTTTTGATCTTCTTGGGGTCCATGCCCGGACCCTTCCAGAAGGAGCCGGTTTCCGTCTCGAACATGTTGACCGTGACCATCCAGTCGAGCTTGGTCATGGCCTCGCGGGTCTTGTTGGCGTTGGCGGTGCTGGCGGCCGGGTTCTGGCCCCAGGCGAAAAAGCCCTTGAAAGCGCCGCCGAGCATGGCGTCGAAAAGCGACAGCCAGGAGTAGTCCTTGCCCGGTTCGAGCTTAGGCAGGTAGGTGTAGCCGGTGTCGAGATCCTGCTCGGGGTACATGGACTTGAGAAAGCTCGCCATGTACTTGGGCCGGTTGCCCCACCAGTTGGCGCTTTGCGGGTCCTTGGTCACCGGGGTGTTCTTCTCGTTGTACTCGGCCAGGGTCTGCATCGCCGCCGAGGGGGTGGGGATGTAGCCGGGCAGAATGTGGAAGAGCAGGCCCTGGTCGGTGGAACCCTGGACGTTGGCCTCGCCGCGAAGGGCGTTGATGCCGCCGCCGGCCACGCCCATGTTGCCTAAAAGCAACTGGATGATGGACATGGCGCGGATGTTTTGCACGCCCACGGTGTGCTGGGTCTGGCCCATGGCGTAGAGCATGGTGCCGGACTTCTCGGGTTTGCCGGTGGCGGCGTAGGTCTGGTAGACCTTCTGCAGATCGGCCACCGGCGTGCCGGTGATGGCCGAGACCGACTTCATGTCGTAACGGTCGTAGTGGGCTTTTAAGATCTGGAAGACGCAACGCGGGTTGTTCAGCGTCGGGTCTTTCTTGATCTGGCCGGCGTCGTCACGGACAAAGCTCCAGCTCGACTTGTCGTAGGCCCGCTTTTCGGCGTCATAGCCGCTAAAAAGGCCATCCTTAAAGTCGTATTTGTCGCCCACGATAAACGACGCGTTGGTGTAGTTGACGACGTAGTCCTTGAAATACAGGTTGTTGGCCAGGATGTACCGGATAAGACCCCCAAAAAACGGGATATCCGAACCCGAGCGCAACCTGGCGAACACGTCGGCATGCTGGGAAGTGCGGGTGTAGCGCGGGTCCACGTGGATAATGGTCGCGCCCTTGTCCTTGGCCCGCAGGGCCCACTTAAACGAGATGGGATGGTTCTCGGCGGCGTTGCTGCCGATAATGAAAATGCAATCAGAATTGGCGATGTCGATCCAGTGATTGGTCATCGCCCCGCGTCCGAACGACTCTGCCAGAGCCGCTACAGTGGCGCTGTGTCAGATACGGGCCTGATGCTCAATGTAGCTTAATCCCATGGCCCGGAGCATGGCCTGGTAGATCCAGCACTCTTCATTGTCCATGGCGGCGGAACCGACCGAGGCGATGCCTTCGCAACGGTTGACCACCCGGCCCTTGGCGTCCTTGGTCACGAAGCTGCCGTCGCGGGCTTCCTTGACCTTGCGGGCGATACGGTCCAGCGCCCAATCCCAGGATTTTTCTTCCCAGTTCTCGCTGTACGGGGCGCGGTAGAGCACCTTCTGGATGCGGCGGTCATTGTTGCCGAGCTGGTAGTGGGACGCGCCCTTGGGGCACAGCGCGCCTTCGTTGATCGGATGATCCGGATCGCCCTCGATGTTGACCACCCTGCCCTTGCCGTCCTTATCCGTGCTGCAGATCAGCCCGCAGCCCACCGAACAGTAGCAGCACACCGAGGTGCTCTGCTTGGTGAACTTGAGCTTGGCCGCCTGCCCCTCGGCATAGGCCGGGCGCAGATCAAAGCCGAGGCCGCCAAAGGCGGTCACGGCCGTGGTCGCGCCTGCGATTTTGAGGAACTCTCGCCGGTTCCATTCCATGGTCCGTCTCCTTGCCGCTAAGCGTTCTCACCAATCCCGCCGCCAGGCTTGCGACGTCGGGCTTTGACCCGTTGTGCTATGCTAAAATTAGCATAAGCTAAAAATAACATAGACATAAATGCGAAGAGTCACTTTCTCTGTAGAAAGCGGGACAAAAGGGGTCAAAGGAAAAAGAATTAGTTAAGGTCTGGCACCAAAGAGACAATATAATCTAGCAAAATCGGCATGATGCCTTGATCTCGGTGGTTATAGCGGAATTCCAGTTCCTTGAGATACAGCGGAAATTTCCCCGCCGTGACCCCATGGAACCGGATGAGGCGTTCCCGGGCGTAGGGCCAGAAGCCCGCCTGGCGGGGATCGACGGCTGGGGCGCGGCCCGTGACCTCCACCAGACGCCGGGTCAGGATATCCGAGCCGCAGGCCACCAGGGCGTCGTAGCGCAGGTAGCGGTCGGAGTAGACGATGGAACCCAGTCGTGAAAGGGGCAGGGAGAAGTTGCGGTTGAAATGGAGCAGATCTTCCGGACCGAGGTTTGGCAGATAGTCGATGAAGACCAATCCGCCGCGCTCCAGGATGCCGAAAACGGGCACGGCGGCCAGCTGTTCATCCGGACCGGCCGGCCGCATGCTCCGGGCGGCAGACCCCAGTTCCGCGCCGAGCGGGCTTTTGAGGATGTCGCGACCGTCGAGACTGGCGGCCAGGATGGACAGCCTCGCCACGGTGGCGGCCTTGTAGACGGTGTTGTAGGCCAGCCCCAGGGCGGCGGCCATGGCGTGGGCGGTTTCCTCGGCGGCGAAAAGGGCGAGCAGGCGCAGCCATTGGCGTGGGGTCAGGCCGGCCAGCCCGGCGAAACGGCCGGACAGGGCGTGAAGGTGTAGCGGCAACCGGCGCAGCGCACCCGGCCCTCGGCCAGGGCGTAGGC
The DNA here is from genome assembly GCF_004135975.1 of Solidesulfovibrio carbinolicus. Lineage (NCBI taxonomy): Bacteria > Pseudomonadati > Thermodesulfobacteriota > Desulfovibrionia > Desulfovibrionales > Desulfovibrionaceae > Solidesulfovibrio > Solidesulfovibrio carbinolicus. The sequence continues at coordinate 2,112,767 of NZ_CP026538.1, read as the reverse complement.
CTTGGTCCCGGCGCAACGCGGGCAGACGGGCTGGCCGCCGGGCCAGGCCCGGCGCTCCAGAAACTTGCGCGCCCCCTCCTCGCTGCGCAGGTGGCGGGTCAGGTCCAGGGCCAAGACCGTCCGCCCTTACCGTCGCATCCGCGCCGTTCGTGCGTGCATAGTCTGGCGCTGCCTTCTCTCCGCTCTGGCCCGGGCGGCGTCAGCCGCCGATGGCCGACATGCCACGCGTCTTGCCGGCCGCGCCGGGGTTGAGCACCTCATAGCCCAGCGGCTTGGTGCGAAGGGCCAGGGCGATGACCCGGCGCACGGCGGCAAGTCCCAGGGCCGGATTGCGCAGCATGCCCCGCAGCCGGTATTCCTTGGTGGAAAACAGGCAGGTGCGCAGCTTGCCGTCGGCCGTGATGCGAAGCCGGTTGCAGGTGTCGCAGAAATGTTCGCTTAAGGGCGAAATGACGCCGAAGCGCCCGGCCCCGCCGGCGATGCGGTACATCCGGGCCGGGCCGCCGGTGGCCCGGTCGCTGCCGTCCTGGACAAAATCGGCGGAACGCGAAGCCAACTCCACCACGTCCTGGGCCGAAATATAGTTTTCCGGCCGCCAGAGATTGCCGTCGCCAACCGGCATGAACTCGATGAAACGCACGTCAATGGGCGACTTCTCGGCCATGGCCACAAAGGCCGGAACTTCCGCCGTGTTGATGCCGCGAAGGGCCACCGCGTTGATCTTGACCCGAATCCCGGCCTCCAGACACTCGTCGATGCCCTTGAGCACGGCGGCCAACCGGTCGTGGCCGGTGATGCGGGCAAAGATTGCCCGATCAAGGCTGTCCAGGGAAATGTTGACGGCGCTGACCCCGAGCTTGGCCAGCATGGCTGGGCGGCCGGCCAGCAAGGTGGCGTTGGTGGTGATGCGCAGGTCCATTTCCGGGTAACGTTCCCGGATGGAGGCGACGAAACTCATGAAGTCACGCCGGGCAAAGGGTTCGCCGCCGGTCAAGCGCAGCTTGACGATGCCCATGTCCCGGGCCATGCCCACAAGGTCGAGCATCTCCTCGTAGCGCAGGATCTTGTCGTGGCCGATGAAGGTGAAGCTTTCCTTGGGCCGGCAGTACATGCAGGCCAGGTTGCAGCGGTCGGTGACGGAAAGGCGCAGGTAGCTGACGGCGCGGCCGCGCCCGTCGCGAAGGGCCTTGCCAGATGTGCCGGTCATGCCCCCTCCTCCATGCCGCGTGCCCGGATGAGGTCCGGCGGCGAATTGACGTTGAAAAAAGCCCGGGCCACGGCCGGATCGTCGCGACTGTAGTCCAGATGGCAACGCAGGGACTCGGGAAAAATGGCTGAAAGCCGGCGCTGGCCCTGCTCCAGGTTCTCCCGCAACAGCGGCAACCCGGCCGGATCGTAGATGGCCACCAGCGACTCCACGAAGCCGGTCTCGACGATGCGGTAGGTGGTCATAAGGGCCGTTTCCGGCCGATCGCGCCAGGCCGCGACCAGACGGACCAGGGTTTCTGGTTCCAGAAACGGCAGATCGCAGGAAACGACCAGGCACGGCCGGCCCGTCGCGGCCAGGACGGTCATGACCCCGCCGGCCGGACCCAGGCGCGGCGTGTCATCGGGGAGCCAGGGGCAGGCAAAGCCGAACGGGGCGGGATCGCGCCCGGAAACCATGATCTCGCCCGTGACCCCGGCCAGCACCTCGGCCACCCGGCGCAGTAGCGGCTGGCCGAAAAAGGTGAGCCAGGCCTTGTCCCGGCCCATGCGGCTGCTCAGTCCCCCGGCCAGCACCACGCCAAGCGGCAGTTCCCCGCCCGTCTTCACGCCCCCACCCGGCCGGCGGCGTCAGTGAAGACGGTGAAACGCTCCTCGGCGTCCCGGGCAAAGCCGACCAGGGTGACGCCGGCGTCCTTGGCCGCGCCAAGGGCCGCTCCGGTCACGGCCGAACGGCTGACCACCATGCGAAGCCCGGCCCGCAGGGCTTTTTGCATCATGCTGGCCGTCACCCGGCAGGACAGAAAAAGGATCAACTCCGGCAGGCACAGCCCCTGGCGCAGGCCCTGCCCGGCCAACCGGTCCAGACAGTTGTGGCGGCCGATGTCCTCGGCCCGGGCGATAAAATTGCCGGCCAGGGGATCGTACAAGGCCGCCCGGTGAAAACAGCCCGTGCCATCCCACAGGCCCGGTTCGGCGATGAAACGCCGCACCAGGGTCAACAGTTCGGCGGCCGGCAGCCCGCCCGGCCGGGTCGTATCAGGCGCCGGCCGGGCGTCCGGGACGACTTTCAGGGAAAAGCTCAAGCCCTGGGCGTCGGTCAACGCCGGAATCTCGCCCGGCCCGAGCATGTCCAGGGCGGCATGGCCCAGCACCAGCGCCTCGGGATCAAGGGGCGCGGCGTAAAGCGTCTTTCGCCCCACGCCTTCCAGGTCCAGGGTGACCCGGATCTCGGTAGCCACGTCATCGGTGATGTCGGAGAAAAACCCGTCCCGGTAGCGGCGGCAGGATATTGCTCGGGTCAGTTCCGGCAGTTCCATCAAAACCCCCAGGCCGACAGCACCGGCCGGTTATAGCCCTGGCCCCGGGCGGCCATGTCCAGGGTCAGGGATTCCAGGTCGTTCAGGACCGGCACGCTTGGCCGGTCGAACTCCCGAAAATCGACCGTCTTGATGTAATTCTTGCAGCGCAGGCAGACATTGACAAGATAACCCGGCTCCTCGGCGGCGGTGAAGGTTTCCAGCTGCTTGGCGTCTTCCTCGCCGCAGTGCGGGCACATGAGGCGCTTGGCCCGGTATTCGACCTGGCAAAAGGAGCAGGTCAGATGCCTGGCCCCTTCCTTGCCGACCAGGCGCCCAATGAGCGGCGGGCTGGCGCAGACCGGACAGTGGCCAAAGGCCCAGGAGCGGTCCGCGGGAAAATGGGCCATGACCGCCTCGCCCACCGCGGCCAGACGCGGGGCCAGGGCGGCCTGGACCAGAAAGGCGAGCAGGCGCGGCGCGCCAGGGGTGCGCTCGCCGTAGGCGGTAAAAAAGGCGTCGTCGCCGGCCAGATGCCGGCCCACGGCCTTGGCCATGTCGAGGCTTCCGGCCGCCCGGTCGGCTTCAAGCACGGCCAGGGCCTCGGCCAGATGCCCCTCGCCCTGGCGCACCAACCCGGAAATTTCGGCCAAAAGCGCCTCGAACCGGCCCATGTCCACGGGAAAGGCGTCCCGGGCCAAGCGGGGCGCGCCGCGCAGGTTGCGCTCCACATCCTCCAGAACGGCCGGATCGACCGTCACGTCCTGTTTGGCCCGGGCCGCAAGCTGCACCCGGGAGGTGGCTGCGACCAGCGACAACAAGGAAGCCGGCAACACGGTCTTGCGCGACAGGGAATCCAATTTTTTATCAAGCATTTTTGCAGCTTTATCAAAATCAAAGGGCATGGTGTCTCCTTGAACGGCCCGGGGCGCTCGGCAGGGCCTTTGAGGCATTATGGTGACGCAAGGCGAACTTGGCAAGGAGCGCCGCCCCAAGGCAGGAGGGGCACCCCGGTCTTGACGCCGGCCGTGATCGTCCGCACTGTGCACCATCTTCTTGGTGTCGGCATGGCCGATGCCCGGCGCGGCTCCGGCTGTCAAGGCCGAGGTTGCTGCGCATTTCGCGGAGGAAACATGGCCCTTTGGACCCAGCTCTTGCTCGCTCCCTCGGCGCTCCAGGCCGTGGTGGTCATCGGGCTGGTCGCCGCAACCGGCCTGGCCCTGGGACGCCTGCCCGTGGCCGGGGTACGCCTGGGCGTCGGGGGCGTGCTTTTCACGGGTCTGGCCGCCGGCCACTACGGCTTGGCCCTGGATCGCCACATCTTGGAATTTGTCCGGGAATTCGGCCTGATCCTTTTCGTCTACGCCATCGGCATGCAGGTCGGGCCGGGGTTTGTCGATTCCCTGCGCCGCCGGGGTCTGCGGCTCAATCTCGTGGCCGGGGGCATCGTCGTTTTCGGAGCCGCTCTCACCGCCGCCTTCCATTTTTTCGGGCTTTTCCCCCTGCCGGTGGCCGTGGGCGTCTACAGCGGGGCCGTGACCAACACCCCCTCGTTGGCCGCCGCCTCCCAGGCCTTTGCCGAGCTGGCCCCGGCCCAGGCCGAAGCCCTGGTCGGCCAGGCCGGCCTGGGCTACGCCGTGGCCTACCCCTTTGGCATCTTCGGCATCATCCTGGCCATGCTGGCCGTGCGCCGCATTTTCCGCATCGACCCGGCGGCCGAAACACGCCAGCTCGAAACGCTTTTAGCCGAAAACGCCCCGCCGCTGACTTCGCGCACCATCGAGGCGACCCTGCCCGCCGCCTTTGGCCGTCCCCTCGCCGAACTCCCGGCCATCGCCGAGGGCGGGGCAGTGGTTTCGCGGGTCATGACCGGCGGCGTGGTGCGTCCGGTCAGCGCCGACACGGTGCTGGCCCCGGGGATGCTCGTCCACGCCGTGGGCCGGGCCGAGTCCCTGGACGCGCTGTGCCGGGAGATCGGCCACGACAGCGACCAGGACCTGCCCGCCCTGCCGGGGCCGGTGGAGGTGCGCGCGTTTCGGGTCACCCGAGCCGCCGCCGTGGGCCGCACCGTGGAGGCCCTGGGCCTTGGCCCGGATAATGACGTGGCCGTCACCCGCATCACCCGGGCCGGCACGGAATTTTCCCCAGGCCCAGGCGTGGGGCTGCATTTCGGCGACACCGTGCGCTGCGTGGGCACGGCCGAGGCCCTGGCCTTTGCCGAGGCGCGCCTGGGCAACTCCGCCCGGGAGCTGGCCACGCCCCATGTCATGCCCATTTTCATCGGCATCCTGGCCGGAGCGGTCCTGGGCGGCATTGCCGTGCCGCTGCCGGGACTGCCCACCTGCGTGCGCCTGGGCGTGGCCGGCGGCCCGCTACTGGCCTCCATCCTGCTCTCGCGCCTGCACCACTTCGGCGGGTTGGTCTGGTATCTGCCCCAAAGCGCCAACCTGCTTTTGCGTGAGATCGGGATCTGCCTGTTTCTGTCCTGCGTGGGGCTGGCCGCCGGCAGCCGGTTCGTGGCCGCCGTGGGTTCGGGCCAGGGGCTGGTCTGGCTGGCGGCTGGCGCGGCCATCACGTTTGTGCCGCTTTTGACCGCCGGCGTCTTCGGCAGGATGCTTCTCAAGTGCAACTACGCCTCGTCCTGCGGCCTCTTGGCCGGGGCCATGACCGATCCGCCGGCCCTGGCCTTCGCCTCCCAGATGCTTGGCGGCGACGCCCCGGCCTCGGTCTACGCCACGGTCTATCCCCTGGCCATGATTTTGCGTATCGTCACCGGCCAGTTGCTCGTCCTGACCCTTTTTTCCGGCTGACGGAGGATACGCCATGCTCCGCCTTGTGTGCGTCCTGCTCCTTTGCTCCTGCCTTGCCGCCTGCGACCGCGTGCCCGTCACCGAGCGCAAGCAGTTCGTGCTCATCTCCGAGTCCCAGGAACGGACCATGGGCTACAACGCCGCCCGGCAGATCCTGCGCACCGAGCCGCTGTTGCGCGATCCGGCCGCCCAGGAGCTGGTGAAACGCGTGGGCCGGCGCATCGCCGCCGTGTCCGGCCGGCCGGACTATGACTGGGAATTCCACGTCATCGACAACGACCGGGCCATTAACGCCTTCTGTCTGCCCGGCGGCAAAATCTTCGTCTACAGCGGCCTGCTCAAACAGGTCAAAAGCGAGGATGAGCTGGCCGTGGTCATGGCCCACGAGGTGGCCCACGCCCTGGCCCGCCACGGCGCGGAGCGGGCCACCCTGGAGATGGGGGCGCGTCTGGGCGGCGCGCTGCTCCAGCTGGCCCTTGGCGAGGAAGACCCGCGCATCGCCGACATCGCCGGCCGGGTCTGGGGCTACGGATCCAACCTGGGACTCATGCTCCCCTACAGCCGCAAGCACGAATACGAGGCCGACGCCATCGGCCTGGCGCTCATGGCCAAGGCCGGCTACGATCCCCAGGCCGCCGTGACCTTCTGGGAGGGGATGCGCCGGGCCGGCGGGGCAAAACCCGTGCTCGCCTTCCTCTCCACCCACCCGACCGACGAAAAACGCGTGGCCCGCATCCGCAAGGACATTGAGGCCATAAGCCAAGGCCAAGCCCCGGGGAAGTCATGATCCCGCCCGATCTGCCCGTTCCGCAGACGGCAATTTGCGCTGCCTACCAGCGCATCGCGCCCTGGTTCGCGGCCACCCGCACGGCGCCCAATCCGCCCATGGAAGCGCCGTGGCTGCGGGCCATGCTGGCCCACCTCGCTCCGGGCGAGGCCGTCCTTGACCTTGGCTGCGGCACGGGCGAACCCCTGGCCGGCTTTTGCCTGGGCGCCGGCCATCCGGTGACCGGCATCGACGGCGCGCCGGCCATGATCGCCGCCTGCCGGGAGCGTTTCCCGGCCATGGACTGGATCGTCGGCGACATGCGCGGCCTGGACCTTGGCCGGACCTTCGGCGCGGTCATGGCCTGGGACAGTTTTTTCCACCTGTCCCACGACGACCAGCGAGCCATGTTTCCGGTCTTTAGCGCCCACCTCCGGCCGGGCGGAATGCTGCTTTTCACCAGCGGCCCCGCCCACGGCGAGGCCGTGGGCGTCATGGACGGCGTCGCTTTCCGGCATTGCAGCCTGTCGCCCGACGACTATCGCCGGCTGCTGGCCGGGCACGGTTTCGCCGTCGAGGGCCATGTCGCCAAGGACCCGGACTGCGGCGGCCACACCGTTTGGCTGACCCGCAAGGAGGGCTGAGCGCGGCCAAGGTCCCGGCCTTTCCCTTGCCGGACAGACCTGCTCCCGTTATCACACATCGCGTGTCGTTAATACGTTTTCGGGTTTCGCGCCCCTTGATAAACACGGCGTTTCGTCTGTTGTATGGGAAACGCCAGAGACGCTTTCTCGGACGCGACCCGAGGGAGAATGCCTTGCCTCGCCTGCGTCCCCGCGTCTCGCCGCAGAAGGAACAACCGTCTTGAACACCCGTTTCCTCGGCTATCTCACCGCTCTGGCCGCCACCGTGCTGTGGGCGGGCAATTTCGTCGTCGCCCGGGGCATCGCCCAGGAAATCCCGCCGGTGCAGCTCAATTTCTGGCGCTGGCTTTTGGCGCTGGCCTGCATCCTGCCCTTTGCCTGGCCCAAGCTGCGGGCCGATTGGCCGGCCATGAAACGCCACTGGCGCTATCTGGCCGCCATGGGCCTGGTCGGCGTCTCCTTGCTCAACACCTTCGTCTACAAGGCCGGCCAGACCACCGAGAGCCTCAACATGGCGCTCCTCGTGCCCACCGCCCCGGTCATGATCATCCTGCTCTCGCGCATCGTTTACGGCGAGCCGCTGACCCCGCGCCGCCTGGGGGGTGTGGCCATCGTGCTGATGGGGGTTTTAGAACTGGTCTCGCGCGGCGATTGGGGGCATATCGCCTCCCTTCGTTTTCTGCCCGGCGATCTCTGGGCCCTGGCCGGAGCGGCCTGCTTCGCCCTGTATTCACTGTTCGTGCGCAAGCGCCCGGCCGGCATCTCCGTAGAAGGCTTCAACGCCGCCACCTTCGCCTGGGGACTCGTCCTCATGCTGCCGGCCCTGGCCGTGGAGGCGGCCGCCGGACCGGCCACGTCCTGGAACCCGCGCGTGCTCTCCGGCGTGGCCTACGCCGGCATCGGCTGCTCGTTTGCCGCCTACACATTGTGGACCAAGGCCATCGGCTCCATCGGACCGGTGCTGGCCGGCATCGTCTATTATTTCCTGCCGGTGGTGACGGCCGTGGAGTCTGTCTGGCTGCTTGGCGAGGCCGTGACCGCCGCCCACGTGCTTGGGGGAGCGCTCATCGTCTCGGGCATCCTGCTGGCCACCCTGGACGTGCGCTTGCTGTCCGTACGGCCCGGGAAAACCGTGTAGGCCGGAATTGACTTGCAGCAACCTGCCGCCGAACGAACAAGGAAACACGCCATGACGGATGCCTGCAGCCAGACTCGCCGAGGCAACACTATCGCGGTCATTCCCGCCAGGGGCGGCAGCAAACGCATTCCTGGCAAAAACATCAAACCGTTTTGCGGCAAGCCCATCCTCGCCTATTCCATCGCCACGGCCCGGGCGACCGGCCTGTTCGACCATATCGTGGTGTCCACGGACGACAAGGAAATTGCCGCAGTGGCCCGACAGTGGGGTGGCGAAACCCCCTTTCTCCGGCCGGCCGGACTGGCTGACGATTTTGCCGGCACCAACGCCGTGGCGGCTCATGCCGCCGAGTGGTTTCGGCAGCAGGGAACAGCCGTGGATCATGTCTGCTGCTTATATGCCACGGCCCCCCTGGCCACGCCCCTTTATATCACCAAGGGCTTTGAAATCCTTAAAGAGCGACACTGTCCCTTCGTCTTCTCCGTCACGACGTTTCCTGCGGCGGTCCAGCGGGCCTTGCGGCTTGATGCCCAGGGCCGGGTATCAGCTTTGTATCCGGAGTTCATGCCGACCCGGACCCAGGATCTGGAGGAAGCCTACCACGACGCAGCCCAATTCTATTGGGGCTCGCCCGAAGCGTTTGCCCGCCTGTCGCTGTTCGACTCCGGTTCTTCCGTGGTGCGATTGCCGCGCCATCTCGTTGTGGACATCGATACGCCCGAAGATTGGACGTTGGCCGAATGCCTGTACAGAACCCTTGTCGCCATGGGAGAGATAACAGTTTGGTAACAAAGCCCGGAGGACGCCATGTTCGCACATGATGCAAGGGACTCCGTTTTGGTCATCGCCGCCCATCCTGATGACGAAACGCTTGGGTGCGGGGCCACGATAGCCCGCCTGACCGCGTCGGGCCGGGATGTCCATGTGGTCTTCGCGGCCACCGGCGCCGCCGCGCGGCATGATGCCGCTGAGATTGCCAGCGAAGCCGTCGCGCGCGAGGTGGCCGCCCTTAAAGCCGATGCAGGCCGTGCAGGAGCCGCGCTGGGAGTCGCCTCACAAACTTTCTTGGGTTTTCCCGACAACCGACTGGACACGGTACCGCTGATGGATTTGGCCCAGAGCTTGAAAAAGCTTGTGGCCGATCTCCGGCCGGGCATCGTGTTTACCCACCACTTCGGCGACTACAACTGGGACCACGGCCGCGTGCACGAAGCCACGCTCATGGCCTGTCGGGCCAATCCCGGCGAGTTTTATCCCCGCCACTTGTACAGCTACGAGGTGCTCTCCTCCACGGAACGGACCTTGGGCGCTCCCCACCGCCTGTTCGCCCCCAATGTGTTCGTGGACGCGACCGCCACCCTGGATCGCAAGATCGCCGCCCTGCAATGCTATGCCTCGGAATTGGGCGTCTCCCCCCACCCCCGGTCCCCTGAGGCGGTGCGCCAGTTGGCCGGCGTACGCGGCAGCTCGGTTGGCATCCATTTTGCTGAAGCATTCCAGCTGCTCAGAACCGTCCATGTCACCTAACGACGCCACGCACGACTCCCCCAGGGTGGGGGCTTCCATCGCTGCCGGCCGGGAGAGCCAATGATTGACAAGGCGAAAATCCAGGCAGTCATGCAATATTACGGGAAAGCCTACGTGGCCTTGGCGGACGTGGCCTCGGCCTGGGAACGCGGGGAAAGACCCGAAGACACTTTTTTCACCCTGAAAAATCTGCCGGTCCGGGTGTTCGTGGAGCCGACGAACCGCTGCAACAAACGCTGCGTGTATTGCGCCAGGCCAAACATGACGCGCCAATCCGCCTCGCTGACCCTGGACGATTTCAAACGTGCCGTGGACGGCATTCCCGCCGGGGCCTATCTGCAATGCACCGGCAATGGCGAACCCCTGCTCAACCCGGACACCCCGGCCATGATCGCCCACGCCCGCCAAAAGGGGCTCCTGGTCGGCATCATCACCAACGGCACCCGACTGACGGCAAAACTATCCCGCGCCCTTATCGAAGCCGGGCCGCATCAAGTCCAGATTTCCTTTGACGCGGTAGACCGCGACGTTTTCAACGCCAGCTACAACTCCCCCAAGGGCGGGTGCGGTTACGAGGCGACCTTGTCCAAGATTCTCCGGTTTCTGGACATGGAGCGCCGGGAATACCGCAAAGGCATCTTTGTCAGCATCGCTTCGGTGCTCACTAACGCCGTCCGCCCCGTGCGGGAGAAATCCCGCGCGTATTGGGAAAGGCTGCCGGTGGACAATTATTTCGAAGCCCCCCTGCTGTCCCTACAGACCGACTCCGGCACGGCCCATCCGGCCCGGACGGGGGAGGAGCCCTGGAAGCTGTGTTCCAATCCCTGGAAAGCCGTGAAGGTCAATGCCGACGGTGCGGTCAACCCCTGCGTGCACGATTTTTCCAGCAAATACGTCATCGGCAACATCAAGCAACAACCGCTGCGCGAGATCGTGAACTCGCCTGCAGCCGTCGCCTTGCGCAAGGCGCTTTATTACCAGGACATCGATTTTTTCAAAGCCATTGGGTACAACTGCCAGGACTGCAATGTCTGGAGCCAGGCGACAGGCCACGACGTGCGCGGCTATCTCGACGGCAGTTTTCCTGTCACCTACGGGCTGATCGTCAGCCAACTGGCTGGCTGTGCGTCTTATACGCCTGAGAAAATGGAAAATCTGCGTCGAGCTGCGTCAGAGGCCTCAGGCGCGCTCTCGGGGATATAACCCATGCCGCATGCTCGCATTCGCATAGACGCCGCCCATGAGATCGGTCCAGACCGGACCTTTGTCATCGCGGAGGTGGGGTCCAACCATGGCCGGGACCTCGGCAAGGCCTTGGAAAGCGTGGACGCCGCCGCCCGTTGCGGCGTGGATGCCGTCAAATTCCAGTCCATCGACCTGAATGCCCTGTATTACGCGCCCGCGGACAACGTCCGCGCCCTGCACGCCCACATCGATTTCGAGGAACGTTGGCACGGGGAACTCAAGGCCGCCTGCCAGCGCCGCGGCGTGCTCTTCGTGTCCACGCCGACGTATTTGCGGGCCGTGGATGTTCTGGAATCCGTGGACGTCGCCCTGTACAAACTCGCCTCGGCCCAGGTCGGCGTATTTCCCCAGCTGGTCGCCCGGGTGGCCGCCCTGGGCAAGCCGACCCTGATGTCCGCCGGCCTGGTCACGCCCGGAGGGTTGGAGGCGTCGGTGGACGCCTTTCGCCGGGCAGGCAACGACGACTACGCCATCCTGCATTGCAACGCGATCTACCCGACGCCGCCCGACCGGACGTATTTGGCCCGGATGGAACTGTTGCGGGCCTTGTACGGATGTCCCGTGGGCTTTTCCGATCACACCCAAGGCATTGCCGTGGCCCTTGCGGCCGTGGCCCGGGGGGCGGCGGTCATCGAAAAGCATTTCACCCTAAGTCGCGGCCTGGACACGCCCGATGCCTTTTTTTCCCTGGAGCCCTCGGAACTGGCCTCGCTGGTGGCCGGCATCCGGGACGTGGAAGCGGCTTGCGCGCCCTGCCGGGCGCGCCTGGCCATCGAAACCGAGGAAAGCGACTTCAAGGAATCCATCCGCTACCGGCTGGTCCTTCGCGTGGCCAAAGCCGCCGGCCAAGCCTTTGCCCCGGGTGACTTTGACTACAAGCGCCATAGCGAGGGCGTGGATTGCGTCGAAGAGGGGCTGGTGCTGGCCCGGATGCAGGCCAGGGGCCCGCTCGACGCCGGAGAACTGCTGCGCTGGGAGATGGTGGAGGGGAAAGCGTGAAACGTGTTTTGGCGATCAATCTCGGCTGGGAGCAGGAACCGCTTCTGGATTTGCTCGGTTCCCTTAATCTGGAAATTTACGGCGTCCATGCCAACGACGGCTACTACAAAGGCATCCGCTATCACGACCTGCTCGTCGCCGACCCCCGGGATTTGCCCCGGCTGCTGCTTTTCGCCCAAAAGGTCCGGCCTGACGCCGTCATTTCCGACCAATGCGACTATTCCCAGTTCGCCCAGGCCGTCATCGCCTCGCGTCTGGGCCTGCCCGGCCCCAGCCTGCGCGACGCCCAGATCGGCAACAGCAAGCTCTTGCAGCGCACCCTCGGCTGGCAGGCCGGTCTGGCCTGTCCCTGTTTCACGCTTTGCCTCGACGCCCAGGACGTGCTGCGTTTCGGCCGCGAACATGGCTATCCGTTGATCATCAAGCCCGTGGACAATCGCGGCAGTTTCGGCGTCAATCGGGTAGACCGGGAAAGCGACGTTGCGCCCGCTTTTTACGACGCGCTCATCCACAGCCATTCACGCGGCGTTTTGGCGGAGACCTTTATCCAGGGCCGGCATTTGACCGTGGACGGCTACGTCTTTCAGGGACTTGGTCCCCGTACGCTGGCCGTGGCCACAAAAACAAAACTGCCGCAGAAACAGTCCATCATTGACGGCGAAATCACCTATCCTGGAGAATTGCCGCCCGCCTTGTACGACAAGGCGAGCGCCGCCCTGGAACGGACCGCAGCAGCTCTGGGCTTCGGCTTCGGTTTTTTGCACGGCGAATTCATCCTCACCGACGCAGGCGAGGTGTACCTGACGGAAATAGCCAATCGCGGCGGCGGGGTGTTCACCTCGGAAATCATCGTGCCCAATGTTTCCGGCATCGACATCCTGTCTGTCTACGTCAATGATTGCCTGGGCACGCCCTTGCTCCCCATAAGCGGCGATCCGAACCACCCCGGCCGGACCCCCACGGTGATGCAGTTGTTCGCCTTTTCCGATCTCCAGGAAGGCATCGTCAAAAAAATCAGCGGCATTGACCTGCTGGAAGCCCGAGAAGACGTCTTGCGGCTCAAGATGCTTATCCGACGCGGCGACGTCGTGCGCGGCATTGCTTCGGGCGCCGACCGGCATGGCGTGATCATCATGACCGCACCGGAGCCACGGGAGTTGAAAAGACGGTTAAGCGAAGCCCTGGCCATGCTGCAGGTGACCATTGAAAAACGTGACGCTTCTTGAGTGCACCTTGCGTGACGGCGCCTACAAAGTCGATTTCATGATCGACCAGGAGACCTGTTGTGCTTTCGCCGAGAAGCTCGTCCGCATCGGCTTCCAGGATATCGAAGTCGGGCACGGGCTGGGCCTTGGCGCATACCGGCAGTATTCAGCCGGTTTTACCGATGAGGCGCTCTATAAGCGCCTTGCGCCTCTGGCCGCGCGCAGCCGCCTCTACAGCTTCTTCATCCCCTCTGTAGGCAAGCCCGACGATTTTCGCATGGCCCGTGACTACGGGCTTTACGGCCTGCGCGTTGGCGCCGAACCGGTTTACGTCCTGGACAGCATTCCAACCCTGGAAGCAGCCAAGTCCCTGGGCTATTTCGTGGCCCTCAACGTGATGAAAAGCTACACCGTCACGCCCGACGGCTTTGCCAAGCTTGTGGAGACCGTCAAGGATTTCGTGGATGTGATTTACCTGGTCGATTCGGCCGGCCACATGCTGCCCGAAGAGCTGCGGGCCTATGTACGGGCCATCCAGGACCGCGTCGGCATGATCGCCTTGGGCTACCACGGCCACAATAACCTGGGACTGGCCGTGGCCAGCGCCCTGGAGCTGATCGATGAGGGTGTGCAATACATCGACACGACCCTGACAGGCATCGGCCGCAGCGGCGGCAACATCCCCACGGAAACCATGCTGGCCGTCCTGGCCAAGAAATACGGCGTCCAATACTGCTCGGACGATTTTCTGCTGCAAACGCTAGGCGTTGCCCGCCAATTTCGAGAATATGTGCTGTCCAAGGGCAAGTCGCTGGATTTTCGTAGCGAGGACATCCTGTTCGGCTACGCCGGTTTCCACTCGTCCTACGAGGATCTCTTGCGCCGCGTGGCCGAACGGCAAGGCCGGGATTTCCATCAGGCCATCCTGGATGTCTCACGACGCGAGCAGGTCTGTCTGACCGAAGCGACCCTGACCGATATCTTTCGAGAAATAAATGCGTCACAGGCAAGCGGAGCCTGGAGCCGCGCTCAAAAAAAGGACGCCTGATGCGGGAGATTCCTCAAAGCATCGCGGCCAACATGGTGCAACGTTATACCAAGCGGTATCGGGACCTTGGCTATCATGTCCGCACGCTTGGCTGGGGCAGCGCCGAACAGCAACGACGCCGTTTTGCCATGACCCTGACCCTGGGCCTCGACCTGACCGGAACACGAGTGGTGGATTTCGGCTGCGGCTTCGGCGATTATTACGACTTTCTCCAGGATGCCGGGGTGTCTTGCCATAGCTACCTGGGACTCGACGTTAATCCCGATTTGCTCCACGAGGCCCGGGCGCGCCATGGGGACGATCCGCGAACCGCCTTTGCCCAGGTGGATCTCACCCGGAAGCAATCCGGCGAACCTCTTGGCGATGTCGGCGTCATGCTCGGCGTGCTCAACCTCAATTTGCACGAGGCCTTCGACAATGAAACATACTCCCGGCAGTTGATCACCCGGGCCTTCGGCCTGGTGCGTCAGGCCCTGATCGTGGATTTTTTAAGTTCCCGCCTGGACCCCGGCTATCCCCGGGAGGACTTTGTCTACTATCACGAACCAGGCAAGATTCTCAATTTCGCCCTGTCGCTGACCCCGGACGTGGTGCTCAAACATGACTACCTACCTTTGCCGCAAAAGGAATTCCTGCTGCTGTTGCGTAAAACCACATGAATATTTTCGATTGCAACATCCATTTCTCCCTCCTGGGGGCTGTGGACAGGCCGCATCTGACCAGTGACGAGACACGCATGGGGCCGGCCGACCTGGAGGCCTGCTTCGACGTGCAGGGCCCTGCCATCCAAGCGGCGGTGCGCGCCGCCAACTTCATGCTGTTCAACCAAGAACTGTTTTTCGGTGACGGATTGGACGGATTCATGGGACGGGTTCGACGCGCCCTGCCCGGCTCCACCTTCACCGCCTTGATCGATTTTCGCCGCCAGGACGCCCCGAACGCCGTGGCCTTGGCCGCCGCCCAGGGCGTACGCGGGCTCAAGTTCCATTCGTACTTCCAACGAATCGCCGAGGAGGATTTTCCAGCGGCCCTGGCCGTGGCGCGTCGCGCTCAGGACCTGGGGCTTTGTATTTGCGTGGACACCAGTTACGGCACGTCAGGCATGTACCGTTACGACAACCTGCGGCTGGCCTGTCTTTTGGCCGAGACGTTGACCGTCCCCATCATCTTGCTGCACAGCGGGGGGCTTCGCGTGTTCGAAGCCATGCTTCTTGCCGAGGAACATGCCCACGTGTATTTGGAAACATCCTTTTCCCCGCATTATTACCGGGGGTCCACCGTGGAGGACAATTTCCGCTGGGCCTATCGCAAACTTGGCGCGCGCAAGTTGTTGTACGGTTCGGACCATCCTTATCTCGACCTGGAGCAAAGCCAGCGCCATATGCGACTTTTTCTGGAACACTGCCGATTTTCCCAAACTGACATCGCCGCCGTCTTCCATGACAACGCCCACAGCTTGTTCGCCTGAGGCCACCCATGGATATTGTCTTTCGACCAGCCGCCCAAACGCCGCAAGACGCCGCCCGCGTCCTCGCCTGGCGAAACGATCCCGTGACCTTATCCATGTTCTACCATAAGGAGCCCAAGGTTTTTGCCGCGTTCTGGCCGGAATACCTTGGCGAGTATTTCAAGCATGGCGATCTGCCCCCGCTGTTTGCCATGGTTGACGGACATGAGGCGGCATTTTTGCGCAGCACTCCCTATCCCGATGGACCGGTCCCGGGGCGGTGCCTGGATATCGACATCAACGTCGTTCCCAATCGGCGCGGACAGGGAATCGGTACGGCCGTCATCCGGGCCATGACACGCCGCCTTCTGGAGGCGTGCCAATGCGTGGTGGCCGAGGTCAAATGCAGCAACACCCCTTCTCTCAAAGCGTTTCAACGCGCCGGTTTTCGCGTCCATGACCAGGCAACGCATCTGGTCGCCGAGACAGGAGAAATCGTCCCCATCGTGCGCCTGACGGCCATGCGGACCCCGTCGTCAAGACTAGGCCAAGATGCCGATGCTGTACTTTGATTTCGACGGCGTGGTGGCGGACAGCGTGCCGGCCATGTATTCCATCTACTCAGAGTTCTTGTTTTTTTATGGTGTAAAGCCGCAACCGGGCGAATTCGAGCGCCTGAACGGGCCGTCCCTGAAGGAAATCGTGGCCTGCCTCAAGCATGCCCATGGATTGCCTGGCAACGCCGGGGAATTGCTGGCCCGATACGAGGCGTTGCGGCGTGACGCCTACGCCGAGCGGATCAAACCCTTTCCAGATGTTCCACGGGTATTGGACAGCTTGGCCGCGGCCGGCCAGACGCTCCATCTGGTCACCGCTTCGGAACCGGGACCGGTGGGGGACTTCTTGGCAAGGTGGCGGCTGGCCGGATATTTCCGGGAAGTGGTTTGCGGCAATGCCGTGGCGCGAGCCAAGCCGGCTCCGGACCTCTACCAGTTGGCCATGGAGCGCAGCGGGGATGTGCCTGCGGCCGGCTTGGCCATAGAGGATTCGGTCAATGGCGTCCGCTCGGCCGCGTCGGCCGGATTGCGAGTGCTTGGCGTTCATGCGCAAACCACGGTTCGGGCGGCGTTGAACGAGGCCGGGGCCTGGCGAACCGCGGCTTGCCTGGGCGCTGCGCTGCCGACATTGGGGGCATGGTGAGAGCCGACGCGATAGTGCTCGCCCGGGGGGATGTCACGGTACGGCTGACGACAGCTCCGGACCTGACTGCACGACTGGCCGAGCTGGAACCGAAAATCGCCGCGGCCTGGGCAAAGGCACGACAGGAGCAACCATGTTTGTATGACGCCCCCGTGCCGCATTTTCTGGAGCTTGAGGAAGTAGGAACGAGGATCGAACTGCGGGCGGCCGTCATAGGCTTTCGGCAGTTGCACGCAGCGCGGCGTCATCCGGAATGGGGGCTTGGCCTGACCCCCATTGGCATTAACGGCACGACGTTGACCAAGGACGGTCACGTGGTGTTTGCCCGCCGGGCGGCCTTTGTCTCCCAAGATCCCGGTCGGTGGGAGTTGGCCCCATCAGGGCATTTGAGCCCCCCCTTCGGGTTCTTGGGGCAATGGAGGCACGAGCCTGACTTGCTGGCGGAATTCGAAGAAGAACTGGGCATGAAGCGCTCACGGGTGACGGCGGTGCACACCCTGGGTGTGCTGCGGGACAATTGGTCACCCATGCTGGACATCTGTTGTTTGCTGCGCGTCAACGCCCTGGCCGACGAAATCCAGTCTGCCATGGTCGCCCTGGCCCCTCGGCAGGAATACGCCGAGGCGGCATTTGTTCCGCTGGACCAAGCGCAAGTTTTTGCCGCCGCCAGGGAACTGACGCCCTCGACCCGCTCCCTGCTGACATTGCTGCCCAAAGCTTGAGCAGCCAATCAGGGGGTCTTATCTATTGCCCTCTCAACAACGACTTTAAGTTCATCTCTCTCCACCGGCTTCGAGATATAGCCATCCATTCCCGCCGCCAGAAACCGCTCCTTGTCGCCGGTCATGGCGTAAGCGGTCATGGCGATGATGGGAATATGGGACTTCTCCCCAAGGTCCGATGACCCTCTGATGGCCTTTGTCGCTTCGACGCCATCCATCACAGGCATCTGGATGTCCATGAGAACCAGGTCAAAGTCCTGTTCGTGCAGGAGGGCCAGGGCTTCCCTGCCATCCTGGGCCGTCGTCACCGAATACCCCATTTTTTGCAACATCCGCTTGCCGGCGAACAAGCTTAATTCCTCATCTTCAACCAAAAGAACGCGCAACGGGGTTCCAGCCGGCTCGTCAGCCTGACGCGGCTGCAGGGCTGCCGGGTCCTGATGCGGGACAGGCAGTTTGAACGGCAGGGAAACGTAAACCGTGGTGCCGCTTCCCGTCGTATTGTCTATCACCATCTCGCCGCCGAGAATTCTGACCAGCTTGCGGACAATGGCCAGCCCAAGCCCTGCCCCCTGGTAGCAACGGGTATAGCTCCGCTCGCCCTGGACGAATGGTTCGAAAATGTCTTTGAGCTGCTCATCGGAAATACCGATGCCGGTGTCGCTCACGGCAAACAACACCCGGACAGCCCCGCTATCCTTCGCCGGAAGAACCATGGCATCGACTTGGACAGAACCGCTTTCCGTGAATTTGAGGGCGTTCCCGACAAGATTGAACAGGATTTGCCGGACGCGCGTTTCATCGCCGATGAGCATGGCCGGCATTTGGGCATCGACATGAAATTCAAAAGCCAGGCTCTTTTCCCGTGCCGTGGGACGGAAGA
This sequence comes from Solidesulfovibrio carbinolicus, assembly GCF_004135975.1. Classification (NCBI taxonomy): domain Bacteria; kingdom Pseudomonadati; phylum Thermodesulfobacteriota; class Desulfovibrionia; order Desulfovibrionales; family Desulfovibrionaceae; genus Solidesulfovibrio; species Solidesulfovibrio carbinolicus. The sequence goes on along the minus strand of NZ_CP026538.1, from coordinate 2,094,629 downwards.
TTTCCAGGATGGATTCCTGGAGGCAGGCCGTGGAAAACGCCGCCTCGATGACCTGCAGCTTGCCGGCCTCGATCTTTGAAATATCCAAGATATCGGCAAGCAACCGGGTCAGTCGTTTTGTCGACTTGATCGCCCCCAGGATGTACTCTTTCTGCTCATCCGTCTGCTCGGTTGTTTGCAGCAACTGGAGCATGCCCAGGACGCCATTCAGCGGCGTCCGGACTTCATGGCTCATATTGGCCAGGAACTCGGACTTTGCCCGCGTGGCGCTCTCGGCGGCCTCCTTGGCGGCCAGGAGCGCCTGGGCGGCTTTTACCGAGTCCGTGATGTCGCGGAACTCCACGGCCCGGACCATTTTCCCCTTGTACGGGAGATTGCGCGCCTCCAGCCGCATGGGAAACTCTTCCCCGTTTTTCCGGCGGCCATATTCCTCATAGGGTTTTTCATACCCCGCCAGGATATGGGACATGACGACATCGCGCGACCGTTCAGCCACCAGGAGCAGGCCATCCATGCCGATCAGCTCATCCCGGGCATAGCCGAACATTTCGCTCAGCCCCAGGTTGCACTCCAGGATGACCCCCTTGTCATGGATGGCAATGCCGCCAAAGGAAGCATTATGCAACGCCTTGAAGCGTTCCTCGCTCTCCCGCAGCGCCTCTTCAGCCATTTTGCGGGCGGTGATGTCTCGGGCAATGCCCAAAACGCCGATCAAACGGCCGTGGGCATCGTACATCGGGGATTTGACGGTCTCAAACAGGCCGCTGTAACCGTCTTCGGCAAAGGTCAGCCACTCTTCGTTAATCCTGGGGCCGCCGGCTTCAATGGCCTTGCGGTCATTGTCCCGAAAAAAATTGGCCAGCTCCTTGTTAAAGAAGGCGTAATCATCCTTTCCGATGATCGCTGACTCATCAGTTCCGAAAAAAAGTTCAAATTTTTTGTTGCATTGCAGATAGATTCCATTAACATCTTTGAGCCACACCATGTCTGGGATGGAATTTATTATGGTTCTCAGCATGAACTCTGAATTTGCCAAAGCCTTTTCAGCAGTAATCCGCAATGTAATATCGGCAAACATCGCAAAAGAACCGTCAAATTCATTCTGAGCATCTTTCAAAGATTTCGCTGAAACCATTGTCCACAGTTCTGTTCCATCTTTTCGTCGAAAACGCCGCTCATAAACTTCGTCCTTCCCGGCGTGTCTCTGGTCCATGCGTTGTCGGTGGAGGTCCATATCCTCAGGGAAAAAAAAGTTCTCGACTTTCTTGCCTATTATTTCATCAGGACTATAGCCGAGCATGGTCGCCATGGCTGCGTTGACATAGGTCGTCGCATGCTTTCGGTCCATGGCCCAGATTCCCTCGTTGGCCGTATCAACCAACAGCCGGTATCGCTCCATGCTCTCGATCAATTGCCGACCTGTGCGTTCACGCTGGAGATAATTGACCAACAACGAACCCAACAACGCGGTCCCGATGGGATAGATGACAATGACCGGCAGCGCGATATGGCTTAACACCTTCATGGCGACATCCCAGGGGAGGGTCAGCATCAACGCCAGCATGACAATATGCACGACCAGACCGAACAGATACAGCTCGCGCCAGGTCATCTGATGCAGTTGGCGTCCCCTGTAACATCGCCAAACCGTACCGATAATGCCTGAAGCCGCTATGACGCCAACGCCTGTCCAGGCCCCCAGTCCGCCCTGGCCCAACCGTAAGGCCGAAGTCATGACTACAGCGATCGCCGTGGACAACGGGCCGAAGAAGAGGCCTGTAATCCCCACCAGGACAGAGCGCGTGTCAAAAACCACCCCGGGCATCAGCTTCCACGGCGTCAGCATGACGACCACGCCAATGGCCCCGAGCGCAATGCCCGTGACCACCTGGGTCAGGAACGTATTGTTTTTTTTGAAGCGGACGACAGCCACCTCAAAGAGCAGCGCGACCGCCAACAAGAGAGAAACATTCTGAAACAAACCTATGAACGAACTGTGTTCCATGTGAAGCCCATTTATAGTAACATGCTAACGAAACAGCGCAGCACACAACACTAAAAAGCCAGAATGAGCCTCATTACCACTACGCACCGAAGCATTCGGCAACGGATACAAATTGCCATATTTTCTATGAGTTCACAGCTACCGTTCGGAAAAGTGCCCCGAGCGTAATGGCGTTCTCACAAACTTCCTACCTTCATCGGGTTTTTTCAGCAATCACTCAACAGCACTCATCAAGCAAGGCGTTGATTTACATTTCAATTTCAAAAAAAAGAGAGCATGGCCGAAGGTTTTTCAGCCATACTCTCTTTCACTGCGCTGCAGCAGATCCAATCTGAGGACTCTTGTATTACTCCGCACACCCCGCCGCAGGATTTTTGCATGTTTCAGGCTCGCAGCCAGGGACTTCGACGCCATCAACCTCGTGCACGGCGACGTAGGGACTTAAAAATTTAATTCTCTCCCGATGGCATGGCAAAACGAGCCACGTTTCTGTAGGGGTCGATTCGACAACTTTGACGGTGACGCCTTCGGGAATGGCGACGCCCTCTTCGGCCAACACCGCCTTCGGGTCAGCCAGCAATCGTTTCTTAAAATCCGCGTCGCAACATGATTTTTCAACAATTGAATTCCATGAGCTGTCGTCCATAGTTGTCCTCCTGCGCTCGGTTGACTGCACACCAAAGACATCAACAACCATCAGACACCAGTCAGCTGTCGCTCGCACAAAGATTCAAAAAACCATTTTTGCTTCAAAGAAAAACCTGTTTCCGGCTCACAACACCCTTTTTCAGGCGGAATCTTCCAGGGACCGGCCATCCGCAGCAGACAGGTGTTTTGCCTTCAAGTGCCCACGAAGCCTCGCCTCATCTGCTGTCGCGATTTCATGGCTCCCAAGATTATCGTGCAACGTTTGCATCATCCGGACGAGAATAGGATGGCGCGGGGTGGCAAGCTTGTAATGCATCCATTTGCCGTCCCGCCTTCCGGACACCCATCGTTCTTTCTTCAAGTATCCCAAATGCCTCGACACTTTCGGCTGCGGCAACTCCAGGGAAGCCGTCAGATCGCACACGCACAGTTCCCCGTGTCGCAGCAGATTGAGCAGGCGCAGCCGGGTCGGGTCTGCCAACGCCTTCAATCCTTCCGCCAGTTCGTCCATGCTTCCTCATGTATTCGTTTAGGCGAATTTGTCAATATGTTTGAAAGCGGAAACAACTCTATTGGGTCACGTCCGTCAACGTGGTGTAAATTCCGGTGTGCTTGAGGTGGCAATCGGTTAGGCTGCCCTGGGTGGGATTTGGGCTGGCTGCGCCTCGTTGGGTTGGGTGTTGAGTTCGGCCATGGCCTCGACCTGCATGTAGCGGCTTTGCAACTGCCACTCGTCGTTTTGCTCCAGCAAGATGGCCCCGATGAGCCGGATGATGGACTGCTCGTTGGGGAAGATGCCGACCACGTCCGCTCGCCGCTTCACCTCTTTGTTCAGCCTTTCCAGCGGATTGGTACTGTGCAGCTTGACCCGGTGCTGTGCCGGGAAGATCATGTAGGCCAGCACGTCGTGCTCGGTTTCGTCGTAAGCGCAAATTTCGCCCCTTCTACCGGCCCCCCTTTGTCTCTGGCATTCTTGCCTCCAGCAAGGAGTGGCAAGGATGTCGGAGAGCAACAGGAAGCGTCGAACATCAGCGGCGAAGCTGGGTTACTGGCGGGAGCAGGTGGCCGCGTGGCGTGAAAGCGGGTTGAGTCGGACGGCGTATTGCCGTCGCGCTGGTGTTTCGGCAAGCTCCTTGGGACATTGGGTGCGTCGACTTGTCCGTGAGCAGGACAGCCGGGATGCCGTGCCGGTCGTCGTGGCCGTCGCCCCGCAGCAACTGGCCTCCGCCTTGTCCGACGTTCGTCCTGGCCGTGTTCCCCTGCGCCTGCACGTGGGCGAACGATTCCAGGTGGATATCGCCGAAGATTTTGCCGCGCCAGTACTGCGAAGGTTGCTTGATGTCCTGGCCGGGATGGAGCGCTCGGCGTGAACATCCTCGGCCCGGGCGCCAAGGTCTACCTGGTGCTGGGAACGACCGACATGCGTAAGGCCATCAATGGGTTGTCGCTGCTGGTGGCTGAGCATCTGGAGATGGACGTCTTTTCCGGACATTTGTTCGCCTTTTGCAACCGAGACCGCAGCATCATCAAGATTTTGTATTGGGATAACAACGGATTTTGTCTCTGGCAAAAGCGACTGGAGAGGCATCGCTTCCCTGCCCAACGATCCCGCCGCGCTCAAGGAACTCCTCGTCGACAAGGCCAGCTACATCGCCCAACTGGAGGAGCAGGTCCGCCTGCTCAAGGCGATTCTCCATTTGGCCAAGTCGGAACGCCAGGCCAAGCCCACGACCAAGGAAATGCAGTACTCCCTTTTCGACGAAGCCGAGGCGGTGGCCGGAGAGCAGTCCGAAGCCATTGAAAGCGGGGAGGTTGCCGTCGCCGCCCACGCCCGCAAAAAGACCGGCCGCCGTCCGATTCCTCAGGAATTTCCCCGCGTCGAGGTCGTTCACGACATTCCTGAAGCGGACAAGGTCTGTCCCTGCGGCTGCGAACTCACTCGCATCGGCGAGGAAGTCTCCGAGAAGCTCGACTTCATCCCGGCCACCATACAGGTTATCCGCCACATCCGGCCCAAGTACGCTTGTCGGGCCTGCGAGGGCACCGAGGACGACGGTCCGACGGTCAAAACCGCGCCCATGCCCCCGCAGCTTATCCCCCAAGGGCTGGCCACCCCGGGACTGGTGGCTTATGTGCTGGCCTCGAAGTTCGTCGATGGTCTGCCGTTCTACCGCCAGGAACGCATATTTGAGCGTCTGGGCCTGGACATCTCCCGGGCAACCATGTGCGGCTGGGCTCTCCAGGTGGCCCGGGCCTGTCAGCCCCTCGTCGGCTTGCTCTCCGAGGAGAGTCGCTCCGGGCCAATCATCAACTTGGACGAAACCGTCGTCCAAGTCTTGGGCGAAGTAGGTCGGGCCAACACCAGCCCGTCCTATATGTGGCTGGTTCGGGGAGGACCACCCGAGCACCCGGCAGTCCTTTTTCACTACGCGCCCACCCGATCCGGACAGGTGGCCGAGGAACTCGTCGGCGATTTCCAGGGCTACCTCCAAACCGACGGCTTCGCCGGCTACAACGCCCTGGGCGAGCGCGAGGGGATCATCCACGTCGGCTGCCTGGCCCACGTGCGCCGAAAATTCGTGGAAGCGCTCAAGGCCGGCTCGAAAAAAAGCTCCGGAGGCACGGCCCAGACCGTCGTTGACCTCATCGGCAAGCTCTATCACCTGGAAAAGCAGGCCCAGGACGCGAAATGCGACGCCGACCAGGTCCATGCCATGCGCCAGGCCAAGGCCACGCCGATCATGGCCAGGATCAAGGCGTTGCTCCTGGAGCGGGAGAAGACCACGCCGCCCAAGAGCCTGCTCGGAAAAGCCATTGCCTATGCCCTGGGGCAGTGGGACCGCGTCGCCGTTTACCTCAAGGACGGGCACCTGCGCCCCGACAACAACCTGGCCGAGAACGCCATCCGCCCCTTTGCCGTGGGCCGGAAAAACTGGCTCTTCTCCGGCTCTCCCGCTGGCGCGGCCGCCAGCGCTGCCCTCTATAGCCTCATCGAGACCGCCAAGGCCAACGACCTGGAGCCGCTGCGCTATCTCCACTTCCTCTTTGAAAAGCTGCCACTGGCCAAGTCCCAGGACGATTTCCGGGCCCTGCTGCCCCAGCATCTCGATTCAAAGACCATCTCGGCTTAGCCGGCAAACCCTCATAGCCCGTAGACGGACCGCCGTGAAGGTGGGGAGCACTTTGCGCTTACGCTGGAGTTTCTCCTCAACGCCATGGCTTTCAACCTGAAAAAAGCCGTACTAAAGGCAGCCTGTTGAGTATAAGTGCCTCCTTTGGCGGCGAAAGCTGCCGAAGAAGGTGGAAAACAGCCTGAGTCCGGCGGAAAATCACGTAAAACTGCCGATCTTACCCTCGAAAAAGACCAGAAAGACGGAATTCAGGGACCTCAAAGAATTGTGCAGTGGCCTCACGAGGAAAATGCTTTACGCAAAAAGAAAGGAAACAGTAGAGAGAAGCTCCGCCGATTCTAAGGAATTGCAAGGACACAGATACGCGAAAATGCGAGGTCTGTCGAAGATACGCGAACAATGTCTACTCTGTGCTGCTGTCTTCAACATGAAAAAGATCGCTTTGTACCTCTCCAGAGGGGGGAGAAAGCCCCCAGTCGGAGGTGGTGCGTCCTGGACGGCTATCTTATATTGTCGAATCGCGTCTTTCTTTTTACCAAGATACTTTTCCTTCGTCTGTGCTTAACAGCCGCAGAAAAAAACAAACCCCCTCCGTATTTGCTGAAGGGGGTTTGTCAGTGGTCTGAGCCCCTTGCGGGGCTTGGGAGTCCAAGACGGGCGGCCCGAAAAGGGCCGCCCGGTCGTCAGACGGGACATTTGACTTCCTTGGTCGAGCCGGGGCCGGCCAGGGGACGGAAGCACTTCTTTCCGCCGCCGCAGATAGGGCATTTCCAACCCTCGGGAAGGTCTTCGAAGGACGTTCCGGCCGGAATCTTGCCTTTACGGTCCCCCCGGTCGGGATCGTAAATGTACCCGCAATTGGTGGTCTGGCACTGCCACATGTTCTCAGGCGCGGACATGCTCGCTCCTTTGTCCCGGGACGCCGAGCGCCCCGGCCAGGCTCGTGTCGCATCCACGAAAAGGGAATCGTTGCTTCGTGGACTACAGACGAAATCCAATCCTTTTCTTAAAAAATACGCTCGTACTTTTTAAGAGGCGCAACACTAGTCGACCTTGAAAAACGCCTTGGCCAGGGCCTGGCAGACCGGGCACTTCTCGGGAGCCGCGCCGGCGATGGTGTAGCCGCACACCGAGCAGACGTACCAATCCTCGACGGGATAGCCGGCGGGGTCCTTGGCGGCGGCGGAATAGAGCTCGGCGTGGAGCTGCTCGACGGCGTTGGCAAAGGTGAAGCCGCGCTCGGCCGCCTTGTCGCCCTCGGCCTTGGCTTCCTCGATCATGGCCGGGTACATGCTCTTGAATTCGTGGGTCTCGCCCTCGATGGCGGCCTTGAGGTTCTCGGCAGTGGTGCCGATACCCTTCATGTTGCGCAGATGGGTGTGGGCGTGGACGGTCTCGGCGGCGGCGGCGGCCTTGAACAGCTTGGCCACGCCGATCATGCCGTCTTTTTCCGCCTGGGCGGCAAAGGCGAGATACTTGCGGTTGGCCTGGGACTCGCCGGCAAAAGCTTCCTGCAGATTGTTCATGGTCTTGGACATCATTGGCTCCTTGTATTGAGTTGGGTTGATTGTTTTCACAAGCCAAGGCAACGGCGACACACACCGCGAACCAGCACCTGGGCGTCGCGCACACGGCCCCAGGCCGCCACTTCCGGCGGCAGATCTGCCAGCCCGGCTCCGGGCATGACGAAATCTTCGATACCCCCGCACTGCAAGCACACCAAGTGGTGATGGGGCGACGCGTCCCCGTCGAAGCGGCTTTCCTCGCTCCCGCCCGGCACCCGGGTCACCAGCCCCCGCGCCTCCAGCGACGCCAGGGTGCGGTAGACCGTATCCAGGGAAATGGCCGGAGCCGACTCCCGAACCCGTCGCCAGACCGTCTCGGCCGAGGGATGATCCCGGGCCTCGACCATGGCCTTGTATACCAGATACCGTTGGTTGGTAAACTTGAGGCCGCTTTGGGCGAACAGTTTTTTGAGGGCGTCGATCTGCATAAGTCTTATTCCTAGTTGCTGTTGATTCCTATTTAGAGACTCTGCCCTGCCTCGTCAACCCTTTTTTTAGTTTCCGGTCAAAATCTACATCCACCAATGCCTGCCGGCACGCCACAGGTCGGCCAGGGTCAACGCCCTGCCCCGACCGAGTTTCTTGGCCAGGTAGACAAAGAGATAAGCGGCGGCCAGGGCGTCGTGGCGGGCGTCATGGGCGGCGAACTCGGGCAGGCCGTAGCGACGGCAAAGGCTTGCCAGATCAAACGCGGCGTGTTCCAGCCCGGCACCGCCCCCCGGGGAAAGACGCTTTTCCTCGTAAGCCATGGCCAGGCGCAGGGTATCGATGCAGGGCGCGGCCAGATCCCCGCCAAAGAAACGGCGGCTGGCGGCGTTTAAAAACCCCATGTCCAGATCGACATGGTGGCCGACGACCACAGCCGGACCGATGAAATCCAGAAGGCCGGCCAGGACCTCATCCAGGCCGGCGGCTTTACTGAGGGCCGAGGCCGTCAGGCCATGGACCAGGGACGACTGGCGGGGCACGTCGCGCGGCGGCCGGGTCAAGGCGGCGAAGGTCTCGCCGGCCATGATGGAAAGGCCCCGCAAGCGCACGGCGGCCACGGACACGACGGCGTCGCGTTTGGGGTCAAAACCGGTGAGTTCGGTGTCGAGAACCACGAATTCGAGGTTGCCCAGCCGCGCCCCGGCCTCGCGCCCGGCCTGGGCGGCTCGGTGGGCGGCCAGGGCCGGATGGACCGGGGGCCGGACAAAGGGGCGGCCCAGGCGCTCCCAAAGACCGGCCAGAAACCGGCTCATTGCCCGGCCTCCATCCCGGCAAGCATCCCGGCCAGGGCCTGTCGCAGGGCCTCCACGGCGGCAAAGGCGGCCCGGCATTCCTGGCGTTTCCGGGCGGAGAGCGTCCCCGGCCGGGCCACGACATCGGGGTCGGCCTGGCCGGCCAGCCGGGCGGCCAGACGTTCGCCCTCGAAAAACGCCCAGGCCTGGCCGGCGTTTTGGGCCACGCTCTCGGGCAGATGGCCCCCGGTGGCCAGGGCGGCCAGACGCCTGACAGTACCGAGTTGCGGCAGTCCGTGAAAGGCCGCCGCCAGTCGGGTCATGGCCACAACCGCCCCGCTGCCGCGTCCGTCGAGATCAAAGGCCGGGGCAAAGCCCCCGGCTCGCTCGGCCAGCTTGCCCTGATGCACGCCAAGGGGCGTGGGCCGGGCCACCACCGCGCTCAAGGCGGACAGCAGCAAGCCCGGGTCCGGCCGATCCGTGGCCAGCCGTTGCCGGACCGCGTCCATCGTTCCGGCCCCGCCCACGGCCGGCAGCAGGTCCAGGCCGTCCAGGTCGCGGCCCTGGGCGGCCAGGGCGACTAGGCCGGAGAGCCGCACCGGCCCCAGGAGCCGGCCGCCGCCCAGGCGGCAGGCGGCCAATTCCTCGGCCAAGGCCGGCAGCACGGCCCGGCAGTAGGTGTCCATGGCCCGCTCCAGGATATCGTCCCCGCCGCAGTCGATGGCCACGACGGCGTCCAGGCCCTGGCCGGGCAAAAGCTCGCGCCGGGCGGCCGGCCCCAGGAGCAGCCAGCACCATTTGCCCGGCGGCGGGCCGAAACGCCGCTCGGCCAGCTCCACCAGCCGCCCAAGCAGGCCCTGGGCGGTCATGGCCAGGATGCCGCCCACCGTGGCCGCCCCGGCCCCGCGCGCGGCCAGGGCGGCGGCCAGGGGGCCGGCCCGATGGGACAGGGCCACAAGGTCGTCCAGGCAGGCCGCCCGGCGGATGGCCCGCAAGAGGGCCATGGGCGAACGTCCGTGGGCCAGGAGCAGGTCATTGGCCGTGACCAGCCCGGCCGGCTCCCCGTCCCTGGTCACCAGCAGATGGCGGATGCCGGCCTCGGTCATGCGGCTTAGGGCCTCAAAACAGGGCGTGGCCGCGTCAATGGCGGCCACGGGCGTGGACATAAGCGTCTCGACCGGAGCGGCAAGGCCCATGCCCCGGGCCACGGCCCGGCGCAGGTCGCGATCGGTGACGATGCCGATGACCGTGCCCGAAGCCTCGCGCACGAGCACCGAACCAACTCCGGCTTCCTCCATGACCCGGGCCGTGGTCGGCAGATCCGTGCCCCGGGGCACGGACACGATGCCCGGCGAGGCCACCTCCCCGGCCAGCCGGGTGAAGAGGTAGTCCCCGTCGGCCTCGGCCGCGTCCAGCCCCAGGCCGTCGTGGGTCCGGCAGGCTTGCTTGTCCAGGCAGTTGGCGAAATAGGCGGCCACAAAGGGATGCCGCCTGGCCATGGCGGCATAGGCAGCGCCGGGCAAGCGCACCAAAAACGCGTCGCTGGCGGCCACGGCCCGGTAGCCGTCCGATGCGCCGGGTAGCGCGCCGCCAAGGCCGAAACACTCCCCTTCTCCACGCGCGTCGGCCAGCCCCGGGGCGTCACCCTGGCCGACAAACACCACCGCACCGCGCTGGATGCAGCATACGGCCGGCTCGATTTGGCCGTCGGCCTCGGCGATGGTCTCGCCTTCAAGAAACAGCTCCACCCGGCCGGCGGCGGCCAGGATGGCCCGTTCGTCTGGCGGCAGCCGGTCAAAGGGCGGCGCCACGGCGAGGAAGGCGGCCACGGCATCGGGTTGGCGCGAGGGATCGGGCAGGGACATGGCGGCCTCCGGGGTCAGGTCAGACAGTGCAGGCTGAAGTGGTGCTTGAGGATTTCGGAGAGCCGGCCGGCGGCGCGCAGGGCGGCGTCGAGATCGGCCAGGGCCTGGGCGGACAGGCGCGAGGGAACCAGACGGTTGTCGGCGATTTGCCCCCGGCTCCAGGCCGTGGCCTGGGCGGACAGGCGCAGGGACTGGACCCGGGCCAGGCCGTCTTGCAACGCGACGGCCAATTCCGGTTCCAGGCGCTCGGCCGCGACCAGGCCGGCCAGCCGCCCCAGGGTGTCCGGCGCGGCGATGCCGGCCTCCAGAGCCAGGGCCTTGACGCCAAGGACCAGCGGGTACACGGCGGCGGCCTTGAGATCGAGGCTGCCGTGGCCCAAGCCGAAAAGCCCGCTCGGCAGATGGCCGAAGATTCGCGTCGGCGGCCCAAAACGCAGGGCCTCCCGGGCCAGCCCACGGGTGAGCAGACTCGACTCCATGCCTCGGCGACGCACCCGTTCAGCCAGGGCGGCGGCCAGGGAGGTCTCGCCCCAGACCGGACGCAGGTCGGCCAGAAGCGAAATGAACAGCACCGCCTCCTCATCCGGGCGGGCGGCGGCGGCGTCCACGGCCGCCAACCAGTTCGCAAGGGGCCGTCGCCAGGCCGGATTGGCGGCCATGATACCCTTGGGGCACGGCGGCATGCCGGCCTCGGCCAGCAGGCGTTCCAGCCGAGCGGCAAAGGCGGCCAGGGCCGCCTCGTCGATGCCGTCGCCTAGGATCAGGGCGTTGTCCTGGTCCGTGGCCAGGAACTGCTCGCGCCGGCCCTGGCTGCCGAGCACGGCCAGGCAGCACGGACCGGCCGTCTCGGGAAACTTCGGCGGCCCGGACCGGGCCAGTTCGACCGCCCGCACGAGAAACGCGTCATAGAACTGGCTGGCCAAACGCCCGGTTTCCAGGGCGTCGGCCTGGGATACGGCCCGGTCGGCGATGCAGCGGCGGATGCGCTCCAGCTCACGGCCCAGGGTCAGGCTGTCGGGAGCGGCGGACAAAGCGGCGACTATGGCGGCGGTTTCGGGGTCCATGACATCTCCCAAGCCTGGCGACAAACGACAAAACGGACCGGGGAAGGCCTCCCAGGTCCGTTTGCTGGCGATCACTCCGCGCCCACTCCCAGATAGTTGCGGATCTGCTGGGCAGCGTAGAGGGACTGGGCCCGGGCGTCGGGAACCAGCACCGAACCGAGCCAGCCGACCAGGAAGGCAAAGGGCATGGACACCAGGGCCGGGTTCTTCCAAGGGAAGATGGGGGCGGCGTTGCCGAGAATGTCCACCCAGACCGTGGGCGACAGCACGATGAGCCCCACGGCGGCCGCAGCGCCGGCCACGATGCTGGCCGTGGCCCCGAAGGTGCTGGTCCCCTTCCAGAGGATGGAGAGGATGAGCGCCGGGAAGTTGGCGCTGGCGGCGATGGCGAAGGCCAGGCCCACCATGAAGGCCACGTTTTGGCCCTTGAAGGCCAGGCCAAGCAGGATGGCGGCCACGCCAAGGCCGATGGTCGCCCGCTTGGCCACCTTCATCTCGTTTTCCTCGGTGGAGCGGCCGGCCCGGAACACGTTGGCGTAGAGGTCGTGGGACAGGGTCGTGGCTCCGGCCAGGGTCAGCCCGGCCACCACGGCCAGGATGGTGGCGAAGGCCACCGCCGCGATGAAGCCCAGGAACACCGTGCCGCCGGTCACTTCGGCCAGGAGCAGCGCGGCCATGTTGCCGCCGGCGTCCATCTTGAGGATCACGTCGCGGCCCACGAGCACCATGGCGGCGAAACCGATGATGAAGGTGAGGATGTAGAAGTAGCCGATGAGTCCGGTGGCGTAGAACACGGATTTGCGGGCGGCCTTGGCGTCGGGCACGGTGTAGAAGCGCATGAGGATGTGGGGCAGCCCGGCCGTGCCGAACATGAGCGCGATGCCAAGGGACACGGCGTCCAGGGGGTTGGCGACCAGCCCGCCGGGATTGAGCACTTTTTCGCCGTAGGTGGCGGCGGCCGCGCCGAAAAGGGCCGTCACGTCGAAGTCGAACCGGGACAAGGCCATGAGCACCATGACCGTGGCCCCGGCCAGGAGCAGCACGGCCTTGATGATCTGCACCCAGGTGGTGGCGAGCATCCCGCCAAAGAGCACGTAGGCGATCATGACCGCGCCCACGATGATGATGGCCGTTTCATAGGGCAGGCCGAACATCATCTTGATCAGCGACCCCGAACCCACCATCTGGGCAATGAGGTAGAAGCACACGGTGAGAAGCGAACCCACCGAAGCGGCCACGCGGATGGGCTTTTGGGACAGGCGATAGGCCACCACATCGGCGAAGGTGTATTTGCCGAGGTTGCGCAGGGGTTCGGCGATGAGAAACATGATGATGGGCCAGCCGACCAGGAAGCCGATGGAATAGATGAGGCCGTCGTAGCCCTTGAGCGACACAAGGCCGGCGATGCCCAGGAACGAGGCGGCGGACATGTAGTCGCCGGCCAGGGCCAGACCGTTTTGCCAGCCCGTCACCGAACGGCCGGCGGCGTAGAACTGCGAGGCCGAGCGGCTGCGCCGGGCGGCGTAATAGGTGATGACCAGGGTGGCCACGATAAAGACGAAGAAAAAGATGATGGAGGTGGCGTTGGGCTGGCCGATGGTGCTGGTAAAGGTGTTCATCCCTGGTTCTCCCGCATGGCGCGTTTGATGGTGTTCACGGTGCTGTCGTAGTCGTCGTTGGCCCAGCGCACGTACAGGCCGGTCAGCAGCCAGGAGGCCAGGATGACGCCAAGGCCGACCGGAATGCCCAGGGTCAGGCGCTGGCCGACGCGTTCGGCGAAGATGTCGGGGCGAAAAGCCAGGATGATGATGAAGCCGTAGTAAATGGACAGCATGAGCGCGGTCAGGGTCAGGGAGACGGTCCAGCGTTTGCGCACGAGGGCGGAAAACTGGCCGGCGTCCGGGGCGTGGGCGGCGGGCGGGGCGTTGTCTGGTTGCATGGATCGTGCTCCTTGTCTCCGGCCTGGGGCCGGGCCGGGGTTGGTCCGGGCGTCCCGTCGGCGACGGCCGCCGCTTGGGGATGGGCCACAAATAGGCGGCCCGCGACAACGCGGCACGGGAATTTCGGCGGACGGCGGGAATGACCCCATGGCGGGCGGACGGCGGCGGGAAACCGGGGAAACGCCGTTTACCGGCGCGTGACTACCGTTGGCCGGGACGGACGGCCCTAAATCGGCGGCTGCGGATTTGGGCCAGGCCGCGGAGAAAGACGCCCACGACAAGAGACGGGCATTGTCGATGGAATACAGTTCTGGGCGGGCCTGGACGGCGGGAAACTACAACGGCAGTTCGAGCTGCTTGGGACGGCGTTTTTCCGCGATGAGGCGCTTGAGCTTTCGGGGCGAGACGCCGATGCGGTAGGGCCAGACCGGGCAGGCGGCCTTTTCCCGGCAACGACGGATATCGCCGCGATCCCCCAGGGTGCAGCGCAGGCAGAAGCGGCGGATGACCCGCACCACACGTACGCCGAAGCCCTCGGGCACTTCCTTTAAGCGTAGCGGATGGAACGGACAGTCCGCATCGACGCAGCCGGCGACCAGGCTGCGCTGGCCGCCCATGCAGGCGGTCAGGCAGTAGCGGCGAACGGCTTCGATGGGGGATACGGTTTTGGCGGCGTCGCCCTGGCGCATGGGTCCTCGCGGAAGCGGCCGACGGCTCTTGCCGCGCGGCCCGGAATTTCGCCTTCCATAGTCCGGCCCACGGCGGCTGGCAACCGCCCGGACAGCCCTTTTTCAGGAAAGGAGCACAACAAGGGCTTCCCAGGCGGCCAACGCGCCGATGGCGGCAATAAGCCCGGCCCCGACCAGAGGCAGCCAGCCCGCCGCCCGGCCCAGCCGGCCCGTGCCGCCCAGAAACCGCACCCCGGCCAGGCACAAAAGCCCCACCCCGGTCAGCACTCCGGCCAGCCCCAGGCCGAAAGCCGCGCACAGGATCAGCCCCCAGCCAGGCCGGCCCAGGGCGATGGCGGCCAACATCAGGGCCAGGGCCGACGGGCACGGGACCAGCCCGCCGGACACGCCCAGGGCCAGCAAATTGCGCCAGCCGACCGGTTCGGCCGCATCGGATCGGCCGCCGCCGTGGCTGTGCGTCCCTCCTCCATGGCTGTGAAGCAGACCGCCGTGACTGTGGGCCGGCCCGCCGTGGTTGTGCAGCGCCTCATCTTGTCCGCCTGCGACGCCGCCGTGGCTATGGGACGTTCCTCCGTGGGAATGGGCCACGCCGCCATGGCTGTGCGCCCGCCCCTCCCCTGCCCGGCCGCGCAACCGCCAGAGGCCGCGCGCCGCCATGGTCCCGCCCACGGCGCACATGCCCAGGCCCGAGGCCAGGGCCAGCCAGGGCATGAGCCGTTCCCGCCCGGCCTCGTCGGCGGCCAGCACGGCCGCGCCGCCCAGGAGGAACACGCCCGCCGTATGGGTGACGGCCACGGTGAGCCCCAGCCAGACGGCATGTCGCCACGTGCCCCGGGCGCCGACGAGATAGGCCCCGACCAGGGCCTTGCCGTGGCCGGGCGTCAAGGCATGGACCCCGCCCCAGGCCATGGCCCCGGCCAGGACGCCGGCCAGGGTCCAGGGCGAGGCCGTGGGATGTTGCAGGAAATCCCCCACACGCCCGCCGTCCAACCAGCCGGCCAACTGCCCAAGCCCGGCCGCGCCGCCCTCGCCCATGACGCCGCGAAAGGCCAGCAGCAGACCGGTCAGGGCCAAGGCCAGCCCCAGGAGAGCTCGCGCCCGGCCCCGCCAGCCGCCCTCCAGGCGCGGCAGCCAGGCCGCGCCCAGGGCCGTCAGCAAAAAGCCGCAGGCCGCCACGCCCGGCACGAACTGCCAGCCGGCCCGGGAGACGGCCCAGTCCGCCCCGCCGCGCCAACCCAGAGCCACGCCGAGACCGGCGGCGCACAGGCCGACCAGGGCGGGACGGCAAGGCCCGGGCCAGGCGGCCAACACGCCGCAAACGGCCAGCCAAAGTCCGGCCAGTCCGGCGGCGGCCCGAGGCAGCGGCCAGAGCGCGCCGCCGCAGACGCCGACAGCCAGGGCCAGGGGAAGCAGGCAAACAGCCAGCCGGCCGCCGCCGCGCCCGGACTGGGCAGCCAGAAAGGCCAGCCCGGCCAGGGGGAGCAAATGCTCCCACGAGGTCAGGGGATGGAGCAGGCCGGCGTAGAAATCGCCCACGTCGGCGCTGACCAGATGGGCCAGGGCCGGCTCGGCCCGGCCAAGGACCATGGCCAGGGCGGCCAGGCAGAGAAAACCTAGACGAGTCCTCATCATATCCCCAACATGACGACGGTTCGGGCGATGGTCAGGTAGGCCCCGGCCGTGCCGACCACATAGGCCGGGGCGTAGCCGGCCCAGGCCGGCCAGGCCATACCCAGCCGGGCAAGGGAGGCGGCCACGGCCAGGAGGGCGGCCACAAAGGCGAGTTGGCCGATTTCCACGCCGAGGTTGAAGCCAAGCAAGGTCACCACCAGGGCCTCCCGGGAAAGGCCAAACCCGGACAAGCCGCCGGCAAAACCCAGGCCGTGGAGCAGGCCGAAGGCAAAGGCCACCGCCGCCGGCCGACGGATGGCCAGACTCGACTGGCCGCGCAACTGCCGCACCATCTCCGGGCCAAGGAAAAGGATGCTGAGCGCCACCACGGCGTTGACCGGCTCGGCCCGAACGCTCACCAGCCCCGAGGCGGCGGCGGCCAGGGTCAAGCTGTGGGCCACGGTAAAGGCCGTGACCGTCTCCACCAGCCGCCAGCCGCCCCGGGCCAGACAGATGAGCCCCAGCACAAAAAGCAGATGGTCGATGCCATAGCCGATATGCCGCAGGCCCAGGGCCACGGCGTCGGTGAAGTCCGCGCCGGTCGAGCCCTGGCCGGCCAGGGTCAGGCCGTCCTTGTCCGGGGTGACCACGGCTGTGGACTCCCGGCCGTCCAGCCCGGCGTAGCGCACCACCACCCCGGCCGTGGTGGCGTCGTGGCCGGAAAAAAGGACCCGCTTGCCCACAAGCCCCCCCGGCGCGGCGACACGCCAGGATTCGAGATGCCAGTCCGGCAGGCTCATGACGATGGGCGGGCTTATTTGCTTCGCGCCGTCGGGCAGACGCAGGACAAAGGGCAGGCGCTGGCCTTCATACAGCGGCGTGCGCCACAGCACGTCAAAGCGTTCGGGCGCGGTCTGGCGCAGCTCCAGCACGGCCGGCCGGGTTTCGTGGGCGTGGGCGGAAACGGACGCGGCCAAAAGGCCGGTCAGGACGGCGACGGCCAAGGCCAGCTCGGCAAAGGGCCGCGTCATGGCCGGCTCTCGGCCACGGACGGCGGCAGGACGACCGTATAGCGGGCCAGCACGGCCGCATAGGCCTGCTTGCGTTCGGCCTCCAGGCGATTGCGCTTCCAGGCCTCGGCCACAGCCGGCCGAGCCGTCTCGAAGGGCGGCGGCGGGCCGCGCCGGGCCGCTTCGACAAAGACCAGATGCCAGTCGCCCAGGGTCGCCAGCGGCCCCTGCCAGGACCCGACCGGCAAGGTGGTGAGCGTAGCGGCGAAGGCGTCGCCGAAAAGAGCCGCCGTTTCGTCCGGGGTCACGTTTTCGGAGCGCTCGGGCAGTTCGGTGTGGTCGCCCAGGCCCTGGCCGGCGGCGGCGTCCCGGCCGGAGAGCGCGTCGCGGGCCTGTATGGCCTCTTCCTTGGCCCGGCCGCCCCGGGCGCGGTCGGAAAAGGCGATCTGGCGGAAAGTCAGCTCGGCAACCGGAGCAAAGGCGGCGGGATCGGCCTCGTACAGGGCGCGCAGTTCGGCCTGGCTCGGCTCGGGCAGGCTTATCCCCTGCTCCAACCGGGCGGCGGCCAAGGCGGCCAGCCGGCGACGGACCAGGATGTCCTGGGCCTCCAGGCCGGCGGCCAGGGCCTGGCGCACGAGCACCTCCTCGCGCACCTGCTCGTCGGCCAGCCGGCGCAGTTCGGCCGGCGTCGGCTCCCGGCCCCACTGCATCCGCCACAGGCCGGCAAGCTGGCGCACATCCTCGTCGATGACGACGATGGCCGCGCCCTCAGCAACGACTGTCGGCTCAGCCGGCCGGCCAAGCGTCCCCAAGGCGAAAAGCAACGCCCCAAGCACCAGAAAATGGGTCAACGGCTCGCGCGCCAGCCGCGCGACAAGGGAAATGTTGGCCGGGGGCATACGTTTTCGGAGTGAAGAAGAGAGAAGAGAAGAGCCTCCGGCGGCCGGGGGCCTGAGGCCCCCGGACCCCCCATCTGGTTTGCGGTCTCCGCGCGCTCTTCGCGAAGCCTTCCCGTTTGGGGGCGGCGTTTCCCCGGGCTTCAGGCAAAGCCTGAAGCCCGGGGAAACGCCGCCCCCAGACAGGGAGGGTCCGGGAGGGGGTTACCCCCTCCCGGCCGCCGGAGGCATCTTCCTCTTCCCTTCGCCTTATATTTCCCGACTTTCGTCCTTGGCGCGGATCTCGGCGCGTTTGATCTTGCCGCTGATGGTCTTGGGCAGCTCGGCGACGAAATCGATGATGCGCGGGTATTTGTAGGGCGCGGTTTCCTTTTTCACGTGCTCTTGCAGTTCCTTGGCCAGTTCCGGGGAGCCGGTATAGCCGGGAGCCAGGACAACCGTGGCCTTGACGGCCTGGCCGCGCACGGGATCGGGCACGCCGGTGACAGCGGCCTCGACCACGGCCTTATGGGTGATGAGCGCGCTTTCGACCTCGAAGGGTCCGATGCGGTAGCCGCTGGACTTGATGAGATCGTCGGTGCGGCCCAGGAACCAGAAGTACCCGTCTTCGTCCATCCAGGCCTTGTCGCCGGTGTGGTAGTAGCCGTCGACCATGACGCTGGCGGTTTTAGCCGGTTCCTGGAGGTAGCCGGTGAAAAGGCCCAAGTTCTTGCCGTCTTCGAGCTTGAGGCAGATTTCGCCTTCGACGCCGGCCGGACAGGGTTTGCCTTCCTCGTCGAGGATGACCACGTTCCAGCCCGGGGTGGGCCGGCCGATAGAGCCGGGTTTGGGCGTCATGCAGGGGAAGGTGGCCAGTTGCAGGCAGGTTTCGGTCTGGCCGTAGCCTTCATAGATGGAAAGCCCGGTGATTTCCTTCCAGGCCCGGAACACGCCGTCGTTTAAGAGTTCACCCGCAGTGGTGCAGTAGCGCAGCGCCGAGAGGTCGTACTTCTTGAGGTCCTCGCGGATAAGGAACCGGTAGACCGTGGGCGGGGCGCAAAAGGAGGTCACCTTGTGGGCGGTCATGACGTCGAGGAGCTCGGAGGGCACGAACTTGCCCCGGAAGTCCCAGGTGAAGACCGTGGCTCCGGCCATCCACTGGCCGTAGAACTTGCCCCACACGGCCTTGCCCCAGCCGGTGTCGGCCAGGGTGAGGTGGACGTCGCCGGGCTCCAGGTTGTGCCAGTAGACGCCGGTGGTGAGGTGGCCCAGGGGATAGGCGTGGCTGTGCTCCACCATCTTGGGCATGCCGGTGGTGCCGGAGGAAAAGAAGATGAGCAGCGAATCGTCGCCGCCCGGGGCTTCGGCTGTGCGGGGGAAATCCTCGGCGGCGGCGGCGCGGATGGTTTCGTAGTCGAGCCAGCCGGCCGGGAGCGGAGACGTGCCGACCTGGACGCACACGGTCAGGGTCGGGCAGGCGGCCCGGGCCGCTTCCACCCGGTCGACTACGGAATCCTCGGCCACCACGGCCTTGATGCCGGCGTAGTTGACCCGGAAATCGATGTCGTGGGGGGTGAGCAGGTTGGGCGAAGGCACGGGCACGGCCCCGAGCTTGTGCAGGGCCAGCATGGTGACCCACCACTCCACCCGGCGGTAGAGGATGATCATCACCTTGTCGCCCTTGACGAGTCCCGCGGCCTTGAAGGCGTTGGCCATGCGGGCCGATTCCTTGCTGAAATAGGCCAGATCAAGGTCGCGCCGGGTCCCGTCCGGGCCGATGTGGATCATGGCCGGCCGGGTCGGGTCCTGGGCGGCCTCGGCGTCGAGAAAATCGAAGGCGAAATTATAGTTCTCGGGCACGGCGATGGAAAAGGTCTCGAGCAGCTCACGGTAGGTTTTGGGTCGCAGTTTGGCGACAGGCATGGTCTTGGACTCCCGGGCAAAACGGTTGTTGTCTTGTCGATGCACTCCGGCACAGGTCAATTCGGCCAGGCTGCCCGCCGGGACGGCATGGCGGCCCGGCTAGATAATGACGTCCAAAAACTCCGCCGGTTCGCCGTCGAGGCCGCGCATGGCGTGGGGCGTGCGGGAGGAAAAATACAGGCTGTCGTGGGGTTCAAGGACCACGATGTCCTCGCCCAGGCGCACTTCCAGCCGGCCGCGCAGCATATAGATGAACTCCTCGCCCAGGTGGCGGTTGATCTCCATCTCGGACTCGGCCTTGGGCGGCACGGTGACGATAAACGGCTCCATGTGGGGCTTGTGGAAGCGGTAGGCCAAAGCCTGGTACTTGTAGGCCTTGCGCCGGTCCACGGACAGCCCCTGGCCGGACGGCACCAGGGAATAATTCATGAGGTGGGCGTCGTCGCCGGTTAAAAGCGCGGTGAGGTCCGCGCCGCAGGCCTTGGCGACCTCGTAGAGGTAGCTGACGGGAATTTCCGTGTTGCCGGTCTCGTAGGCCGCGACGTCGGCGGCGGTGACGCCGGTGGCCTCGGCCAGGGCCTGGGCCGTCATGCCGGTGGCTTCGCGCAGGCCGCGAAGGCGCATGGCGATCTCCCGGACCGGTCCGATCTCCTTGCTCATGGGGTACCCCTTGGCTCGTATGGTTAGCGAAATGGTTGCTCCCGTCTTTTCGCATGGAAGCCCGGCTTGTCAAACGGTTCTTTCCGAGCGGCAAGATCGGGAAAAACGGCTGGAATTCCGCGCCGCAGTATGGTATCGGGGCACCTTCCTGGGGCATGTCGACTCTCGCCCCGTCCCACTATATCAGCCACGAGGTAGCCATGAGCGTCAAAAAGCTTGGTGATCGCATCCGCACGTACCGGGAACGGCAGGAAATGTCGCGCGAGGAACTGTCGCGCCGCACCGGTCTTTCCGTGGAATTCCTCACCGCCCTGGAGGAAGAGGACGTCACCCCGTCCATCGGTCCCCTGCTCAAGATCGCCCTGGCCCTGGGACAGCGTCTGGGCACCTTCATGGACGACGCCGTGGACAGCGACATCTGCCTGACCTGCTGCGCCGAGCGCGGGGCTGACGACGCCATACTGCGCAAGGCCCGGGGCAAGCGGGCCAGCTACAAATACCATTCCCTGGGCGCGGCCAAGACCGACCGCCACATGGAGCCTTTTTTCATCGAGATCTACCCCGACGAAGAAGCGGCGGCCGAAAAGCCCTTGTCCTCCCATGAAGGCGAGGAATTCATCGTGGTGGTTTCCGGTGAGCTGGAAGTCATCGTCGGCCCGGACCGCCATGTCCTTGGGGCCGGCGACTCGGTCTACTTCAATTCCGTGGTGCCCCACTACGTGGGCTGCGGCAACGCGCCCAAGACCGACATCTACGCCGTCCTTTACATCCCGCAGTAGGCAAAGGAGCCGCCCATGACCTTCGTGCCGCCCCTTCGCGACCTGACCCTGGGAGACCTGCTCAAGGAAACCGCGTCCAAGTTCCCGGACCAGGACGCCGTGGTCTACGTGGACCGCGACTATCGCCTGACCTGGCAGCAGTTCGACGAACTCACCGACGAACTGGCCAAGGGCCTCATGGCCCTGGGCATCCAAAAGGGCGAAAAAGTGGCCGTGTGGGCCACCAACGTGCCCTTCTGGGTGGCGCTGATGTTCGCCACGGCCAAGATGGGCGCCGTGCTGCTCACCGTCAACACGGCCTACAAGCGCAACGAACTCAAGTATCTGCTCACCAATTCCGACGCCGACAACATCTTTATCATCAACGGCTTTCGGGATTCGGACTATATCGAGATCCTTTACGACCTGGCCCCGGAACTGCGCAACATGCAGCGCGGGGCGATCAGAAGCGAGACCTTCCCCCACCTCAAGCGGGTGTGTTTCCTGGGCGTGGAAAAACACCGGGGCATGTACTCCATCCCCGAGATCATCGGCCTGGCCCGCACCGTCACCGACGAGGAATTGAAAGCCCGGCAGGCCACCTTCAACTGCCACGACGTGGTCAACATGCAGTACACCTCGGGGACCACCGGCTTCCCCAAGGGCGTTATGCTCAGCCACCACAACATCTTAAATAACGGCTACTCCATCGGCCAGCGCCAGCGGTTCACCAGCAAGGACAAGCTGCTTATCCATGTGCCGCTGTTCCACTGCTTCGGCTGCGTGCTCGGCGTCATGGCCTGCCTCAACCACGGCACGACCATGGTTTTCACCGAAGTGTTCGACCCGGTCAAATCCATGATGTCCATTGAGCAGGAAAAATGCACGGCCGTCTACGGCGTGCCCACCATGTTCATCGCCATGCTGGAGCATCCGCTGTTTGCGAAATTCGACTTCTCGTCGCTGCGCACCGGCATC
Organism: Solidesulfovibrio carbinolicus; assembly: GCF_004135975.1. NCBI lineage: Bacteria > Pseudomonadati > Thermodesulfobacteriota > Desulfovibrionia > Desulfovibrionales > Desulfovibrionaceae > Solidesulfovibrio > Solidesulfovibrio carbinolicus. The sequence continues at coordinate 2,072,687 of NZ_CP026538.1, read as the reverse complement.
ATGGCCGGCTCGGTCTGCCCGGTGCAGACCATGCGGCAGGTGACCGAGAAGATGTACATGAAGCAGATCACCAGCGTCTACGGCCTCACCGAAAGCTCGCCCGGCATGACCCAGTCCGACGTGGACGACCCCTACCACTACCGGGTGGAAAGCGTGGGCAAGGCCTTCCCCCACGTCGAAGTGAAGGTGCTCGACCCTGAGACCAATGAGGAAGTGGAGCGCGGCAAGCAGGGCGAAGTCTGCTGCCGGGGCTACAACGCCATGAAGGGCTACTACAAGAACCCCGAAGCCACGGCCAAGTGCATTGACGCCGACGGCTGGCTGCACTCGGGCGATCTTGGCGTCATGGACGAAAACGGCTTCGTGGTCATCACCGGACGCATCAAGGACATGATCATTCGCGGCGGCGAGAACATCTATCCCCGCGAGATCGAGGAATTCCTCTACACCATGCCGGGAATCGCCGATATACAGGTGGCCGGCGTGCCCAGCCGCAAGTACGGCGAGGAAGTGGGGGCGTTTATCATCCTGCGCAAGGACGTGGAAATGGCTCCCGAGGATGTCAAGGACTTCTGCCGGGGCCAGATCGCCTGGCACAAAATCCCCAAGTACATCGCGTTCGTGGAAGAGTTCCCGCTGACCACCAGCGGCAAGGTGCAGAAGTACAAGCTGCGCGAACTTGGGGGCAAGCTCTTCCCCGAGGCCATGCGTTAGAACGCGCAGCTGGCTTCCAAAGACGAGGGGCGCGGACTGGTCCGCGCCCCGTTTTTTATCGGCCGGCGCACGGGCTCGCACCGGACAGAACCGGTTCCGGCCGCCGAGGGCCGGCCCGCGTCGCCCCGTATCAGGAGACGGGCTGGCGGCCCCGCCTCCTGGACCGGCCCAGGCGGAAAAGCCCTTATTCCTCGCCGTACTTCTTAAGCTTCTTGTGCAGGGTGGCCCGGGTGATGCCGAGCACCCGCGCCGCTTCGCTCTTGTTGCCGCCGGTGTCGCGCAGGGTGGCCAGGATGACCTCGCGCTCCACGTCGTCCAGGGCCATGCCGGCCAGCCCGGCCATGTCGGCCGACGCGGGCGCGCCTCCGCCTGGGGCCCCGTTGCCGCCGGCCTCGCGCATGGCGGACAGCGGCAGTTCGCGCTCGGTGACGTATTCCCCGACGGACAGGATGACGGCGCGCTCCACGGCGTTTTCCAGCTCGCGCACGTTGCCGGGCCAGGGGCAGCGCAGCAGCTGGTCCATGGCCGCCGGAGTAAAGCCCTTGAGGCGTTTGCGGTTTTTGTCGGCAAAGTGCGTCAGGAAATGCTGGGCCAAAAGTGGAATGTCCTGGCCCCGCTCACGAAGCGGCGGCACGGCAATGGCCACCACGTTGAGGCGATAGTAGAGGTCTTCGCGGAACCGGCCGGCCTCGACCTCCTTTTTGAGGTCGCGGTTGGTGGCGGCCAGGATGCGCACGTCCACACCGATGGGGTGGTCGCCGCCCACCCGCTGGATCTCGCGCTCCTGGATGACACGCAAGAGCTTGGCCTGGATGGAGGGGGCGATTTCGCCGATCTCGTCCAAAAAGATCGAACCTTTATTGGCGGCCATGAACCGCCCTTCCCGCCGCCGTTCGGCTCCGGTGAAGGCCCCTTTCTCGTGGCCGAAGAGTTCCGATTCGAGCAGCGTTTCATTGAGCGCCGCGCAGTTGACGGCCACCAGCGGCCCGGCGGCGCGCGGGCTGCCGGCGTGGAGCGCCTTGGCCACCAGTTCCTTGCCCGTGCCGGATTCGCCGGTGACCAGCACCGTGGCTTCGGTGGGGGCCACCATGGCAATCATGGAAAAGAGCTCACGCATGGCCGGGCTTTTGCCGATGATCTCCGGCCCGACGACGCCAGGCCCGAGCTTTTGGCGCAGGTTCTCGTTTTCCCGGGCCAGGCGCAGATGGTCCAGGGCGCGCTCCACGGTCAGGCGCATGACGTCAAGGTCCAGCGGCTTGGTGAGATAGTCGTAGGCCCCGGACTTGAGCGCCGAAACGGCCGTCTCCACCGACGAATAGGCCGTCATGATGAGCACCGGCACGGCCGGATTGTATTCTTTTATAAGCGACAGGGCCTCCATGCCGCCCATGCCGGCCATGCGCACGTCGAGCAGCACCGCGTCAAAGGGGCGGCTACGCACCAGTTCCACGGCCTCGGCCCCGTCCGTGGCCCCGGTCACGCCGTAGCCCCAGCCGGCGAGCACCGTGCGCAGCATGGACAAATGTCCGGCGTCGTCGTCAACGACCAGCAACTCAGCCCGCATCGTCTTCCTCCTTATCGGCCCCTTCGCCGCCCGTGACCGGCAACAGCACCATGGCCGAGGTGCCGCCCTCGGGGCGCGGCGTCAGCCGGATCTCGCCGCCGTGGGCGGCCACGATCTTGTGGGCGATGGGCAGGCCAAGGCCCGTGCCCCGGGCCTTGGTGGTGTAATAAGGATCAAAAATCCGGTCGCGATCGGCCGGGTCGATGCCCCGGCCGGTGTCCGTGACTTCGAGATAGGCCCGGCCGTCCGGGGCCAGTCCGGTGCGAAGGCCCAGGGTTCCGCCCGCGTCCATGGCCTGGACGGCGTTCAAACACAGGTTGAGCACCGCCTGGGCCAGCCGGTCAGGGTCGGCCGGGATGTCTGGCGCGCCCGGCGTGTCCTCCACAGCGATTTCCACGCCCCGGGCCAGGGCGTCCGGGCGGATAAGGCGGGCGGCGTGGCCGGCCAGATCGGCCAGACGCACCGGCCGGCGCTGGATGTCCGAGGGCCGGGAAAATTCGATGAGTTCCGAGATGACGCGGTTAAGCCGGTCCACCTCGCGCACCATGATCTCGGCGGCTTGCCTGTCCTCGCTGCCCGGGGCGAACTTGCCGCCGAAGTAGGCTGCATAGCCCCGGATGGAACTGAGCGGATTGCGGATCTCATGGGCCACGCCGGCGGCCAGATTGCCCACGGCGGCAAGCTTTTCGCGGCGGCGCACCTCGGCTTCCAGCCGGCGCACCTCGCGCAGGTCGCGCAGCACCACAAGCGACCCCACCGGCGTGCCCTCCTCGGTGCGCACGGCCGAGACCGATACGCCCAAGGCAACCACCGGTCCGCCGGCCAGGGACATGTCCATTTCGCGCTCGTCGGCGGCTGGCCGGCGCAGCTCTTCCCAGGGCAGGACCGAGGCGGCCTCGCGGCCGACCAACCCGCCCGGAGCGACGCCGGCCAACTGTTCGGCCGCGCCGTTGGCCATGGCCACCTTGTCGTCCGGGCCGATAAGGATAAGCCCGGCCGGCATGGCCGCCACCACTTCCGAGGCCAAAGCCGTGGTCTGGCGCAGGGCCTTGCGCTGGGCCCGGTAGCTCTGGGCCCAGAACAGCCCAAGCACGCCGCCCAGGCCCACGATGAGGATAACCGAGGCCGAGGTCAGCATGTTGTGCAGATCGGCCCGTCGGGCGGCCTCGATGGGGGCCACGTCCAGGGCGACGAAAATAATGAGCGGCACGCCGCGCAAGGGCCGGCGCACGCCCTTGGCGTCGCAGTCCTCGGTGCACAGAAATTCCCGCTCGCCGGCCGGCGGATGGGCGCGCAGCCCATGGGGTCCTCGGCCGGGGGAGGAAGGCACAAAGCGCCGGTAGACCAAAAACGACTCGCGCCCGGCCTCTTCCTCCACGGCCAGCCGCCATTTCTCGGCGGCGTCCGGGGCCAGCTCGGCCATGACCGGCGGATCAAAAAGCGCCTGGCCGATGCGCGAGGCATCGCTGTGGGCCAGGATGCGCCCGTCCTCGTCGGTGACGGCAATGGCGAAGATGCCTGGCTGGTTGGCGGTTTCCTCAATGAGATGCTGCAGGCGGATGTCCGCGCCAAAGCCGCCGCGCATCCCGGTGCGCGCCCCGGCCTCGAAGGCCTTGATGAGCGCCGCGCCCTTTTCCAGCAACAGCTGGGTCATGTATTGCTTCTCGCGGCCCAGGTCCATGGCCGCCATGGCCGCCACCACGGCGGCCAGGATGCCGGCCGCGCCAAGCAGCAGCAAGGGCGACGCGCCGCCGCGAAACGACCAGCGCTTGATTATCTGGCGCACGCCGGGGCCTTGGGCGCGCCCGGGCGCGCCTGGATAAAAATCAACCATGTTGCATACATTCTATACACACCTAAGGGATTACTGTCCAGAAAAGCGACGCCTGGATCGCGCCCAGGCCGCCGGCCGGCATCTTTCCATAGCGATTGCATCCCCCGTTCCAAGCTTGGCTTCCGGCCGATCCGGGCATGGCGGTGTCTCGGACGCCCCCACCTGGCACGGGCATTGCTAAAATCCCGACCGTGCTTGTAGCCTTTTTGGCTCACCCCATACGCTTGTCAGCCAAAGGAACCCCCTATGCCCTTTCCCGCCCCCAAACGCCTGCTGCCCGCCTTTCTGGCCTGTCTGGCCGTTTTGGCCGTTGTGTTTGTCGCCGCCGGCCCCGGCCATGCCCTGCTCGGTTTTTCCTCCGGCCCGACCAGCCTCAAGCCGGCCGACGGCGTCGTCGCCTTTCCGACGGCCGATCTGGCCGACGGCAAGGCGCACTTTTTCACCGTGGACGCCGCTGGCAAGGAAGTGCGCTTTTTCGCCGTCAAAACCAAGGACGGCCGGGTGCGCACCGCCCTGGACACCTGCGACGTGTGTTATCCCGAGAAAAAAGGCTACCGTCAGGAAGGCGATTTCATGCTCTGCATCAACTGCGGCCGACGCTTCCACATGAACATGGTGGGCGACCAGCGCGGCGGCTGCAATCCTTCGCCCCTGGCCTCGGAGGTCGCAGGCGAATCCGTGCGCATCAAAATGGCCGATCTTGCCGTTGGCGCGGCGTATTTTTAGCCGGCAACGCCGCACCCAGCGAGGAACCGTGAACATCCTGACCATCCCGCTGCGCAACTTGCGCCGCAAACTGGCAAGAAGCCTGCTCACGGCCGTGGTTTTCGCCGTGGGCGTGGCCTCGGTGACGGCCCTGGTCGAACTGTCCAAGGCCGTGGGCGAGAGCCTGGAATCCAAGCTCGCCGCCTACGGGGCCAACATCCTGGTCAGCCCGAAAACCGAGACGCTGTCGGTGGGCTACGGCGGCATGGCCCTGGGCGACGTCTCGGTGGACATCAAGTATTTTAAGGAAGACGAGACCCTGGCCGCCATTTCCGGCATCCACCATAAAGACCGCCTAAGCGCCGTGGCCCCGAAATTCGTGCTGCTGGCCCGGGTGGCCGACACGCCGGTCGGCGTCATCGGGGTGGATTTTGAGCAAGAGCGCCAGATCAAAAACCACTGGTTCACCGAAGCCGGCACGTTGGCCCTGGATTCCTTCGGCCTGCTGGCCGGCAGCGAGGCGGCAACGCGCCTGAACCTCGCCCCGGGGTCCGTCGTGACCCTGGAAGGCCGCGACTTCACCGTGACCGGCGTCCTTGGCCCCACCGGCTCCGAGGACGACAAGCTTCTGTTCGCCGACCTCCACGCCTTGCAGGCCGCCGCCGGCAAGATCAACCGCATCCATTTCGTCGAAGTGGCGGCCCTGTGCGCCGGCTGCCCCATCGAAGAGATCACGGCCCAAATCGACGCAAACCTGCCCGGCGCCGACGTCAAGGCCATGCAGCAGGTGGTCAAAAGCCGCATGATGACCGTGGATTTCGTCAAGCATCTGGCCTTTGCCGTGTCCGGCGTCATCTTGCTCACGGCCTGCGTCATGATCGGCCTGTCGATTTTTTCCTCGGTCAACGAGCGCAAAAACGAAATCGGCCTGCTGCGGGCCCTGGGTTTCTCCAAGGGCTCGGTGTTCCTGCTCATGCACCTGGAAGCGCTCATTCTCGGGGCCACGGCGGCGATCCTCGGCCAGCTGGCCGGCTTGGCCGCCAGCGGCCGGCTCATGGCGCTACTTGACCTTGGCGACCAGGCCGCCCCCACATTCGATCCCCTGCAATTCGCCCTGGTGTTCGTGGGCGTGGCCGCCCTGACCAGCCTGGCCTCGCTGCCCCCGGCCCTGGCCGCCTCCCGCATCGAGCCGTCCCAGGCGCTGGTGATGTTGTAGCCCAAAAGCAAGAGCCTCCGGCGGCCGGGGGCCTGAGGCCCCCGGACCCCCCATCAAGGAAAACACCAATGCTAGTCGCCAAGGACATCGTCAAGACTTTCGCCGGCGAGGCCGGCAACGCCCCGGCCCTGCGCGGCGTGTCACTTACCGTTACGGCCGGCGAATTCGTGGCTGTGGTCGGACGCTCGGGTTCGGGCAAATCGACCCTGCTCAACATCCTCTCCAGCCTGCTCACCCCGGACGGCGGCCAGGTGCTCTACCAAGGCCGCGACCTGGCCGCCCTGTCCGCCCGGGAGCGAGACAAACTGCGGGCCACGGACTTCTCCATGGTCTTCCAGATGCACCACCTGCTCCCCTACCTCACCGCCTTCGAGAACGTGCTGACCCCCTTTCTCTCGGGCTGGCGGCCGGTGGACGCCGCACGCAAGGCCTTTGCCCTGGAATGCCTGGACCGGGTCGGCCTTGCCGACAAGGCCAAGCGCCTGCCGGGCAAGCTCTCCGGCGGCGAACAGCAGCGCGTGGCCATCGCCCGGGCCCTGGTCACCCGACCCCGGGCGCTTTTCGCCGACGAACCCACTGGCAGCCTGGACGGCGGCACCGGTCGCCAGATCATGGACATCCTGGCCGACCTCAACAAGGAAGGCCTCACCGTGGTGCTGGTCACCCACGAACCGCTTTACGCCCGCATGGCCGGACGCCTGGTGGAAATCGCCGACGGCAGGCTGGCGGCCGACAATGGGACGCCCGCTCCCGCGCCAAGCACAACCGTTTGACAAATCTTCCTGCGTCCCCTTAGGTAAATGTATTATTTCGTCGATATGGGAACAAGCCAGACGGAACCGCAGGAGATTGTTACATGCGCAACTTAAAACTCGGGGTCAAACTGGTCGGCGGCTTTCTCGTCACGGCGGCCATCACCCTTATAGTCGGTTTAGTCGGCTTGTCCGGCCTCTCCACCGTATCCAACCACCTGGAAACGGTCACCGACGTCAGCCTGCCCACCGTGCGCGATCTGCAATTGATCAAGATCGCGGGCGAGACAGTCCGGGTGGCGCAGCGCAGCCTGCTCATTCCCGGGCTCGACAAGAAAGACCGGGAGCGGCAGTACGAGAATATCGCCCGGGTGCGCGACACCTACCGCAAAGCCTGGGACGAGTACGATAAATTGCCCAAATCCCCCGAAGCCGAGCGCGTATGGCGGGAATTCGGCCCGGCCTGGCAGGAATGGGTCAAGATCAACAACGAAACCTTCGAACTGGCCAAGCAGTGGGACAAGTCGGACATCGACGATCCGACGGAAATACGCCAGAAAATCTATTTGTTCCGCGGCGACCACTACAAACTCCTTGACGACGCCTACGGGTTGGCCATTTCCGGCAAGCCCTTGGCCGGCGGCGACAACCCCGAGCAATGCAATTTCGGGCAATGGATGGCCTCAACCGGACGCAACATCAATAATCCGGTCTTCAAAAAAGCGGTTCAAGACTTACGCCAGGTACACGACAAGTTGCATCGCGGCGTGGCTCGACTCAAGGAAATGGCCGCCAAAAACGCTCCCAAGGAAGAGATGCTGGCCCTTATACGCACGGAAATCCACGAGCCTGTGGAACAGACCGTGGCCCAGTTCAACCTTATGGCCGACGAAGTGGGACGGGTCGAGGAAATCTATGCCCGGATGCGCCAGGATGCCATGGTCACGGTGCGCGACAAGCAGGTCCGCTGTTTCGAACTCCTTGACCGGCTCATGACCCTGTCCATAGCCGATGCCGAGAAAAGCCAGGCCGAAGGCGAGGCCGCTGCTGCCAAGGCCAGGATGATTTCCATCATCGGCATCGGATTGGGCGTGGTGCTGGCCCTGCTCCTTGGCATCGTCATATCCCGCATGATCACGCGGCCCATTCTCCTGGGCGTGCGGGCCGCCGAAGGCCTGGCCGCCGGCGACCTCAACCAGCGTATCGACATTGATCAGAAAGACGAGATCGGCGATCTGGCCAAGGCCCTGCGCCACATGATCGAAAAGCTGCGCGAAGTGGTTGGTCAGGTGCAGTCCGGGGCCGAGAACGTGGCCTCGGGTTCCGAGGAGCTTTCGGCCACCACCCAGAGTCTGTCCCAGGGCGCCACCGAACAAGCGGCCAGCGTCGAGGAAATCTCCTCGTCCATGGAAGAAATGGCCGCCAACATCCGCCAGAACGCCGATAACGCCAAGCAGACCGAACAGATGGCGCTCAAGACCGCCTCCGACGCCCAAAGCGGCGGCGAAGCCGTGGCCAAGACCGTGGGCGCCATGAAGCAGATCGCCGAAAAAATCGGCATCATTGAGGAAATCGCCCGCCAGACCAACCTGCTGGCGCTGAATGCCGCTATCGAGGCGGCCCGGGCCGGCGAGCACGGCAAGGGCTTCGCCGTGGTCGCGGCCGAAGTGCGCAAGCTGGCCGAACGCAGCGGCAACGCGGCCGGCGAAATCAGCGAACTCTCCTCGTCCAGCGTCCAGATCGCCGAAAAGGCCGGCGAACTCCTGGCCCGCATCGTGCCGGACATCCAGCGCACCACCGAACTCATCCAGGAAATCACGGCCTCAAGCGTGGAGCAAAATTCCGGAGCCGAGCAGGTCAACCGGGCCATCCAGCAGCTCGATCAGGTCGTGCAGCAAAACGCCTCGGCCTCCGAGGAAATGGCTTCCACCGCCGAGGAACTGTCGAGCCAGGCCCTGCAGCTCCAGGATACCGTGTCCTACTTCCGCCTCGACGCCATGACCCGCCGGCCAAGCGCGCCCAAGGCCCTGGCCGCCGGCCGCAAATCGTCCCGCCCGGTGGTCAGGCCGCCAGCCCGGCCTGCCGCCGCCAAAGCCGGCCTGTCCCTGAATCTGGACAAGGAAACCGACGACGACTTCGAACGGTTCTAGGCCGGTCGTTTCCCACGAACACTAAGCCCCCGCGTTGCCAAGGCAACGCGGGGGCTTTTTTCGATTGTTGAGGCTCCGCTTGACCAAAAGCTGGAGTCCCCGGACGTCAGACGCGCGGCGGCAGACTCTCAATCATGGCCGCGACAATGGCGGCGGCGTCGCCCACATAGCGGCTGCAGCGGGTGGTAAAGCGCCCCTCGCGTCGGGCCTGCTCCAGGCCGTCGGGAGTCGAAGGATCAAGCTCCATGAGATCGCGGCAGATGAGCGACCCATGGCGTTCGAGAAAGCGGTCGTAGAATTCCCGGGCCCGGGCATAGGTAGCGGCCTTGGCCGCCGCGCCGTCCGGCCCGCCGCCGCCTCCGGCCAGACCCAGCACCATCACCGCGCCGGAAACCGCGCCGCAGGCCCCGCCGCGCCCCATGCCCACGCCAAACCCCGTGGCCAGACGCACGGCCGTGTCGACGTCAAGGCCGTAGCGATCGGCATAAGAGCGCAACACGGCCTGGGCGCAGTTGCAACCGGCGGCGAAATGTTCCCCGGCCTTCCCGGCAATATCCTGATCCGCCATGGCGTCCTCCTGGGGGATGCGGCCCTTTCCCGGACCTTGTCCCCGTCCGGCAGGCCATACCCCGACATTATCCCGCAGGCAAGACGCCGCAAACAGCCCCGGCCGAAAACAAAAAAAGGTCGCCCAAGGGCGACCGGCCAATGACACAAGCGTACGTCGAAAAACCCTACAGCGGAGACACGGTAATGTGATCGGCCTCGCTGTTGCGCAGGGTCAGGGTGAAGGCCTTGAGGCGAATAGCCACCGGGTCGCGCAGCGGCGCGCGGCCGATGACGGCGACTTCCGTGCCGGGCACCAGCCCCATGTCGCGGATGCGTCGTCCCATTTCTCCCGAAGCGCCCACGCTGACGATGCGGGCCTTTTGGCCGACCTCTAACTGGCGCATGCCGATGGTTGCCTGCTGGTCCATTCTCGCTCCTCTCTCGGCCGTTCAAGCCGTGGCGACGGCGTCCAAGCGGCCGTACACCTTCTCGGCCAGCCCGTGTCCCAAAGTCAGGCACGCGCCTCTGGCCCGCAAACAGACCGGTCCGCCGCAGCAGGAAGTGATCTCCACCACCGTGCCGGGCGTGATGCCCATGGCGCACAGCCTTCCGCGCGCCCGGGGACAATCGCACAACGTCTCGACGCGCACGCGGCTGCCGGGCGGAAAAATGGAAAGCGGACCGTACGGGGCCATGCCTATCTCCTTGCTATGCCTGGATACTAGGCTTGGTGAGAATGATTGTCAAGCTCTTTTGTCGCCAACACGCAACAGCAGTCACTGTTTCGTCACAAAATGCCCACCCCGCTTAGCCCCGGCCGGTCCGCTTGAGCAGCCAGGTCAGGGCCAGGGAGACCAGGCATAACAGTCCGGCCAGATAGCCGGCCCGGTCGTACTGGCCGGAAAAGACGGCGTTGTAGATTTCCAGCGACACCGTGTTGGTGCGGCCAATGATGTCGCCGCCAAGGAGCAAACTCACCCCGACCTCGCCAAGGGCCCGCCCCACGGCCAAAAACATGCCGGCGGCCACGCTGCGGCGGCAATGGGGCAGGACCACCCGCACGAAGGTCTCGGCCGAGGATTTGCCGAGCACGGCCGAAAGTTCCATGAGCCGCGTGAGGTCGCCACGCACCGCCGCCTGCACCGGCCGCACCATGAGCGGCAGTCCCGAGATCACCGCCGCCACCACCAGCCCCGAAAAGCCGAAGACGATCTCCATGCCGGCGAGTTTGCCCAACGGCCCGCCGAAAAGTCCGTTTCGACCAAGAAGCAGCAGGAGAAAAAACCCCACGGCCATGGGCGGCAAGACCAAGGGCAGCGACACGATCACATCCAGGGCGGCCACCAGACGGCTCCGCCCCCGGCCGAGCACATAGCCCAGCGGCACGCCAAGCAGGAAAAACAGCGGCACGGCCACGGCCATGACCCGCAGCGTCAGCCGGATGGAGAAAAGGACGTCCGGGTCGGAGGCCGTGGCCGCAAGCGTTGTCGGGATCATGCCCGCCCCCTCCGGCGGCGGGCGGCGCGGGAAAGCCCTGCCCGCGCCGCCGTCACGGGCCGGACGGCCCCGGGGTTGATGCCTAATCGTGGCATTACAAACCGTGTTTTTTCAGGATTTCCCGGGCTTGGGGAGTCTCCAGGAAGGCGGCGAAGGCCTTGATGGCTTCGGTATTCTTGGCCTCGGCCAAGGGCAAGGCGGCCAGATCAATGGGTTCGTAAAGTGAGGGGTCGATTTCCAGGTAGCCGCCGATGGCCTCGCCCAGATCCATGACGTCGGTGCGGTTGACGAATCCGGCGTCCACCTCGCCGCTTTGGACGTAGGTCGTCACCTGGGGAACGGTGGCCACCACCAGCAGCTTGTCGGCCACGGCCTTGTCCAGCCCGGCTTTCTGCAAATACTGCGTGGCCGCCTTACCGTAGATGGCCTTGGCCGGGTCGGCCATGGCTAGGCGTTTGATCTCGGGCTTGACCACGTCCCCCGGCGCGGCCAGGGTCTTGCCCTTGGGCCAGGCCACCACCAGCACGCCGCGACCAAGCGGGACGGCCCCGCTGAACCGCAAGCCGGCCCCTTCCAGAAAGCCCTTCTCGCCCACCAGCACGTCGATGGCCCCGCTGGTCTTGGCCTGGGGAATGAGCTGGCCCATATTGCCGAAGATGAGGTCGGTCTTGACGCCCCCGGCCGCCTCGAAGGCCTTGGCCAGGGCGGTGACGGGTTTCTTGTAGCCGGCCCCGGCCGCCACGGTGAAGGTTTGGGCCAGGGCCGAAACGGCCAGACACAATGTGGCGGCCAGGACCGCGCACAGACAGGCAATCCGTCGCATCGTCCGTTGCTCCTTGAGGTTTGACGCGGCCTGGGGCCGCACTGTTCACGGCATGACGCAACATGGTCTTCCGGCCCGGGACAGCGGCCGGACCTTGGAACGCTCCCGCAAGCCCCGTTGATTACAGCCTCGGCTGGCGGGGCGAGTTCGCAACACCGCGGCACAGCGCCGCCCCGCCCGCATCTTCGCCTTGCCGGCTTGTGCCGTTTGCGGCGCGGCCAATGCCGCGCCGGGCCAGGAGCGCCTCCTGCTCCCGCAGATGGACGTCGAGCTGGCGATCGAACCAGTCCGGGTCCAGGCGACCCTGGTTGATGGACACGATGGCATCGCCGAGCTGGGCCGCCTCGGCCAGGTCGTGGGTGACGTGGACGATGGGGATGCCGAAGCGATCCCGCACTTCCAGGAGCTGGGCGCGAAGGGCCAGACGGGTGGCCGCGTCCAGGGCCGAAAAGGGTTCGTCCAGAAGCAGCGCCCGGGGCCGGCGGGCCAGGGCCTGACAGATGGCCCCGCGCTGGCGCTCGCCGCCGGACATGGCCGCCGGTTTGGCCCCGGCCAGGTGGCGTATCCCGAAAAGCGCCAGCAGCTCGTCGGCGTAAGCTGCGTCCACGGCGGCATAGGCCACGTTGCGGGCCAGGGTCATATGGGGAAAAAGCGAATACTCCTGGAAGACCAGGCCAATGTCGCGTCGCCGGGCCGGCAGCCGCACCCCGGCCGTCGTATCGCGCCAGACGACGTCGCCAAGACCGATGACGCCTTCGTCCGGGTCGTCGAGGCCGGCCAAGAGCCGCAGCAACGTGCTCTTGCCCGACCCCGAAGGCCCGGTAAGAACCGTGACGGCCGCGGCCGGGCAGCGGATTTGCGCCTCGAGGGTGAAGTGCGGCAGCCGTTTGACGACCCTGGCGTGCAACATTTCTCGCGTCCCGTCCTCAAATGCAGCATAGGGCTTCGCGCCGGCAAGGCGCTCAACCTCGTCTTGCCGGACACGCGCCATCAGGCCGCGACAATGGTCTCGGCGATCCCGGCCAGCACTCGGGCCAGCTCCACCGGAGCCGTGATCTGGGGGCAATGACCGGCGTCCATGGCCTGCATGGCGAACCCGGCCGCCTCGGCCCGGGCCGCGTTGGCGGCCAGCATGGGGTTGGGGTTGGCGGCGCAGCGCACATAGTGGCGCTTGGCCGGCCAGGCCGGCGGCGCGTCTGGCGTGGGGTCGGTGAACCCGGCCAGGGGGAACGGGAACAGCCGCGACAGGAACCAGGACTCCCTGGCGTCGCCGGCCACGCCGAACAGGGGCGCTTCCCAGGGCAGCACCTGCCAACCGTCGCGCACCCGGGCGTCCAGCATGGCCCGAAACGGCTCGCCGGCCATGCCGGCAAAACTGTCGCCGGGCTTGGGCAGCAGCGCGTCGACGTAGACCAGCCCGGACAGACGCGGCGCGATGGCGGACAGGGCTCCGGCGCAGATGAGCCCGGAGTAGCTGTGCCCGACCAGGATGGCTTCCTCAAGATCCTCAAGCTCGAAAAACTGTTCGACGTCGCGAACATAGGTAGCCAGGCCCAGGCCCGGCCCCTGGGCGTGGGCCAGATGGCCGCAACCCGACAATGTCGGGGCCAAGGCCTCATGCCCCAGGGCAGCCAGGGCCTTGGCGACCTCCCGCCAGACCCAACCGCCCTGAAATGCTCCGTGGATGCAGACAAACGTCGCCATGACGCCTCCTTTGGGACTTCCCGGCCCTCGCCCTGCGGGTCGCGGACCAATTCACCCCTGCGGCATACCGTATTTTTCGACAAAGTGAAGCGTCATGACTTTTACATTTCGCGTGTCACAGAGCAAAGCGGCGACACGGCAAATATAAAACCAGTGACAGTTCACGCAGTATCCAAGCAACTACTGACACGTGCAGAGTATTATTCGTGACAGAAAGCACATATGCTTTACAATGCATAGCTGCTTCGTTACACAATGCAACCATGACCACCGCTGAAGAAACCATATTCGATCTCGTCAATCGCCTGGACGTCCCCACGTTGCGACGCCTGTGCGATCATGCCGGCGCGACCCTGGCCCGCAAGGATCTCGACGCCCCACCCCGGCATACGCCGCGCGGGACCGCCGCCTGCCAGGTCGCCCTGTTCAGCGTGCCGTCCGGCATCCGCTACCTCGACGCCGACGAACTTGATCGCCTGACCAAGGCTTTTGTCGTCTGGCGCGACGCCGCCCGCACGCCGTCGATCCGCCGCGCCAGGGAGCGCATGCGCCTGGTCTATGCCATGCTGCGCTTAAGCGGGGCCAAGCTCGGCGAGGTGCTGGCGGTCAACGAACGCACGGACATCGACCGCACCAAGTGCACGGTGCGCTTTCCCGCCAGCCACGACGGCGAGGCCGCCCGCAAGGTCGTCATGCCGCGTGATTTCCTGGACGATGTGGAGCGTTTCGCTTCGGCCCCCATCAACCGGGCGCTGCGCGGGGAGCTGTTCCGCCTCGACCCCGGCTTCGTGCGCCGCAAGCTCTACGAGCAGGCCAAGCGGGCCGGACTGCCGCCGGGACGGGTGAGTCCCACGGCCTTGCGCCATTCCCGAGCCGTGGAACTGCTGCGCAGCGGCGTCCCCCTGCCCGTGGTGCATATGATGCTCGGCCATTCCAGCGTGGTCTTGACCTCCATCTACTGTTCGTTTTCCGACGCCGACTGCCAACGCATCGTCAGCCGATGCGTCGCCAAGGAGACCCGCATGAAGACCAGCGCCCGCAACACGTTTTTCGGAGCCGTTTCGAGCGTGCGCAAAAGCCCGCTGTTCACGGAAATTTCCATGACCACCACCACCAACCAGGAGATTGTGGCGGTCATCACCAACGAGAGTTTCGACCGCCTGGGCCTGTCCGAGGCCGAGCCGGTGACCGCCCTGGTCAAAGCCCCGTGGGTGCTTCTGGCCAAGGACGAAAACAAGGCCAAGACCAGCGCCCGCAACTGTTTTTCCGGCAAGGTCACGGGCATTCGGGGCGACGGCGTGGCCGTGGAGATCATGGGCGAGCTCCTCGACGGCACGCCCATGTGCGCGCTGATTACCGCCGAGTCCGTGGAAAGCCTGGACCTCAAGGAAGGCGACATGGTGTGGTTTTCCTTCAAGGCCTTCAGCGTCATCATCAACATCCCGTAACCGCATGAAAAAAGCCCGCCGGACCGTGGTCCGGCGGGCTGCCGTTCTTGCCTGGCCCCGCCGCCGTATGGGCGGCGACGGGAATCGCTTTACCCGACGGTCGGGCAGGCCTTGAGGGCCTCGGCGATATGTTCTTCCGGGTAGGCGAAATCGGACAATTTGCCCTGCAGGAAGGCGTCGTAGGACGCTAGATCGAGGAGGCCATGGCCGGAATAGAGGAACACCACCGACTCGCCGGGCTTGGCCTTCTTGGCGGTCTCGATGGCTCCCTTGATGGCATGGGAGGTCTCCGGCGCGGGCAGAAAGCCCTCGGTGCGCAGGAACAGCTTGGCCGCCTCGAAACACTCGGTCTGGTAGTAGGCCTGGGCGTTCACCAACCCTTCGGCGGCCAGATTGCACACGATGGGCGCGTCGCCGTGATAGCGCAGCCCGCCGGCATGGATGGGGGCCGGCATGAAGGCGTGGCCGAGGGTGTGCATCTTGAGCAGGGGCGTGAGCTTGGCCACGTCGCCGTAGTCGTAGCGGAACTGCCCCTTGGTCAGGGTCGGGCAGGCTTGCGGCTCCACGGCGATGAACTCGATGGCCTCGCCAGCCAGCTTTCGCGGCAAAAAAGGCAGGACGAGTCCGGCGAAGTTGCTGCCGCCGCCGACGCAACCCACCAGATAATCCGGCTTGTCACCGACCATGGCCAGTTGCTTCTCGACTTCCAGGCCGATGATGGTTTGGTGGTGCAGCACGTGGTTGAGCACGCTGCCCAGGGCATACTTGGTGTCGCCATGGGTGGCGGCGTCTTCCACGGCCTCGGAAATGGCCAGCCCCAGCGACCCGGTGCAGTCGGGGTCGCTTTCCAGCATGGCCCGGCCGGTCTGGGTGCGGTTGGAGGGCGAGGCAAAGACTTCGCCGCCATAGGCGTTGATGAGGATACGCCGATACGGCTTCTGGTCGTAGCTCACCTTCACCATATAGACCGTGCATTCCATGTCCAGCATGGAACAGGCGAAAGACAGCGCCGTGCCCCACTGGCCGGCCCCGGTCTCCGTGGCCAGCCGGCGTACGCCCTCGGCCTTGTTGTAGAAGGCCTGGGGGATGGCGGTGTTGGGCTTGTGGGAGCCGGCCGGCGAAACGGATTCGTTTTTATAATAGATCTTGCATTTGACCCCGAGAGCCTCTTCCAGGCGCTTGGCTCGCACCAGGGGCGTGGGACGGTAGAGCCGGTAGACGTCCAGCACCGGCTGGGGAATGGGCAGCCACCGCTGCGGCGACATTTCCTGCTCAATGACGGCCTTGGGAAAGATGACTTCCAGTTGCTCGGGAGTCACGGGCTCCTTGGTCTGGGGATCAAGGGGCGGGGCCAGGGGCGTGGGCAGATCGGGCAGGGCGTTGTACCACTGCGTCGGCATCTCCGCCTCAGGCAGATTGATCTTCATCTCCATGCAATTCTCCACCTTACGAGTAATTTCGCCCCCCGGTCCGCCAGGGCGGCTCTTTATCCAAAAAGACAAAGCCGACATCTCGGCTTGTTTTACCTAACCACGGATTCGTTGTCCTGTCAATTTCAGAACCGTAACATACACAACCATCGTCCCCAGGCCCTTTTCGGAGACAACCCCATCAAGCTACGGAGAAGTATCGATGCGAAAGATTCTGCTCTGCCTGGTCTGCTGCCTGCTCGCCCTGGGCGCGGCCAGAGCCAACGCGGCCACGGAAGTCAAAATGGCCGGCGACGCCCGTGTCTACGGCATGTTCTTCGAGAACCGCAACTGGACTTCCTGGAACGCCACCGGAACCAAGACCGAAGACACCCTTGAAATCTGGGAGCGTTTCCGCCTGCGCGCCGATTTCGTGGCCAGCGAGGCCGTGAAATTCCGCCTGGCCACCATGGTCGGCGACCAGACCTGAGGTACCGGCACCTTCACCGCCGCCAACCCGGATGTCTCCATCACCGTCTGGGAAGCCTATCTCCAGTTCAAGGTCCCCGACACCGACATCCAGGTGACGGCCGGCCTGCAGCCCATCTCCCTGCCCCATGCCGCGATCTTCTACGATTCGCCCATCCTGGCCTCCAAGAACAACAACAAGACCTTCGCCGCCCTGACCGTGAAGGCCCCGCTGATCAAGGACACGCTGACCGCCAACGCCGGTTACACCCGCCTTATCGACGCCAACCGCACCTACGACACCACCACCACCCAGGTGGACGACGAGTTCGACGCCTTCTTCCTGACCCTGCCCATCACCCTGGAAGGCTTCAAGGCCACGCCCTGGGCCATGGCCAGCGTGTTCGGCAAGTCCAGCCTGACCGTTGATTCCATCAAGTACGGCGTGGTCTCGGGCGGCTACTTCCTGTCTCCCTCGGGCTACAACCAGAACCAGTCCAACTACTGGTGGGCCGGCTCCATGTTCGAGGTCGACGCCCTCGACCCGGTGCGTTTTTACGGCGACGTGATCTACGGCGAAGGGGCCATGGGCGACCGCCAGCGCAACCAGCGTCGCGGCTGGTTCATTGACGGCGGCGTCAAGTACACCGGGCTGACCTTCATGACCCCCATGATCGGCGGCTGGTGGAGCTCGGGCGAGGATTCGAGCATCCGCAACGGTTCCGAGCGCATCCCCACCATCGCCAACTACTGGGGCATGGGCGGTTCGTTCCTGTACCAGAGCGGCCAGGAATTCACCAACGACACCATGTTGGCCAACCCCATCGGCTCCTGGGGTCTGTCCGCCTCCCTGGACAACGTCTCGTTTATGGACAAGCTCAGCCACGTCGTGACCTTTGCCGCCGCCTGGGGCACTAACTCCGCCGCCGGCCTGCGCAAGGCCGTCACCGCTTCCGGCGGCAACGGCAAGTACCTGACCATGGGCAAGGACCTGGCCATCGGCGAGTATCTGCTGGGCGTCAACATCGACTCCAAGTACTGGATCTACGACAAGAGCCTGGCGCTGGTCATGGAAACCGGCTGGGCCCACTACGGCAACCCCAAGGGCAGCGTCTGGAACACCACCTCCCGCGACTTCACCGGCAACGTCCAGGACGCCTGGAAGGTGGCCCTGGGCCTCAAGTACTGGTACTAGACCCCTTGTTGCCCACATAATTGAGCGGGCCGGTCGGGAAACGCTCCCGGCCGGCCCTTTTGTATCAGCCCGCCATGCGATACAATGGTGCAAACGCCTCTTCGGGGTTCCCGCATGAAACGCCTGTTCGCCGCCCTCCTGCTTGTCCTGGCCGCCAGTCTCCCGGCCTCGGCCGGCTCCATCACCGTTTTCGCCGCCGCCAGCCTCACCAACGCCCTGGCCGACTGCAAAACCGGCTTCGAGGCCGCCCATCCCGGCGACACCCTCGCCTTGGAATTCGCCGCCTCGGGAACGCTGCTTGAACGCCTGGGCACGGGCGCGCCCTGCGACGTGTTCGTCAGCGCCGACCCTGAGACCATGACCCTGGCCGTGGACCGCCGCCGGGTCGATGGCGCGACGCGGCGGGTGGTGGCCCTAAACGACCTGGTGCTGGCCGTGCCGGCCGGCAATCCGGCCAAAGTGGACAATCTCGACAGCCTGTCTCGCGGCGGCGTGCGCCGCATCGGCGTCGGCAACCCCGAATCCGTGCCGGCCGGACGCTACGCCAAGCGGGCCTTGCAGCAAAAGGCCCTGTGGTTCGCCCTGACCTCCAAGCTCGTCTACTACCCTTCGGTGCGCCACGTCCTGGCCGCCCTGGCCAAGGGCGAAATTGACGCCGGCTTCGTCTACGCCACCGACGCCGCCGCCGGCCGGGCCGTGGCCGTGGCCGCGCCGGTTCCCCTGCCCTCGCCCGTCACCTACGTGGCCGCCGTGGCCGCCAAGGCGGCCGATCCCAAGATGGCCGCCGCCTTCATCAACTACCTCGCCTCGCCCGAAGGCGTTGCGACGCTGGGACGTTACGGCTTCGCGCCGCCGCCCCAACAATAAACGCCGCGTCCCTTTCCTTTCCCCGGCGCTTTGGCTACATTGCCGCAGCGTATCGACCGTCTCGTCCGGAGTGTCCCATGCCCTTTTTTCCGCGCCTCGCCGCGATCCTGCTCGTCATCGCCCTCGCCGCTTGTTCCCCGGCCGCCCGCACCGCTCCGAAACAAGGCGAAAAGCCCGTCAGCGGCGGGACGCCCATCAACCAGCCGGCCAAGAAACCAGCCAGCGCCCAAGCAGCCAAACCCACGCCGCCCCCCGGCGCGCCCGGGGCGCAACCGCCCAAACCGGCCGCGCCAGCGCCTGCCGCCCCCTTGCCACCGGCCACGCCGCCGGCAGCGTCCGCCCTGACTGTTTCCCTCGCTCCGACGGAACTGGCCTCCGGCGCGCCCACCGGCTTTGGCGGCTTGACCTGGGGCGCCCAAGCCGCCTCCCAATCGGGCATGGCCCAGTACGAGACCTCGGCCGAGTCCGCCACCGCCACCTACCTCTGGCCCCAAGGCCCCAAGGACATCCTCGGCGCGCCCATCCGCGACGCCTATTACGAATTCTTCAAAGACCAGTTCTACCATGTCTGGATCAACTTCGACGGCCAGGCCGCCTATGAAAAAGCCCTGGCCGGCCTGACCCGCGCCTACGGCCCGCCGACCCAGGAAAACCGCGACAAGTTCTACCACGCCTGGCAGCTCGGCGAGGTCAACATCTACTGCGCCTACCACCGCGACTTAAACGAAGGCGACGTCAGCTTTTTCTACCAGCCCCTCTACGAGCGCATGCTCGCCGCCCGCAAAGCCGCCGGAGCCAAGGCCCCGGCCAGGAGCGCCAAGAAATGACCGCCCGCGAAGCTTATGACGCCCTTTTGGCCCACAGCCGGGCCTCGGCCGACATCATCGCCGCCTTAAGCCTGCTGGGTTGGGACCAGCAGGTCATGCTGCCGGCCCAGGCCCATGCCGGCCGGGCCAACCAGATCGGGGCCCTGACCGCCATCCTCCACCGCCGGGCCTGCGATCCGGCCATGGGCCAGTGGCTGGCCGCCTGCGAAGGCTCGGAACTGACCGCCGCCCCGGCCACGCCCGAGGCGGCCAACATCCGGGAGCTGCGCCGCGACTACGACCAGGCCGTGAAAATCCCCGAAGCCCTGGCCGTGGCCCTGGCCCAGGCCGCCAGCACCGGCCAGCGGGCCTGGGAACTGGCGCGCAAGGACAACGATTTCCAAGCCTTTGCCCCCCATCTGCAAACGCTGCTCGACCTGTCCCGGGAAAAGGCCCAGGCCCTCGGCTACCAGACCGAAGCCTACGACGCCCTGCTCGACCTCTACGAGCCCGGCGAAAAAGCCGCTGCCATCGCCCCGGTCCTGGCCGAACTGCGCGACGCCGCCGTCGATATCCTCGGCCGCATCAAGGACGCCCCGGCCCCGGCCGATCTCCCGGACGGCCCCTACGACATTGCCGCCCAGGAAAAACTCCTGCGCCAGGTGACGGCGCTTATCGGCCTGTCGCCCACCGCCTCGCGCCTGGACGTTTCGGCCCATCCCTTCTCGACGCTCATCGGCCCCGGCGACGCCCGCATCACCACCCGCTTCGACCCAGCCGACTTCACCAAGGCCTTTTTCGGAGCCGTCCACGAGACCGGCCACGCCCTCTATAGCCTTGGCCACGTGGGCAACGGCCACTACGGCACGCCCATGGGCGAACCGGCTTCCTTCGCCGTCCACGAATCCCAGTCCCGGCTGTGGGAAAACCAAGTGGCCCGAAGCCTGCCCTTCTGGCAACACGTCACGCCCCTGGCCGCCGCCTGCTTCCCCCAACTGGCGGACACCTCCCCCGAGGCCATGGTCAAGGCCGTGGGCGCGGTGCGGCCCGGGCTCATCCGGGTGGACGCCGACGAGACCACCTACAATCTCCACATCATCCTGCGCTTCGAACTCGAACTGGCCCTTATCCGCAGTGATCTCGCCGTGGCCGATCTGCCCGGGGCCTGGAACGAAAAATCCCAAGCCATCCTGGGCCTCACCCCGCCCACCGACGCCCTGGGCTGCCTCCAGGACGTCCACTGGTCCACCGGCGCGTTCGGCTATTTCCCCACCTACAGCCTGGGCAACATCTACGCCGCCTGCCTGTTCGAAGCCGCCGGCCGGGCCATCCCGGACCTGCCCGAACGCATGGCCGCCGGCGACTTCGCGCCCCTGCGCCAGTGGCTTGACGTCAACATCCACGCCAAGGGCCGCCAACTGCCCCCCCGGACGCTCATCGCCGCCGCCACCGGCCAGGACCCCACCGCCGCCCCCCTGGTGCGCCACCTGCGCGCCAAGGCTGCGGCGATTTATGGGGTGTAAGAGAGGAAGAATGCCTCCGGCGGCCGGGGGGCTAAGCCCCCCGGACCCCCTATCTGCAAAGGGTAAGGGAGAAAGGGAGCTTGCTTGCGACGGTGGGCGGGAGTTGGGGCGAAAGGAAGACAGTGCGTTGGGTTGCGGGATTTTGCGCCTGCATTCCTGAAGAACACGGGGCGGCAGGCTTGCCGCCAAGCTGAGATCATGGGCTTTTCGGCCGTTTCGGCCGAAGAAAAGCGCGACCGACAGGACGCGCTTTTTTTGCGCTTGCTCCTTGCCCAAGCTGATGGCGCGCCGCAGGCTGCGGCCCGTGGCTGGGCTGGCTGGCCCGGTCTTGGGCGTGATCGGCGCGGGCCGTCTCTCTTTATCCGGCCAGGACATCGGCCACGGCGTTGCAGCTGGCCGGCGTCGCCGGTCAGGGCGACGGAGTTCACGCCGATATTGGCGAAATTACAAGGTTTTCGGCGCGAAAAAGGGACTCTCGGCCTTTTCCCGCCCCACCGTCGTGGACGGACCATGGCCTGGAAAGATCTCCACGGCCTCAGGCAAGACGAGCAGCCGCTCCCGGATGGACCGCAGCAGCAGTTCGGCGTCGCCATAGGCGCTGTCCGTGCGCCCCACGCTCCCCCGAAAGAGCGTGTCGCCGGTAAAGGCCGCCAACGACTTGGGGAAAAAATACACCACATGGCCCGGCGTATGGCCGGGCACGGGCAGGACCAGACAGGGTTCGCCCAGAAACATCGCCCGGCCCAAGGGGACGGGCTTGAAGGCAAAAAGCGGCACGTCCGGCATGGGCATATTGAGGCCGTAACCGGGCTGGCCGGCTACGGCGACGTCGGCGGCCGGGGCCAGGGCGGTCGCGCCCGTCGCTTCCATGAGCCGGGCCACGCCCAGGATATGGTCCTGATGGAGATGGGTAAGCAGCACCGCGCCAAGGCGCAACTTTCGGGCCGAGATCTCGTCGAGCATCCGCTCGGGTTCGCCGCCGCAGTCCACCACGATGGCCTCGCCGGAGTCGATCCAGGCGAGGTGGCTGTTGACCGCGTAGGGCCGCATGGAAAACGTCTTGATGTACATAGGCTACCGGCAATAAAGTTCCGCAACAAGGCGCTTGCAAGCCCCTTGCCGTAAACGGCGACGGATGCCGCCGCTGCGTGTCTGGCGCGTTTTATCCCCTGACGCGTCAGGCGTTGACCACATGCGGGGACACCTGCCGCTTGTGTCGCGACCTCGAAAGCGCCTCGCCTGCGCCCTGCGCAACGCACTGGAGCTTTGCGCATCATGCATAATGCCATGAGCTGCCAAGGGATGCCGCACAAGGCGAAAGAGCAAGCCTTTTCGTGAACCCTCAGGAGCCTGGAGGCCGAAGATGATCCTTTTTCGCGGCAACTGCCAGATGCAGTTTTGCGCCGAGGCGGCGGCCGCCGCCGGCCTAGACGTCTCGTTCGCCTCCCTAGCCTCGCCCCTGACCCTAACCGCCTCGCCAGGAGCCGTGCCGCGGCTTGTTACTGATCTCATCGCCGGGGCCAAAGTCGGGGAATACCTGCACACCCGGGAATTGGCCGACCAGTTTGCGCCGCCGCCGGCCACGCCCCGGCCCGAAGCCCTGGTGGTCAATCTTTTCCATGAAAACCGGCCGCTATTGCTCCACAAACAAGCCAAGTACTGTTTTTATCTCGACCCGGCCGCCCTGGAGCGCAAGCCCGGCCTCAAGCGGGCCATGGAGCGCCATTTCGACGCCATCGTGCCTAATCCGGCCGGCTATCTCAATCGTTTCGCGGCTATGCTCCTGCTGTTTCGCGACCGTCTGCCGGGCGTGCCCATCCTCGTCATCGGCCGCCTGGGCCACTATCCCGGCCTTGGTCCCGCCCCCCACTCCTATCTCGACGGCTGGGACGCCCTCTGGAGCGGCCCGGCCAGGCCGTTCGCGGCCTGGGCCGACGCCCTGCCCGGAGTCACTTTCCTGGACGCCGACCGCATCATGGGCGGCGTTTTTGCCCGCTCGGCCCTGCCGGTGGAGGCCCATTTTCCTTTCCTGCGCGTCGCCGACGAGCCAAACCAGGGCCTTGCGGCCATGGCCCGCGACCTGGAACATGCCGGCAGCCTCTGGCCGGCCTTGGTGGCGGCCATCGTCCGGACGCTGTCGGCCGGCCGGGCCGAGTATCTGCCGGACGAGTCCGTGCCCGAGGCCTGGCACGGGACCTGGTCGCCCGAACGCCTAGACAGCAAAGCCCTGCTCGAACACCTCGTTTCCGGTTCCAACTACCGCGCGGCCCGGGCCGTGGGCAACTTCCTGGCGCGCCCCGAGGAGGACTTCACGGAACTGCTTGTCGAGGCCGCCCCGCACATGCCGGTTTGCCACAACCTGCTCCACATGGTGCGGGCTTACGGCGCGCGCCGCCCGGTTCCCGCCTTGGCCGGCTGGTGCGACGTCCACGCCGAGCGCGCCGCCGCGTTTGTCGCCAACGGCGAGGCCTACCGCACCGAGTATCTGGAGAAAATCAACGCCTTGCGCCGATTGGTCCTTGCCAGGGTCAGTGTTTGAGAATATTAAACGCCTCGTTTGACAATCGTAAACGATTGTCCGCCCTGCTCGGACGTCCCGGCCGGAGGCTGTCGGAGACGTCTTTTCAAGCTCCCGCAAAACCAGCGACATACCGGTTTAATGGCGCAGTTCGGCCATTTGCGCGGCGTTTGATGGCATGGATCATGCTGCCCTGACGACGGCTGGGGGAAGCCACGGTTTCAGGGACATCGGCATCACTTTTTGAAACAGGGAGGCGTCATGCGCCGCGTACTCTTCTTGCTCATCCTGCTGTGTCTGATCGGGCCGAGAACGGCCTTTCCGGCCAAAAACGCCGGCAAGCTGGCCGTGAAATCCGCCCTGGTCACGGAGTACGGCTCGGGCAGGACGCTGTACAGCCAGGACGCCGACCGGCAAATTCCCCCGGCTTCGCTCACCAAGGTCATGACCATGTACGTGGTCTTCGACCTCGTGGCCTCGGGCAAGGCCAGCTTCGCTGACCGCGTCAAGGTCAGCCGGAGCGCCGACAGGACCGGAGGCTCCACCATGGGGCTTCGCGCCGGCGAAGTCGTCACCCTCGACGAACTCATGCGCGGCATGGCCGTGGCCTCGGGCAACGACGCCTGCATCGCCGTGGCCGAACATTTCGGCGGCGTGCCCGCCTTTGTGGGCCTCATGAACCGCAAAGCCCGGGAACTGGGCATGACCGGCACCACGTTTAAAAATCCCAACGGCCTGCCCGCCGCCGGCCAGTTTACCACGGCTCGGGACCTCACCAAGCTGGCCGTCAGCTATCTGCGCCACTACCCCCAAGCCCTGCGCTACCACTCCACCACCGAGATCAACCACAACGGCTCGGTCCACGGCAACACCAACCGCCTGCTCGGTTCCTGCGACGGCGTGGACGGCATCAAGACCGGTTATGTTGACGCCAGCGGCTACAACATCATCGCCACGGCCAAGCGCGGCGATTCCCGGGTCATCGCCGTGGTGCTGGGCGGACGCACCAAGCAGGTGCGCAATCGCGAAGCCGCCCGCATCCTCGACGCCTCCTTCTCCGGGGCCGTGCAGACCATGGTCGCGGCCTGCGACATGCCCGAGCCCGAGCAGCCGGCCAAGTCCCTGTCCAAGCGCGCCTCCGCCAAACGCCACGCCAAGGCCATGCAGGTCGCCAAGGCCGACCGCCACGCCAAGGTCAGCGCCCGCAGCGGCGCGTCGGCCCGATTCGACGCCCGCGAAGCCACGGTCAAGAAATCCCGCAAGGCCGACAAGGCCCAGGCCGCCAAGACCGCCCAGAAAAAAGCCTCCGGCAAAGCCAAACACGTGGCCAGCCGCTAGACCGGCCGCGACAGATCGTTTCCGTCCTCGCCTCACCGTTTGCGGCCGCCGCCCGAACTCCTCCCGAACGGCGGCCTTTCCTGCGCCTATCGACCCCTGACCGAGGCGCTTCCGCCGCGTTTGGGCCGCCTTGGGCCTTGCCAAGGCCGCACCCGCCATGCCACGTATCCGGGCCACTTGCCCCGTACACGCCGTTTTCCAAACGCCAAGGAGCCTGCCGTGGGACGTTTCGGCCTTGCCGCCCTGTGCCTTGCCTGCCTGCTTGCCGCCGCTGTTTCCGCCGGGGCCGGCCATGACCGGGAAGCGCTTTTCGCCGCCCTGTGGACGCCGGCCGAGCTGGCTTCCAACCCGGGCGAAAAAAAGTCCGGCCGGGTGCACGAGCCCGACCGCTCGCCGCCCGAGGCCACCGTGGCCCCGGAACTGCCGCCGCTGCCGCCGGCCCTTCGCGGATCGCTGCGCCGGGTGGACACCCACGGCGACAAACGTATCGCGCTGACCTTTGACCTGTGCGAACTGGCCGACCAGACTTCGGGCTACGACGGCGGGGTCATCGACGCCCTGCGCGCCGCCAATGCCAAGGCCACGCTTTTCGTCGGCGGCAAGTGGCTGCGTTCCCACCCGCTGCGGGCCATGCAGCTCATGAGCGACCCCCTGTTCGAGATCGGCAACCACGCCTGGACTCACGGCAACTTCGGCCGCCTGGACGACCGGGACATGGTTCGCGAGATAGTCTGGACCCAGGCCGAGTACGCCGCCCTGCGGGCCAGACTGGCCGTGCTGGCCCGGGAGCGCGGCCTGCCCGAGGCGGCCCTGGACGGCGTGCCGGCAGCACCTGCGCTCTTCCGCTTCCCCTACGGCCGCTGTCGGCCCGAAGCCTTGGCCCTGCTGGCCGACCTGGGCCTTGCCGCCGTGCAGTGGAGCCTGACCACCGGGGATCCCGATCCCCTTTCCACGCCCGAACGCATCCTACGCACGACCCTGGAACGCGTGCGCCCCGGCGACATCGTCATCGGCCACGCCAACGGCAACGGCCACGGCACGGCCGAAGCCCTGCCGGCGCTTGTGGCCGAACTGCGCAAACGCGGCTATGCCCTGGTGACGGTCAGCGAACTGCTGGCCGGCGGCCGTCCCATCGCCGCCTCGGACTGCTACGACGGCCATCCCGGCGACACGGCCCAGTACGACGCCGTCTTCGGCGACGGCACGGTGCATCCGCGCAAAAAAAGCGGGCCGAGGCCAACGCCCCAGCCCGCCTCTTCGTCGCAGGTGAAATAACCGGCTACTGGGCCGGCGCGGCCGATGGCGTCTGGCCGGCTTCCGGGTCGCGCTCGCGCACATACAAGGTGATGCTGGCCACCTTGGACGCCTTGCCGGCTTCGAGGTAGCGAACGATCAGCCGATTGGGGCTGGTGAGCTTGCCGACGTACGTGCCGTCGTCGTCGGCCAGGGCGACCTGGGCTCCGTCCACCACGCCGACCACCGTTTCCTTGCCCCGGGACGAGGCTTTCGTGCCGTAAAAAGCCCGGCCTTCCTGCTTGTCGATGGTCAGCGTCCAATCGACCTTCACGAAAGTCGGCGCGGCGGCGGCGTCCACATGGCCCAGCGCGCCCATGGCCACGCCTTCCGATGTGCCTTTCCACACGCCCACCAGATGGGGAATGGTTTTTTCCTTTTTCGCCTTGGCTTCCTGGGCCAAGGCCGGTCCGGCGGCCAGCAAGGTTCCCAGCAAAACGGCCAAGGCCAGGGCGAACACACGATTCATGGAGCCTCCTTGGGGATCGACGTTGGCCCGCCGGCAACGGGCGTCCGGCTTCGGACAATGCCTAACGAAATATGTGACACCATAGAAAAACGCTATCGCCCTGACAACCATTGCAAGGCGAGGGGGCGAGGCAACGAACCGCTGCCGCCGGCCCGCCGCGCCGAGTTGTTGCGATTGGGGATGCCGTAGCGGTGGCCCAAAAAAGGGGAGCCTGGATCTTCAGGCCCCCCGTCGCGGTTATCTAGTAGTAGCGCCATTCTCCGGGTTCCTCGCGGAACGTGGCGTCGAGCTCTTCGCTCACGCCCACCCGGATTTCCTTGTCGCTTTCGGCCACGGTCACGTTCCTGGCCGGATCGAAACCCACGTCCAGGCTGACTTCCTGCCAGTGCCGGCGGACGTTTTCCGCCGCCTGTCTGACGGCTTCTTCCCGACCGGGCCGGACGAGCCAGCGCGCAACCCATATCCACATACGCGCCTCCTTGGCTCAAGGCTCAGGAAGCTTGCGGCAAAAACCGCTGCTTACCCTTCCAAGATAACCATCCCGGAGGCCGGGGCAAGGCGGCGCGCGCCGGGCCTACTGGCCGCCTTTCTGACGCTGCTGGTCGATCTCTTTCTTGAGGCCTTCGCCGTACTTGCGGGCCTGGACGATGATGTCGTCCACTTTGTCGCCGCGCACCTTCATCAGCGAGATCATGTAGGCCCCGTCGATAGGGATCATGGCGTTTTTCGGATCGGCGTACAGGGCGTTCATGGCTGAAACCACGGCGTCGGGGTCCATGCCGGCGTAGGCGTTGAAGCAGTCGCGGAAGGTCTGCTCCACGCCCGGTCCGCCCTTGGCGTCCTTCTGGCGGGTGCTGAGGTCGGTGCACATCAGGCGCACGGCCGTGGCCAGGCCAAACAGGAAGGAGCGCTTTTCCTTGTCCGTGTAGACGGACCAGCTGTGGGCAAAGGTGGCGGAACCGCCGCCGACGGCGACGGCCTGGGGCTGGGCCTGGACCGGAGTCGGGGTCTTGGAAGCGGCGTCGGCCAGCGTGCCAAAGGACATGCTAACGATCAGGGCGGCTAACACCAGGGATTTTTTGGACATTCTCATTCTCCTTGAAATCGAACCGGACGAAACCGCCCGGGAATTGGCCGAGGCTTTGTCCTACGCCATGGCGCGGCCCCAGGCAAGGGCGGCGCGGCCTTGACAATGCCCGGCATTGCGGTTTTTTGGGTGGACCCGTTACGCCATCCCTTCGGAAAAGGAGCCGCCCATGCGCCCATTGGTCCTGTCCGCCTGCCTCGCCCTCGCCTTCGTCCTGGCCGCCGCCCCGGCCCGGGCCGCCGACGCCCCCAACCAGATCGCCGGCATCGCCATCGGGGCCAACGCCGAAGACCTGCGCGACCGCCTGGATCTGGCCCGGGTCGCCCCCCTGTGGGACAAGCCCTGGCTGGTGCGGGCCAACCTCAAGCCCACCAAGGGCTTTGCCGCCGGCTATGTCATCTTGGGCGGCTGCGCCACCCAGAACCGGGTGGAGCGTGTGCGCCTGCAATACAAGGACGGCTCCAAGGCGCTTTTTGACAAGCTCGTGCGCCAGCTTACCGACCGCTACGGCGTGCCCCAGCCCCTGCCTGCCCCCAAGGGCTCGAAATACAAGGGCTATCGTTGGGTCTTCGGGGCCAACAAGACCAAAGGCCTTGATGTTCTGCTTGAGCACTTTGAACTGACCGGCGACGACTCGCCCTCGGGCAACGTCATCCGCATAAGCGACAATAGCGCCATGAATCGGGAAAAGGCCTGCTACGACGCCATGATCAAGGGCACGCCCGAACCCCAGCCGGCGTTTCCGCTTTTTGACGTGGACGACTCCTGGCTGCTGCCCCAGTAGCCCAGGAAAGCCCGTGATTTCGGCCGGTTTCCAACCGGCAAAAGCGACGTTTTGTTGACACAAAACCGCCCCCCGGCCTATCATGCGCCGCGCTCACGGACGGGCCGCCACCCGTCCGCCGAGGCCCCGGGCCGGGGCGCGGCCGTTTCCAGCATCCGACACGCACTGCTTCCAGGAGGACACTCATATGGCGGTTACCATCGGCATCAACGGATTCGGCCGCATCGGCAGATACCTGACCCGGCTTCTGGCCGACGATCCGGACATCACCTTGGCGGCGATAAACGCCCGGGCCGACAACGCCCAGCTGGCCCATCTGCTCAAATACGACTCCGTGCACGGCCGGTTCGCCGGCACGGTCGTCCCTTGCGACGAAGGCCTATTGATCAACGACAAGCTGGTCAAGATCAGCCGCCACGGCGGCGGCGAATGGCGCTGGGGCGAGCTTGGCTGCCAGTACGTCGTCGAGACCACGGGCAAGTTCGTGGACCGCGACTCCTGCGAGAAGCACATGGCCTGCGGCGCGAAGAAGGTCATCATCAGCGCCCCGGGCAAAAACGAGGACGTCACCATCGTCATGGGCGTCAACGACGATGAGCTGCGGCCCGAGCACAAAATCATCTCCAACGCCTCCTGCACCACCAACTGCCTCGCCCCGGTGGCCAAGGCCTTAAACGACGCCTTCGGCATCAAACATGGCCTGATGACCACCATCCACTCCTACACCATGAGCCAGCGAATTCTCGACGGTTCCCACAAGGACTGGCGGCGCGGCCGGGCCTGCGGCCTGTCCATGATCCCCACCACCACCGGCGCCGCCCGGGCCGTGACCAAGGTCATCCCGGCCCTGGCCGGACGTCTGGACGGCATGTCCATCCGCGTGCCCACCCCTAATGTGTCGGTGGTGGATTTCACCTGCGAGCTGGCCAAGCCCACGGACACCGCCGGCATGTTGGCCGTGCTGGCCGCCGCCGCCGGCGACGGCATGGGCTACACCGAGGAGCCGCTGGTTTCCATCGACTTCGTGGGCGACACCCATGGCGGCGTAGTGGACGCCAAGGCTTCCCAGGTCATCGACGGCACCATGGCCAAGGTGCTGTCCTGGTACGACAACGAGGCCGGGTTCACCCACCAGCTCGTGCGCCTCATCAAGAAAGTCTCCGCCCTGTAGTCGCCCTTTGGCCTGACGATTTCATGCGCCCGCCGGGAATCCCGACGGGCGCTTTCCTTTTGGTTTGGGCCTAATGCAAATCGGGAAGCGGTCGATACGGTTTGCAAGGCCGGGGCAATGCCGCCCGGCTCCAAACCCCAGGATGCGCCCATGACCGTGCCGACCACCGCCACCAACTCCATCGCTTCCGCCCTCATCGTCGCCGCCAGCGACGCCGTGGCCCGGGTGGACCGCGCCTTTTTCAAGCAGGCCCGCATCTTCGCCGTGCGTCATGTCGTCTCCGGGGCCGAGGCCCTGGCTGCCGTGCGCCGGGAGCGCCCGAGCCTGATCTTTTGCGACGCGAGCCTGGCCGACATGGACGGACGCGATCTCGTCACCGCCCTTCGCGCCGATCCTGAACTGGCCGACATCCCGGTGATCCTGGCCGCGACTGGCGGGACCAAGGCCGAGGTGCTCTCGGCGGTCAAGCTCGGCGTGGCCGGTTTCCTGCTGCGCCCCTACTCCGAGGACGCTTTCCGCCGCCATCTGACCATGGCCTCCCACATGGCCCGCTTTGCAGCCGCCGAACGGGCGGCCCTGGCCCGGGCTGCGGCCAAGGAAGCGGCCGGCGACTTCGAGGGAGCGGTCCGGGGCTACGAGGCCCTGGCCGAGACTCCGGACGACGCGCCTCGCCATTTCGAGGAAGGCATGGCCGCCCTGGCCGTGCGCGACGTGGAGCGGGCCATCCTGGCCTTCCACCGGGCCCTGGCCGCCAACAAGCTCTATGTCGAGGCCCACCTGGGGCTGGCCCGGGCCTGGCTGGCCAAGGGCAGCCAGCGCCGCTACCGCCACTACATGAAGCAGGCGGCCAATGCCTGCGCCCGGGTCCAGCGCTTCGCCGAACTGCGCGACCAGTTCGTCACCCTGCTGGCCGCCGATGAAGCCGGGTTCAACCCCTTTTTGGCCCTGGGCAACGAACTCGTGCGCGACCGCCACTACGCCGCCGCCGTGTCACTTTTCCGCCTGGCCCTGGAGTTGGCGCCCAAAAATGCCGACGCCTACGTGGGCCTGTCCAAGGCCTACCACTTCCTGCGCCGGCCGGACCTGGCCGAACGGGCCGTGCGCAAGGGCCTGTCCTTAAACGAACGCCACCTGGAAGCCCGGGCCATCCACCGCCGCCTTACCGGCCAGGCCGACACCCCCGAGATTCCCCTGGCCCACGACCAAGGTAAGGACGCTTCCGGCCAATTGCCGCTGCTGCTGCGGGGCGTGCTCTACCTGGCCGGCCTGGCCACCGAAACGCTGGTGCGGCCCCGGCGTTCGGCCAAGGCGGCCTGATGCCGCGCCGTTACAAAACCGACAGGCCCTGCCCTGACGTCGTCCCTGTTGCCCGCATTTGGCGCGCGTAACGCCGTCTGGATCCCCCCATTTCCAGGACACGCCCCAGCCAGGCGCATATCTGTACCGAAAGCATCGCGGCTGTTGCCATGCCGCCCGAAGTGGGGCACATAGGCAGCAGCGGCGATTGGATCGCCGCCGGAGGTACGCCATGTCTGACGCCGTCACCCCGGCGGGACACGTCGAAGCGGGACCGCCGGGCCGATTCGAGTCCCTGCCTCCCGGCCATGTCGAGGCCCTGCCTCCCGGCATGACCACGCCGTCTCCGGCCGGCATGGTCCAGACCACGCCGCCCACCGGCCCCTTCGACGTCCAACCGGCCGGGTCCGTGGAACCGGCTCCGGCCGGAAGCGTCGTGCCCGCTCCGGCAGGTGCGGTGGAAGTCGCCTCGGGCGGCATCGTCAACATCCGGCTCTAGACTCCGACCAAGCCTTGCGGCGACATGAGCCAAACCCCGCATTTTCTTATGAAGCCAAATCGCATGATCCTTCCTTGTCTGCGTCTTGTCCCTGTTGCCACATTGTGCCTTTTCCTTCTTGGCTGCGGCGCGGGTCCCAAGAACCCCTGGATCGCCCCGGACCAGCGGGAATTCCTGGCGGAAAAAATCAAGACCTACCGCAACGCCTACGTTCGCTTCGGCCAGGCCGAGGACGAGGCCCGCAAGGACGGCAACACCGAAGCCCTGGACCACTATGTCCGGGCCAAGGAGGCCGCCCGGGTGGAAATGGACCGCTACGAGCGGGAGCTGGCCGCCTACGACGCCTCCAAGGGCGGCAAGCCCGCCCAGTAGACGCCCGGCGACGCGTTCCCTCAGGCTGGCCGGCCAGCCCCGTTTCCGCCAATCGTGGCGCTCCTTGCTCTTGGGCCTTTCGCGGCGGCCTTGGCATAATGTGTTGGGGCCAAGGCCAGGGAGAGCGTTTGCCCGCCCCGGGCAAGCGTTGCCTTTCGACGTTCTCCCTGCTCGATCCTGGCGAAATCGAACCCAACCAGCTGATAACGCCAAGTGCCATCCAAATCGACTTGCCCTATCCCAGTTCTCCCAGCCCTGCCCTTCCTCGCTCCAGCCTTGAACGAAACGCCTGTGCCCTTGACAGCCTGGCCGTTTCCTATGCCTTGGCAACCCAGACGGGAGGTCGGGCCAAGACACTGCTTACCAGCAGTCCAGGCAGGGCCAAATACTCGGCCGCTTCACGATTGGTGGGCCATCAGACGCCGAACAGCCCGAATTCGCTGCCGCCAATGCAAAAGGCCGCCCCGCGTCGGGACGGCCTTTGACAGGCTATGGGGCAACCGGAGCCTAGGCCCGGGCGGCGTTGACCCGAGGGCCGGCCTTGGGAGCCGAGGGTTCCTCGGGCTTGTTCAAGCCCGAACCAAGGTCCAGCAGGATGGGGCTGGCCACGAAAACCGAGGAAAAGGTGCCGGCCAAGATGCCGATGATCATGGCCAGGGCGAAGTCGTGAATCACCGGCCCGCCCAGGACATAGAGGCAACCGACGGTGATCAGCGTGGTGCCGGCCGTGAGGATGGTGCGCGAGAGGGTCTCGTTGAGGCTTTGGTTGATGACCTGCTCGAAGGGCACGGACTTGTCGGTTGTGCGCAGCTTTTCCCGGATGCGGTCGTAGACGATGATGGTGTCGTTGAGGGAATAGCCCAGGATGGTGAGAAGCGCCGCCACGATGGTCAGGTCAAACTCGATGTTGAGCAGTGAGAAGATGCCCACGGTGATAAGGATGTCGTGCAGGTCGGCCACCACCGCCCCCAGCGCGTACTTGAGCCGCAAGACAAAACACAGCGCCAAGGTGATGAGCATGGCCGCCACGATGAGCCAGACCGTGGACGCGCCCACGAGCTTGAGCACGTAGATGCCGCCGGCCAGGCCCGCGGCCATGAGGCCGGCCGCCATCCAGCGATGCTCGAAACGTCCCGAGATGTAGATGGCGATGAGCAGCACGGAATAGAAGATGGCTTCCAAGGCCTTGCCGCGCAGGTCCGCGCCGACCTTGGGGCCGACCATTTCCAGACGTTGCACCGAAAACCCCGAACCCGGCAAGTTCTTGGCCAGGGCAGCTTCCACGCCGGTCTGGACGGTCTCGCCCTTGACGTCCTGGTCCGAGGCCCGGATGAGGAACTCGTTGGAATCCTCCTGGCCGAAGCGCTGCACCACGACGCCTTGCAGCCCGACCTCTTCCACGGCCTTGGCGATGCGTTCCACGTCCATGGGCTGGGCGAAACGTACCTGAATGGTCAAGCCGCCGGCGAAATCGACGCCGAAACGCGGGCCGCCCTTGACGGCCAGCGAAATGAAGCCGGCCAGGACGATGGCCGCCGACACGAGGTAGGCCAGTTTACGGTACTTGAGAAAATTGATGTTCGTGCCGGGCCGTATCAGCTCCAGAACCATCGTCTCCCCCTGAATGGATTGATCGGGAATGTTGGCGCAAGGGGCGGCGTAAGCCAATGCCCCGTACATGTCGCGAAAGGCTTTGCAGCTTCCGTCAAACCGGCTGGCCTTGTCAAGCTGGTTGTAGAAGCCAGCCGGTCGTGCGCCGGTTGCGGCGAACCCTTTTACCGGGTTGCCCCCTCCGTGGCCGCCGGCCAGCTGGCGGCGCGGCAAGACAGACTGAAAATTTACTATTCTATTTTATCGAATAAACGGTTACCATTTCCCCATGCGCCCATCCCGTGCCGCCTGTCTGCTGTTTGCCCTCTGCTGGCTGTCGTCCGGGCCGGTTGTCGCCGCCGGCCCGGATTTCGGCCAGGTACGAGCGGTGGTGGTGCGGGTGTGCGACGGCGACACGGTGGTGGTGGACATCCCGGAGTATCCGCCCATCATCGGCCAAGCGATACGCGTGCGTCTGGCCGGGGTGAACGCGCCGGAGCTGCGCGACCGGGATCCGGCCGTGCGCCAGGCAGCCGAGGAGGCCCGCCAGGCCATGGCCGCCCAGCTCCCGCCGGGCACGGCCGTAACACTCGCGCGCATCCGGCGCGACAAATACTTCCGCCTCAACGCCGTGGTGCTGGTGGCCGGCCGCGACGCCGCCGCCCTGGCCGGACTGACGCCCGACAGAAGCGATGCCGGCGTCACGGCCCGGTGAAGAAAAAAAGCCCAAAACGGCAAAAGTTCCGACAGCCGCTTGGACTGAGGTTCTCGAAGGCGCTGTGAGGCAATGCGCAGACAAGAGGCCCCCGGACGCGGAAAACGCCGCACAAGGCGACAAACTTGCGCCCGCCGCCGGTCACTGGGTCGAAAACCGGCGCAGGGCCTCGTCCAGTTCGTCGCGCCGGGCGCGACAGTGGGCCAAGGCCTCGCCCCGGGCCGCGATGTCGGCGAAAAAGGGCTCGAACCGGTCGGCCAGCTCCCGAAATATCCGGTCGAGGCGGGCGGAAAGACGCTCGTCGAGCTCCTGGCGCAGGGTCTCGCCGCCGTGGGCCAGCCGGCGGCGCATTTCGCGCAGAACCTTGGGCCGCTGCCAGTAGAGGGCGCTGCCGGCGATAAGCGCCCCTAGGGCGGCCACCACGCCGCCGGTGACGTCGATGACCGCGCTTTTGACCGACACCGCGAAAATCGTGCCCAAGACCACCAACGCCCCGCCCATGGCCGCCCTGGGGTCCATGGTCGCGACGGACTTGGCGTCAAGCCCGGCCATGGGGCCGCCTTCGGCTAAAAGGGTCTCCACCCGGCCGGCCACCTCGGCCAGCACCCGGTCGCGCTCGCCGGACAGCGGATCGCCCAGGGCCGGCGACGAGGCCAACCGGCGCAGACGCAGCTCGTCCAGCAGAATGCGGGCATAGCCCGAGACGCTTTCGAAAATGTGGGCCGCGCCCACGGCGGCGATGGATTCCACTTCGTGCTCCAGGTCGCGTCCAAAGGCCTCGCCCAGTTCGGCCAGCCGCTTGGCCGGACTAGCCGCGTCCTTGCCCCGCCGCCACAGCGACGTGACGGACCGGCCAAGCATCCCGCCCAAGGTCAGCTCGGCGGCAAAGGCAGCCAGAAATGCCTCGGACAGCCGGGCGTAGGCCGCCTCCACCCGGGTGCGCAGCACCTCGGCCTCGCGGCCGGCGGCCAGCCGGGCCGTGTCCAGGCGCGAGCGGATGCGCTCGGCCTCGGCGCTGTCGGCGGCCAGTTCCCGGCCGCGTTCGTCCAGGCTCTCGCCAAGTTCCTGCAGCAGGCGCAGGGCCGAACGCCTGGTGGCGTCGAGCTTGCCGGCAAAATGCCCGCCCCCGGCGGTCAACTCGCGGATGTGGCGGCGCAGAGCCTCGATGCCGCCTGCCTGGGGGTCGGCGCGGCTTTTCTCCGAAGAAATAAGAAAGATAACCGGCTCTTCGACGCCGCGCTCCCGGGCCAGCTCGCGTAGCCGGCCGGTATTGACCGCGATCTGCTCACGGCTGGCCAGATCGGCCATGGTCAGGGCAAAGGCCACGCGCCGGCCCCAGGCCCCGGCCACGAGGTCGAAAAACTCCCAGGCCGAGCGGGAATAGGGATTGAGCACGGAAAAGGTGAAAAGCGCCAGATCGGCCCGGGGAATAAACGCCTCGGTGATCTCCTGGTGGCGGTCGATGATGCTGTCCACGCCCGGCGTGTCCACGATGGCCAGGCCGTCGAGCAGCGGATTGTCCACGGCCACGCGCACCACCAAGTCACCGGACGGCGCCTTGGCCACGGTCTCTTGCCGGCCGATGACGCGGATGCGGTCGGTGCAGGGGTCCGGGGCCACGTCGGTGACCTCGGCGCCGAGCAAGGCGTTTATGAGGCTGCTCTTGCCGGCCTTGACCTCGCCCACCACCACGAAAAGAAACGGTTCGGCGGCGTGCTCAAGGAGCGCGCGGGCCGTGGCCGCGCCCTCGGGCCGGCCGCAAGCGGCCAGAAGTTCGCAAAGCCGGCCCAGGTGTCCGGTCAATTCACCGCGCAGGGCTAAATAACGGGCTTCAAGCAGTGTCGTGGTCACAGCACTCCCGAAAGTGCCGCCATGGCGGCGCGGCGGCGCGGCGACCCACGCCTACGGCGGACGCCGACGGGTTGCGTTTGGGTCTATTGCGGCAAAAACCAGTCCAGTCCCAGGTTTTCGATGCTGTCGGCCGCCGCCGGAGCGGGCACGCCCTTTTTTTCGGCGGTCAAACCGGCATGGCAGACTTCCTCGGCATGGACCAGATCGGTGGCGGCGATGCGGATGGAGTTGCCGTCGGTGAAGGCCCCGTCGTCGCCGGCGTAGTGCATGAGGATGAGGCTCACCGCCCCGAGTTCCTTGGACTTGAGGCTCCATTTCCAGGTGCGCAGCGTGCCAAAGGCGTTGCCGCGCCACTCCTTGGGCTCGCCGTAGCGTTTCTTGAGGGCTTCCAGGATGCGGTTGAAAAACTCCAACGAATCGTCGGCGTAGTTCATCTTGATCCGCACCACCCGCCCCTTGGCCGCGCACATGCCGTAGTCGACATAGCCGCTGCGAAAGCCCTTGAGAGCGGCCACGGGCATGATCCCGAGATAGGGGCGGTGAAAGGCCTTGTCGGCCTCGGCCGGCACGAGCTTGGCCGCCTGTGCTTCGACGGTTGCCCCAAGCCGGACGCCGCCCAGGGAATCCGGGGCCTCGGCGGCCAAAGACGGCCGGCTCGTAAGCAGCAGCGTAAAGACCATGGCAGCGGCCAGGACGATTCCCGCCGGCACAATAACGGGTCTTGGCATCATCCGTCCTCCTCTCGGCGGTCGGGGATCAGGAAAAATTGGCCAGGGCCTCCGCCTGGGTCGGATAAATCGGAAAAATCTCGGTGTAGCCGGAAATCTCGAAGACTTCCTTCATGTAATCCTTGATGGAGGACAAGACCAGCTTGCCCTGGATTTTTTTGAGCTGCTGCAAGGCCAGAAGCAGCACGCGAAGGCCGGTGGAATTGATGTAGTCCACCTCGGCGAAATCCATGAGCACTTTCTTTTTGCCCTGGCCGAGAATTTCCATCACCTTATCCTCAAGCACCTTGGAGGTGTTGCTGTCGAGCCGGCCGCCCAGCTCCAGCACCGTGACCTCTCCGCTCTCCTTCTCCACGAGTTGCATGTCGCCCCCTTTGTCGATGTCAAATGTCTTTTTCCAGCACCAAGCGATTGATGCCGCCCACGCGTTCGTACGCCACCCGGTCCATGATGCTGCGCACGAGATGGATGCCCAGCCCGCCGATGGGCCGCTCGTCCACCGGCGCGTTCACATCGGGAATCCGGGCCGTCAGCGGATCGAAGGGCCGGGCGTCATCCTCCAGGAGAAAGCGCAACCGGCCGCCCTCCTCGGCCATGCCCACTTGGATGCCGTGTTCCCCGTCATCGGCATAGCCATAGGAAATGGTGTTGGTGAGCAGTTCGTCCAGAACCAGACGGAGCTGATAGCGCAGCTTGGCGGAAAGACCATGGGCCTCGCCGAAGGCTTCCACGGCGTCGGCCACGCGGTCCAGTTCCAGCAGGCGGTTGGCTATGCGCAAGGAAAAACCCGGCAGCATCCTGTCCCCGACGCGCGGCGTCCCCCTTTGCGGAGCGTCCCGTGCGTAATTGGCCTCGACTCGGGCCGGCTAGGCCCGTCCGACGGCATGAAAAACTCACGGCCGCGCTGAAGCGCACGACCGATCACGGGAAGCTTCCCGTTTTTTCAAGCCCTGTCAAGGCAAGGACCCCGGCGGTTGCCAAGGCACGCCGCCCGGGGCTAAAGGCATCGGCCAAGGAGCATAGACGCCATGAAAGACCTAAACGAGGCCCTGGCCGAAAACGAGGCCGACGCCACCGAAGCCTTCCTCAAATCCCTGCCCGAGCTCACGGCCGGCGAAACCTTCCGTTTCGCCTGCCATCCCGAGGTGCCCTGCTTCAACGCCTGCTGCTCGGACCTGACGCTCATGCTCACGCCCTACGATGCCTTGCGGCTGCGCCGGGCCCTTGGCGTCACGCCGGTGGACTTCATGAACCACTTTGCCCGGCGATTCGAGGCCCCGGACACCGGTTTTCCCATGCTGCACCTCAAGATGCGCGAGGAGCGGGCCAAACGCTGCCCCTTTGTCTCGCCCGAAGGCTGCAAGGTCTACGGCGACCGCCCCGGGGCCTGCCGCACCTATCCGCTAGGCCGGGCCACCAAGCTTGACGACGACGGCGGCGTCATCGAACAATTTTTCATCGTCCAGGAGCCGCACTGCCGGGGTTTCGAGGAATCGCGCGACTGGAGCTCGGATAAGTGGCTGACCGACCAGGATCTGGCCGTCTACAACCGCTTCAACGACCGCTACATGTTCCTCATGGCGCTCACGCGCGGCAAGGGGGTCGGGCTTTCCCCCAAGCAGATCCAGATGGTCTGGCTGGCCCAGTACCTGCCCGACGAATTCCGGGAGCTTATCGGGAAGATGGGCATCTTCAATCTGGTGGAGATTGACGCAAAGCGGCAGGCCCGGATCATGGCCGACGAGGAGGCTACGTTGGAATTTGGCCTGGACTGGCTGGAGCTGGTCTTTTTTGGTCGCCAGGAACGGCTTCGCCGCAAGCGCCATGACATTTGAGCACGACAAAATCCTTGGCCGCGTTGCCCTGGCCGCAGCCGTGGCCCAGGTCCGGCCGGGGCGCACGGTGGTGTTCACCAACGGCTGCTTCGACCTGCTCCACGCCGGCCACGCCGATCTTCTGGCCCGGGCCCGGGCCCTTGGCGACCTGCTCGTGGTGGGGCTTAACGACGACGCCTCGGTGGCGCGCCTCAAGGGGCCAAGTCGGCCGGTGACGCCCGAGGCCCAGCGGGCCTTTGTCCTGGCATCCCTGGCCTGCGTGGACTACGTGTCGCTTTTTGCGGAAGACACGCCGCTTGAGCTCATCCTGACCATCCAGCCCGACGTCCTGGTCAAGGGCGGCGACTGGCCGGTGGCGGCCATCGTCGGCGGCGAGGCGGTGGCGGCCCGGGGCGGCAAGGTCGTCAGCCTGCCCCTGACGCCGGGGCTTTCCACCACCGCCGTCATCGAACGTATTTTAGAACGGGGTCGGGCCTAGGGTCGGGCCTGTTCATGGAGACGAGGGCCGTTATAAAGAGCCAATAATGGCTTGCGTGTTGTCCGCGAAACGCCAAGAGGCGCGTTTCGTGGACGCGACGCGTGTCGGTCGCCCTCGCCCCATGTTTTCCGTTCACCGGCCCCGCACGACGCTCAGGGCAGGCCCCAGGCCCTGGCCTCGGCCTCGGGCAGAACCGCGATCACGGGCCGCGCCGCCGGATCGAGCCAGGCGGCCAGGGCGGAGGCGGCTTCGGCCGGGATGCCCACGCTGCCGCCGGTGGCCGGCCCGCCGGCCGGGCGCACGTTGAGAAAAATGCATGTTCCGGCCTGGGGATCGGCCGCGCCGGCATTGTGGCCGATGACCACGCCCCAGGCGTTGGCCCCGTCGTCGCGCACCATGCGATCCTGGCGCACCCCGCCCTCGGGCCGTTCTCCCGGCCCCACCACCTTCCCGAAAAGCGGCGAGCCGGCATCGGTGACGCACGATGTCCGGTCGCTTACCGCCACATACGGCAGGCGCACGCCGGCCTTGGCCGCGTCCTCGGCTGAGGCGTAGCCGAAGGCGGCCGGAATCGGGAACAGGCCGGCCGGTGTGCGGCCGTCGCCTTCGCGCTTGACCGGACCGCCGGGAAGAACCGGAGCCAGACCACGGCCCAGGCCCAGACCCTTGCGGCCCAGGCGGCAGGGGACCGGCTGGCCGGCCTCGACCCAGGGCGCGCCCGGACCGGTGCGGGCAAAGCGCCGTAGCGTTCCCTTGTCGGCCAGGGCGTCGGGGGCCGTGACCAGCACGAGCTGGCGGGCGTCCTGCACCGGGAAACCGGTCGAGGGCTGCTGCACAACGCCGGGCTGGGGCGGCTGGCCGGCCGGGGGCGGGATGATGGGCACGGGCGACGGCGCGGGCTGGGCCGTCGCCACCGGGGCGGCCGGGGGCTGCCCTGTCGCGACGGGCGGCGCAGCCGCAGGCTGACCCGGCTTGGCCGCGAAAAGGCGGCCTGCGGGTTCGGCGGGGGCCATGGCCGCCGCGGGCGGGTCGGTGACGCCCGGCTTCATGTCCTGGCGGTAGTCCGGGGCCAGCACGGCGGCGGCCCGACCGGCGCCCTGGCCGTGGACGTCCTCGGGGCGCACCACCGGGGTCTTGCCGGCCGGGCCGCGCTCAACCTCGTCGGCAGGCTCCTCGGAGCAACCGGCCAGGGCCAGGACCACAAGGGACGCCGCGCCCAAACGTCGCAACAGCGCCATGATGGTGTCGCCGGACGTATCCATTACGCTTCGATCTGAGCCGGGGCCGGGGCAGCGGGTTCGGCCTCGGTCTGGTTGTCGGCCTTGTCCTTGCGCTTGGGCCGTCGGCCGGCCTGAAGGAGCTCGGCGAGCCTGGCCGCAGCCTTGTCGGCGTCGTCGGACTTGGCGAGAAAATGCATTTCGCCACGCGGGGATATCCAATGCCAACCGGCCGGCTTGACTAGGTCGTTGGCCCCGTGGCGCTGGAGATAGTCCTGGGCCTTGGCCGCTTCGAGTTCTCGGGCGCAGGCGGCCAGCATGTCTTCGGCCTCGAAGACCGAGGCGGCGTGGCGAAAGATTTCGAAAGCGCCGTGCACCACGTCGAATGGGGAAAAATCGGCTTTCTTGCGTTTGCCGGTCAGCACGGCCTCCAGGGTGTTCAGGTCGCCGCGCAGCGCCCGCAATTCCTTGAGGGCGGCCTCCCGGGCCTGTTCACGGCGATCGGCCAGGGTCTTGCCTACGGCGGCGGCGGTGGCGTTTTTTGGCGGCATGGCGTCCTCCCCCTTTTCCCGTTACCGTAGAGGAAAAAAACGAAAAAGTGGAGTGTCGCCGAGAGGAGCGGCCCCGGCCAAAACGGATGACCACGCTTGGCAAAAAACGGTCGCTGAGCTTAAGAAAAGTAAAAAAGGCGTTGTCATTCTACCGAATTACGAGTATCATAAAGACAAGTGGACCCTTTTGTTCCGCAAAACGCCCGTAAAGCCGCGAGACAGGGAGCATCACATGGCCCAGGACGCCCAG
Source organism: Solidesulfovibrio carbinolicus (assembly GCF_004135975.1). Lineage (NCBI taxonomy): Bacteria > Pseudomonadati > Thermodesulfobacteriota > Desulfovibrionia > Desulfovibrionales > Desulfovibrionaceae > Solidesulfovibrio > Solidesulfovibrio carbinolicus. The sequence goes on along the minus strand of NZ_CP026538.1, from coordinate 2,031,421 downwards.
TACGGCAGCCAGCGTTTCCTTACGCTGACCCTTGGCAACGAACTTTTCGCCATTGACATCTTTTCCGTCAGGGAAATTCTCGATTACACGGACATCACCCGCATCCCGCAAACCCCGGAATACATGCGCGGGGTGGTCAACGTGCGCGGCAGCGCCGTGCCCGTGGTCGATTTGCGCATGAAATTCGGCCTGGGACAGGTGGAGCGCACGCTCAACACCCGCATCGTCATCGTGGAAATCAAAAAAGACGACGCCCTGTCCGTCATGGGCGCCCTGGCCGACTCGGTCAAGGAAGTGCTTGAGCTTGAGACCGACCGCATTGATCCGCCGCCCCGCATGGGCGCGGCCGTGCGGGCCGACTTCATCCGGGGCATCGGCAAGCACGGCGAGCGGTTTCTGCTTGTTCTCGACGTGGACAAGGTCTTTTCCAGCGATGAAATACACGATCTCTCCCGGGTCTTGGGCGACGACGCCCCGCCGCCCAAGCAGCCAGCGGCGGCCGCCTCCGACGAGGACTTTTTCCGCTAGACGGCTTTTTTGCGTTGCAGGCAGCGTTTGAACAAGGGCGCCATGTCCGGCCCGGGCAGGCGCGAGTATTTCACAGCGGGAGCGAATATGTTCAACAACCGTGGTTTGGCCTTCAAACTCGGCTCCGGGTTTGGCCTGCTCATCTGCCTCACGCTCATCGTGTCCGGCATCGGATACAATGGCCTGGGAGATCTGATGTCCCGCGTCGATAAAATGGATGCCGTCACCTCCATCAGCGACAATGTACTCAACGCCCGAATGGATATGCTCTATTTCATGCAGTCCAAGGACAACGCAAGACTTGAAGCGTTTCGCAAACATCTCGGACTGGCCAAGGACAAGGCGCAAACACTCAGGCGATCCTTGAACGATCCACGCAACGTGGAACTGATGGACAATCTCGTCGCGGCGGCAACGGCCTATGAAAGCGGCCTTTCCCGCTATCTGGAAGGCGAGAAGACCAGGGACGAGACGTTTAAGACCGTTGTCGATGCCGCCAACTCCTTGCAAAAAACCACCGAGGAACTGCTCGGTCGCCAAGAGGAACAACAAAAGAAAAACGCGGACTCCAGCGCCGAGAATACCGCCCGGATGACCTCTTTGCGACTTCGCATCGAGAACATCGAACAACAGTTTCTTCGTGCCCGCATCGAGGTCCTCTACTACCTTTGGCGCGGCGACAGGACCCGGATGGATACCGCCCGCACGTTGCTCGACAAACTCATCGCCGCGACGCGGGATGCCTCGCAGCTTATGAGCGACGCCGGAGACCGGAGCCTCTTGGCCGAAATAACCGCCAAGGCCGACGTCTATAAAACACGCATGGACGGCTTTCTCCAGGCCGCAGACGCCCAGGCCGCCGTGGTCAAGGACATGGCCGCCGCCGCCGACAAGGCCGGCCAACTCGCCGATCAAGCCGTCGAGGCCCAGAAAACCGCCATGGCCGAGGAAGCCCGGACGGCCAACCTGCTCAGTCTCGGCGCTTCGGCCGCCGCTGTGCTGCTGGGCGTCATCTTCGCCGTCTTCATCACCCGGGCCATCCTGCGCGGCGTGCGGGGAGCCATCACCGTGGCCGACGCCGTGGCCCATGGGGACCTCAACGTGGCCGTGACCATCGACAGCCATGACGAAATCGGCGCGCTGCTCGTCTCCATGCAGCGCATGATCGAGGCCGAACGCATGGCCGCCGGGGTGGCCGCCAGCCTCGCTGAAGGCGACCTGAGCGTGGCGGTCACGCCGCGCTCGGACAAGGATGTGCTGCTGCGCGGCATGCAGGAAATGATTGAACGGCTGCGGGACGTGGTGAGCGAAGTGCAGTCTGGAGCCGAGAACGTGGCTTCGGGCAGCGAGGAGATGAGTGCCTCGGCCGAATCCCTGTCCCAGGGGGCCACCGAACAGGCATCGGCCGTGGAGGAGTCCTCGTCGGCCATGGAGGAAATGACCTCCAGCATCAGCCAGAACGCCGACAACGCCCGGCAAACCGAGGCCATCGCCGTCAAGGCCGCCGGCGACGCCCGCGAATCCGGCCAGGCCGTGGCCCAGGCCGTGGGCGCCATGAAGGACATTGCCGGCAAGATCTCCATCATCGAGGAAATCGCCCGGCAAACCGATCTGCTGGCGTTAAACGCCGCCGTGGAGGCGGCCCGGGCCGGCGAACACGGCCGCGGCTTCGCCGTGGTCGCGGCCGAGGTCCGCAAGCTTGCCGAGCGCAGCCAGACCGCCGCTTCGGAAATCACTCGGCTTTCCCGCTCTTCCACGTCCGTGGCCGAACGCGCCGGCGAACTGCTCGGCAAGCTCGTTCCCGACATCCAGCGCACCGCTGATCTCGTTCAGGAAATCAACGCCGCCAGCCAGGAACAGTCCACCGGTTCCTCCCAGGTCAACAAGGCCCTGCAGCAACTTGACCAAGTGATCCAGCAAAACGCCTCGGCCTCCGAGGAACTGGCCTCCACTTCCGAGGAACTCTCGGCCCAGGCCGAGCAGCTTCAGGCCAGCATCAGCTACTTCCGGCTTGACGGCTCGCAACGTCCGACTTCCCCTCCCCCCGGAGCCAAAGCCGTTCCCAGGGCAGCGGCCAGACCGCCTCGGCGGCTGCCGACCGCACCCGTGCCGGGAAAAAACAAGGCCACGGCCTTGAGCATCGACATGGAAGGCGATGATGAGCAGTTCGAACGCTTCTAGGTCCGCCCCGGCCAGAGAGTTTACCACCGGCGACAGGGAGGCCCGACATGCCCGACGTTGATCCGTCCATTGCTCTCTATATAGAAGAAACCCGGGAACTGCTCGGCGAACTCGAACAAGGTCTGCTCGAACTCGAGACCAATCCCGACGACACGGCCCGGCTGGACGCCTGTTTTCGGGCCATGCACACCATCAAGGGCGGCGGAGCCATGTTCGGCTTCGAGGAAATTTCCCGTTTCACCCATGACGTGGAAACCGTCCTGGACCGGGTGCGCACCGGCGACCTGCCTGTCAACCGGGAACTTTTGAGCCTCACCCTGGCCGCCAAGGATCATATCCTGACCCTGCTCGAAGCCCCCCGCGACCAGCAGCACGCCCACCGCAACGCCTCGGACCGCCTCCTGGCCTCCTTTGCCGCCTATCTGCCCGGAGGCGCGGCGACCGCCCCGGACCTTGCGGGCGACGCCGGAGAGCCGCCCATCCTGCGGCCGGCCTCGGGAGAACACGAATACGCCTGCCCGGCCCTGCCCGGGCCGCCGAGCATCTACTGGGTCCGTCTGCGCCCCAACCCGGACATGCTGCTCACCGGCAACGATCCGGTGCGGCTTTTGGCCGAACTCGACACAATGGGCGAGATGCACGTGCTGCGCCACGGTCCCAAGCCGGTCCTGGACAACGACGATTTCGACCCCGAGCGTGTCTACGGCCTGTTCGACATGCTCATCGCCACGCCTTGCGCCGTGGATAACCTGCGCGACGTGTTCATCTTTGTCGAAGGCGACTCCGAGGTCGGCATCCATCATCTGCATACCGGCATCCTGCGGGCCGCCGACCTCGACGAACTCCTGGCCGCCCTCAAGGGCCATGACGACGAAGACCTGGAGGTTGCAGGCAATCGACTGGAGGCGGCCCTGGCCGCGAAGCTGGCCCTTATCGAAAGCGCCAAGCAGAAAAGCCAGACCAAGAAAGGCTCCGAACCGCGCGCCGCGCCCCAGGCCAAGGCCCCGGCGGCGGCCGCCACCCTGCGCGTGGACGCCGCCCGCCTCGACAGCCTGGTCAGCATGGTCGGCGAACTGGTTATCCTGCAATCGCGGCTACGCCAGGCGGCCAAGGCCCGGGATCTCGACGCCGTCACCGAAGTGGACGAGGATCTCGAACGCCTCACGGACAACCTGCGCGACGTGGCACTCGGGCTTCGCATGTTGCCCATCGGCTCGGTCTTCAGCCAGTTCACGCGCTTAACCCGCGACCTGGCCGCAAGCCTCGGCAAAGACGTGGAATTCGTGGCCCACGGCGGCGAAACCGAACTCGACAAGACCGTCATCGATCGCATCAAGGACCCCCTGGTCCATCTGCTGCGCAACAGCCTGGACCACGGCCTGGAACGCCCCGAGGAACGCCAGGCCGCCGGCAAGTCCCCCCAGGGCCGGGTGACCCTTTCCGCCAACCATTCCGGCGGCAACGTGGTCATCGTCATCGCCGACGACGGCCGGGGCATCGATGTGGCCGCCGTGCGCCGCAAGGCCGTGGAGCGCGGACTCTTCGCGCCCGAGGCCGAACCCTCGGAAAAGGAGCTTTTGGACTGCATCTTCGCCCCGGGCTTTTCCACGGCGGCCAAGGTTTCCGACGTGTCCGGCCGGGGCGTGGGCATGGACGTGGTCAAGAAAAACATCGAGGCCCTGCGCGGCACGGTGGAACTCGCAAGCGTCCTTGGCCAGGGCGCCACCGTGACCATTCGCTTGCCGCTCACCCTGGCCATCATCGACGGATTCAACGTCATGGTCGGCGGCGACTCCTTCATCGTGCCCCTGGCCAACCTCCGTGGCTTCCAGGAACGCTTTGTGGAGGGACAGGTCCGCACCGTGGACACTATCGAGCGCATGGGGTCCATGGCTCCGGTGGTCAGCCTGCGCCGGCTCTTCGAGGTGCCTGGCGACCAGCCCGGCTATGAGCGGGTGGTCATTACCGAGGCCGAAGGTGAAACCGTCGGCTTTTGCGTGGACAAAGTCATCGGCCGCCAGCAGGCCGTCATCAAAAGCCTCGACGACTGTTACCGCCATCTCAAATGGATTTCCGGCACCACGATCAACGGCGACGGCAGCATCTCGCTGATCCTCGACGTGCCCCAGCTCGTGCGTTTCGTGCGCGGCCGGGAAGACAGCCGCTTGCAGACCAGCGAACCGTTTCGTACAGTGCCGCAGTAGCCGGGTTTACGAGGAGCGCCCATGGAACTGACCCGATTGGAACAAGGCGGCAAGCCCGTCTACGCCGTGACCGGCAAATGCACGGTGGAACATGCGGCCGCCTTGCGGCAAGCGCTGCTTGAGGCCGTTTCCGCGAACACCGTGCTAAGCCTTGATGTTTCCGGAGTCGAGGAAGCCGACATCACTTTCCTGCAACTGCTCCTGGCAACGGCTCTCACCCTGGAACAAAACGGCGGGAGCCTTCGCCGCCATGGACCGGTTTCCCCGGCGGCCCTGGCCGCCGCGCGCGTTTCGGGTTTTGCCCGCACGCCCAAACTCGCAAACTTCTTCTCCGACGAGGATTAAGATGGCCAAACGCATCATGACCGTGGACGATTCGGCCAGCGTCAGACAAATGGTCGCCATGACGCTCAAAAAGGAAGGCTACGACGTCATCGAAGCCTCGGACGGCAAGGACGCGCTTTCCAAGATGTCCGGCACCATCGACATGGTGATCACCGATCTCAATATGCCCAATCTCGACGGCATTGGCCTCATCAAGGGCATCCGGGCCCAGGCCGCCTACAAATTCATCCCGGTGGTCATGCTGACCACCGAGTCCCAGGCCGGCAAAAAGGCCGAAGGCAAGTCCGCCGGGGCCACGGGCTGGATCGTCAAACCCTTCACCCCGGACCAGCTCCTGGCCGTGGTCAAGAAGGTGCTGCGTTAGCGGCCCTTATTCCCGCTCCCGACCATAAAGCCCCGGCTCGTCCGGGGCTTTTGTTTGTCTCGCCGCTCCGCTGGCCCGAAAAAACAAAAAAGGCCCGGCGGTTAACCGGGCCTTTTTCAAGGAAAATTGCTGGGGTGACTGATGGGGCTCGAACCCACGACAACCAGGGCCACAACCTGGGACTCTACCAACTGAGCTACAGCCACCATGGACGAAGGAGAAGTCATCTACCCAACCCCCGGCCCGGTGTCAACAGTTTTTTCCTTCTCTTGCCCAAAAGGACCCGCCGCGCTATCGTCTTCTCTCGGGCGGCCCGTCGTTTCTCGCCGCATCCCACCAACCCCCCAAGGACCTCGTTCATGGATAAACTGCTCATTCGGGGCGGCAAGCCCCTTAACGGCCCCATCCGGGTCAGCGGCTCGAAAAACGCCGCCCTGCCCATCCTGCTGGCCGCGCCGCTTCTGACCGAAAAAACCGTCGTCGAAAACGTCCCGCGCCTGCGCGACATCCATACGACGCTGAAACTCAACGAAATCCTCGGCTGCCCTTCCACCTTTGAGGGCAACACCGTGATCATGGAGCCGGCCGCGAACCTCAATCCCGAGGCCCCCTACGACCTCGTGCGCACCATGCGCGCCTCGGTGCTGGTCCTTGGCCCCCTGCTCGCCCGCACCGGCCGCGCCCGGGTGGCCCTGCCCGGCGGCTGCGCCATCGGCGCCCGGCCCGTCAACCTGCACCTGACGGCGCTGGAAAAAATGGGCGCGACCTTCACCCTGGAGGCCGGCTACATCGAAGGCCGCTGCGACCGGCTCACCGGCGCGCACATCGTCTTCGACTTCCCCACCGTCGGCGGCACGGAAAACCTGCTCATGGCCGCCAGCCTGGCCGAAGGCACGACCATCCTCGAAAATGCCGCCCGCGAACCCGAAGTGGCCGATCTGGCCGACTTCCTCAACGCCATGGGCGCGAAAATCACCGGCCACGGCACCTCGGTCATCACCATCGAAGGCGTCCCCAGCCTTGGCGGCGGCCGCTACGCCGTCATGCCCGACCGCATCGAAGCCGCCACCTACATGATCGCCGCCGCCATCACCGGCGGCGAGCTGCACCTGGAATGCTGCCCGTTCATGGAACTCGACGCGGTCGTCTCCAAACTGCGGGAAATGGGCGTGGTCATCGAAGCCACCAACGCCGGCGTGGCCGTGCGCCGCCAGGGCCAGCTCGTGGGCGTCGACGTGGCCACCCAGGTCTACCCGGGCTTCCCCACCGACGTCCAAGCCCAGATCATGGCCCTTATGTGCGTGGCCGCAGGCTCAAGTTCCATCCGCGAAACCATTTTCGAAAACCGCTTCATGCACGTCCAGGAACTCGTGCGCCTGGGCGCGCAGATCCGCATCTCGTCCCAGACCGCCTTTATCCGGGGCGTCGGATCGCTCACCGGCGCGCCGGTCATGGCTTCCGATCTGCGGGCCAGCGCCTCGCTGGTGCTGGCCGGCCTTGCCGCCAAGGGCGAGACGCTCATCCAGCGCGTCTACCACCTCGACCGGGGCTACGAAGCCATGGAAGTGAAACTGCAAAACGTCGGCGCGGACATCGAACGGTTAGCGTAGAGAGAGAGTGAGAAGAGAAGAGGAAGATGCCTCCGGCGGCCGAGGGCCGACCGCCCCCCCGGCCCCCCGAAAGGGGATAAAGGGGAGGGATTGGAGACGCGTCGACATATGGCTCTTTGGGCAGAGGGAAAATCCCCGGAACTGCGCTGGAGGGCCAACGACAAGGAGGAGGGAGCCATGCTTTTGTGTACGCGTTTGCTGGCCATTGCCGCCTTTGTCTGCTGTCTGACCGGACAGGCCCAGGCCTACGGACTGTTTACCTGCGTGGACGCCGCCGGCCGCGAGGTCTGCGTCATCGACACCGGCCAGGCCGCCGACTTCTCGCCGTCCCAGTGGTGCAACCAGTCCTGCCCGGCCTGCCAGGGCCGCTGCGACGCCGCCCGCTTCTACCCGAGCCAATCCGGCCACTGGCAAAAAGGCTGGCAGGTCGCCCCGGGCATCTCCGGCAACAACATCATGACGCCCGGAGCCGGCCCCCAGCAGGACGCCCAACGGATCTTGAACGAAGGCTTGGTCGCCCCGGCCCCTCCGGAAACCCTGCCGCCGTCCGGCTACTCCGGCTCTTGACGGGCCGGCCGGATTGGGGCACTTATACCGCCATGAACGCTCGTCAGACCGCCCTGCGCACCGTTTCCTTCGGACCGTATTATTATTACGGCCTTCGCGCTCGCGGCTTGGCGGGTGGCGCGGCCGATTAAAGGCCGCTCCCGAAAACACCGCCGACAAGGGCCGCGGGCAGATTGCCCGGCGGCCCTTTTTTCATGAGCCGACCGGGGCCGGGTCCCAGGCGAAAAACCGCCAAGGAGATCGACCATGACCATCGGCAAATCCATCCGTCTGGAACGCATCGTCAACCGCGACACCGGCCGCACCATCATCGTGCCGCTGGATCACGGCGTCTCCGTGGGCCCCATCGAGGGCATCGCCGACATGCGCGACGCCGTCACCAACATCGTGGCCGGCGGGGCCAACGCCGTGCTCATGCACAAGGGCGTTGTGCGCTGCGGCCACCGGGCGCGCGGCCGCGACGTGGGCCTCATTATCCATCTTTCGGCCAGCACCAGCCTGTCGCCCTTCCCCAACGCCAAGACCCTGGTGTGCACCGTGGAAGAGGCCATGCGCCTGGGCGCCGACGCCGTGTCGGTCCACGTCAATCTCGGCGACGCCGCCGAATCCAAGATGCTCGACGACATGGGCCGCGTCACCGAGGCGGCCGTGTCCTGGGGCATCCCGGTTTTGGCCATGATGTACGCCCGCGGCCCGAAGATCGCCAACGAGTTCGACGCCGACGTCGTCGCCCACTGCGCCCGGGTCGGCAATGAGCTGGGCGCGGACATCGTCAAGGTGCCCTACACCGGCGACCCGGACAGCTTCGCCAAGGTGGTCGGCGGCTGCTGCGTGCCGGTGGTCATCGCCGGCGGCCCCAAGACCGACTCCACGCGCGGCTTTTTGACCATGATCGCCGACAGCCTGGCCGCCGGCGGCGCGGGCCTGTCGGTTGGCCGCAACATTTTCCAGGCCCCGGACCCGGCCGAACTTCTGGGGGCCGTCACGGCCATCGTGCATGATGGGAAAAGTGTGGACGAGGCCATGGAGATGCTGGCCCAGGGATGACGTAAACGGGATATTTCCCGTCCTTGCGACGCCCGGGGAGACAGCCGTTTCCCCGGGCGTTTTCCCATTACGCCAGCAACGACAGCGCCTCATCATACCGATAGATCGTCTGGCTGGGATACTCTCCGGCAATAACCGCCACATTGCGGTCCCCTTCGCGGGAGCTGGCCGCGAAATGGTCGTTTATGGCGATGGCCGTCAGCGCCAGCTTGTGCCGCTTGGCGAAATGGCCGTAGACGATGGCGTCGGACAGACAGCCCAGGCGGTTGGGGACGACCAGAATCGTCTCCAGCCCGAGTTCCAGGGCGAAATGGTAATTATAGCGCCGCTGCCCAAGGGGCACGGCCAGGCCGCCGGCGCTTTCCACCAACAGCACGTCGCAGCCTTCGGCCGCCGCCTCGATGCGGGCCACGCACTGTGCGAAGGGAAAGGGATCGAACACGAAACACGGCGAAGCCGGCTCGGCCGCCGTGTAGAGCGTGAGCGCCTCGTCCGCCGCAAGCCCGGCCTGCCCGGCCACCCAGGCCGCGTCGTCGTCTTCGGGATAGCCCGTGGCCACGGGTTTGACGTAGCGCACCCGCTGGCCCTGACCCAGGAGTTCCTTGGCGAAAAGGGCCGAAAACACCGTCTTGCCGATGCCGGTTCCGGTTCCGGTAATGAAATAGCGTTTCATCCAAGCACCGCCTCGACCGCATCCAACGCGATGTCGGTCAACCTGTCGATTTCTTCCAGCGTGATCACGTAGGGCGGCATAAAATAAACCATGTCGCCGAGGTTTCGCAACCAGGCCCCGCGCTTGATGGCCTCGCGGTAAATGCGAAATCCCGTGCGCTCAAGCGGGTCGAAAGCCCGGCCGGCAGCCGGATCGGCGGCCAGGGACACGGCCGTGATCCAGCCTGTGGAGCGGATGTCGGACACGTGCTTGTGCCCGGCGAAACGCTGGCGCACGGCGGCTTGCAGATGGGCGATCTTGGGCCGGTTGACGGCGATGACGTCGTCTTCCTCGAAAATGCGCAGGGTTTCGCAGGCGGCGGCGCAGGCCAGCGGATTGCCGGTGTAGCTGTGGCTGTGCAGGAATGCCTTGTCGTCGTGGTAGTCGTGGTAGAAGGCGTCGAACACGGCGTCGCCGGTCAGCACCACCGATAGCGGCAGCGTGCCGCTGGTGATGCCCTTGGACAGGCACATGAAGTCCGGCGTTATCCCGGCCTGCTCGCAGGCGAACATGGTTCCCGTGCGCCCGAAACCCACGGCAATTTCGTCGGCGATGAGATGGCAGCCGGCGGCGGCCGTCGCTTGGCGCAGCCTGGCCAGATAGGCCGGCGGATGCATCCGGAAGCTCCCGGCGCACTGCACCAGCGGTTCGATGATGACGCCGGACAGTTCGGCCGCGTGGGCCTGGATGGCCGCTTCCATGCCGCCAACGCACTCGGCGGCGCACGTTTCGCGCGCAAGTCCCAGCGGGCAGGCGTGGCATTCCGGGCCGGCGACTTCGATTTGCGGCACGACAAGGGGCGCGAACGGCGCGGCGTAGAGCCGGTCGCCGCATACGCCAAGGGCTCCGGCCGTTTCGCCGTGGTAGCCATTGGACAGATAAATGAACTTGCACTTCTCGGCACGGCCGAGGTTGCGCCAATAGGCGTGGCTCATCTTGAGCGCCGCTTCCACGGCGCAGGAGCCGTTGTCGGCGAAAAAGACGCGCGTAAGCCCTTCGGGGGCCACGGCCAGCAGCCGCTCGGCCAGTTCCTCGGCCGGGGCGTGGGTGCAGCCGGCGAAAATCACGTGCTCCAGGCGCGTGAGCTGCTCGGTCACGGCCCGGGCGATGCGCGGGTTGGCGTGGCCAAAAAGGTTGACCCACCACGAGGAAATGGCGTCGATATAGGACTTTCCCTGGCGGTCGTAGAGGTAAATCCCTTGACCCCGGTCGATAAAGACGGGAGGATGCTTCTCGTGGTCCTTCATCTGGGTGCATGGGTGCCAGATCCGCATGGCCGCCTTCCCGGAAACGTGAGACATGAGCACATCCTTTTTCGGCAAATACATCGTGCCCGAAGCGGCGAAACTCCGCAATTCGGACAGCTACCGGACCATTCCGCCCGTGGACGACGGCGCGGCCCGGGAGGTTGTCTACTCCGGCGCGAAGCTCCTTAACCTCGCCTCCAACAACTACCTCGGCCTGTCCCACCACCCGGACCTCATCGAGGCGTCCATCAAGGCCGCCACGCGCCACGGCTGTTCGTCCGGAGCCTCGCGGCTCATTACCGGCAACTTCGCCCTGGCCGAAACCCTGGAAGCGGAACTGGCCACCTTCAAATACCAGGAAGCGGCCCTGGTGACTGGCAGCGGCTACGCCGCCAATCTGGCCGTGTTCACGTCCCTGGCCGACCGCCATACGGTGGTTTTTTCCGATCGCTTAAACCACGCCAGCATCATCGACGGCATCCTGCTCTCCGGGGCGCGGCTCGTGCGCTACAAGCACCTCGACATGGAGCATCTTTCCCGCTTGCTCGACCGCGAAGCCCTGGCCGAGAAAAAAATCATCGTCACGGACACGGTTTTCAGCATGGACGGCGACGTGGCTCCCTTAGCGCGATTGGTCGAGCTTGGCAAAACCCACGGGGCGCTGGTCGTGGTGGACGAGGCCCACGCCATGGGCGTGCTCGGCCGGGGGCGCGGGCTGGTGGCGGCGCTGGGGCTCTCCGACGACGTGGACGTCCAGGTGGGCACCATGAGCAAGGCGTTGGGGTCCCTTGGCGGCTACGTGGCCGCCCGGGTGGAGACCATTGAACTGCTGCGCAACAAGGGCCGTTCGTTTATTTTTTCCACGGCCCTGCCGCCGGCCGTGTTGGCCGCCGGGCTGGCCGCCCTGCGCCACGTCAAGGCCAACCCCGGCCTTGGGGCGCGGCTCATGCGCATCTCCCGGCAGATTCGCGACCATCTGGACAGTTTGGGCTTTGACACCATGGGTTCGACCACCCAGATCATCCCGGTCTATTGCGGCAGAAATCGCGTGGCGCTTCATGCCCAGGCTTTGCTGCGGGCCGAGGGCCTGCTCGTGGCCGCCGTGCGTCCGCCGACCGTGCCCCTGGGCACGGCGCGGCTGCGGCTGTCGCTGCGGGCCGATCTCACCGACGACGACCTCAAACACATTCGCCTCGGATTTTCCAGGCTCCGGGTTTCCTTTTTCCCATGACGCAAACGGTTTTCTGCTCCGGCTTTGCCGGTCCCGAGGCGCTGTTTCCGGGCCTTTCGGGCCGCACGCGTTTTGTCGCGCCGTTTCTGGACGGCGACGAGGCCTTTGTGGTCAGCAGGCTTTTGGCAGGCGGCGACGTCCTGGCCGGCTGGTCCACGGGCGCGCATATCATTCTCAAGCACGCTTCGACCCTTTTCCTGCGCTATGGGAAGGTTGTGCTTATCGCGCCCTTTCTGCGTTTCGCCGACTGCTATCCCCCCCGCGCCGTGCGGGCCATGGCCGCCGGCATGAAGGCCGATCCGGCGGCAACCATCGCTGCATTCTGGCAAAACTGCGCCGTGGACGCGCCGCCGACCTACGATCCGGCCTGGACCGGGGCGCTTGCGGCCGGGCTCGACTATCTGCTGGCCTCCGAAGCGGCCGTGCCCGATGTCGCCGCCGGCCATGTGACCGTCGTTTCCGGCACGGCCGACCGCATCGTGCGGGCCTCGGCCGTGGACAAGGTCCTGGCCGCCCTGCCCGGAGCGGCTCACGTTGTCCACCCCGGCGGCCACTGGCCGCGCCCGGATCTTCTGGAAGGGTTGCTGCGGCCATGAGCAGCTACGACATCCGCCGCCGTTTTGACCGGGCCGGGGCCGGCTACGAGAGCGTGGCCGTGGTCCAGGCCCGGGTGGCCGAGGAACTGGCCCGGCGCTGCCCCGAGCATCTCACCGGCCGGGTGCTGGAGATCGGGGCCGGCAGTGGCCTGCTCACCCGCCGGCTCGCCCCGCGCCTTTTGACGACGGGACCAGCCGGCCAGTCGGACAGCCTCTATGTGGCCCTGGACCTCTCGCCCGGGATGCTGGCCCATGGCGCCATGCCGCCCGGCGTGGTCCGGCTGGCGGCCAACGGCGAACAGGCTCCGCTTGTGGCCGGGAGCTTCGATTTCCTGGCCTCGGCCTCGGCCATGCACTGGTACGCCGATCCGGCCCGGTCGCTGGCCGCCAATCTGCGGCTGCTGCGGCCGGGCGGCCGCTTCGCCCTGGCCTTTTACCTGGAGGGGACGCTGTCGGAGCTGGACGAGGCCTCCCGGGCCACGGGCTTCGGCTCGGTCTACCCCATGCGGCCGGAGCACTGGTGGCGCGAGACGCTGGCCGCCCTGCCGGGGATCGTCTGGGAGATGACAACGGCGCGCCACACCGTGGTCCACGCCGACGTCCGGGAGATGCTCCGGAGCCTGCAAGGAGCCGGGGTCACCCACACGCCGTCAAAACGTGCGGGCAGCCCCGGGAAGTATCGGGGATTTACGCGGTATTACCAGTCGCGTTTCGCCCGCGAAGGCGGGGTGGCGGCCGGGTATGTGGTGGCGATGGCTACGGGCGGGGCTATTTGACCAGGGCGAGCAGCTTTTCGGCCACCGGGCTGAAAAACGCCACAGCCAGGGCGGTCAATCCAATCAGGACCTTGACCATATTTTCCAGGCGGGCCAGACGAGTATTGACCTCGCCGCGAAAGCGTTCCAGATCGGCCTTGGTCGCCACCTCCGCCAACAGCGCGGACATGACGCGCTGATCAGCGGCCTGAAAGGCCTCAATGACAGGCTTGGCCGCCTCTTCCCCAAGAGCACGTTCAATGGCTTTGGATTGATCAAACAGCAACATAGGTTTTTCCTGCTCCAGACAACACAAGATGTCAAACGTCGTCAGGCGCTACGCCAGCGTCCCCCGCTTTAAAAGCCGCCACGAATACAGCACCACCAGCCCGAACATGCCGATGCCCAGGCCCTGGGCGAGAAGCCCTTTCACGCTCGTCACCGCCGCCGGATCGGTGCGTATCCAGACCACGGCCGTGGAAAAGAGATTGAGGGAAAAGGCCAGGGCCAGCACGTTGACGGCCTGCTTTTTGAGCGAAAAGAGCATGGACACGCCAACAAGCGTCAGCCCGGCGTTGACGTAGCCGATGACCCGGTCCATGACCGAAAACTTGGCCAGATAGGCCTGCTGCTCCGGGGCCATGTCCACGCCGCCGGCGGCCACAAAAAACATGGCCACGATGACCTGGACGCTGCTGATGAGATAGAAAAGAAAGATGATCCAGACGAGCACCGGACGCTTGCGCCCGGACGCCGTCTCTGCGGCAGTGTTTTCCGTCTCGGCCATATCCGCCTCCTCGTTGGCGGCAATGTACGCAACCTCTTGACCGGCCGTCAAATCCTCTCGGACACGCGCCCGTCTCGACAAAACCGCCGCTTGGCTTTACAGCTTTATCGTTTGCCGACACAGGGAGGAGGCATGGCCAAGATTCTCGTCATCGACGACGACACGCACATCCGCGAAGTCTGCAAGCTGGTCATCGAAGGCATGGGCCACGAGGTGACGGCCATGCCCAACCTGGCCAAGGGCCTCGACGCCTTGGACCGCGAATTTTACGACGTCCTCTACCTCGACGTCGACCTGCCCGACGGCAACGGGCTTATCGCCATCCCCAAGATCACCGAACGCGAACGCGCCCCGGAAGTCATCATCTTCACCGGCGCGAGCTACCCCAACGGCGCGGAACTGGCCATCAAGAACGGGGCCTGGGACTACATCGAAAAGCCGGCCACGGCCGAGTCCATGACCCTGCCGCTCATTCGCGCCCTGCAGTACCGCAAGGAAAAATTCGCCCACCGCCCGCCCACCGTGGCGCTCAAGCGCGAGGGCATCATCGGCGGCAGCCCGCGCGTTGCCAGCTGTCTTGATCTGGTGGCCCAGGCCGCCAACTCCGACGCCAACACGCTCATTACCGGCGAGACCGGCACCGGCAAGGAACTGTTTGCCCGGGCCATCCACGACAACAGCGAACGGGCCGACGGGCCTTTTGTTGTGGTCGATTGCTCCAGCCTCACCGAAACGCTTATTGAATCGGTGCTCTTTGGCCATGCCAAGGGGGCCTTTACCGGGGCGGAAAAAAAGCAGGAAGGCCTCATCAAGCAGGCCGACAAAGGCACGCTGTTTCTGGACGAAGTGGGCGAGCTGCCCTTTTCCCAGCAAAAGGCTTTTTTACGCGTGCTCCAGGAGCACCGCTTTCGGCCGGTGGGAGCCAAGGAAGAGGAAACCAGCGATTTCCGGCTGGTGGCCGCCACGAATAAAGACCTCGAAGCCCTGGTCGCGGCCGGCGAATTCCGCAACGATCTGCTCTTTCGCCTGCGCACCATGCACATCAACATTCCGGCCCTGCGGCTTCGCGGCGAGGACATCCGGGGCTTGGCCATCCATTACATGAACGCCTTTTGCACGAAGTACAAAGTGCCGCTCAAGGGCTTTTCCCCGGAGTTCCTGGACAGCCTGGAAGAGTACGACTGGCCGGGCAACGTGCGCGAACTGGTCAACCTCATGGAAAACATCATCGTGCGCGCCCAGTACGAGCCCACGCTGTATCCCAAGCATCTGCCGCCGGAAATCCGCATCCGCATCATGAGCGGGCGGGTCAAGGACACCCCGGTCACGGTCCAGGACGTCGAGATGCTGCCCGTGGCCGAAGGGGGCGGAGCCGCCCCGGAACTGGTGTTGACGTCCTTCGACGAATACAAAAAG
This sequence comes from Solidesulfovibrio carbinolicus, assembly GCF_004135975.1. Classification (NCBI taxonomy): domain Bacteria; kingdom Pseudomonadati; phylum Thermodesulfobacteriota; class Desulfovibrionia; order Desulfovibrionales; family Desulfovibrionaceae; genus Solidesulfovibrio; species Solidesulfovibrio carbinolicus. Next base: position 2,015,831 of record NZ_CP026538.1, on the reverse strand, counting down.
GATGTGGAGCACCGCTATTTCAAGCTCCTCATGCAGACCGCCGGCGGCGACATCCACCGGGCCTGCGAACTGTCCGAGCTTGGCAAGCAGAGCCTGTACCGCTACCTGCGCATCCACGGCATTCCGACCAGGACCTAGGGTCGTGCCCGGTCCAGGGTCATTGAAAATTGTGTTTCATACAGCAGTCTTTCGCGCACACTGCCGTTTTGGGAGAGACACGGCTCGACGCGCCTGACGATTTGCCTCAAGGCCGCGACCGGAACAGTCGGGCCGCCCGGGTCATAACCAGCCGCCCCGCCGCGAACGTCCTAGGAGCCGCCATGACCGCCGTCTTCGCCTACATCACAGCCCCAAGCGTCGAGGAAGCCGAACGCCTCGGGGCCGCCCTGGTCGAGGAACGCCTGGCCGCCTGCGCCAATATTTTCCCGGCGATGCGTTCCGTCTACCGCTGGAAAGGGGCCATCGAGAAAGCCGATGAGGCCGTGCTCGTGGCCAAGACCCGGCAGTCCCTGGCCCAGGCGCTCATCGCCCGGGTCAAGGAACTGCATCCCTACGAGGTGCCCTGCGTGGTCACCCTGCCCATCACCGACGGGCTGCCCGATTTCCTGCGCTGGATCGACGACGAAACCGCGCCCCAACCGACTAACCCCGCATGAAGGAGACACGCCCCATGCGCATCCTCGTCTCGGGCTCCCTGGCCTATGACCGCATCATGAGCTTTCCGGGCAGCTTTGCCGACCATATCCTGCCCGACAAGATCCATATCTTAAATGTCTGCTTCCTGGTCGAAGGCCTGGAAGAGAAGTTCGGCGGCACGGCCGGCAACATCGCCTATTGCCTGCGCCTTTTGGGCGAAGCCCCGACCATCGTGGCCACCGCCGGCAAGGACTTCGCCGCCTACGAGGCCTGGCTGCGCCACTGCGGCATCGCCATCGACGGCATCCGCCGGGTCAACGGCGAATTCACGGCCGGGGCCTACATCACCACCGACAAGGCCGACAACCAGATCACCGGGTTTAATCCCGGGGCCATGAAGCACCGGGCCGACTATCCCGTGGACGAAGCCGATCCGGCCCAAACCATCGCCATCGTCGCCCCCGGCAACCTCGAGGACATGCAGGACTTCCCCCGCCGCTACAAGGCCAAGGGCATCCCCTGCATGATCGACCCCGGCCAGAACATCACCGCCTTTAGCGGCGACCAGTTGGCCGAGATGCTCACCGGCGCGACCTACCTCATCTCCAACGACTACGAGCTGGAGCTGATCCAGAATTCCACCAAGCTCACCCAGGCCGAGATCGTGGAGCGCGCCGGGACCGTCATCACCACCCTGGGCGAGAAGGGATCGATCATCCGCCAGAAAGGTACCGAAATCGCCGTCCCGCCCTGCCCCGTGGCCGAGGTTAAGGACCCCACCGGCGCGGGCGACGCCTTCCGCGCCGGCTTCGTCAAGGGCCTGGCCCTGGGCAAGTCCCTGGACGTCGCCGCCCGTCTTGGTTCGGTGTCGGCCGCCTATGCCGTGGAAAAGCACGGCACCCAGGAACACGCCTTCACCTGGCAGGAATTTACTGACCGCTACGCCGCCGCCTTCGGCCCCTTGAAGTAGCCGCCCGCCCACCTTCGCCGTCCCGCCGGGGGCGGCCGTCCGCCCCCGGCTGCAAGGAATTTCCGCCCATGCCCCGCATCGCTTCCGAAGACGACTTTCTGGCCCTCATGGACGCCCACTTCCCGCGCCAGGCCGCTGGCGTGGAGCTGCCGCGCGGCGACGACGCCGCCGTGGTCGCCGTGCCGCCGCGCCTGTGCGTCACCTCCGACCTCTTTGTCGAGGACGTGCATTTTCGGCGCTCGTACTTCACCCCGGCCGAGGTCGGGGCCAAGTCCCTGGCCGTCAACTTGAGCGACGTGGCCGCCATGGGTGCAACGCCCACGGGCTTCGTGCTGGGGATCGTGTGTCCCGACGACGCCGACCGCAACTACTGGGACGCGTTCCTGGCCGGCATGGCCGCCCTGGCCGCCAGCCACGACGTGCCCCTGGTCGGGGGCGATCTGTCGCGCGGCGACAAAATCGCCGTGTCCGTCACGGTCTGGGGCGCGCCCGGGGCCTCCGGGCGCTTCCTCACCCGGGCCACGGGAAATCCCGGCGACATCCTCGTGGCCGTGGGCGAGCTGGGGCTGGCCCGGGTCGGGCTGGCGGTCCTGGAAAAGCACGGGCGCGCCGCCCTGGCCGACTGGCCGGCGGCCACGGCCGCCCACCTTGCCCCCGTGCCGCGCCTGGCCGAGGGGCTGGCCCTGGCCGGGCAGCCCGGCGTCACGTCCTGCATGGACGTCTCCGACGGCCTGGCCCGGGATCTGCCGCGCCTGCTGCCGGACGGCTGCGGGGCCGACCTCTTTTTCCCGCCGGGGGGCCTGCACCCGGAAGTTACGGCCCACGCCGCCGGCCATGGCCGCCCGCCCGAAAAGGTCGCCTTTTTCGGCGGCGAGGACTACGCCCTGCTGGCCACGGTCGCGCCGCCCGCCCTGGCCGCCCTGCGCGCCGCCGTGCCTGCCGCCAGGCCCATCGGGGCTATCGCGGCCAAGCCCGGCTACACGCTTAACGGCTCACCCATAAACGAGCGCGGCTTCGACCACTTCGGCTAACGCGCCATGGGACAACTTCTTTTCGGCGCGGTCATCATCAGCTTCTCGGCTGTGTTCGTGAAGCTGGCCGGCGTCCCGCCGGCTGTGTCGGCCTTTTACCGCCTGCTTTTTGGCGGGCTGACCCTGCTTGGGCTGCTCGGCGCCACCGGCAACCTCGCCGCCGCCCGCCGCGCCCTGGCTTGGCCGGCCTTGGCCTGCGCCGTGTTTTTCAGCGCCGATCTGCTGTGCTGGCACGCCAGCATCAATTATATCGGCCCGGGGCTGGCCACCCTGGTCGGCAATTTCCAGGTGTTTCTTGTCACCATCGTGGCCGCCGTCACGGCCCGGCGCGTCCCAAAACCGGGCTTCCTGGCCGGCATGGCCGTGGCCGTGGCCGGGCTGTACCTCGTGGTCGGCCGGGGTTTTGCCGGCCAGACCCCGGAGTTTCGCCTGGGCGTGGGCTACGGCCTGGCCACGGCCGTGTTCTACGGGCTTTTCATCCTGACGCTCAAAAAGGCCGTCACCAACCAGGGCCGGGCCGGCCCCATGGCGGCCATGGCCGTGCTGTCCCTGGCCGGGGCCACTCTGCTCGGCCCGGTGGTCGTCCTTGGCGGCGACTCCCTGGCCCTGCCCACGGCCGCAAGCGTCTGGGCGCTTGTGGGCCTTGGCGTCATCGGCCAAGGCATCGGCTGGCTGGCCATCTCCCACGGCCTGGCCGGGGCGCGGCCGGCCCTGGCCGGACTGGTCTTGCTGCTCCAGCCCACCCTGTCCTATGTCTGGGACGTGCTCTTTTTCGCCAAACCCACCGGCCCGGTCGAACTGGCTGGCGTAGCCCTGGCCCTGGCCGGCATCTATGTCGGCTCCACCCAAAGGAGCTGAGGCCGCAGACCATAGGAGGCTGACAATGGACATGGCCCTTTACGCCGTCGGCGTGGTGCGTTCTGTACTGACCGACAAGGCCACCGCTCCCAAGTTCGAGACGGAAAACGCCCCGCCGGCCACGGTCGTCCTGGACCCGGCCTACGCCGAGGCGGCCAAGGATCTGGCCCCGGGCCAGGAGATCCTGCTTTTCACCTGGTTCCACCAGGCCGACCGCGCCTGCCAGGCCGTGCATCCCCGCCGCGACCTCTCCCGGCCCCTGACCGGCGTTTTCTCCACCCGCTCCCCGGACCGGCCCAACCCCATCGGCCTGCATCAGGTGCGCCTGACCGCCGTTGCGGGCAACGTGCTGACCATCGACGCCCTGGAGGCCCTGGACGGCACGCCCGTGATCGACATCAAGCCCCTGGCCGACCGGTGTCAGGCGGGTTAGACCGCGACCCTGCGGCGACCGCTGGCTTTTTTTGCGCCAGGGCCTTGCATTTCCGGGCGCAAATGCCGTAGTTTCACAGGCATAACTTTACGCCCGCTTTCACAAGGAGTCTGCTCATGCCCAAAAAAGAACCCATCCGGAAAGTCAACGCCGTTGTTTGCGCCTATTTCGTCCACACCGGTCATCTGACCAAGGAAGAGGCCAAGGAAATGTCCGGACTCGGGGACGACGCTTTCGAAGAGGCCTACGGCAAGGCCGGCAACATCTTCGCCAAGATCGGCTCGGAGCCGGACAACGGCGTCAACAAGCTGTTCAATCACCTGGCCCACGAGGTCGATGAATACATGAAGCACATCAGCGGCTACGGCATCGCCTAGACCGTTTTTGCTTTTCCCCGGCCGCTTTCCCGTGGCGGCCGGGGTTTTCCTTGCCTTGCGCTTCCACAACCCTTTTCAATGACGGCATATTCCGTTACAGGCAGCCCTTATTCCTTCCATCAAGGAGCCTGCCATGCCGTCACTGTCGTTTCTGCTGGCCTACCTCGCTTTCGGCGCCGTCGCCGGCATCATCGCCGGCCTGCTCGGGGTGGGCGGCGGCATTGTCGTGGTCCCGGCCCTGTTCTGGTTTTTTACCGCCCAGGGATTCTCCCAGGAACTCATCATGCAGATGGCTCTCGGCACGTCGCTGGCCGCCATCATGTTCACCTCGATCTCCAGCCTTCGCGCCCACCATCGCCGGGGCGCGGTGGTGTGGCCCATCGTCAAGGCCATCACCCCGGGCATCCTGGTCGGCACGTTCTTGGGCTCCTGCGTGGCGGCCAAGCTTTCCACGGGCTTTCTCAAGGGCTTTTTCGTGGCCTTTCTCTATTACGTCTCCATCCAGATGCTGCTCAACATCAAGCCCAAGGCCCACCGCCAGATTCCGGGCAAGTTCGGCATGTTCGGGGCCGGGCTGGCCATCGGGGCGGTGTCGAGTCTGGTCGGCATCGGCGGCGGCACCATGTCGGTGCCGTTTATGGTCTGGTGCAACGTGGCCATGCACACGGCGGTGGGCACTTCGGCCGCCATCGGCTTCCCCATCGCCCTGGCCGGAACCATCGGGTACATCATAAACGGCCTTGGCGCGCCCAACCTGCCGTCGCTGTCCTTTGGCTACATTTATCTGCCGGCCCTTTTCGGCGTGGCGGCGGTGAGCGTGCTGACCGCCCCCTACGGTGCCAAGCTGGCCCACAAGCTGCCGGTGGCGACGCTCAAGCGCTTTTTCGCCGTGTTCCTGCTGGCCATGGCCACCCGGATGCTTTGGAGCATGTTCTAAACCGCCGCTTCCCAGGAAACCGCCATGTTGCAGCCTTTGTTCGGCCTTTGCGTCATCTTGCTCGTCGCCGGCCTTATAAGCGAACGTAAGGGCGTCATCCCCTGGCGCATGTGCCTCGGCGGCCTGGCCTTGCAGTTCGTACTGGCCGCGCTCATGCTCAAGGCCCCGTTTTTGCGCGGCGTGTTCATGGCGCTCAACGCCGTGGTGGCGGCCATGGACGAAGCCACACGGGCCGGCACGGCCTTCGTCTTCGGCTTTGTCGGCGGCGGCCCGGCCCCTTTTGCCGTCACCGACCCGGGCTCGGCCTTCATCCTGGGGTTCCAGGCCCTGCCGCTGGTCATCGTCATCGCCGCCCTGGCCTCGCTGCTCTACTATTGGCGCGTCCTGCCCTATGTGGTGCGAGGCTTTTCGCTGATCCTTGAACGGGCCATGGGCATCGGCGGTGTACTGGGCGTGGGGGCCGGGGGCTGCATCTTCCTCGGCATGATCGAAGCGCCGCTTCTCATCCGCCCCTACATGGAGCGCATCACCCGTAGCGAACTCTTCGCCATGATGGCCACGGGCATGTCCTGCATCGCCGGCACCATGCTCATGCTCTACGCCACGGTCTTGAAAGGCATCATCCCCGACGCGTTGGGCCATATCCTCACCGCCTCGGTCATCCACGCCCCGGCGGCGCTTTTAATCGCCGGCCTCATGCTGCCGGAAACCAAGGAACCGACCCTTGGCCGCAAGATTCCCAAATCCCCGGCCTCGGGCAGCATGGACGCCGTGGTTTCGGGTACGGCCGACGGGCTCAAGCTCTTTTGGAGCATCATCGCCACGCTGCTGGTCTTCGTGGCCTTGGTGAAGCTGGCCAACATCCTGCTCGGCGCGCTGCCAGACGTCGCCGACGCGCCGCTCACCCTGGAGCGGATGCTCGGCGTGGCCATGGCTCCGGCCGCCTGGCTCATCGGCGTGCCCTGGGCCGAGGCGGCCACGGCCGGCTCGCTTCTGGGCACCAAGATCGTGCTCAACGAATTCATTGCCTTTATCGACATGGCCAAACTGCCGCCGGACGCCCTTTCCGAACACGCCCGACTCATCCTGACCTATGCCATGTGCAGTTTCGCCAATTGCGGGTCGGTGGGCATCTTGCTGGCCGGCATGACGGCCATCTGTCCCTCGCGCAAGGCCGAGATCACGGCCCTGGGCGGCCGGGCGCTGATTGGCGGCGTGCTGGCCTCGTTGTCCACGGGCGCGGTGGTGGGGATCTTGGCGGCGTTTTAAGCCTGGTCAGTTCTTGCGGGGAGAGGCCAAGGAGCGGGCGTCAACGGCGTTAACCTTCCTCGGAATGGGACGGGGAAGGAGCCGCCCCGCCCTTTTCGGCCACATGCAGCCCCACCAGCCGGGCCATGAAAAAGACCAGATAAAACTGGCCGCAAATGCCTTCCAGGATGGCCAAGGTGCGAGCCATCGGGGAAATCGGCACCACGTCGCCGTATCCGGTGGTCAACAGGGTCACATAGCTGAAAAACAGCAGCAGACTGTCGCGATGACGCAGCGACAAATCCCGGCCGTGGACCGTGAAGTCGAAGGCCAGGGGGTCGAACTGCGCGGCCAGGGTATACAATATGAGCCACAGCGCGCCCATGAAAAGGTAGACGCACAGCCCGCCAAGCACCGTGTCCAGATCCACCCGGCGCTGCCGCGACAGGTAGTTGACCATCTCCACGGCCGTGGACAGGATGACCATGGCCCCAAGCAGGCTGACCGCCACATCCAGATACCAATCCGGGAAGCTGTATTTGAGGACCACCGCCGCGGAGCAAATCAACGCCAACAGGCTGTTGAACCGGCGCAACGGCGTATGGTTGACGGCTCCAAGCGCCGCCAGCAGGATAGCCAGAAACAGGAAATCCTGCAGGATCAGCGAAGCCGCGCCGACGACAAAAGGCGAGGCCACGATCTGAAACAGCAACGCGGCCAACAGCCAATGAAAGCGTTTGCCGGACTGCGGCAGCACCGTGGCTATGTGGGGCGTGATGGTGGGCATGGAACGCTCCTATTGCGGTGGCCGGGTTTCCCCGGACAGCCTCGCCCGATGGCGTCCCGTGTCCCAGCAAGGTTGGGGCCGCAGGCGGCGATAATTTCGGCGAGTATCCCACGACGCTAGCGAGGTCTCCCGCCGGAAGCAATACTCAGACCAGGGCCGCGCCGCTAAGCAGCATGACAAACCGCTTGTAGAGGTCGAGATCGAAAGAGCCGGCCATTTCGTGGCGCATGATGCGCAGGGCCTCGAAGGGCGTGACCGCGTCGGCGTAGCAGCGCCGGGAGGTCAGGGCGTCGTAGACGTCGGCCAGGGACACGGCCCGGGCGTGCACCGGGATGGCCTCGCCGGAAAGCCCGGACGGATACCCTCTGCCGTCGAGTTTTTCGTGGTGCATGAGAATGCACTCCTGGGCCAGACGCGACAGCCCAAGGCTACGGCAAAGCCGCGCCCCGAGGACCGGATGTTCCCGCACGGCGTCGAACTCCTCCCGGGAAAGCCGACCCGGCTTGGTCAAAATGGCTGGGTCCACGCCCTCCTTGCCGGCGTCATGGAGCAGCGCCCCGACCCCGGCCTGGACGATGGCCCCCTGGGGCAGGCCCAGGGAACGCAGCAGATAGACCGTGTACACAAAAACGTGCACGCCATGGCTGTAGACGTCGTAATCATGGGCCATCAGCGCCCCCATGCGGGCCAGACCCGCCTCGGAGCACAAAAAGGCCACGCTGTCCCGGGCATAGCCGACAAACAGCCGGCCATGGACGTCGGAAACGGCCTGGGGAAGACGTTCACGGATGAGGTCGCGCACGATGTCGCAGCAATTGTGGTAGAAAACGGCGGCCTTTTCGGCGATGGGCAGATGCGGCCCCATAAGCGCCCCGGGCAGATGGCGGCGCATGTAGTCCCGGTAGCGCTCCCGCTCATCGCGGTGGATGTAGACCGTGCGCACGCCGTAATCGGCGAGCATTTCGCGGCGCAGCCCGGTGACCGCCTCGCCGACCCTGGCAAACAGGGTAAGATTGTCGCCATGGCGCAAAAAAACCTGGAAATCCCCCGGCGCATGGGGGAAAAGATGGCCCACGGGAATGGGCTGGTACTCGCCGTCCGGATCACCGGGAGACGGCAGCGGCGTGGAAGGCAACATCATGGGTTTGACTTTGTTACAATTGCAGCGTCAAACACCGCGCCCTGATCAGGCCTAGCCCAGGCTGAGACATGCATTCCATTGAAATAACATGTTATTTTAAACATCAGCCATATTTCCTGGCGTTGGGGTCCACTTTACTCCCCAGGGCTAGCAAAACCCGGACCCAAAACGGAGGGAATGCCATGTGCGGACGATTCGCCTTGGCCGTGCCGCGCCGGCTCCTAGCCGAAGCCCTGGGCGTGCCGGACCTGCCCGATGTCCCGTCTCGGCCGGAAATCTTCCCTTCCCAGCTCATTGAAGCCGTGTTCACGGCCCGGGAATCGGGCCGGCGCATGGCCGGGCTTTTTCGGTGGGGATTCGTGCCGGTTTTCCTGGCCGATTCGACCAAAACCCGGCCCATGATCAACGCGCGCAGCGAGACGGCCTTGACCTTGCCGTCCTTTCGCGCCGCCGCCCGCTACCGCCGCTGCCTGGTCCCGGCCAGCGGCTATTTCGAATGGCGCGGCGACGCCGGCGGACGCAAGACCAGATTTTTCCTGAGCATCCCGGGCCGGCCGGTGCTGGCCCTGGGCGCGCTCTACGAGCGGGCCGTCACCGCCGCCGGCGAGGTCAAGGACACCGTCGCCATCCTCACCCGGCCGGCGGTTGGGGCGGCGGCCTCGGTCCACGACCGCATGCCGCTCATTGTCCCGCCGGCAGCCATGGCCGACTGGCTGGACCCGCTCCGCTCGGCCCCGGCCGACGTCGCCCCCCTGCTCGCCCTGGAACCGCCGCCGGGGCTGGTCGCCAGCGCCGGCCCGGGCCAGCCCACCCAACTCGTCTTGTAAAAAGGACGCGGCCCGTCGCCCCCTCTGGACAAAGGGGAACCAACAGGCGCGTCAGGCAGGGGACGTGGCGGTCAGGAATCGGCAGCCGTGTAGACTTCGAAAGGCGCGGTAAAACGAAAAACGCTGCCCCGGCCCGGTTCGCTTTCCACGGCAAGTTCGCCGCCCATGGCGGCGGCCAGCTTGCCGGCAATGGCCAACCCCAGGCCCGCGCCGCCATGGCGCCTGGTCTTGCTGCCGTCCACCTGGCGAAACGGTTCAAAGATGGATTCGATCTGGTCGGGGGACAAGCCGATGCCGGTGTCATGCACAGCCAGACTCACCCAAACCATTGCCTGGGCGTCACGGGACGCGGCCAAGGAAGGCTGGGCCTCGGCCACGATTTCGATGGCCCCGGCGTCGGTGAACTTCACGGCGTTACTGACCAGAGCGGCCAGGATCTGACGCAAGCCGCCGCCGTCGCCGACCACGAGTTCCGGCGTTGACGGCTGCGCGCGCCAGGACAGATGCAGGCCCTTTTGCATGGCCGCGCCGGCAAAGGAAGCGGCCACGCCCTCGATCAGGTTGACCAGGGAAAACGCCGCGCGCCGGCTGACCACGTCTCCGGCGTCGAGCCGGGCGAAATCCAGAACATTTTCCAGCAATGCCGCCAGGGCGCGCCCGGAGTCTTTGAGAGTCTCAAGCATCTCCTGCTGCTGCGGGTCGGTAAGCCCGGCCGACAGCACCTCGGCCATGCCCAGGATGCCGTTTAAGGGCGTGCGTATCTCGTGGGACATGTTGTCCATGAATTCGCGTTTGAGGCGCTCGGCGGCCCGGGTCGCCTCCTCGGCCAGCCGGCGCTCGGTGACGTCTTCCATAAGCCAGATGGAGCCGTCCTGGGGCCTGGCGGCATCCAGAACCTGGCCGATGATGCGGCACCAGAACTCCGTGCCGTCGTGGCGGCGCATGACGCGCACCACATCCACCCGCTCGCCCGCTCCCAGCGCCGGATAGTAGTGCCGGCCAAAGCTCTCGTAGGCCTCGGCGTCGGGATAAAAATCCGCCGTCGGCAAGCCAACCGCCTGACCTGGCTCCAAGGCATAGAGCTGATGAAAACGGGGGTTGGCCCGGCGCACGATGCGGTCCGTGACAAAGGCAATGCCGATGGGGCTGTTTTCGAAGATGCAATTGAGGCTTCGGTGCGACTCTTCCAAGGCTTTTTCCGCTTTGAGCCGTTTGGCGGCTTGGCGGCGCAACTCCTCGTTGGTGCGGCGCAACTCCTTTTCCCGGTCGATGGCGTCGCGTTCCAGAACGGCCACCGCCCGGCGGTTTTGATCTTCGGCGGCTTTGCTGGCGGTGATGTTGCGGGCGACGCAGAAAATGCCTTCCACCGCGCCGTCCGTCCCCAGAACAGGGGATTTGAGCACTTGGAGCCAGACCGAGCGGTCGCCGCGCTCAACAACATATTCAAACGTCTGGGAGCGGCGGGAAGCAAGCACGGCCAGATCGGCCTGGCGATGCCGTCTGGCGCTTGGCTGCGGAAAGGCTTCATCATCGGTTCGACCCAGTATATCCGAGGCATCGATGCCGAAAAGCGAACAAAACGAATGGTTGGCATACCGATAGATCAGCCCGGAATCCTTGTAAAAAAAAAGATCCGGAGAAGCGTCGGCCATGGCCCCAAAGAGCGCCGGATCGGCCCGGGCGGCAACAGGATCCCACATTGCTTCAATCTAGACGATCCTGGTTTGAAAAGCCAGGGCGTACGGCACGGTTTCCAGGGTTTTTCCAGGCCTGCGTAACCGAACGCCATTGCCGGGCCAGGGAAAATATGATTATGTCCGGCTCGCAGTTCGCGGTCCTGTCATGGCCGCCCAGGAGAATGCATGCGTATACCCGCCGCGTCGGCGTTTTTGGCTCTGTCCCTTTGTTTGTGCGCTCCTGCCGCCTTTGGGCAGCAACAGCCTGCCGCCCCCGCCGGGGACAATCCGGCGACCGCTCCGGCCAAGCCCGCGCCGGCTCCGGCTGCTTCGGCCCGTTCCGATGCGGCCGAAGCCCGCTACCGGAGCTGGGTGGAAAAGGAGCATGCCCAGGATGCGGCTGTGTTCGCCAAGGAAAAGACCAAGATCGAAGACAAGTATAAAGGGTACGTACGCCCCAAGCGCGAGAAAAAGGACGCCAAGGGTGAGCAAGCCGCGCCGCCGGCCAAGGGCAATTGACGGAATTTCACAGGTTCTAGGAAGCCGGCTCTTGCCGGCATAGGCTACTTATTTGCTATCGACAAAAAGAGCGCCTCTGGTGCTCTTTTTTTTGTCCGAGGGGGAGTGATCATGGGGAACATCATTTTTCGCTATCTTGATTATTGCAAATATGAGAAGGGCGTGAGCGACAATACGCTGAAGGCCTACAAATACGATATAGCTCTTTTGGAGAATCATATCAAAACAACATACGGCTTGGACATGACCAAGACAACCAAAGAGCACATACGAAAGTACTTTGCATCACTACAAATCAACAACAAGCCAAAGACAATCAAAAGAAAATTAATAGCTATAAAATTGTTTTTTAAGTATTTAAAAGAATCGAAATTAACAAAACAATCCCCCATGCAGAACTTGAAAATTTCAACAAAACGAGAAAAGACACTTCCTCGCGTCATAACAAAGACTGATCTCAACAAACTCATGGATTTCATGCACACAAAAAGAAACGACTCCGAAAAGAATGCTAAGAGTTACAAGAGGTTCATCCGCGACCTGTGTATTATTGAACTACTATTTTCAACAGGGATGCGAGTATCTGAAATATCAAATCTAACAAATGATCAAATCAGCATTGAGAGCGAAGTAATTCACCTTACTGGCAAAGGCAACAAAGACAGAAGAATACCGATCTGTGGAGATCCAACTATAAATGTGATAAATGAATACATAAACATTCACTCAGCCGACACGGAATCCGGAGGTTTCTTTTTTAGAAACCGAGATGGAAACAGGTTGTCAGAGCAATCAATTCGAAATATTACAAAGAAATACATAAAAGAATCGTTCATACTGGCAAATATCACGCCGCACATGTTTCGGCATACGGTCGCCACAATGCTTTTAGAGAACGGCGCGGACATTCGCTTCATCCAGCATTTCCTTGGACACAGCTCCATCACGACGACACAGATTTATGCTCACGTCAGTGAAGAAGCCCAAAGGCGGGTTGTTGCTCGGTGCCACCCCAGGGGAGGGTTTGCAGGATAACTAGGAATTATCATGGAATTACACTATCCCCGTGACATTGCGCGTAGTTGCGAGAATACAATAAGAGAATCCGTTTGCAATTCGAAAGATACTCGCTTTCGAACTAATATTCTATGCACGAGGCGTTAGAAGATAGGGTCATAATCAAGGCGTCAGGACTAAGATCAGAATTGCTATAATCGGTTGTAGCTCAAGACAGCCAAAGTAATATTATATCTCCATTCGTTGGCGGATAAAAACTTAGGTTATAGTGTATGTCTGATGATATGTTGACTTGAGATAGAGTAAGGCAGCATGTGAAAAAACATGCATGGATTTGATATAAGCCAATAAGAAGCAGTAAACTTGTTTTGCAATGAAACGCTCTGAAATAGAATTTTCCACTGTGTTGAATACAGTAGCTGGCTTGTATAGCACGATCATTTGTTGCACGGCTTTGTGATTGGAAATCCATCAGTGTGTTTCGCGTGTTCTGTTCTATTGAGATACGATTTGCGTGCGGAGAAATATACGGATCGGAAGGTGGCGTGTAATCTGTATACGACTAGATCATCAGCGAAGCATAGGATGTATACCCCTCCCAGTGGTGATACCAATGCTTCGTATAAAAAATATTTCTATTTTACCCAAAGGGATTAGTCGCGCCTTTGGATTTCGTGACCTGAATGAATTTACATTTATAGGAAACTTTGGGGTCGTTAAAAAGCAAGTACTCAGAGACTGCGGCATGTTTGACGATGCTTATAAAGTTTATGGATTTGAGGACACCGACCTCATGATGCGTCTCTGCATGAACGGTTGTAGTTCAAAATTGTTATGCGAATTACCGATTAACGTCGTCCATTTGACACATTCAGCAATGACCGAGGCTCCCTTGGTGAACAATGAGGCAGCTTTTGGGGATGTTCAGAAAAATAGAGGGTACTATTTTCAGGTGAATCATTTTTTTGGAGTCTACGAAGGAGATGGACACGCTATTCTTGTACCGTGCGAGACCCTGGAAGCGATGCTAAAATAGCATTCAGTTGATCAACGTAGGTAGTTCCGTTTTTATAATCAATTGAGGACAAAGCCAAACCAGAATACTGAAAAACAAATTCTTTATTTTGTGTGACGATAGAATTTGAATGTACTTTTATCCATGACAGTATTCGAACTCCACTTTCTGGAATGGCAATTTTCCCAAGAGCTGTTATTATGCTCCGAGCTGCATAATAGTTTTTCTCAATCGCAAGTGCATTTTCTAGCGGACTGACAAAACTCGGATCGCCTATTTCCCCGAGTATATCAGAAATATTTTCACGCTGCAAATCAACCGGAGAAGATAACACTTTGGTCAATTGGGCATTAAGCTCATGTGCATTTTCCTTTATGACAAACTCTTCCACCCGTGCTCTTGCCAAGTCCACCCCGGCCACCTTTGGTCTGGACAGGTATTTTATTATCCAGTCGATAGCTTCTTGCTTGATGGAGTCTATTGTAACAAGTTTAAATACAAGATTAATCACTTGATCCAGTTTTTCTCTTTCCGAAAATCCGCCTACTATTTCTTCTCGACTTAAAGCCTGCAATATTTCGCTTTTTATCTCAGATATGTCTTGATACAAAATGAGCATATCTATGTATACGGCTGTAATAGCCCTCGCCATGGGTCTATTCGTCTTGATGTTGTATCCAATTCCATTTCTTATCTTAAAGAAGCACCCCATAATGTCGTGCCAACCAAGAGATGGATCGTGCTTTTTATGGACAAGCGGCAGCAATACTTTGGGGTATTCAACAATCAGTGGTGAAAAAAAATCCTCTATTTCAAAAGAAGCGTTTTCATTGCAAAACAAGTGTCCGTACTGCTGTCTTATTGAAAGCTTTATATCAAATCCATGCATGTATTTTTCAACATGCTGCCTTACTCTATCTACAAGTTCAAACATATCATCAAGACTATACACTATAACCCTAAGATGTTTTATATCCGCCGGAACGAAGTCCATGCTTTGAGATATTAATATTACATTTTGGCTGTCTTTTAGAGCGTGAGACAATCCGAGTTCATAAAAGACGTTTGAATTCTGATCTGTGAGATCGACAACAACAAAATGAGAGCTTATTATTCCTTTGACAATTCTATTGATTATAGCACCTTCTTGATCTTCTAGGTCGACCCTCGTGCAGTAGAATCCTATTTTCTTTAGTTCTTGTAATATAGAAGAGTATACCTTTCGAAACTTGTCTTTAAACGGCATTAAAAAGAAACAGGTGTTCTTATTGTATTCTCGCCAACTACGCGCAATGTCACGGGGATAGTGTAATTCCATGATAATTCCTAGTTATCCTGCAAATTCATTAATACAAAATCATATACTTCACCAACTATCCGATGTCAATACTCTGCACCCAGAATATATACAAACCTACCAACGGCATAGCGCCTCAGCCATAACCCCGGCCACTTCGCCCAATTCCCCGCACACCGGTATACCGGCCCGGGCCAGGCAGGCCAGCTTGGCCGCCACGCCGCCAGGCCGCTCCAAAAGCGCCCCGGCATGGCCCAAGGTGCGGCCCGGCGGCGCGCTTACGCCAGCCACAAAGGCGGCCACCGGCTTGGGATACTTCGTGGCCGCCACGTATTCGGCCAGCTCCTCCTCGGCCGTGCCCCCCACTTCGCCGATGACCATCACCGCCCGCACCCGGGCGTCGTCGCGCACCATCTCGCACAGCTCCACGAACCCCGCCCCGCCGAACGGATCGCCGCCCATGCCGGCGGCCACGGCCTGGCCGATGCCCGCCGCCGTGAGCCGCGAGGCCACCTCGTAGGTGAGCGTGCCGCTTCGGGAAAATATCGCCACAGGGCCGGGCGTGAAGGGTTCGGTGGGCATGATGCCGGCCGAGAACCACTGGCCCGGCAGGATGAGCCCGGGCGTGTTGGGGCCGATCAGCGTCGCTTGCCGCCCGGCCAGGGCGGCAAGCACGGCCAGCATGTCGCGCTGGGGGATGCCGTCGGTAATGCACACGATGCGCGCGACGCCAGCCGCCGCCGCTTCCTCGATGGCGTCGGCCGCGCCGGCGGCCGGCACGAAGATGACGGAGAGCGCGATGTCGTGGCGGGCCATGGCCTGGGCCACGGTGTCGTAGACCGGCAGGCCGTCCACTTCGCTGCCGCCCCGAAACGGCGTCACCCCGGCCACCACCGGCGTGCCGTAGGCCCGCATCCGGCGGGCATGGGCCCGGCCGGCCCGGCCGGTCAGCCCTTGCACCAGCACCCCGCTGTCCGGGCCAAGGTCCAGTAGGCTTGGCAATGGGGGCCGTTTCGGACAGCCGTGGCTGCGAAGCCGCGCCGCTGCGTCCCCTGGCGTCGGCGCCGGGCAGACGCCGGCCAGGACGTCCACCGGCCGCCGCTCACCCGGAGCCACGGCCTCGGCCAGCATGACCACGGCCTGGTCCATGTCCTCGGCCACCCGGACCCGGTTCCCGGGCATAGCGCGCAGCCGTTCCATGCCGGCCTTGGCCGCGTTGCCGGCAAACCGCACCACCACCGGCCGCCCGTCTTCCCCGTCCAGGGCGCAGGCCATGGCCTCGGCCACATCGGCGCAGGACAGGATGCCGCCGTACATGTTGACGCAGCAGGCCTCCACGGCCGGATCGGCAAAAAGCAGATCAAAGGCGACGCGCAGACGCGCGGGGTCGGCCGTGCCGCCGAAGTCGAGGAAATTGGCCGCCGGCAGTCCGGCCGCCTCCAACGCGTCCATGGTGGCCATGGCCAGCCCCGCGCCATTGGCCACCAGCCCCACCCGGCCGGGCAGGCTGACGAAGGACAGCCGGTGCTCGGCGGCCCGGCTCTCGGTAGGGGTGGCGAAGCGGGCGTCGCGGTAGCGAGCCAGGGCCGGGCGCAAGGCGGCCACGTTGTCGTCGATGGTCACCTTGGCGTCCAGGGCCACGAAACGCTCTCCGGCGCAGTAGGCCAGGGGATTGATCTCGGCCAGGAGCAGCCCATTGTCGGCCACGGCCCCGAAAAGCCGCGACAGCAAGGTTTCAAAGGGCGCGTAGGCCTCGGCAGGCAGTTGCAAATGGAAAAACGCCGCCCGGGCTGCATAGGGCGGACAGACAAGGCTTGGCGGCACGTCGATGACGAGAAGCGCCTCGGTGCCGGCCAGGGCTTCCACATCCACCCCGCCCTCCCGGCCGATGGTGAGGCAAAAGCCCTTGCGCCCCCGCGAAACGCCCAGGGACAGATAGAAGGCGCGATCAAAGGGCACCGCCGCCTCCAGGCGCAAAAAAGGCGGCCTGACGCCGCCGAAGGTGCTGGAAAACAGGGTCCTGGCCGCTTCGGGAAGCGCCGAGACGTCGGCCACGGGCAACACGCCGCCCGCCTTGCCCCGGCCGCCGCCGAGCACCTGGGCTTTAAGGAAATACGGTCCGGGAAAAGGCGGCGTGGCCGCCCCGGCGTCGTCCGGTTCCAGGGCGACGCCGGGGGGCACGGCGATGGCGGCTTCGGCCAGCAGTTCCTTGCCGGCGTGTTCGGTCAGCAGCATGTCCCAGGCTCCTTTCGGGTTGGCGCGTCGGGGTTTGACGATGTTCCTTCTTGCCCGCTTTTACGCCAAAACGCCAGCCCCGGGAGCAGAAAGCCGGCTAATCCTCGGTCATGATCTCGGTCAAGTCCATGCGCGCGGCCTGGATGTCGTCGTCGCCGTCCGGGTCCGGCAGGGCAATGGGTTCGCCCAGGCGCTTTTTCGCCTCCTGGTAGCCGAGATTTAAGGCCTTGATGTTGGCGTCACGGATCTTTTCCGGCAGCGATTCCTTGAGGCTTTTGCGCATGGCCTCGATGCGGGCAAAGGGCAGCAGATAAGCCACCGCGCCAAGGGCCACCACGTTGGTGGCCTGGGGCACGCCCACCTTCTCCCGGGCCAGGCGCGTAAAGGGCAGGGCCAGGGCCACGCTGGACGGGCTTTGGCGCACCAGATCAGCGTCGATAAGCAGCGCCCCGCGCGGCTTGAGGTACGAATAATAGCTGGCCGCAGCCTCCTGGGACAGGGCCACGAGCAGGTCGAGGTATTCGGTCTTGGGATAGCTGATGGGTTCGGAACTGACCACGAGGTCGGCCCGACTGGCCCCGCCCCGGGCCTCGGGGCCGTAGCTCTGGGTCTGGGTGACGTAGTAGCTGTGGCCGATGGCCAGAGCCTGGCCGAGCAGCTTGCCCATGGTCAGGATGCCCTGACCGCCCAGGCCCGACAGCCGGATCTCGTAGCGGGCCAGGGCCTGCCCGTTACCGTTGCCGTTGCCGTTGCCGTTGGCCGCCTTGGCCGCAGCCGCCTTGGCGGGCTTGGCCGCAGTCTTGTCCTTGGGCGCGCCGGTCATGCCGCACCTCCCTTCTTGGCGGCAAGGGCCTGCCGCATGTTCGCCCAGCGCGTCTCCAGGCCGTCCACGTCGCGGCGCACGAACGTCCCGATGGGGAGCTTGCCCGTGCGGTCCTCAAGCTTTTCGTAGCGATCCACCGGCAGACAGGAGGACTTGAGCCACTTGAACATCTCCACGGCGCTTTTAAAGCCGTTGCCGCGTCCGTACTGGGTGAAGCACGGAGTGAGCGCCTCGACGAGGTTGAAGCCCGGGCGCGAGATGGCTTCGGCCATCAGGGCGTCGAGTTCCTTGACGTGGTAGACCGTGCCCCGGGACACGCCGGCCGCGCCGGCCGCCCTGGTCAGCTCCACGATGTCGAAGGCGCTTTCCAGCTGCCCCTGGGGGCAGGTGTGGGAATAGGCCCCTTCGGGGGTGGTGGAGGAGCACTGGCCGCCGGTCATGCCGTAGATGAAGTTGTTGAGCACCAAGGCCGTGACGCCGATGTTGCGCCGGGCGGCGTGGATCAGATGGTTGCCGCCGATGGAGAAGGCGTCGCCGTCGCCCATGACCGCGATGACGGTGAGCTTGGGGTTGGCCATCTTGATGCCGGTGGCCACGGTGAGCGCCCGGCCGTGGGTGGTGTGGACGGTGTTGAAGTCGACGTAGGCGGCGATGCGGCCCGAGCAGCCGATGCCGGCCACGATGACCACGTCGTCCTTGGGCAGGCCCAGGGCGTGGACGCTGCGCACCAGCGACCCCAGCACGATGCCGTGGCCGCACCCCGGACAGAAGACCAGCGGAAACTTCTTGTTGTGCCGCAGGTACTGATGGATGAGTTGGGTTATTTCAGCCATGTCACGCGATCTCCTTGAGGATCTGGGAGGGCGTAATGATCTGCCCGTCGATGCGGTTGATCGTGCGCACGGTGGTGTAGCCTTCGTTGACCCGTTTGACCTCCCGGGAGAGCTGGCCCATGTTGAGTTCGGGCACCACGGCCAGCCGGCAGTTGCGCAGCATCGGCTCCACATGGCGGCGCGGGAAGGGGTACAGGGTCTTGAGCACCAAAAGGCCGGCCCGCACCCCGGCTTCCCGGGCCTGATTGACGGCCAGCCGGGCCGAGCGGGCCACGCAGCCGTAGGCGATGACCACCACCTCGGCGTCGGCCGTATCGACATGCTCCACGATCTGGATGTCCTCGAAGAAGCGGTCGATCTTGCGGAACTGGCGTTCGGTGAGCGCGCGCACCTCTTCGGGGCGGCTGGTGGGGAAGCCCAGCGGATCGTGGGTGAGGCCAGTAACATGAAAGCGGTAGCCCGAGCCGATGGGCGGCATGGGCGGCACGCCGCGCATGGTCTCCTCGTAGGGCTTGTACCACTCGGGCGGCATGGTCGGGGTCAGGCGGGAGAACACCTCGAAGTCCCCGGGTTCGGGCAGCTCGATCTTTTCCCGGGTGTGGGCGGTGATTTCATCGAGGAGCAGGATGACCGGGCTGCGGTACTTCTCGGCGAAATTAAACGCGGCGACGGTCATCTCCACGCACTCGGGCACGTCGGTGGCCGAGAGCACGATGATGGGATGGTCGCCATGCGCCCCCCATCGGGCCTGCTGGACGTCGCCCTGGCCGGGGCTTGTCGGCAGGCCGGTGCTGGCCCCGCCGCGCATGACGTTGACGAGCACCAGCGGCGTCTCGGTCATGGCGGCGTAGCCGATCTGCTCCTGCATGAGCGAAAAGCCCGGGCCGGAGGTGGCGGTCATGGCCTTGCGCCCGGCCAGGGACGCACCGATGACCGCGCCCATGGAGGCGATTTCGTCCTCCATCTGGATAAAGGCCCCGTCGGGCACATGGGGCAGGCGCCTGGCCATGCACTCCATGATTTCCGTGGAAGGCGTGATGGGGTAGCCGGCGTAGAAGGTGCAGCCGGCGGCCAGCGCTCCTTCCACCACGGCCTCGTTGCCAAGGAGAAAGGCTTCGCGGCGTTTCTTGCGGGGGGCGGTCACGGCTTGACCTCCTTGGCGGCGGGTTGTTCGGCCGGGTCCTTCACCGTTTCCGATGGACACGGCGTCTGGTCGGTTTCGCCCGGGATGACCAGGACGGCGAAATCCGGGCAATGCGGCTCGCAAAAACCGCAGTTGACGCAGGCTTCCTCGTTTACGACACGGGCCTTGCCGTCCTGGCCCACGGCAAAGACCTTTTTGGGGCAAAACGCGGCGCATATGCCGCAGCCCTTGCACCAGTCCGGATAGACAACGACACGATTGCGTCCCATGTTCGACTCGCTTTTGCGGTGGCCGGTTACGCGGTGAAAAAGTGTCGGAATCATTGACGCGAATGACGAAAATTGGCAACCGTTACCGACGATTATTTTTTTGCTCGACGAAATTGGAAAATTTTCATAGGGCGGTAAAACTTTTTCCGGAGGTCGACGTTATGGTTTCAAAAGGCCGTTCGAGTTGGCTGCGGGCGATCCTCGCCCTGTGCTGCGTTCTGGCCGCAACCCTGGGTGGCGTATCCGCCGCCTGGGCCAAGGGAGGCAATCCTGTGGTCAAATTGACGACCAACAAAGGCGATATCGTCATCGAGCTGGACAAGGAAAAGGCCCCGGCCACCACGGCCAATTTCCTGAACTACGTGAAAAAGGGCCACTACGACGGCCTGATCTTTCACCGGGTCATAAACGGCTTCATGGTCCAGGGCGGCGGCATGGACAAGAACATGAAGGAAAAGGGCACCGACGCCCCGATCCAGAACGAAGCCGACAACGGGCTCAAGAACAAGGCCTACACCGTGGCCATGGCCCGCACCGGCGATCCGCATTCGGCCACGGCCCAGTTCTTCATCAACGTGGCCGACAACGGCTTCCTGGACCACACCGGCAAGAACCCGCAGGGTTGGGGCTACGCCGTTTTCGGCAAGGTCACCTCGGGCCAGGAAGTGGTGGACGCCATCAAGGCCGTGCCGACCATGACCAAAGGCTTCCACGAGAACGTGCCGGTCGTCCCGGTGGTGATCGAGAAGGCCGAGGTGGTGAGCGAGTAACGCTCCCCTGCCCCAGGGCATTGCAAGCCGCTCCGGACGCCGGGGCGGCTTTTTTTTACGAAGTTTTCGGCCCGCCTGGGCCAGGGTCGCCATTTACCCAAGTGTGAACACCATTCTTACAGACAACCATTGTCCACTAATACCCTTGTCAGCCCTTTTTAGGGGGCTCGCCCCTTGAAATTGAAAAAAAATGGCGCGGGCGGTAAAAACTTGTTGACGGTCCCGGGGTCTTTCCGTAGATACCTCCTTCTCGGCGCGCCCGTAGCTCAGCTGGATAGAGTGCCGGACTACGAATCCGTAGGTCGCAGGTTCGAATCCTGCCGGGCGCACCAAATCTTTCAAGGGGTTACCAGAAATGGTGACCCCTTCTTCGTTTCCATTCTTAACAATTGCTCTGGCTACCATTTTCCGGGATAAGGAGACGGGAAACCTTCGTTTCCAGGATTGTCCGGTCCAGGGCGCAATGGTCGATTCGCCCCCTCTCAAGAGTCCCGGAGACGTTTGTACGCACCCCGCCACCTACCCCAATCGTGGCTAACAGCAGTTGGCGCAGCCGGAGCGCACCAGCCACCAGCCAGCGTCAAGAGCGTGGCAATGCCGGGGCCGAAGTGATATGCGCACAGCATGAACCACTTCTTTGCCGCCATCGTGCTGGCCTTGTCCCTGGCAACGCCTGCCCTGGCCGGCAACACCTCCGCCATATACGGTTCCCAGGGCCAGTACCAAGGGCGCATCGTTCAACATCCTGGCAACAACTCAGCCAAGGTCTTTGACGCACAGGGGCGCTATCAGGGGCGGATCGTCACCCAGCCAGACGGCAGCAGCAGGCTCTACAACTCCACCGGAAAATACCTCGGACGCTCACAGCCACAGGGGTTGCCAGCTGATCCGAAAGGAAACCAGGAAAGGCAATAACGCCCCATGACCCACTGTTTGATCCTCTGACGTGGCTGGAATCACGTTGAGAAATGTCCAGCCCCCGGCCATGGCATTGCCGTTCAAAGGATATGGACGGAAACAAACAGGATGACAGGCCTGCGACATATCCTCCCTGGGACGCTGCCCAAGACGAAGACGGCGGCGGCAATGGGATCTTCCAGGAGAAGTTGTCAAAGGCCCAGCGTCGCCAATATCCGTCGAGGGGGATTACCCCGACGCCGCCGCATGGATTGCCTGGCTCCCGCCGTAACTTTCACACACATCCCACCGTGTCGGGGGGGGGGAGGGCCTCACAGGCCCCCAAGCGCCCCAGAGAGGCCCGTTCCGACGCAAGACAACACAAATTACAGGTTAGGGAGAAAACTGCAGCGGCAAAGAAATTAGCCGCCAAGAAGAGTCACCCAATGCTAGCAACGTCGTCTCGGCCCCTTTGAAGGCCAATGGTCCGCGCAGACGAATGCTGCGCGCCCCGGACTCATCAGAGGTCACGGTGGGGCGGCTATCCTATGGCGGGGGAATGACGTCTATGCGGACGCCTGGGTGTCGTCGCTCGGCGTGGCAGGCATGGGGACCGGCATCACCTGTTCCCATCCCGTTGGTTCATGCTCGGCCACCCACAAATCATGGGCCTGTTGCAGATTCAGCCACAAGGCGGGCGTCGTGCCGAAGGCCCGGGAGAGACGCAGCGACATGTCAGGCGTCACCCCGGCCCGCTCATTGACGATATTGGAGAGCGTCTTGCGCGAGACGCCGAGAACCGCCGCAAGCTGCGTCACGGTGAGGCCCATGAAGTTGCGGGCGGTCAGCCCATGCGGCATTTCCCGGGCCTCGGCCAGCGCCTTGAACATTGCTACCTCGGAAAACGTTTCCGGCAGCAGTGGCCCCTTGCCCTCGGCGAGTTCAGCCAGTTGCCGGGCCTTCGTGGGTAGCGCCTGAACCATCTCAACCATTTCCCATATGGATTTCTGGGCGTCACGGATGATCAATTCAGCGCCACGGCTGGGCATTTCTTCGGCCTTGAGGCCATCGGCTATAAATGACAGGCGGTCCGTGAAATCCCGGTGGTAGTCCGTCAACCAGTCAACACCCTGCACCACTTCTTCGCCGAGCTTGCCACCTGGTATTCCTTTTCGGCCATGGTCTAGACCTCCTGCCGAAAGCTAAAGTCGCCGCACCAGCTATCAGCCAGCACTTCGGGCCACACGCCCACAGGCCCTTGCCCGCCAACAATCTGCCCAGCTACGATCCACGGCGACCGTTTGTGGCAGGCGTTGTCAAACCTCCATCGGCAGATGGCACACCGGGTCCGCTTGCCGGTCTTCTGGCCGAGCTTTAAGGCCGTCTCAGTCATGGCCGTACCTCCTTTTCAGGTCGGTTGTGATAGGCCCTGGCCGGTGCTGGTACCACCGACCGGGGCCGCATTATATGGACCGCCCCCTTCAGGCGGTTTCCTCCATGGCGACGATCATTCCCCGGCGGTCGCGTGACGGGGCTTCCCTGATAACCGTCTATGGCCCGCAGGAGTTGCGCAACCCCCTTGGGGTCAATGATGGCTGGCCGGTTCGTGGCTCGGCAGGGAGCAAGCGCCCCTCGCAAGTCCGCGCCGACATTTCTCTCGGCAATGCCCGTGGAGATGGCGAAGGTAAAAAACCGCCTCGCAGTATTGGCGCAGGCGCTTGGCTGTCTCGTGATTGCCCTTGGCCTCGATCTCCCGAAGCGTGGGCAGGATGGCGGGGGCGCGTAGCGTGGAAATGGGGATTTTGCCGAAGGCGGGGAAAAGATGCTGTTCGATGCGCCCCAGGACTTTGGCGGCGTGGCCTTCGCTCCAAACCTTGACCTGTTTGGCGTGCCAATCCCGGGCGACCACCTCAAAGGTATTTGCGTCTTCGGTGGCCTGGGCTTTTGCCTCGGCTTTTCCGTCCTGGCGCGGCTTGCTCGGGTCAATGCCGTTGGCAATGAGCTTACGGGCTTCGTCGCGGCGCTCCCGGGCATCCTTGAGGGACACGTCGGGATAGACGCCAAGGGAGATTCTTTTTTCCTTGCCCCCATGGCGATACTTGAGACGCCACCACTTGCCTCCAGCAGGGGCAACTTCCAGATATAGGCCGCCGCCGTCGAACAGCTTAACGGCCTTGGAACCCGGTTTTGCGTTGCGTACAGCGGTATCTGTGAGCATTGGGGGCAACGCCCTTGGGGGCAACCGCCCCCGCTCTTCGTTGCCCCCAGAAATACCGGATGTCAACGGACGTAAAAAGACGAAGCCGGACGATCTCTCGCCCGGCTTCGTTAATCTTCCCAGGTGTTTGCGGTCTTTATCGGACCTCCCTGGACTCTAATATGGTGCCGAAGGGGGGACTCGGCACCCTCGGAACCAAAACCAGAAGTAACAGCCTGATTTTATATGGCTTCAAAAATAATTATTCAAAATTCGTCCTGCCCTTGACCTATCAGTTTGACCCATCTTCCACAACCCCAACAGTACGGCCATCACGTCGGTTCGAGTCCCTGGTCGTCTCAGGCCATCCACATGGGTCCGACGCCTCAGCGTCCCTGTACCCCTTCATTGAGACCGCCAAGACCAACGACCTGGAGCCTTACCGCTATCTGCGCCACTTTCTCCGCCCAGCGCTAGGCCCTCCTGCCGCAGCATCTAGATCCCCAGAGCTTAATCATCACGGCTTAAGCTTATCCCGATAAAGTGGTCATCGAGGGCTTGCGTAAGCTCTACAACGAGGCGCGTCCGCACTCGAGCCTCGGCAAAATGACGCCGGGAGCGTATGCCCGAATGGTCGGCAACACTACAACCCAGGGACCCACCCTCAAGAATTGAATGGTCCGAAGAATGCCGGCAGGTCACAGCCATCTAGTTCCCCCTTTAAGAAATCAACTTTGCCAATCACACTTTGACAGCAAATTTTATCATCAAGCACAACAAACAAACTTGACCTACTAATCGTAAAAGAATTATATACAATCAATCCTTTGAAATAACGACGGAGGTCGACCCATGCCTATCACGCAAGGACAAAAGATTGAAGACAAATTTGACGGCGACAAGCTGTACTTACTCACAAAAGAAGGCAGAACAGAAAAGAAAATCATGACAGAATTGGGGATTAAGTCAAAGTCCACATCAACAACCATCTTATCAAAATCATGAGAGAGAAGAATGAGGTGTTCGTAATCAAAGGGAGTTCGACCAGAACAAGGAGCAGCTCCCCTGTTTATCGCGGAGGCAAGATCGTTATTACGGCGAACATGCTCACGGGGTTCACGTTCGCGGAAGGCCAGAAATTGTCGATTGAAAAGACCGACGAAGGCTTGAAGTTGCAGCTGAAGGAATAGCAGCACAAAGAATTGCTCTTTTAGCAGGGCCAGAGTTGTTCTGACATTTCCGGCCCTGGCCCTGCTTTTGTAGGACTTTAACCACTGTTACCGGCGTGAAAGACACGCGTCTGCCCGGCTCCACTCAATGATTTTCGCTAGTTATCCCTTGTAGCGGTCTAGGGTTTCTTGGACAGTTTCGCCCTGAAAGTTATGCCGCCCTAGCGACCTCGGCTTTCTGCTTTTCCCTGACCTGAGCCGGCGATCTGTAGCCGTGCCGACCAATCCGCCACTTGCGGTTGTAGGTTTCCTTGAAGGCCAAAAGCGCCAGCCGGAGTTCCTCGACGGTCTGGAAGCTGCGAATCCAGAGAAGATTTTCCTTGAGGATACGGACAAAGCGTTCGGCGATGCCGTTGCCCTGAGGCTCGCGCACGTAGGACGCCGAGTCCTTGATGCCGAGAAAGGCGATCTCCTGCTGGAAATCATCGGCGATAAACTGGCTGCCGTGGTCGTGCCGCAAGGTCAGCCCCCGAGCCACATCCTGGCCGAAAGCCCCAAAACTGTGACGCACACCCTGCCGGATCGGCTCCAAGGCCTCGAACCGCGTGCCGCGCTTGGCGGCATGGATGCCGACCAATTCCAGCGAGCAATGATCGATGGCGAAGAATATGGCGGCGTTGCCTTCCGCGACGGTAAGCGTTGCGGTCATGTCCGTGCCCCACATCTCGTCCACCCGCTGGGTCTTTATCGTCCCGTCATGGGCCTTGGGACCATGGGGCCGGCCAGGTCGCTTGTAGGCCGAGAGCGCGTTTTCGCGCATGAGGCGCAACGTCCGCGCCGGGGAAGTCCTGATTCCTTTGTCCCGAAGGCCAGCCCAGACCTTTCGATACCCCTCGCCGTGAAAAGGGCTTTCCCGAATCTCGGCCTTGATGCGCTCAACCAGGACCGCATCGCTGTGCCCGCCTTGAGGGCCACGTCGTTTGGACGCAGTAGCCTCGACCGCGCGCCGACGTCGCCAATATACCGTGGAACGAGAGAGCGCCCAGACACGGCAGACCAGCGCCAGCCCGTAGTTCTTCCCTGTGGAGGCCGAGGCGGCTTGGCTCATTTCCTCGACCTCCCTCGGGCTAAAGGGCGGTTTTGCTCCAGCCGGGCGATCTTTTCGCGAAGCAACTCGTTTTCCTTGAGATTACAAAAATTTACTCAATCCGCCGCCCATCTATACTCGAAGACTTCAGCGTCTAGGGCAAGGGAACTATCGAGTTTTATTTTAACTTCCTTTCCGCCAGGCAGAAGGGGAAGCATGTTGAAATAGTTGCGAATTGCAAAGTTTATCCCAGCAAGGCATGTTTTCGCTTTGATCCAGTTCTGCGGACTAAATACTCTGTTGGCAGGTTGCGGCTCGTTCGCGGCTGCCTCTAGTGCCATATTGAGGCTGATGCCAGCGATTTTGACGATGTCGTCAATCATTTTAACACTTTCAGACTGTATGAGGCACTTGTCAGGGCTTGGAACGCGATCTGGTTGGTTATTTGCTATAGCAAAACACATTGATACACCATAAAGATGATGATACGGCGCATACGCTCGCATAGCCAAGAGCGTTTCATTAAGTCCAAGTGGATTCTCTTTCCCCCATGTCTGCATTATTGCCTGCATCCAGCGATTCAGTGCATTTATATTTTCAGGTCTATATTCCCGTTTAAAGAGTTGCTCGAAGTACTTATCAAATATTTTAGCTTCACTGTATGCTACATTTGGCCGCTGGGAGTGCCAAGTTATTAGATATTTTCCCAGTTCTGCAAAATCAACAACCCTTGACATATCCTTGTCAGCTGGTGCTAGTTCGCCTCTCTTTGTCAAAAAGTAGCCATTTGGATACTTCTGCTCAAAGGCGCGTTTCATATTTAAAACACGCTTGTCGTTACTGCGTAGATCACGCGGCTTAACCGCACTCTGAGAGTTAGTGCTAATGCTTATCTTATCTGCCCTATCCCTCTGTGGAATTTCGTAAAATCTGAACAAAACATTTGTGTCATTCAATGCCTTAACCCGTTCGCTGCAACTAAGAATCGTATTAAGTGACTGGCACCCATTTACAATACTTACACCGTGAAGATGAAGATTGTTGTCTTTTGTCTCTAGTCGGTTGCATATCGCTGTGATACCGTTATGAAAGAAAAAGAAATCTCTATGCCTGTCGCCATATATAGTATTGCGTATGCCCTTGTTTACAGAATTATTTAGCCCCAAGCTTTGGCGCACATTTTTTTGAAAGAGTGTCCCATCTTTTATTCCAGGAAATTTAATGCATTCAGAGAGAGGAACAACCGCAATTATGACTTGAGTCCCGGCCACATTCAAAGGAAGAACATTGCACTTACTTAGGTCAAGAACATGAGATAGAGTAGGGTTTTCACGATCGAGAGCCATGTCATATCTGCGGCGGATCTCATCTTCGTTAATAAGTCGGATCGAAGCAGGAAAGTCGTCTCTTCCGGAAATATCGGCGAGCTGCTCTTGAAATGTTGCCAAATCATTCTTTGCACTTTCAGTTAGAATGCCCGTAGTAAGTAATTCAAAGGTAACTTCGTATTCATCCTCTAAAGCGCGTGCGATCTCAGACAACTTACGTTTGAGCTTTTGATTGCCGACTTCTTGAAGCCTTACCAGGTCCCTCATCTGAATCCATGCCGCCAACACCTCACGTAGTGGCTCGGCATCCACGGATTCCGAAGCCAAAAACTTGCCTTGAATTACAAAAACAGTGGACTTGTCGTCATCGACGAAGATTGCATCAATTTGTTTATCATCAGGGCCATCAGTAATGTCGTCTTTAGCTTGTATCGGATCGCGTAAATGTACATTTCGAAGATACCAAGCCACAAAGCGCTGACCATCATTCGGAAAATTTTGCAGGTAATAATCCTGGATAATATCTTCCTTGATTCGGTTGTACATCGTATTGTTCCTTTCGTTGTTGATGCTTCTTCACAACCGTGACAATGGTTTATTGCCAACGTAGTTACAGCTAAAGCTTTTCAAACCTGACCGGATTGGTGGCCGTGATCTCACGGTGTGCTGAATGTTCCTGTATCCAAGAAAGTCTTGAATTAGCCGCTGTCTGCTCCCTGGTCGGCAAGGGCGAAACCGCAGGCATGGCGAAGTTTGCGGGTGAACGGGCAGGGGCAAGCCCGCAAGCTTACCGTAATCGCGAATCGTGAACTAGGCCGTCTTCGGCTCAAGGGGCCACGCCTCTCACTCACAAAAAGCGCCTCTGTATCTGATTTCATCTTCGCGCGTCCAGCAGCCCTACTGCTTGCTTTATTTATTCGCGTTCAACTCCTTGACCAACTTGTCAAACACAGGATGAACTTGAATGAGTTTGTCAAAAGCATCATCAAGTGGTTTAAGACAGTCATCAAGATCAGGGTATTCTTCGACAACTTTATTCGGGTCAAAGTTGAAGGGTATAGCCAAAGTTCCATCTTCCAGAACTATCACACCTGCCTTGCTTAATTCTTGATTATCAAATAAGGCTACTTTGTAGTAGGCCTTGATAGCCTTTTTATTCTTCCCATGGAACTCTTTTTCAGAATTAAACCGAAAACAAAGTCGACTTGACTTTGCGCCTATTGCAGGAGTTGTCCAATATTCGGTTTCGCTTGTAAGCCAAAGTTCATACCAAGCCAGACAGGCACCGGCATCATCCAATGGCCATTGCGGTGCCCTAAAAACAGTCTTGCCATCTTCATTTTCATTCCCGAGGCTATACACACCATCCCACCCATCAAGAGCATCAATACGATCCCTAATCCGTTCATTTATTGCGTTGAGTATTGTTGCATCCACATCTAACACAACAGAAGGCGCTTCTTCAATAATTTCGATATTAGCAATGACAAGTTTGCACAGTTCATCCGAGTATGCCATGCTTGCCTCTCTTAGAAATTTCTTATGTGTGAGAAGAATTGAGCAATCACTTGAAAACAAAATGAATTTCTTTCCATTTGGCCGCTTGCTCCTATGGCGCGTCTGAATTGTCTCGCTAAATCTCGCCAGCTAATTGAAACGACTTCGCCGCAGACACATATTTCACTTGGCCGTTTGCCGTTATTGGTCAAAAACAACACTCCCCACGGCCGTCCGCAGGCTTTAACTTTGGCAATATCAACATAGCGTTTGATCTGGTCGTTGGTTTCAGAGGCATAGATTTTGACCTCTATGAATAGCAGGAGGCTAGGCCCGTCGATTTCAATGTCAACACGACTTGCATCAATCCCAGAAAGACTTTCCGTATGCGTTTTATGGAAGATACCATTGGTTATACTTGGTTTAGGAAAATGTGACTTGGCTTGGTCCGGCATTTCGCCGTTCCAGACCATCTCAAGTAGAGAGTCCAGGAAAAGGTTCCCCTGACCATGGTCACCGTCACAATTGAGCATCCAAGCCAAAATAGCGCTATTTCGCATTTCGACTGTGCCTATCCCGGCAAGCCTCCAAAAATCGACATTGTTTCCGGCTTTGCGGTGATCATCGAAATATTTTCGGAATTGCGCAAAAAAAACGCTGCACTGCTCTTGAGACAAAGGGAATGGGTACTCCAATTTTGGCTTTTCTAGTAGACGGAGACCGGGATACGTCGAGAAGAACTGTCCCAACTTGCTTTTTTGTTCGTGTTCATGCGTGGCTGATGTAGATGATACTGATCGCCATTGTTCGAAAAATATTCGCCATTTTTCAATCTGTTCGGTTTTAGTCATAGATTCTCCTGTACAGAACGCTGAACGAAACGCAAAAAAAGTAAGCTAGTCCATGTCCTGCACCTAGCCTAACGCCAGCTTACTGCCGAGCATAGGCAATTCCCAATTAACTGAAAAGCATATATTATAATCGCTCTCCGTTCCTCAATGAGGCTAGCGCGCCAAGAGGTACTCCACCAATTTTATAATTTATCGTGTGTATTAATCGAAGTCACAAATCAAATACGTTCCGGGCAGCCCCTTGACAACACATTTCTCCCGTAACATTCGGACCAGTGAATGTGCATCGCTGAGCAGGTTAAGGATCTAGGCTCTGCGGTGGACAACGGCAAAATCCTCTGAATTGAGCGTAGTAAGTGTCACCAGGTCACCTGAAACTTTAATACCGAAAAAACATTGGTCCTTCTGGATTTTCCGTGGGTACCCGGGTTCAGGCCTGTCTGGGATAGAGGTCCAAGCCGCCGCAGAAAAAGTAGATAGCGGTCTTGAAGTGCTCCCGGTTGCGGTAACCGCACGCCCTGCGCTTGATGGCCATGATCTTGCTGTTGAGTCCCTCGGCCGCGCCGTTGGTGATCCGATGCCGGCAAAAGGTCAGGATGTTGTCCAGAGGCCAAGAGAGCATCTCCCCGACTTTGCACATTGGGGGTAAGTCTGACTTCCTCACCCAGGTCAGCCAGCGTTTCAAGAACCGTTTTGCCCAGCCGACGCTGAGGTAGTTCCACAACCCGGCCAGGCTTTCTTTCATCGCCCAGGCCTTGGCCACCTTCAGGTTCGTGGCCTCCAGGGCTTCCAAGGTCGGTCGGTGCTTGTCCGGCAGATTCTCTTCCCGATAAAGCCAGATGTACTTGGTGTCCTTGAGGCGTTCGTCTTCCTGGCGGAGCAGTTCGCGATGTTCCTGCCGGCGGACTTTGTCCACCGCCTGGCCCACGTGCTGCATGATGTGGAAGCGGTCGTGGACGATCTTGTGCGCCGCATCGGGTACGTGTTTGATCGTGGCCTTGAAGTATGGTTCCCACATGTCCATGGCCACGGCTCGGATGCGCTCGAGTTGCTGCGCCGTGAACTGCCGATAATAGTCCCCGAGGCTCTCAGTCTTGCGATCCTGGGCCACAAATTCCACCGTTCCGCCGAGCAGATCGCAGACCACGGTCATGTAGTCATGACCTTTGCGGAAGGCCTTTTCATCGATGCCAAGATACCGAGCGGGGGTTGATTTCTTCCTGGCTTGCCCTCGCCGGACGGCTCGATCCATGACGTTCCAGGCCTCATCCCAGCTGATCCGCATGAGCTGGCAGGTACCGGACACGGTGGCGCACTCGCGTAACACGTCAATGATCAAGCGCTCCATGAGCATGGTGAAGCGTCCCTTGGCCTCGGCCCAAGGCACCTTGACCTGAAGCACTCCGTGCTCAGGGCACTCCACGCGCGGAACCCGGGCATGAAGGAAGGTCTTGAACTGGCAGGTGTCGAGGTGACGCCACACCCGGGGCTCGGCATGATCCCGACAAGCCAGCTCGCGACCACAGGTCGGACAGCGCCAGCGGACACCGGCAGCATGATCAACATGGACATCCACCCGGCCTCCCGCCGTGTCCAACTCGACGTCAGCAACAAACCACGGGGCGCTCAGCCCCAGAATCCGAGAATACAGGTCCGTGTCCTTCATGGTCACCCTCCAGGGCTGACCATATCCGGTCATCTACCCACGGGAAACCCGGAAGGACCCATTTCATTCTCCGACGCCTGGGCAGCCGACTTTTCTCCCGTGTAGCCCTGATCCACAAAGGCTACGTTGACCGTGTCGCCGGTCGCTTCCTGGACCTTCGCGGCCAATTGGCCCACCTGGGTTCGATCCTGTTTACTGGCCGACGTCACGTGCGCCGACAAAAGGTTGCCCAAGGTATCGACGGCCATGTGCGACTTGCTGCCGCGCTTCCTTTTATGCCCGTCGTAGCCAGCCCTATGTCCGCCCTCGGGAGTGCTTCGCAAGGTGCGACTACCCAGAATCGTCGCCGAAGGCTGCTCCCTCTTGCCTGCCGCCAGGCGTAAAACCTGTCGCAGGTCCTGAGTGAGAAGGTCAAAGCAGCCGGCGTCAATCCACCTTAGAGTTTGCTGATGCACCGCCTGCCAGGGCGGAAAATCGTTTGGCAGCATCCGCCAGGGCGCTCCCGCCCGCACGATCCAACGAAAGGCGTTGAAAACTTCGCGCAGTTCATGTTTACGCTGTCCAGCATCTCCAGGAAGTAAGGCAAGATAAGGGGCGACGAAGTACCACTCCTCGTCGCTGACGTCCGTCGGGTACGGCTCACGGTGAGTCATCCCCTCTCTATAATCACTCCCGCAGGTTCATTACACCCTCTAGACAGGTCCAAAAAGACAGCTTCCATTGAAGCCTTCAATTAGGATTAACCACTAACACTTCGCCTATCGCAACCTTATCAACTTCATGACCTGTACAATATTTATACGGAAGTGGTCCGGCAGGATCTCTCAAATCGATAATACCGTTCCATGGGGATATTTTAGATGGATCACAACTTGGATCTAAAACAAGAAACTTAGCTATTTTTCCATCACAATCAGCTTCGTAACCGATTACAAGTACCCAATGCCTATCACCACCTACGAAGGTCAACGCCAATAGAAAAGGTGACCCATTGTTTATTACTTCAGCAAGTATTATATGTACATCGCTTCCCCCCCTTGCATCTCTTACATCTAGTGCAATACACGCTCGAAAAGATTCCTGAACAGCCCTTACGATATCCTCGACACCCAGACCTGTGCAAATCAAAAAGTCCCCATTGGAACCAAGAGCATTTACAAGCCTCCCAATCCTTGTCCGGCCATCTACTGTTTCTAAATTAAGAACAATATTCCTATCAATAAGGTTTCCAACTAAAAGAGCCATAAACAAACAGTATGCTCCGCAAGCACCATCTGCATCACCCTGCCTAAGATGCACATACTCCTGAAGAGCCTCATTGTAAACGAATCCACCATCCTCAACTTTTATGGTCAAAAGGCTAACATTGTTAAAGGCCACACCCCCTCCTTAAATCATGCCTAAATAACAGGGAATTATTCAAAAGGATCTAACCCACAACTCAAAAAACAATACTCCTAAAAAAGACAACCTTCCATGAATCATCCTCCTCAAGACGAATATCGACTCCTATCAATTATTTGATCTAATTTACTTTACACATCACCTACCCAGGATCAATTACCACCAGCCTCTCTCTCGCCCGAGTTAAGCCCACTAAAGATAATGCTGGTAATCGCAAACCCATTCGGATTGAATCTAGATACTCTAATCCAATGACAACCACAACTAACCAATCTAGTCCCTTCGCACTATGAACGGTTGAAACAGCCACCCTTTTAGAAGTTATGTCAAAATCTGCTTTTGAATAAGCGTCACGAGAAATTACGCCTGCCAAAAGGGCTTTTTCTTCCAGGGACCGCACCATCAACGAAGGCAGATAATGCCCCTCCCTGTCGCGCGTTGCTGCGAAAAGCACAGCCATTTCCGAGAGAGACACCCCCTCTTTGACATAACTTTGCAGTATCTGCGATGTCTTTTCAACGGCTTCTTGTGATGATTCTACCTTGAATACCAGTGGGATCGGACCATGCACACCCCTTAGCTGTCCCGCCACTTCAGTTTTGGCTTTGCCATCTTTTTTCAACCATTTGTTGACAAAATCAATAATTTCAATTGTATTTCGATAAACTGACTTCAATTCAAACTTTTGAAAATTAACGTCTAATCCCGACCCTTCCCAGGTTCGATGTGCCTGATAGATAGATTGGGCTTCATCCAATGTGATTGTCAGGATGCCCGACTTCTCATTAAGAAGCGCTAATAGCACCTTGAGCATCTCAGCCGTGAAGTCCTGCCCCTCATCCACCAGAATTGCACTATACCGAGGACCGGACATTTGCGCCGATTCCAAGGCCATTTCGACGACACTTGTATAATAATCAGCCTCATGGCCCTCATACTCGATTCCGATGTCGGTAAGCTCCTGGCAGAGCTCGTAGAAATGACGCACCTCAACCCCGGCCGGCCCCAGGGGAAGGCCTTGCTCAACCAGCAGGCGCTTAAGATAGCCGACTAGGCAGATATTGTAACAGACCATCAAGATAGGGCCGATGTCCGGGCGCGAGCGCCGCAGCAAGGCAGCTTGATGCACAAGCACAAGCGTCTTACCGCTACCGGCGGGACCGGTGACCAGGGTACGGCCGGGAGCGATACGCTGCGCCACCGCTTCCTGGGCACGGTCCAAGAGGGCTAATCGAATCTGGTCATTTTCGCGCGACTCCTGGTTGCCGCGCTGCGGCAAACGGATCCGAGCCACCGGGAAGAGGACATCACAAAGAATATCAATTTCCCTTCGGCCGGCAGCAAAGGGGAAAGGTGGCCTGAACATGTACAGCAGCCGACTGGTCAAGGCTTGTCCTGATGCGTCCATACTCAAATCGGAGCAGTGATGGATATCATCGAGGTACAGGACCTTATCGGCTGGAAAGATTTTGAGAAGACCGACCTCCTGGGCTTCGCTTTTGAAGATGTTGGCGAAAACTGCGCCATGTTGAACGGGGAGGGCGACCTTTCCAGCGTGAAACGGGTCACGGGAGAGAAGACGCCCATCCTTGTGGAGGGCGTCCATGATGGCCAGGGCATAATCCCTGGCCTGACGCAACGGATTGTCGCGCCGTTCGACCGTGCCACCCATCCGCAGGCGGACACCATGGGGGTCGGCTTCGAGGAGCTGTGACACGGCCCAATCCTTCACCTCAAAAACCACGAGGCCAATGTCGGGGTGAAAGACAATGAAATCAGGTTCGAAGCCACCGACATTCGGACCGTACCAGACCAAGAAGCGATTCCCCTTCCCGGTGGCATCATCCAGGAAACGGTAAAACCGCTCCTCTCCATCCGTGCGGAAGTCGTTCGTGCAAGCCGGAAAGAACTGTGCCATGCCCTCTGCTCCCCTATATGTATTTAGATAGGGCAAAGCATAGGCGTTCCCTGACATAAAGTGAAGCATTTCCCATAGATTCTCGGATTGCTGAGATTGGCATGGGTGACTCAGCCTATCGCAATCAAATCCCCCTCCTCCACAAATTCAGGCGAAATCGATCCGGCTCGGGCGAAGCTTTTTGCCCGGTTTTACTCTCGCAGCATCCTCTCCAGCGCCGACACGTCCCCGAGCATGCCGAGTATCTCTGCCTCGCGGCGGACTATCGCGAAAGCGCCAGGCGTGAGCGTCGCAAGGGAGGAAACATTTCCCGAGACCTCAGCCGGAGAGGGCCGGGCCATGTCCCTGTCCCACTAAGCTTCTGGATGAGCGAAGAATAAATAATTCCCGATATAAAGTGAAGACTTTCCCCTAGGATCCCTGACTCTTGAACTTGAAATAGTTGCCCCCGCCATCGCAATCAGGCCCCTCCTCCACACGGTCCAATGAACCCGATCCGGTTTGAACGAAGACCCTTGACTCTGCTTTCCTCTCGCAGCATCCGCACCAAGGCCGGAACGTCTCCGAGCAGGCCGAGAATCTCCGCCTTGCGACGGACCACTGCGAAATCGCCTGGAGTGAGCATTGCCAATGACGATACCCCTCCAATCGCCTCATAACCAAAAAACGCGGCAAAGGTTCTCTCGGCTTGCACCTTGCCCAAATAATTGAAGTGGACTTTGAAGGTAAAGCGCCGCAGGGAGGCCTGATCAAGGTGCTCCATCAGATTCGTGGTGCAGGCAAAGGGTAACGGATGGCGTTCCATCCAGGTCAGCATCTCGTTGACTTGCGTGATCTCCCAGCTTTGCTGGGCTGAACGG
Source organism: Solidesulfovibrio carbinolicus (assembly GCF_004135975.1). Taxonomy (NCBI): domain Bacteria; kingdom Pseudomonadati; phylum Thermodesulfobacteriota; class Desulfovibrionia; order Desulfovibrionales; family Desulfovibrionaceae; genus Solidesulfovibrio; species Solidesulfovibrio carbinolicus. Next base: position 1,980,114 of record NZ_CP026538.1, on the reverse strand, counting down.
CGGTCCCGCAGAAGCGAATCGGCCTCGTCGAAGACGAGCATGACGCCGGATTCGCGGGCCTCGGCAAAGGCCTTGGCGATCTGCTTTTCGCTTCCCCCTACCCACATGGAGAGGAGATCGGAGGTCCGCTGCTGGCGGACCTCGAGTCCCAGGCATTTGGCCAAATGGCGGGCGAAAGCGCTCTTGCCCGTGCCCGGAGGTCCACTCAAGCATAAAGAAAAGGCACGGGATTGGCTCGCAGCGAGCCTTTTGACCAGAACCTCCAGATCCTGGTCGGCTGCTGCCAGCGTTGCATCAAAGGGATCCGGCGCCACCTCAATGAGCCGCTCCTCGTTGCCCGGCACGATCTTGGCCAGTCCTCTAACCAGTTGGCGGATCTCTTCCCCACCGCCCCCGGCGAGTTTGGCCCCGCGTACGGCGCTGACGGCCATGGATGGCGGCGCCTGAAACTCGGACGCGAGGGCGGAAACATCCTCTTGCGGCAGTTTAATGCCCTCCCTGGCCAGGATTCGTCGCCATACCCGACCTCGAACGGCCACGTCCGGGGTCCGGATTTCAAGAGCCATGGTCAAACGTCGAAGAATTGAGGGCTCGAAGGACTCAATATGGTTGCAGGTCCACAGAACCGGCCGCGAGTTGTCCTCCAGAATCCTGTGCGCATACACCCTGGATTCACCCCCCCAAAAAAAATCCTCCATCTCCTCCGCCAAAAGCACCGCGTCATCCTTCTCCGCCAGAAGAGTCTGAGACATACGCAGGGCCGAGATACGCTCCCGGCGTTCCATCTCCTCCCCATCCTCGTCGGCCTCGCCGACCACATGAAGGGCCACTCCGGCCTTGTGGGCCAGGACCTTGCAGAACTCAGTCTTCCCCGTGCCAGGGGGACCGTACACGAGGAGATTGACCCCCCGCTCGGCGCTGTTCAAGGCACCTTGAAGGATGCGCAGGGCTAAATCACGTTCCCTGCCGATATGATCGAAATCCTGCCAAAGAAGGTTTGGGGTGCAGGGGGGGCCCAGGAAAATGCGACGCATTTCCTTCTCAAGTTTCCTGGGGGGACAGACAGCGGCCATGGTCTTGTGGGATGTCTTGATAGCGAATTCACGTGCATAGGGCATATCGTCACAGAGGAGGCCTGACGAACGGAGCTTGGAGCCAGGTGAAAGCCGGCGATGGACTTCGTCGCGTGTTTTTAGCAGCACAGCGGCGATGACATGCACAAAATCAGCGCATTCGAAGCCAACATCAAGCAGGCTTTCCACGAGATTGCTCAAACGATAGAGCACACCCAATTCAAGGATATCAATTTCGAGGTTGTCCAGATGAAATGTGTGGCCAAGCGACTCGAGATTTTTCCTGAGGGTGGACGGGCTCCTTGGGAGCTCGGCTGTAGCGAACTTGTCTCTTAGACTCTTCCAGTCACCTTTGGAGAGTTTGTCCGAGTGTCTCCACCGTCGCTTCATCTCTCTGCCACGATCGAAATGGACACCCAACTGCCAGCCCTTGTCCTCGAGCCAATTGACCAGATCGCCCGCCAGTTCAGTGGTCGGTCCAAACCGTTTCAGCAGATTGCGGATCATCACCAAGGTGACGCCCTTAATGTAGCGCTCACTCATACGCCCCCCCTGCGCAGGTCTGCACGGGAACCCCTGGCTGGACCTGCGAACTTTCACCCCACTCTGGATACCAAAACTCCCAAGGCCACTCTCCAACCCCATGAACAGACTTCGGCGACCGCAAGCCCCCCCCCCCGAAACCAAGACACCGCCCTTTCCTACCCCCAGGTGAACACCACCCTCGACACTAGTCCTGACGCAAGAGCCGCCTCATTTCAGCCTTTTCCCAAACCTTCCGTGTATTCTCTCGCCCGAACTACCGTCCCGTCGGCCTTCAGACGCCTCATCGCCCCTTGCCCTGCGATGCAATCAAACCACGACCGTCGCATCCTGGGCCGCCTCGTGCTCCATCCGTCCGTCACATTGATACTCATAGGCGAACCGCAGCTCCCGCTTTTCCCGACAAAACCGGAGCTCAGATTGACTCACCCTCACCGAGATCAAACTCAACTTCCATATCATGCAGTCTTTACAGTACTTCATGGTGTCCATCCCCGTATCCCTCGCGTCCTGTTTCCTCGACCTCTCGATTTCATGGGTGGATACGTCGCGATCGTTCCAAAAAGTCGAACGGCAGTCTCTTTTAAATGGCCTGTTAGTTTTGATGGCAAATATTTTCCAAGGAAGCGGAGACGAAGTGAAACGGGGACTCCGAGGCGAAATAGGTGGATCGACCTGCCGGGATAGATCAGGGAGATGTGGTCAAGAAAGCTTGGGCACCAGCGAACTAGATGGCATGAAACCACCCCGAAAAAGGAGGAAGACTCACTCCTCTAGCCTGCCTAGAAAAGCTTGGCTGAGAATTCCAATAACTGGAACGCACCGGAGAGAGGAGGAACCATCTTCGTTAGAGTCCACGGAGGTGGTGTAAATTCTGGAGTCGTCCAGGCCGGTGGTAGCTCCAGCCTGGACGGGATGGGCGAGGTGGCCATCGGGTCAATTGGCTGTAAGGTGAAGTTGCGAAGCCGCACCTGCAACCAAAGGAGACCACGATGGCCGAGGACAGCATGGCATTAATCGAGCTGATGCAAAAGGCCGACGGCGGCGATTTTCTCCGTTCCCTGGCGGAAGCGGTCCAGCAACTTCTCATGGAGGCCGATGTGGATGGCCTCATCGGGGCCAGCCGCCACGAACGAAGCGCCGAGCGGGTCAGTTACCGCAACGGCTACCGGGACCGCAGCCTTGATACCCGCGTCGGCTCCCTGCAGCTACGCATCCCCAAGCTGCGCCAGGGCAGCTACTTTCCGCCCTTCCTGGAGCCGCGCAAGACCAGTGAGCGCGCCTTGGTGGCCGTCATCCAGGAGGCCTGGATCGGCGGCATATCGACGCGGCGCGTGGATGATCTTGTCCAAGCCATGGGCCTTTCCGGCATCTCAAAGTCCCAGGTGTCCAAGCTGTGCAAGGACATCGATGAACGGGTCCATGCCTTTCTTTCTCGGCCGCTTACGGGAGAGTGGCCCTACTTGTGGCTGGAAGCGACCTACCTCAAGCAGCGCGAGGGCGGCCGGGTGGTCAGCGTCGCCGCCATAATCGCCGTGGCGGCGAACACCGAAGGCCGCCGGGAAATCGTGGGGCTGCACATCGGCCCCAGCGAAGCCGAGCCGTTTTGGTCTTTTTTCCTCAAAGGCCTTCTTCGTCGGGGACTTGCCGGCGTGAAGCTTGTCGTCTCCGACGCTCATGAAGGCCTCAAGGCCGCCATCGCCAAGACATTCGGGGCCACATGGCAGCACTGCCGGGTTCACTGGATGCGAAACGCTTTGGCTCGCGTCCCTAAATCGCAGCACGCCATGGTTTCCGCCGCCCTCCGGCAGGCCTTTTTGCAGCCAGACGCGGCCAGCGCCAGTCAGACCTGGCGGCATGTCGCTGACCAGCTTCGCGGCAAATGGCCAAAACTCGCCAGTTTCATGGACGAAACCGAGCACGACGTGCTGGCCTACATGACCTTCCCGGCACAGCACCGGGTCAAGCTGCACAGCACCAATCCGCTGGAAAGGCTGAACAAAGAGGTGAAGCGGCGAGCGGACGTGGTCGGCATCTTCCCCAACGAGCAGTCCATCATCCGGCTCATCGGGGCCATCTTGCTGGAGCAAAACGACGAGTGGCAGCTGCAAAGCCGCTACATGCAGGTCGAGGCCATGGCCGAACTCAACACCCAACACAACGAGGCGCAGCCAGCCCAAATTCCACCCAGGGCAGCCTGACCGATTGCCACCTCAAGCACACCGGAATTTACACCACGTTGACGGACGTGACCCCATCTTCTTTGCCCTGGGAGAAACCAATGATCATCGGACAAGAGTTTTGTTCCTTGGAGCGAGAGACTGGCTCCCTGCTCATAGACCTGCGCGAGATTTACGGCTTCGATTACGGCCTGATCCGTCTCGCGTCCTGGGAAGGACACCTGCGCCTCGAACGAATGGAGGGGCATGGCTGGGTCCAAGATGACACGGCCCTAGATTATTCCTTTGTTTCTGATGCGATGGACTCCCTGCCTCACGATCACCCGATGCAGCACTTTTGCGAAAAAATTCCGCAGTGGGCCAAAGACGTGGTCCGACCATTTTCGGTTAACCAACTCCGCCTGCTGCGTATCCTGAGCATCAATCCGAAAGCCCAAGAACTGGCCGCAAGCTCTCCTGTCGTCTTCTGGCTCTTACCTGAATGCATGGGCGACTGTTCCACTCCGGAACTGGTTTTCGAACTGACAGGAATGCAGCGTAGTAAAATCTTGGGACGTGCCCTCGGAGATTCTTCGAAATCCCTGCTGCACTGCCTTGGAAAGCTGGATCATCTGGAATTCAGCTTGTTTGACCTCGAGTGCCTGCGTCTTCTGTTCGGTGACAGGGGATGGTTCGAACTCAGGCACTTCAATGCCTTGAACTGGCAGATCCTCAAGATCCTGACTCGACGGAGCAACTGGCTTGAGTACCAAAGCCTCAGATCTCTCGTGCAGACCTCGGAAGTCTCGGTGGCCCGCCACCGGCTCCAGGAGTGGAATCGGCTGACTGCGGATGTGAATCGTCTTGCAAACGCGTTGGGACTGCCAGATCCGAGCGAACGTCTGAAACGGCTTCGCAATAATACGGAACTGCGTCGACTGCATGATGTTTTGACCGCTAGGTTGAATCGCCAGCGGACTGTCGCGGTCGAGGCCCGATACCAGAAGCCATTTCCCTGTCCTCCCCTATCGGGCGACCTCGACATCCAGCCCATTACCAGCGTTGGGGAACTTCTCGACGAAGGATCCTCCATGCATCACTGCGTAGCGAGCTACATGGATATGATTTTCAGTGGCACTTGTTATATTTATAAAGTTCTTTCCCCAGAGCGGGCGACCCTGGAGATCAAGATTTTGCCTGACGGAAAATGCCGTATCAATCAACTCAAATTGGCCTGTAATGCAAAACCTTCCGTTGAAACGGCGGCCAGAGTTCGGTTCTGGATGAAAAATGCGTCCAATATGCGAATGAAAGACAAGATACAAGAGAGTCAATCCCTAGCCACGCCACCAACGGACTTTCATAGGCCTTTCCTTCCGTGAGGTTCGCCGGGAAGGGAAAATGAAAAAGCATGCATCAGCAAGGCCAAGTATACCCTGGTCAAGGCTTGTCATGGAAAAACAAGCGGCTTAAGATCAAGAAAATCAAGGACTGACGCTCGCCTCACGGGCTGCTTCGGCCACATGTGATGGTTCGCCCGCGCCGTCGGCCTTGCATCCCAAAAGGGTCTGTCCGGATCAAGGACCTCTTGTCCCTAAATACCGTGGAGATGCCTGTGAACCTGACCGTCATCGCCGGCAATAGACTGGAAACCCTGGTCGATACGTTCCTGCGCGATACGCCGCCCCCGGCCGACCCTTTCGCCAAGCGGCTGGTCGTGGTGCAAAACCGAGGCATGGAACGGCATCTCCGCATGGAGATGGCCCGCCGTCACGGCGTCTGCTGCGGCATGGAATTCCCCTTTCCGGTTACCCTGGCCTACCGTCTCTTTTCCAGGCTTGTTCCGGATCTTCCCAAGGAGGACGACTCCTCCCAGGCGGCCATGACCTGGCGCATCCTTGCGGCGCTTGAAACGCCGGCCGTGCGCGATCCTTCCGTCGCAGCCTTCGAACCGGTCCGCCGCTATCTCGGGGACGGCTCGCCGCTCAAGGCTTGGCAACTTGCCCGGGAGATCGCCCGGACCTTTGACCGGTACCTCATCTTCCGGCCGGACATGGTCCAGGCCTGGGAAGATGGACACCCGGACAACACCGTTCCCCATGAAGCCTGGCAGGCCCTGCTATGGCAGGTCATCTGGCGGGAAGGGAACTGCCACCGCGTCCGGGCGCGCGAGCGGTTTTTCCAGTCCCTTGCTGGCAACGAAGCGGCAAAGGCCCTTCCCGAGACGATCGCCTTTTTCGCCGTGGCCTCGCTGCCGCGTTTCTACACCGACATCTTCACAGAAATCGCCCGCCACGTGCCCATCACCTTTTATCTCTTGGAGCCCGCCCCTTCCGCCGACCTGCCCGATGAGGCTTCCGGTGACACCTCACGTGAGACCTCCCTCGCCTGGAATGAGGCGGGAGCGAATTACCGGGCCCGTCTCGTCGCGTCCGCCACGCACCGTGAGACGTGTTACAGCCCTCCCACCGGCGACCGGATCCTCGACCTCCTGCACCAAGACCTTTTTGGGACCGTCGCCCCGTCCGACAAGTGGCGGGAAGCTCTTCGAAGCGATGCGCATTCGGTCCAGGTCCACTGCTGCCATGGTCCGGTACGTGAACTGGAAGTCCTGCAGGATGTCCTTCTGGACATCCTGCAGCGCCGTCCGGACATCGATCCACGGGACATCGTGGTGATGATGCCTGACCCTGCGTCCCGAAGCGGCTACGTACGCGCCGTGTTTGAATCCGCAACGCCCCGCGACCGTCGGGTGCCGTTTCGGATTGTCGCCCCGGGCAGGTCCGAGCCGGAACCGGTCATCGAAACCCTGTTCCGTCTCCTTGCCATCCCACTCGAACGGTTCAGCCTAGCGAGCGTCTTGTCCCTTCTCGAATGTGAAGCCATCCGAGCCCGGTTCGGGCTTGCGGCACGCGACCGGACCTTAGTGAGCGACTGGTTTACCGAGGCCGGCGCGCGCTGGGCCATCGACGCCGCCCACAAAACGGAACTCGGCCTGCCGTCCCTGGATGATTTCACTTGGTCTTCCGCCGCCGCCCGCCTGATCCTCGGCCATGCCTTGCCGGAGGACGGTCACCGTCTTTGCCAGGGGGTGGCGCCGCTGGAGATGGCCGAGGGAACCGGGGCCGCCATCCTGGGGCGTTTTCTGGAATTTTTCTCCACTCTGGTCGCGGTGCTCGCGCCTCTCGACGAGCCGGCCTCCATGACACAGTGGCACATCCGCCTCTGCTCGCTTCTAGAGAACATGTTCGCCGGGCCGGAAGCCGAGTCCGGCCAGCTCGTGGAACAGACACTGGCCGCCATGGCCTACGAGGCCGAACGCGCCGGCTGTGCCACGCGTCTGGACCTGCAGACGGTGACGGAAGCGTTGCGGGAGCGCCTGGATGAAGGTGGCTCTTCCACCGGACTCTTTTCCGGGGCGGTCACCTTTTCCGACATGCAGGCTTTGCGAGGGGTACCGTTCAAGGTCGTGGCCGTTATTGGACTTGATGACGGTGCCTTTCCGGGTCGCAATCGTCGGCCGGGCTTTGACCTCATGCAGGCCCGCCCGCAACCCGGAGACCCCGAGCAACGGGCTGACGACCGCAGACTCCTCCTCGAAGCCATCCTCTCCGCCCGGGAAATTTTCATCATGACCTACCGGGGCCGTACCCAGGAAGAGAACGCCGCCCTTCCTCCGAGCGTGGCAATCAGCGAACTTCTGGATTGCATTGACAGCCGCAGCCGTAGCGCTGACGAACCCAGGCCGTCCGAACGACTGTTGCGGATTCACCGACTGCAATCCTTTCACAGCGATTATTTCAGGCCCCATGGTGACCCGCGCTTTTTCAGCTACTCCTCGGAGAACTGCCAGTGCGCCCGGGAACGCGGCAAAGGGGGGACACCCTTTGTCACGGCCGCGCTCGATGAACGGCCAGGCCTTCTGCCCGCCCCCCTCGGGCTCGATCTGCTGCGTCGCTTCCTGGAAAACCCTTGCAGGTTCTTTCTCGAAAATCGCCTTGGAGTTCGTTTCCCAAAGGATGGCGGAACGCTTGAGACCACGGAGCCCCTCGACGGTCTAAACCGCCTGGAGCGTTACCTGTGCTGCCAGGATGTCCTGAACGACCTTTTCGCAGGAACGCCAATCCAGGACATCAGCGCCCACCTGCAAAGGGCAAACCGGCTTCCACCCGGCGCGCCCGGTCTCTTCACGCTCCACGACATCCAGGACACGACGCATGGCCTGATGGAGTGCGTCAATGCCGCATGCGACGGCATGGCTATCACCAACCTCACCGCATCCACCAAGGTGACACTCCCTTCCGGACCGATACTGATTAAAGGCTCCGTCCAGGGGGTCCTCCCGGACAGGCTCCTGCGGTGGCGTCCGGGAACGATTCGCCCCCGGGATCAACTGAGCGGATGGCTGGACCATGTCTTTCTCCATGCCTCCGCCTGCGGACGTCCCGAAACGCTTTTGATTGGTACAAAGGGCCAATGCCGCCTCACCTCCCCGACGGATCCCGAAGGCGTCCTCAAAACCCTGCTCGCGCTTCTCCTGCGGGGGACTCGGGAGCCGGTGCCGTTTTTCCCCAAGACCTCCGAGGCCTTCGCCAAGTCATACCGGGAAAAGAAAGACACGGCAGTGGCTTTGAAAAAGGCCGAAGAGGCTTGGTACGGCAACGAATATCGGCACATCGAGGGGGATGGAGCAGATCGCCATTTCGCCAAATGCTTTCCCGATGCGACCCACCTGCGGCAAAAGGAATTTCAGAAAATCGCCTGCGCGGTCTTCGACCCTCTCCTCAACCAACTGGAGAAAATAGAATGACATCCCCCGGTCCGGTTCGAAAACCCCTTGATCTCGGGAGCGTTCCCCTGTCCGGGTGTCGTACCGTGGTCGAGGCCAGCGCGGGTACGGGAAAGACCTACGCCCTGGCGGCTCTATTTCTGCGCTTGGTCCTCGAACAGGGACTCGGCGTGGACGAGGTGCTCGTGGTCACCTTCACTGAGGCCGCGACCGCCGAACTCAAGACCCGCATCCGCGCCCGCCTTATGGAGGCGCTGGCGGCCTGCGATCCGAAGGCGGCTCCCCCCGGCGATCCCTTCCTGACTCAACTCCTTGGCTCCGTAGGCCACCGTTTAGCCGGAGAGCGTGCATCAAAGGCGTTGCTCGATTTCGATCTCGCCGCTATCCACACCATTCACGCCTTCTGCAAAAGGATCCTCACTGACTGCGCCTTCGAGTGCGGCGGACTTTTTCGCTTCACCATGCTTACCGATGAGACCCTCTGCCATCGGCAGGCTGTCCAGGATTTTTACCGTGCCCATGTCCAGGAAGGTGAAGCCGTCGTGGCCGCGCGCCTGGCTGGAACATTCACGGAAAAACTCCACGGCCTGCTCGATAAGGGAATCCGGAACCCCCGCCTGCGGATCCTGCCCGACGACCTTCCGGAAAACTGCACGGACAGGGACTGCTTTTCGCGAGATCTTGAAGTGATGCTTTTTAAGGCCGGGGATGCGTGGAAGGACCTGCGGGAAGAATTCTGCTCCTGCCTGGACAACAGGACCATGCTCAAAAATCACTTACGAGAGGAGGATCTGCCGGGCATGAAGGAGGCCCTGGACAGGTTCTTTGAAAATGGAACTTCGCCACTGTTTCTTCCAGCGGACATCGACCGTCTTTGTGCCTCGAGTCTGGTCGCCAACCTGAAAAAAAAGGCGCCCCCTCCCGCACATCCCTTCTTTACACATCTGGAAAACCTGCTCAGCCACCTGGACTTGCGACGCGTGGCGCTCCTGCGGGCATTCGGGCTCGGTTTCGGCAATGCGTTGCGACGGTACAAGGCGGAACGTCGACAACTCGGCTTTTCCGATCTCTTAAACGAAACCCACGCCGCCCTCCACGGCCCCGGCGGCCGCCTCCTGCGCGACAGAGTCCGTGCCGGCCTCAAGGCGGCCCTCATCGACGAGTTCCAGGACACGGACCTGCTCCAATACGAGATCTTTCACACGCTTTTTGCCGAACCGCCGCACGCCCTGTACTGCATCGGCGATCCCAAACAGGCGATCTACGCTTTTCGCGGAGCCGACGTCTTCGCCTACCTGGAAGCTATCCACAACGCTGACCAAATCCTGACCCAGAACGTCAACTGGCGCAGCGATCCCGGCATGCTTGCAGCCGTGAAGGCGATCTTCGGCGCCAAGGAGCCCTTTGTCTTCCGGGAAATCGCCTTTGAACCCGTCAGTCCGCGCCCCGGTGCGAAACAGCGGTTGACCGTCGCCGACGAAGGTCCGGCGTGCCTGCGCGTCTGGCATATACGCTCGGAAGATATTGGGGACGAACCCGGCGGAAACGTCGCCAAGGGGAAAGCTGAACAGCCGGTGGCCTTGGCTGTGGCCGAAGAGATCGTCCGACTCCTCATCCTGTCCAGTCAGGGGAAAGCCACCATTACTGATGCCACTAGCGGACAAAAACGTCCCCTGGCTGCCTCAGATTTCGCCGTATTAGTCAAAAGCCACAAGGAGGCGGGCATCATCAGGGAGGCCTTGGCGGCACGAGGCATCCCAAGTGTTCGACAACAGACCGACAAAATCTTTGAGTCCGTTGAGGCCGACGAACTGGCCATCGTGCTTCGCGCAGTGGCCGCATACGACAGGGAGGGACTGCGACGTGCGGCTCTGTCCACAGCCATTCTGGGGTGGACCGCCGCCGATCTGGACCGGCTCGACATCGACGACGCACTGCGTGAGGAACTACTCGAACAGTTTGCGGAGTACCATTCTATCTGGGCCGGACAGGGCGTCATGGCCTTCGTCGCTGTGCTTTTTTCCAGGGGAAAGGTTCGAGAGCGCCTACTTGGCCTACCCGATGGGGAACGGCGGATGACCAACCTCCTGCAGTGCGTCGAACTGCTCCATCAACGCGAGATCGAGACGGGACTTGGCGTCCTGGATCTAGCCGCCTGGCTGGAGGCAATCCGATCCGGTTCAAACGACGCCGAGGACGAGGCGGGGGAGATGCTCATCCGCCTGGAGACCGACGCGCCGGCCGTGCGGATCATGACCGTGCACAAGAGCAAGGGGCTCGAATTCGAGATCGTCTTTCTCCCCTACGTCGCCTGGAGCGATCCAAAGGAGATCGATCGCAGCGTCTACCACGATCCGATGAAGGGTCACATACCTACCCTGGACCTTTCCAAGGAACTTCCTGAACCGACGAGGGCGAGAATAGAGCAAGAACTCGAGGCCGAGCGGATGCGCCTTTTCTATGTGGCCCTGACTCGGGCTAAATGCCGTTGTTACCTTGCCTGGGGGGCGTTTGGCAGTGTGAAGCGAACACCTCTTGGACGTCTTGTCCATGAAGGCAAAATACCCACAGCCGAGACAGTAGACAGAGCGTTGAAAGATCTGGCTTCGAACTGCCCTTCCATAGAGATCGCGCCCCTGCCCCGACCTTCGGACACACGCCTCCCGGCCGACAATCCAGACCCTGTCACGTTGGAAGCGAGACAATTCACCCGCCATCTCGACCCATCGTTCGGCACCACGAGCTTCACTGCGCTGTCCAGGAACGCGTCCGATGCGTCAAGGCTGCCCCTTTTCGAGCGGGATGAGACCAATACCCCCACCGTCGCCACCCTCGCCACAGCCCGGCGCGACCGGCTTCCGGCCGGAGCCGTGCCCGGCATCATGTTCCATACCTTTTTCGAGCGGCTTGATTTTCAGGCTGCGGCCTCATCCGATCCTGACGCGCGTCTCGGCATCGAGCGTTGGGCTGCCCACTGTCTGATCCGTCACGGTCTGTCCAGGGACCTGTCCGGGGAACTGGCCGACTTGGCCCAGCGGGTGGTCCTTGCACCGTTGCCGGACGGCTTTACCCTGGCTGATGTCGTCAGGGACCATACGGCTGCCGAGATGGAGTTCCTGCTTCCCCTGGACCGGCTGGACGGCCCCACCCTCGCCCGAATTTATGCCCAGTGGGCGAACAGTTTCCCGTACGACTGGAGCCCATGGGCCGCCAAATTGCGCCCGTCCGTCCGCCAGGGCTTTCTGACCGGCTCCATGGACCTCGTCTTTTGCCACGGCGGCCGCTATTACCTGCTCGACTGGAAGTCGAACCGCCTCCCGCCGCAGGACCATGCCCCGGAACGCCTGCCTGTGGTCATGGCGGAAAACCGCTATTTCCTCCAGTACCACCTCTACTGCCTGGCCCTCGATCGCCACCTACGCGCCACCTGCCCCGGCTACGACTACGATCTCCACTTCGGCGGGGTTTTGTATATCTTCCTGCGCGGCGCCAGCCCGGACGCCGTCGGCCAGGGAATCTTCCACGACCGCCCGGCCCAGGGGTTCCTGATGGACCTGGAACAAGCGATCCTGACGCCGCACGCAAGGGAGGCGACCCATGCTTCGCACTGAGTCCCCGGCTGTCACCAAGCTTCGCGAGATGCCGATGTTCGAACCTATGGACCTGCATTTCGCGAACTGCCTCTGCCACCTAGGCGATTGTCATGCGGATGACCTGGCCCTGGCCGCCGCGCTGACCAGCCGGGGCACGGGCCTCGGGCATATCTGCATCGATCTCTCCTTGCCACTCGAAACGATCTTTCCGGAGATCTCTTTTCCACTACCCGACGCGACACGCCTACTGTCCGCTTTGTCCGGTCTCCCCTGTCTCGGCGGACCGGAGGATTTCACCCCCCTCGTGCTCGACGGCACCCGGCTCTATCTGAGACGCTATCACCAATACGAACGGGATCTGGCCGAAGGCCTCCTGAAGCTTGCCACAAAGCCTGCCGCAACCGATGAACACGCCGCCCGGGAAGCCTTGCGCCGACTCTTTCCAGACGGTGCAAGCGAACTGGACATGCAGATGGCCTCGACGTTCTCCGCCTGTCGTTCGCATCTTGCCGTGATTACCGGCGGCCCTGGCACGGGCAAGACCTTTACCGCCGCCCGCATTGTGGCCATGCTCCAGGACCTCGAGGGAATCCCCGGCCACCGCATCGCCCTTGCTGCGCCAACGGGCAAGGCGGCCGCACGACTTTACGAATCCTTGCGCCAAGCGTTTGCAATACCCGCCCTCACCGCAAGAGCCAATGACCTGCCCACCGAAGCGACCACCCTGCACCGACTACTCGGCCTGCGCCCGAACTCGCCCAAGACACGCCATGACCGGGACAACCCCCTGCCCTACTCCTTGGTGTTCGTAGATGAAGCCTCCATGGCCTCTTTGCCGGTCATGGCCAAACTGGTTCGCGCGCTCCCCAATGAGGCGCGACTCATCCTGCTCGGCGATCGCGATCAATTGGCCTCGGTGGAAGCCGGAGCGGCCCTGGCAGACATCTGCGGCGACGGCTGGGTCACAGGGTTTTCAGGAAAATTCCGGGAGTCCCTGGCAAGGGTTTTCCCAAAGGCCCAGGACCTGCCGTCGGCACCGGAACCAACGCCCCCCCTCGCCGACGCCGTGGTCCACCTAAACCGGACATGGCGTTTCGATGACACGAGCGGCATCGCAGCCGTCAGTCGAGCCGTGCGAACGGGGGATGCGGATGCGACGCTCGCCGTCCTGGCTGAGCCACATATAGACCTGACCTGGGTGCAACCGAAAACGAATGAGGAAGTCTGGACCGCCCTCGAACCGCTCATCCATGGATATACGGCGGCCCTGAATGCACACTCGCCGGATGAGGCCTTCAGGGCCTGGGGTAGTCTGCGGTTGCTGACGCCACTGCGGCAGGGGGCCTATGGCGTAGAAGGTCTGAACCGACACATCGATGGCTTGCTCAGGGAACGGGGAGCCATAGTGCGCTCGGGATTCTGGCATCCGGGCAAGCCGGTTCTGATCACGCGCAACGACCCATCGCTGGGTCTCTTCAACGGCGATATGGGCGTGGCCCTCGAGGACGAGACGGGATCCCTGCGAGTATGGTTTCCCGGAACCCACGGCGGCTGGAGGCACTTCTCTCCGACACGCTTGACAGCTGTGGAGGAAGTTTACGCCATGACGGTCCACAAGTCCCAGGGATCGGAGTTTGATGTGGTCTATTTCCTGTTGCCGGACCGGGAGAGTCCTGTCTTGACGCGAGAACTGCTTTATACCGCCATCACGCGGGCCAAAAAACAGGCAATGGTCATTGGCGGTAGCAAGTTGATCAGGGACTGCGTCACGAAGGTGATATCCAGGCATTCAAACCTGCGAAATCTGCTGGTTGCGCAGGACTGGACACACAGTGATGCCAACGGCAAAGGGGACCAAGCCGTCAAAGGAAATTAGGGTCAGGGACTTCGTGAGGTAAATCAATAGGCGTTGATCATGACGCTCAGTTCGCTCTTGATCCTCTCCCGAACCTGTTTCGGTTCAAGGACCGTCGCACGTTTCCCGAAACTGAGTGCCCAGGAGACAACTTCCTCTTCATTGGCAGCCGTAAATTCAAGGACAATGTCCCCGTTGTCTTGAGGCGTTATGCATTGATCAGTGCTCCATTCGCGTTCCCGAACATAGGTAGCCGCGAAGGTGTCGAAAAGAACCTTGATACGAATGGGCTCATGCTTAATGATCCCGAAGTAGTTATCCATTTCAGCTGGGTAGGAAACCTCCCGCGTAAGTGGCGTCCTGGCCAACTCCTTGATGCGATGGACCGCGAGGACCATTGGTCCGACTTCGTCATGTGGACGTTGACTGTTCAATTTTACACCACACGCATAAATAGACTCACGATAAGAAGAGAGAGTAACGGGAACGAACATGTGTTCTCGTGGTTCATCTTTTGCTACAGCCTGATATTTGAGTAGACAGACGCTATGATCACGTATGGCTGATTCCAATTCAAGAATTACGCCACCAAATGGAGAATAATCAATTCTTCCTTTGACTTCTGACCTGCAAATGGTCTCAAAACTTTGAGCACGTTGGCTTAAGTCTTCAACTAATGATGCCGCAGTGTTAATAGTATTACCAATCTCGTCTTTAATAGATTCTGGCATGAGATGAGAGACCATATCCCTGCACATTATCAGATGGCGGATTTGATCTGGACTGAGAAAGACTAGCGGGCGCTTGGGGGTATTCAGTTTAAATTTTATTTCATTACCAATTTTTTGACGAACTAAACATTCACCAGCCCATCTCTCAATAGCTTCAATCCTCCGAAGAATAGTGCTTTTGGAGCAATTAAACTTTTCACTAAGTTTCGTCAGAGAATAAGATTCCCCTGTAAACAATAAAAGAACAAAGAGAGAAATTGTCTTTTCAGACGGGGTAGACTCCTCGGCCGGCATTTTTCACCTCCAGAAGAAGAAACATCTTCCGTCAAATGTAAAAAACAGGATTCCGAAAACTGGAATGCCTGTCAATTAATATCTCCTCGGAACACCTCGGATTCTCCAAGCGGAGGACGATTCAATGGCAAGTTTCGAGCAGCACTGCCAGGAAACTCAAAATATTTTAGGAAAACGGTACGAAGCCGTCCATAAATGGCTCGACGAGTTCTTCCTCGTCCCCCCTTATGGAACACGCCACCGCCGACTCCGTCACCATGAAGCAGGCATCCGTGAAGTGGAGAGATTATTCGGCCTGGAAGCTGCCAAGGCAGCCCGTATTCACATACTGATGGACTTGCGGATGGAAGGCTGGAGAGACGGAGATCCCTTCCCTTGTGACGAGGCCCACTTTGTAGATCTTGGACTATGGTAATACTAAAAGAATGATGTTTTAAGAATATAATTCTTAAGACCAGTACCATAGAATCAGACCAGCAGTTCGCCAAAGATAGTTTTCCCAAAACACTGGGCCAATCCAAACCTTTTTACTCGCATGAGCACGAGCGCAAGCTGGCTGCGAACTGTATCGTATCAATATTAAAGAATAAAGACGGAGTCGCTGTCCTGCATAAAGGAGTCAAATTCCTCAAAATTCATAAAGGGCAGGTGTGTAGAGAAAATCTGGCATATATTCTCCAAACCGTGTATAAATCGCAAAGGATCCCACTGCAGCACCGATGCTTCTAGAGTGTCCATGGAAGAGAGCAAGATCGCCTTTCTCTCGGCAATATTATTATTAATGAGTTGTTCAAGTTCGAGCCTTTTAGCCCGCATGAGGGGAATTGCCGTTAAAGTCATATCATGAATTCTTTCCCGCCTCACTCGGGCTGTCTTGACTTTCGCACACTCTCCAAGACTGACTAAGCCGGATTGGTGTAGCATATTACCAATATAATACCCTACTGTAGAGCCGACTAAAGCACCAACAACTGGAATAGGTATTACAACCTGCCCTAATGCTCCGTAATAAAAAGCTGTCGCACCAGTAATCGCGACATGGCTAATTTCTGAAAGCATTACTTCCTCGTCAATATCACCTTTTAAATAAGACGCCACCGACTTGCATGACTGGACAAACCCAGTTGCTATGGCAATATGAGCGTTCGACTTAGCTATGACATTTACGCTGCACTCGCTCAGACACTTGCCCGCTCCATGAAGAAATCCCTTGCTCGCGGCGGTGGTGACGTAGCCCACGACCGCGCCAGAAGCTGCGTCCATAGTAACTTTGGCCAATGTTTCCCCAACGGTGGCTTCCCCACGCGCGATCCTGAATAGACCACCAACGGCCGAAACGCCACCAGCCACCGAGCCACTAATCCTGGCGGCCTCCATCCCTGAGTGGTGCATGTCGCCCAGGACTCCTTTACGCTTGAAGTCCGAAGCCATATCGGTGGCAGTTTCAATCTTTGTCGCGTCCAAGGCTTCCTGACGAGTGGTGCCACCAGAGGAGACGTCGCCGTGACTAAGCTCGCCCTTGAGGTGCCGCTTAGTTTGGGCATAGTCCTCGGACTTCAAAGTACCTTTACCAAGGCGCTGATCAAGCAGATCTTCTGCTTTCACGTGCTGGTCTTTAGGTAAAAGCCGGTCCATCTCCTTATATTTGGGGTCAGAAAGGGCAAAAACACTTTGAGCAGCGTTGTCACACGATTTGGCTTGAACCTCTCGTAACACCTTCTTGCCCTTGCGGATTAGGATATCTTCCAAGGCATGCGGATCTCCGAGGGCGTCAGTAGTAACGGCATGGGTGGTAGCTCCCTTGCCTAGACTGTCGAGATTATATTTGATAACCTCAAGTTGCTCGAACATGCGTCCTTGAGTGAGGACTTCAGCGCAGTTCTGCCATTTTGACGCCAGATCCATGAGGCGGTCAGAATCAGCGAAGATGCGCCTAGTGTGTTCCGTCAAGTGCTGTGTCCTATGATCGGAAACGATAGTCGAGGCATACTCAAGTAGTTTCCGGTCTATAGAAACCTTGTCGACTATTTGGTCTAGGTCTGACATTTTGAGCTCTACCTGCGACTTACATCTGATTAATTTTATTGATTTCTCGATCAGTATCAGCAAGAACTCTTCTGGATGCACTGGTCAGTGCACCGTCTTTGTCTAAGATTGGTGTTTCCAAAACAACTTTTAGCGTCTTAGCTAGAAGGGCTGCCATCATCACTCCTTTCCTATCCGGAAGAGAGTACTCGCTATAGTCGCAACGTCCAGAGGCAACTAGCCATCGAAGCCCACCCAGCAAGGGCTGAAAAATCCGATCCAATTTCAGCAATAGTTGGTCAATTTCTGCCAAGCGCTTCTGTATTCCGTTGGTAGCAACCTCAGCTGTCTTCATCTGCTGCGCAGCCATACGCGCTTTGTCCCGGTTAGCGTAGGCATTGTGTTTAGCCTCCTCTGCCTTAGCAGCGAGCATCATCCCACCAATAGCAAGGACGGGACCGGCCACTATACCTCCGAGAACAGCCGTTCCGCCTGCTACGCCCAGTCCCCCAGCGCTGAGCGCGCCACCACCAAGCCAAGCTAGAGTGGCATTGGTCGCAGCGACTCCACCCAAAGAAGCGATAGCAGTTCCAGTGCTTGCCGTGGCTAATGTACCGACACCACCGTAAGCCGCCAACCCTGCTAGACCACCTGCGCCTAAAGCAGCTATGCCACCTCCGACAACCTCCTGCATTTTTAATGCAACTCTGGTGATTTCCCGTAAATCGTCACTCGATATGGCCATCTCCTTCAACTCGTCAGCAATCATTTTATCCTGAAAATCGATAGCCTTAATCTTTGAAAAAAACTCAACAAACGGAATGATGCTGTTTTTATAAACTTGAAACTTTGTTTCGCCCAAATTTTTTAAAGCATATTTAGCTCCATCACGCGCAACTTTAAGCTTCTCACACGCGTCGTCGTAAATAGTAGTTGCCTCGTTGTTAAGCACATCAGCTCGATCATAATCTTCTTTAGCGTCGAAACCCTTTTTGACGCCGTAACCACCAGAAAGCAGAGCTATTCCACCCAAGACAATGGGAATAAGGGGCAGTGGCATGATTAATCCTCCATAAAAGCTTGAGCTTCGCTTATGAGATTAAATTGACGAACCACCCATGAGATCATGTCATCTACTTCGAAATCCTTCAAATCAAAAGCGGCAGCCAAACTGTCAAGATACTGTCTTTCTTCGATATTTATCCCACTTTCAGCTTGTGCAATGGCAGCGATCTCAAGAAACGCCGATACGCGCACACGTTTTGAGTTAAAAACCTTCGATAATTCTTCATGTGAACACTTTATAGGGACAATTCCAGGCATTTGTGACTGAAAAATATCCATCATGTGCTGCTCTTCCAAAGCAACAACACCATCTACAGAAGCAATTTCATGAATAAGATGCAAAAAAACAGATTGCTGCTCAGCGGAAAGATTTTGAATAAACACACTCGCCTCCACTGGTTTACCCCATCTATCGGACAGGATCTGTTTATTTTGCAAAAAAGAACATCCTTTTTTGCACAGTTCAACATAAGACTCGAAACTCATTTCACTAGCGAAATCAACAAATTGCCTCTCAACCTGACACTTCATAGGCCTATTATTGTAAATATTACAAGACTTTAACCGCATATTGTAATACAAACAGACACCATCTCCTCTATCGAGGTCATCATACAATCCTCCAAACAGAGTCAGTTGCGAACAACAACCTCCACATCTTTGACATATAAATTGGTATTTTTCCATCAAATCAAACCTAGCGTCAAAAATTGCACTAACTATTGAAAAATATCAAAATTATATAAGTGAGATTGTTTTGATTTTACCTACAAACTCATTACACAAGTCAATCCGCGACCACCGGCATAGCCGTTGGTATGACGATGCCCCCTCGAAGGGGGCTAACGACTCAAGAATAAGAAACTTCCGATATCCTGCCATTATGAATCACTTGTTGGATTGATTACCGAAGGCCAGATTCCCGGAACGGTCGAACCGATTCGGGTCACACCGCCAGAGGCGGTGGTTTAACTGTTGGAATTAGTGATACAATTTCAGCAAACTGACCAAAACTCAACACCCAAGAAAAAAACTCATCTTCATCACTAGCTGTAAATAAAAGTTCAAATTTATCATCGCCCCCGTATCGGCTACAACCGCTACCAAACCCCGGACAGTGACCCCGGTAATCGCCTCAACGGCTAGAGCCCGAGCGAGATATCTCCCTACAAGCGATTCCATCGAAGCACACAAAAATTCAATCAAATGGGATTATTGTGTTAATAACCAAAAGTAACCCTGAAATCCAATGTTTTTTGCAATGCCGACCTAGTGATCATCATTCGGCCATCAGCAAATCTCTCTGGGGGATATGCTTGCCAGCAGCTCCGCCCTGTTATAAGCAATCCTTTGTTTTCAATGGGATGATGCCCGTTTCTTGCGCCTCGAACGACGTTATCAAGGATTGCCGCTGCCCATGTCGCCTCAAAAACTCACTCTCGCCCGCCTCGAACGTCTGCTGTTTACCGCCTGCGATATCCTGCGCGGCAAGATGGATGCCTCCGAATACAAGGAATACATCTTCGGGATGCTGTTCCTCAAGCGGTTAAGCGATCAATTTGACGCTGACAAAGCGCGCCACAAAGCCGAATACGTCGCCAAGGGACTTACGCCCGACCTTATTGCCAGACAGCTGGAGAATCCAGACAAATTCGACTTCTTCGTTCCTGCTGCAGCACGGTGGGAAGCCTTGCGCCATTTGAAAACCAGCGTCGGATCGGGCCTCAACAAAGCCCTGGAGGCCATTGAGGACGCCAATCCCGACAAGTTGCAGGATGTGCTCAAGGGCATCAATTTCAATCGCAAGATCGGCCAGAAGACCATGGACGATGAGACCCTCGTCCAGTTCATCCAGCATTTCGACGAGATTCCGCTGCGCAACGAGGACTTCGAGTTCCCGGATCTGCTTGGCGCGGCCTATGAATACCTCATCAAGTATTTCGCCGACAGCGCCGGCAAGAAAGGCGGCGAGTTCTACACCCCGGCCGAGGTGGTGCGGCTGCTTGTGCAGATCATCGAACCCGGCGAGGGCATGGCCGTCTACGACCCCACCGTCGGCTCGGGCGGCATGCTCATCCAGTCCTGGCAGTATGTGCAGGAATCCGGCGGCGACCCGCGCGACCTCTATCTGGCCGGCCAGGAGGACAACGGCGGCACCTGGGCCATCTGCAAGATGAACATGCTGCTGCACGGCATCAATTCCTTCGACATCCGCCAGGGCGACACCCTGGCCGCGCCGCAGCATTTCGACCCGAACGGCGAGCTGCGCCGTTTCGACCGGGTCATCGCCAATCCGCCCTTCTCCCAGAACTACGTCAAAAAGACCATGCAGCTCCCCGAGAGGTTCCACACCTTCATGCCCGAGAGCGGCAAGAAGGCGGACCTCATGTTCGTGCAGCACATGGTGGCCTCGCTGACCTCCCACGGCAAAATGGCCGTGGTCATGCCCCATGGCGTGCTGTTTCGCGGCGGCGAGGAAAAGGCCGCCCGCAAGCATTTCCTCCGCGACGGCATCCTGGAGGCGGTCATCGGCCTGCCGCCGGGACTGTTCTACGGCACCGGCATTCCGGCCTGCGTGCTGGTCATGAACCGCAAGGACGCCCACGCCCGCACGAGCGCCCTTTTTATCAACGCCGACCGCGACTTCAAGGAAGGCAAGAACCAGAACGCGCTGCGGCCCGAGGACGTGGAATGGATCACCCACGTCTACCGCAACCGGCTCACAGTCCCGAAGTATTCCCGCGAAGTGCCGTATGCCGAGCTGGCCGCCGAGGACTATAACCTCAACATCCGGCGCTATGTGGACAATTCGCCGCCACCCGAGCCCCATGACGTACGGGCGCATCTGCACGGCGGCGTACCCCGGGCCGAGGTCGCGACGCTTGCCCCCTACTTTGCCAATTATCCAGGCCTGTCCGAACTGTTGTTTGTTGCCCGCGACGACAAATACCTCGACTTCGCCCCGGCCATCACCGAAAACGGCGGCCGCGACGGCATCAAGGCGCGCATCGAAGCCTCGCCCGGCGTGGTGGGCAAGCATATGGCCTTCCACGACGCGCTGCAGGATTGGTGGCAGGCCGCGCTGCCGCAGATCGAGGCTTTGCCGGAGAAAATGAACCTCTTCGCACTGCGCCGCGCCCTGCTCGACGACATCGCCGCCGCGCTCGTGCCCCAGGGCATCCTGACGCTGCAGCAAGTGCGCGGGGCCTTTGCCAACTACATGACCGAGCTTACGCCGGACTTCAAATCCGTGGCCGCCAGCGGTTGGGGACCAGAGCTTATCCCGGACGAGGACATCCTTCTCTCGCAGTTTCCCGACGTATTGGAGGGCATTGAGCAGGACAAGGCGCGCATCGCCGAGCTTGAGGCGCTTTTCGCCGCCGCCGACGAGGAAGATGCCGAACCGGACGAGGAATCCGGCGTTTTGCCGTCGGAAGTGGTCAAGTCGCTTCAGGGCGAACGCCAGGAGGCCGGCCAGGAACTCAAGGACTGTCTGACCAACCTCAAAGGCGTCATCGACGAGCTGTATGCCGACGCCAAGGCCAGGGGGCGGCTCGCCAAGGGGCAGCCCAAGGGCTACTTCAAGGAAGGCTTGGCGATACGCTCCGTGGATTTATCCACGCTTGAGCGTATTGTTTCGGTGTATTCCGGGGTGCGCGACAAGCCGGCCGAAACCCTCGGCCAGCTTGAGGCGCTGCGCCAACAAGCGGCCGCTGCGCTTTCGACCAGGGAGCAAATCAACGCCCGCCTCGAACGCCATGCCGCCCTGGCCGAGGAACTGCGCAACCTCAAGGCCGGCGTCAAACAGTCGGAAAAGCGCATGGACGAACTGGTGGCCAAGGCCCGCGAAGCCATCGACGAGGCCGAGGCCAAACGGCTGATCCTGGAGCGGTTCCGGTCGCTGCTCGTCGAGCAGTATGACGGGTATTTGAAGCAGTACCTGCGTGGGTGTGTTGCGGCCGTTGAAAATCTATGGAGCAAGTACGCGGTAACGCTCAAGACGATATTGGCGCAACGCGACGCCGAAGCGGCCAAGCTGGATCGTTTTTTGGTGGAGTTGGGATATGAGTGATACACTGGAAGGAAAACTATGCGACTTTATCACTGTATGCAATGACAAATCAAAACAAGTTAAATCAACTGAATACTTGCCAATTGGAACAATCCCCATCATTGACCAAAGTTCAAGTAAAATTGCCGGATACACCGACAACATACAGCATGCACATACTAATATTTTACCTGCAATAATATTTGGAGACCACACTCGACAAGTAAAATACATAGACTTTCCATTTGCAGCTGGAGCCGACGGCACACAACTCATAAAATCAAACGATAAAATCCATCCAAAATTTTTATATTACAAAGTATGCCAAGCAGCATCATCAATTGGAAACTATGGCTACGACAGACATTTAAAACACTTAAAAGACTTTCCTTTCTCGATTCCAGCTGACAAAAAAATCCAGAGCGATATCGCGAACATTCTATCAACCGTCGACAACCTCATCGAACAAACCGAAGCCGCCATTGCCAAGTATCAGTCCATCAAGCAGGGCATGATGCACGACCTGTTTACGCGGGGCGTGGATGCAAACGGCCATTTGCGGCCGCCGCGCGAGGAAGCGCCGGAGCTGTATAAGGAATCGGAGTTGGGGTGGATTCCGAAGGAGTGGGAGGTTAAACAAGTCCATGAGATTGGTTCTGTGCGATTAGGTCGACAGCGATCCCCCAAGCATACTACTGGAAAACACACCACTCCATACCTTCGTGTCGCAAATGTATTCGATGGCTGGATAGACTATTCAGATATTTTAGCGATGGACTTTACTCCAGAAGAGAAGTTAACCTACAATGTACTTCCCGGAGATATATTTCTAAATGAAGGACAGAGCCTGGAGCTTGTCGGAAGAAGTGCAATTTACGAAGGAGAACCTAATAGATATTGTTTTCAAAATACACTTATTCGATTTAGGGCCTTCCCAGAAAACGACCATAGGTTCTGCTGGTTGGTGTTCAAAAATTGGCTAGACACTGAATTATTCATGACTATCGCCAGACAAACAACATCAGTGGCCCACTTAGGCGCGGACCGATTTGCAAAATTCCCATTTGCGCGACCAACTCGCGAAGAACAGATGCGTATTTCATTGCGGCTCGACACAGTTGAGTCAAAAATCCAGAATACCAGACAGACTAAGGATAAACTGCAAGTACTTAAATCCGGCCTCATGCAAGACCTCCTCTCCGGCCGCGTCCGCGTCCCCACCGCAGACCCCTCCACCACCCAGGAGCCACACCATGCCCCCTAGCGCCAGCCGGCCCTACTCCATCAAAATCTTTCTGCCGCACGGCGACCCGGACGGGCTGCGCGTCATCGGCAAATCCAACTGGACCGGCACAGGCGTGGTCTTTAACCGCACCGCCTACCAGGAAGCGGCCAAACGGCCGGAAATCACCAAGACCGGCGTCTACATCCTGGTCGGTCCGTCCGAGGACAGCAGCCTGCCCACCGTCTACATCGGCGAGGGCGACCCCATAAAGCCGCGCCTGGACAGCCATTACGCAGGCAAAGATTTCTGGACCTGGGCCGTATTCTTCACCGCCGCCGACGGCAGCCTCAACAAGGCGCACGTCAAACACCTGGAATGCCGGCTGGTGGAGCTGGCCAAGGCGGCCAAGCAGGCCAACCTCGACAATGTGCAAACGCCCCAGCCGCCCACCCTGGCCGAGGCCGAGCTGGCCGACACCGAAAGCTTCCTGGCCGACATGCTCGGCATCTTCCCACTGCTCGGCCTGTCGGTGTTCGAGGCACGGGCCGCCACGGCGCGCGGCAAGACCATGCTTTTTCTGAAAGGTACGGACATAGAAGCTCAAGGGTATGAAAGCAGCCGAGGTTTTGTAGTACGAAAAGGCTCTCAAGCAAAAAAGCAGACTGTCCCCTCGTACCCAGATGGCACCGCCAATTTAAGAAATGACTTGATAAGACAGGAAGTTCTAATTAAACAGAACGACACATATGCCTTCTCGCAAGATTATGTTTTTAATTCTCCGAGCCTAGCGGCCAGCATTGTCCTTGGTCGCAATACCAATGGGCGGACAAAGTGGAAGGACAAGAGCGGGAAGACGCTGAAGGAACTGCAAACGTCTGAAGCGAACCAGGAGGCGACGCCCTAGGCCGCTTGCTGCGTCGATGTGACGGACAAGCGAGCCGCCATGCCCGAATACCGCAACGTCGAAAAGCCCCTCCTCGATCAGTTGACTGGGCTGGGCTGGGAGGTCATCGACCAGGGCTTTGCCGAGATACCGTCCGATCCCGCCAAATCCTGCCGCGCCTCCTTCCGCGAGGTCACCCTCAAGGACGTCTTCCGGCAAAGCGTGCGCGCCGCCAACGCCCTGCCCGACGGCCGGGAGTGGCTGACCGACAAGCAACTCGACGATCTCCACGAAGAACTGACCAACCATCCCGGCAAAAGCCTCGTCGAAGCCAATCGGGAAGTCTTGCGGCTACTGAACAAGGCCACCGTCGATTGCAACGAGCTGACCGACGAAGCCTCGCCAGAAGTGCACATCATCAACTTCGAGGCCCCGGAGAAAAACCACTTCCTGGCCATCAACCAGTTTCGCCTCGACACGCCGGGCGGCGTCAAACAGTTCATCCTGCCGGACGTCGTCCTGTTCGTAAACGGCCTGCCGCTGGTCGTCATCGAGTGCAAGGAGGCCGACGCCAACGCCGCCGACTCCATGTATGAGGCCTACCGCCAACTGCGCCGCTACAGCGAACAGCGCGAGGAAACAGCGGCGGCCGGCCTGCGCGAAGGCGAACCGCGCCTGTTTCACGCCAACCAGCTTATGATCCGCACCTGCGGCGAAAAGGCCGACTTCGGGACCATCACCTCCTCGGACGAACACTATTTCGCCTGGCGCTACGTCCCCGACGGCCGCCCCATTCCCTGCCAACCGGACGGCCACGCCCGCGAACAGGAAATCCTCGTTGCCGGGATGCTCGCTCCGGCCACGCTTCTCGACATCGTGCGCAGCTTCGCCGTCTTCATGGACACCGACAGCCGCACCATCAAAGTGGTCGGCCGCTACCAGCAATACCGGGCCGTTCAAAAGATGATCGAACGCCTGCGCCAGGGCCGGACCCCGCGCGAACGCTCGGGCGTGGTCTGGCACACCCAAGGCTCGGGCAAATCCCTGACCATGGTCTTTGCCATACGCAAAATGCGCCGCTGCGACGATCTCAAGGACTACAAGATCCTGCTCGTCAACGACCGCATCGACCTGGAAGAACAACTCGGCAAGACCGCCACGCTCACCGGCGAGACCGTGACCACCATCCAATCCACGGCTGCCCTCAAGCACAAGCTCGCCTCCACCGCTTCCAATCTCAACATGGTCATGGTCCACAAGTTCCAGGAAAACGGCCACCGCCACATGCCCGGCTACCTGTCCCAGGCCCTGGATACGCCGCCGGTTTTCGAGGCCTTCGGGCTGGTCAACGCCTCCGAGCGCGTGCTCATCATGGTGGACGAAGCCCACCGCAGCCAGTCCGGCGACATGGCCGACAACCTTTTCGAGGCCTTCCCCAATGCCACCCGCATCGCCTTCACCGGCACCCCGCTTTTAAGCGGCGCAAGCCGGGAACCGACCATCCGCCGCTTCGGGGACTACATCGACAAATACAAGCTCGAAGACGCCGTGAAAGACGGGGCCACGGTCCAGATTCTCTACGAAGGCAAAACGGCCGAGACGGCCATCAACGAGCGGCACGAGTTCGATCAGAAATTCGAGGATCTCTTCAAGGAGCGCACCGACGAGGAAATCCTGGCCATAAAGAAAAAATACGGCACAACAGGCGATCTGCTCGAAGCCGAAAAACGCATCGACGCCATCGCCGTCGATCTGGTCCGGCATTATATCGACAACATCCTGCCCAACGGCTTCAAGGCCCAAGTCGTCACCAGCTCCAAGCTCGCCGCCGTGCGATACCAGCGGGCCATCGACAAGGCCCTGGCCGCCGCTCTAGAGGCGGAAACGGCCAAACCGCAGCCGGACTCGGAACGCATCGCCGCCATCGCCTTTCTGAAAACGGCCGTCATCCTGTCCATAGACGGCGTCAACGAGCGCGCCGACGTGCTCCACGCCGTCAAATCGGCCAAGGAACGCAACGCCATCCAGAATTTCAAGCGGGCCATTGATTCCAAAGAACCGCATACTGGCATCGCCTTCCTCATCGTCTGCGACCGCCTGCTCACCGGCTTCGACGCTCCCATCGAACAGGTCATGTACATCGACAAGAAAATCAAGGATCACAACCTGCTCCAGACCATCGCCCGGGTAAACCGGGTCAAGAAAGGCAAGCAGCGCGGCTACATCGTCGATTACATCGGCCTCGCCAACCATCTGCGCAAAGCCCTGTCCATCTATGCCGGCGAAGACTACGACGACGCGGCCGGGGCGCTGCAAGACATTTCCTCGGAAATCCCCATCCTCGAAAGCCGCTACCGCCGCCTCATCCAGTTCTTCGCCGGCAACGGCGTGGAGGACATGGAAGCCTTCGTCACCCAGGAGATCACCGAGCGCGCCGCCTCGCTGGAGATCGTCGAGCAGGCCGTGGAGATGCTCCGCGACATCAAGCTGCGGGCCGACTTCGAGGTCTATCTGCAAAAGTTTCTGCAAAGCCTGGACATCGTCCTGCCCCACGCCGCCGCCAATCCGTACAAGATTCCGGCCAAACGTTTCGGCTACCTGCTGGCCATGGTTAGGGAGCGGTACAAGGACGATTCCATCGACATCGCCGGAGCCGGCGAGAAGGTCAAAAAGCTCATCAACGAGCATCTGATAAGCCTCGGCATCGACCCCAAAATTCCGCCCGTCGAGCTCATGTCCCCGCGCTTCATCGAGCAGGTCGAAAAGCACGTAAGCGACAAAGCCAAGGCCAGCGAGATGGAACACGCCATCCGCAAACACTGCAAAATCCATTTCGGGGAAGACCCGGCCTTCTACGCGCGCTTAAGCGAAAAGCTCGAAGCCCTGATCCAGAAGCACAAAGAGGACTGGGATAAACTGTGCCAGGGCATGCTGGAAATCCGCCTGGAAGCGAAAAATGGTCGCCCAGAGCCTGATGACGGCATCAAGCCCCAGGAAGCGCCTTTTTACGAACTTATCGGCATGATTGCCTTTGGCAGAGATGGCGTGCCCAAGGCCCATGCCCAGACCGTCAAACAGCTTGTGGCCGACATCGTCGAAGCCTTGCAACAAACCATCAACATCATCAATTTCTGGTCGCGCCCCTCCGACATAAGCGCGCTCAAGGGCCGACTTTCCGACCTGATGCTCTTTACGGGCATCGGTGAGATCATCGACGCCAGCGAAAAGCTCGTCGCAGACATCGTGGAGCTGGCCAAGGCCCGGCACCGGGATCTCGTCAAATAATGCGCTACAAAGACATCGAGTATTCGCTGACCCGCAGCAACCGCAAAACCGCCAGCCTCCATATTGAACGCGACGGCTCCGTCTCGCTCATTGTCCCCGAGTCCCTCTCCCAGGAAAAAATCGAGGAAATCCTGGAAGCCAAACGCCTGTGGATTTACCGAGGCCTGGCCGATTGGCGCGAGCGCAACGCCGCCCGGGTGAATCGCGAGTTCGTCAACGGTGAAGGCTTCCTCTACCTCGGCCGCTCCTACCGCCTGCGTTGGGTGGACGAGCAAAAGGAGCCCCTCCTGCTCAAAGACGGCCGGTTCCTGCTGCGCCGCCCCGCAGCAGGCAAGCCGGCCCCTGATCCCGCCGAAGCGTTCAAGGAATTTTACCGCACCAAAGGCCGGGACCGCATCGGCCAGCGAACGGCGTTCTATGAACCCAAGCTCGGCGTTATATCCAAGGCCGTACGAGTCATGGAACTCGGCCATCGCTGGGCCTCATGCTCGACTGACGCCGTGCTCAATTTCCACTGGAAATGCATGATGGCTCCGCTCAAAGTCCTCGACTACATCGTGGTCCACGAACTCGCCCACCTGATACATCCCAGGCATACGGCAGATTTCTGGAGCTCAGTCGACAGGATATTGCCCGACTATCGGGAACGCAGGGATTGGCTGAGGGATAACGGGGCGATGATGGAGATCTAGCAAACCCGATAGTTTCTCAACTCCTCAAGAGGTACTACAAAGCGAAATTGCACACTAAAAGCATATGATTTGCAATAAATAGCTTTCCATAATAAACAAATTGACGTTATATCCTCAGATAAAGTATAAATATCCCTTAAATCTGAGACAATGGCCACAGGGAAACTCGCCTGTCGATCAATCTCTCACGTATTGAATGGACTATTCCGATGGACTATACTGAATTACTCTCGTGGTTAAGTTACCCGCTGACGCTAATTATGTCACCACTACTGGGGTTGCTGCGCATCAAAGGCGTACCAGAGTCTCTTTCCTTGATAATCGTTGCGGGAATGTGTTTCGTCATCACCCGTGGGTGGTGGACATGGCGTCCGCTGATGCGGCAAGTAAAGACTTGCAATAAAAATCTTGCGGCTATGCCGGATACTGGCTTAGCAGGAGTGCAGTACCAAAATTTCCTGTCCACACTGACGGCCAAATGCCCAACCCTTGAGGAGACTTGGTCCAAGTTTGCCCAGACCCTGGTTCAGAAAGATGGCGGGAGGCTCTTTTTAACGATCTCCCCGGCTACCTACTTCTCGGTGGAGCGTTTTGAGGGGGTAGTGCAACTTCGCCGACTGGCAAAATGGTCTGGCCTATTCGTCGGCATCGGCCTACTCTTCACATTTCTCGGACTGGTAGCCGCTCTAAGTTCGGCCAGCCAGGCAATCCAGGCGGCCACCGCAAACAGCGGACAGGGACAGGACGCCATGCAAGGTGCGCTCAAGGACCTCTTGCATGCAGCCACCTTTAAATTCTACACTTCAATATTTGGGCTACTTGCCTCGCTGACGGTTAGCTATGCGGAAAAATGGTTTCGTCGAGAGCTTGAAGGCGCACTTCGATCATTTCGAAAACAGCTTGAGCGATTACTTCCTATTCAGAGCCCGGAGCAACTCCTTTACGAACAACTCCACGAGGCCAGAGAAACGACCACTCAGATCAAAAAGTTTAATACCGACATAAGCGAAGGATTGATCCGCATGTCAGGAGCTGTAGCAACAGCCATGCAAGAGGCCGTTACTCCGGTACACCGAGAACTATGCGAAGGTTTCTCTACGACCTCAGCTGCGATGTCCCGAGCGATGATTGAAGCGGTGGATCCTGTCCGTCAAGGTTTGGACCAAGTTGGCCAGAATATTGGAGCCATGGAACAGACTATCGGGCGTTCTATCGGGGAAAACATCAAGGTTATGCAAGAGGAGACCCTCAACGTCCTGGCCAGCCGATTGAATCAAGTCGTTGATCAGCAGGCCGGAGCTGAACTGACCACCATGGCAAATACTCTGGAAACCCTGACCCATTCCCTGGCCCAGATGAAAGATTCGCTGGACAGTGGCGGCGGGGCTTTTGCCGCAACGTTGGAAGCGGCTGCTCGCGAATTGCACGAAGGCGTGGCC
The DNA here is from genome assembly GCF_004135975.1 of Solidesulfovibrio carbinolicus. Taxonomy (NCBI): domain Bacteria; kingdom Pseudomonadati; phylum Thermodesulfobacteriota; class Desulfovibrionia; order Desulfovibrionales; family Desulfovibrionaceae; genus Solidesulfovibrio; species Solidesulfovibrio carbinolicus. Next base: position 1,950,412 of record NZ_CP026538.1, on the reverse strand, counting down.
GGTCTGGCCGAGGCCACCCGAGGCATCAGTCAGCATGTGGCTCATGACGTCAGCCAAACCCAGGCTGTGCTCCAGGAACGTCTGCGGGGCATCGGCGACGAGATGGCTCAGGCCTTGACCCAAATGCGCGAGGCCATGGATGGTGCGGCTGGTTCAGTGACCGGCCAAAGCGCTCAGGCCGTGGCCGTTCTGGGCAAGGCTGTCGAAGACATGGCCGAGACCATGCGCCGCACCGCCGCAGAAACCGGGGATCAAACCGCTCGCAACGCCCAGTCCATGAGCGAATCAATCGCCAGCGTCTTGCAGGAGATGCGCGACGAATCAGCCCGCGTGGCCCAAACCAACCAGCAGTCCATGGAGCGTCTGCTGCAGGTCAGCACCACAGCCCGGGAAAACATGAGCGTCGCCCTGGCCAAGGTCGGAGAGGAGGTTGCGGCCCAGGGACAGGCTGCCGCCGCCCGGTTGACCGATGGGACCACTACGGTCCTTGCCTCACTCAATGACTCGCTGGGGAACATGGGAACCCACGTCCTAAAGCTTTCGACCTCGCTGACGGAGGTGGATCAGGCCTTGAACCTCCACGGGCGCAATGTTCGCGAAGCAGCCAGCAGTTCCCAGGTTGCGGCCAAGGCGCTGGAAGCGGCTGCCGGCAGTATCGGAGCTGCCTCCAGCCCCATAGTGTCCACCCAAAACGCCTTGGCTGCCAGTGTGCGCGGCATGGAACAATCGCTGCGCAGCTTGGTCGATGGAGCCACAGCCATGGGCCGGACCGCTTCCGCCGCGCAAACGGCCATCCAGCAGGCATCCCACAGTTTGGAGAACTCCTGGCAGCAACATGTAGGGCGTTTCCAGGGAGTTGATGCAAGTCTGGCCATCGTATTGCGAGACATGCTGTCCGCAATGGACAGTAATGCTGCCAAGTTGAACCAATATGTGCAAAGTATCGACACGCATATCGGGAGGGCTGTCGAACGTTTTTCCGAAGCTATAGAAGAACTTAACGAAATTTTTGAAAATACTTTGGTCGCAATGAAAAGCAGATAGTCACGATGAATTGGAGATAGCATGGCCATCAACGAATATCAAAGCGGTGACGACGATCACGAGCAAAATTTTTTCGTGTCCATGACTGACATGATGGTCGGCATGCTATTCCTGTTCATCATCATGCTCATGTTTTTTGCTATGAAGTTTAGCGATGATTCCGTTGATCTGCGCGAGCAGAACGTGCTATTAGAAGCACAACGCAAGGCCGCAGAAGATGAAAAAAATCGACTGCGTGCTCAGCTGGATCTGATCCAGGGAGCTCAGCAGGCACGCCAGGCTGTCGTGGAACAGGTGTACCAGTCTCTCAAAGACCAGGGCGTGACGGTGCTCATTGACCGCGACAATGGCATTCTGCGCTTGCCTGAGTCTATCCTATTTCCGGTGAGCAAGGCAGAACTACTTCCAGAGGGCAAGGAAGCGGTGACCAAGTTGGCCCGGGCCTTGGCCCAGGTCCTGCCCTGCTACGCCACCCTCCCGAACGACGCACCGCCAGCCGATTGCCCACCAACGGCCTTCGGACTGGAGGCTCTGCTGATTGAGGGACACACGGACTCCGACGGGGCTGAGGACATGAACTGGCGGTTATCCATGGAGAGGGCCTTGCATACTTACCAAGTCATGACCCACGAACAGCCCGCGCTGGGAGCCCTTCGCAGCCGTCAGATCCGGGCCAGCCAGGATGGGATCGGGGGAGCAGGCTATCCGCTTATGTCCGTGGCAGGCTACGGACTCAAGCGGCCGGTAGCGCCCAACACTAGCCCGGAAAACAAACGGCGCAACCGCCGAATAGACATCCGCTTCATCATGACCCCGCCCAGCGAGAAAGAGGTCAACGCCGCCAAGAGGCTGCTTGAATGACCCCTGGACTCAATGAGCTGCTGCGGACCTGGCAGCAATCAGGACAACGAATTCGCCCACTGACTTTTGATCCTTCAAGAACGGTGAAGGCTGCCAAGGACGTCGGGGAGGGAAGGGACCAGCCCACCCGGTCGCTCATTGATCTCCAGGCCCTACAGGCTCGCCTGACTCAGGCCGCCCGCAGCCGAGACTTTTCCGGTTTGGACGTGCTTGATTGGCGCTACTCCACGCTTTGTCTGGAGAAGAGTGCTCTATTGGCAGATCTCTCGTTGTTGCGGGCCTATCTGGAGGCCCTGGCCCAACGGGTCCGAAGTCGACTGTTGCGGGGGTTGGCCAGAGTTTATATCAATGTCTTCACGACGTTCCCCCAGGCCGCAACCCTGCTGGCCTCTTTTTTGGTCCCCCGCGCCGACGCTCTGGGCCGACGGTGGACTGAACCCGCAGCACGCTTTCGCCTATTCGATCCGACCATCGTTGTGGACCGCTTAGCAGACTGCCTGCTGCGTCTGGATAGTGTTGCAACCGGGGGTGTTGCTGCCGTCTTCGACCAAGCCGGCCTGCCGCCGGGCCTAGCTGCTTCTGAACTTGGTGTTAGGGCCTTCCAGGTGGCCCTGACGCGAGCCTCGGAAAACGGCGGCAGGTTGCGATCCCTGGCAATTGCCCAACGCATCGTCGACTTGTCCACCACCGATCAAGGCGGCCTGTTTCTCCAGGGGATATCCTCCGTAGTCCAGGCAATTACTGATGCCTTACTCCTGCCTTTTCGGACGATTACAGCTCCGGAACCTGTCCGCGATCTGGTGGAGACATTTCTCCTGCGTCAGTTGCGCGACCCCCGTCTGGACGCGGCTCTATGGCATCCCGTTCAAGCCGAGGCCCTAGCAGTGATGCATGGCTGGCTGACGGAGCAGTCTTTGGAGTTGTTTCTGGGCATTGTGGACAAGGTAGCCGACCAGGATGAGAATGCCCGTCGAATGTGGCTGATGCGTGGAAAATTCTGGCGAGCCTTCCATAGAAAGGGCTACATTGACCAAGCCTGGGTAGTGCTTGGATTGAACGGCGTGCGCGAGGTCAAGAGGATCATCGCACGCACGGATGCTTCTCCGGGAAAGGCACTAAGCTATGCCGAGCTTACACAATCAACCAACATTGCCAACCACATTGCGTTAATCATGAAAATTGACTCCCTGATTGTGGTGGATTGGAGCCACAACGGACGCTGCCATATTTGGCATGAACGAAATAGCGCTGCCCCAGCCTTATACAAACGATTTTATCGCAAAGATGATCTTGAGTCCGCTTCAGAAAAACCTGGCCCGTATACGCACTATGCTCATGGTTCATGGCGAGAAAGCGTCGCCAACCATATCCGTGAGCAAACCGGCCGCTCCATTTCTCCTAACGACTATTCCTAAAGGGCTTTCACCAGCTATGTCACTCGCACTGATCCATACCCCCAATGCTGCAGGCGTCTTGTTTCAGGTGCTCAAGACCAGCCTGCTTGGGCGGCGTACGATCCTTTCACCGCACGAATGGAAGAGCACTGAACTGGGATCGCTGTCCTCTCCCGTGTCCATGCTTTGGCGCGCCCTGGACGAGATCGATCCAGCCACGTTGCCCGGCGATGAGGAAGGACGCCAAGCCCCGGCGGCCACGCTCGAGGGGACAGGCATCCAGTTTACCCATCAACATGTTGCCAGCCTGGGGCAGGCCCAAGCCCACCTGCTCGGCCTGCCGCCGTGCACCCCACTGTGCTTGTCCATCCAAAGTCGCGGCATCATAAGCCAGGATGACTTCAATCTGGACGCAGCTTGGCTCAACCCCCAGGGACAACGGGCCATCGGGGCGCTCCGTGTCGGCTCTATGATCCAGCACAAGGGCGTTTGGCAGCGCCTGCCAAAGACACTATATGACCTAGCCTCAGCCATCGACGCCTGCAATGAAGTGCCCCCGGGGGACCAGGACGAACGCCGCCGTCAACTGGCCCGCCTGACCGCCTCCCTACCGCAGCAGGCCAAGGATAAGGTGGAGCGCGACGGCTATCTGGACAGCCTGAGAGTCTACCATGCTGCGGCCCTGTCCCTGCGGCTCAAGACGTCCAGGGCGGCGTTCGATGTTGAACCCGTGCTCTTTGGCAGCAGACGTCATGGAGCCAAGGATTTGTGGGATTCCCTGCAGGACGAGGAAGCTATTCAGGAAATAGCGACCACCCTTCCCCTGGAGAGCGAGGCGCTCCTGCCGCCAGCCCTCCATGACCACTTTGCCAAAGATTTCATGACTACCTATCCCCAAGTTCGTTCATCCTACGTGCTAGGCGACAACCGCTACGTTTTCATTGAGCCGGTGGTCCGCGAGGCCCTGGCGCTGGTCAAGGACGTACAACAAGCCTCGCCCGAGATGCGGCGTGACTTTGCCCGGAACCCACAACGGTATTTCCAGGAACGTCTGGGCGAACGTTTCGGTGAAACAGTGGTGGAGGCCATGTTCGTGGTCACCCAAGAATACTCACAGCGCGTGGTGGGCCTTGGCCTGTGGATTCCCACCATCCTGCCCTGGGTTAAACGATCACCGAATACCTGGCGTCCTGAGTCCTATGGATTACAGGTTGAAGACAAGAGCGTGACCTTTGGCAGTCCCGAAGCTGTCGCCGCCGCCATCAGGGAGATGAAGGCCGCCATGGAACGAGGCCAGCCGAGTGTGGACATACAGGACGTGGCCATTCCCGCTGCGCAGCCGACACTGGACGCCCTAAACAGCATCGCCAATCTGCTCAACCCGGTTACTGAACCGGAAGTCCCTGCCGCGCCACTTGAGCCGGCAGTCGAGACAAAGGCGGGGGCAGGCCCAATTTTTATCGAAGTAGCCGAGAATGTGGAGGAGAATCAGTACTGCTCCTTCCGCACGCGTGTACCCGTGGAACCACACTACCGCCTACCCCACGCCCTACACACGCCACTTAAGCCCCATCAACAGGAAGCCCTGGACTGGTTGATCGGGATGTGGTCGAGCGGAACAAGTGGAGCGCTATTGGCTGACGACATGGGCCTGGGCAAGACCCTGGCCTCCCTGGCCTTTCTGGCCTGGCTTCAAGAGCGTCGCCTGGATCTTGGGTGCAGTCGCAAGCCAATTCTAATCGTGGCTCCCACAAGTCTCATCGGCAACTGGCAGCAAGAGGTGAGCATCCATCTCGACGAGCGGGGTCTTGGCAACTGCATTGAGGCGCATGGCCCGCAAATCCGCCGCCTGCGACTGCTTGAGGGACGCGATGTTGACAGCGGCTCCGCTCGCCTTGATGTCCCGCGCCTGCAAGAGGCCGACTGGGTGTTAACCACTTACGAGACCCTCCGCGACTACCATCACAGTTTTGCGGTCATTCCCTGGAGCGCGGTGGTCTTTGACGAAATGCAAAAAGCCAAGAATCCAGCGTCCCAAATCACCAGGGCGGTCAAGACGCTACGCGCGGATTTCAGCCTGGGCCTGACAGGTACGCCCATAGAAAATTCCCTGGCTGACCTCTGGTCGATCATGGATGTCCTGCTGCCAGGATTCCTGGTGGTTCTTAAGGAGTTCATGGCTTCGTACGCCGAGGCAGACATGGAGACGCTACGCCAGCTCAAGGCAAAGCTTGAGGGGGCTGGGCAAACGGTGTTTCGCCCCATGCTGCGTCGCATGAAAAATGACACACTCCAGGGCCTCCCCACAAAAACAGAACATGTGGAACACTCGACTATGCCCCCACGTCAAGCCCAGGCCTATGAGAACGCTCTGCGGAAACATGGCCAGGGTGGAGCCGGGTCCGGGCTGCAACTCCTACTTGCACTACGCTTGGTCAGCCTTCACCCAGAAGCTCCGGATGCCTGGATCCAAGCCGGGGATGCATACATCGGCTGGTCGGCCCGTCTGACTCGGACCATGGATCTGCTGGATACGATTTACAGCCAACGGGAAAAGGCGCTGATTTTTCTGGAGTCACTTGAACTGCAAGCAGTCCTGGCCGTCAAACTCAAAGAACGCTACCGCCTGGGCTGCCTACCTTTTGTCATTAACGGCAAGGTACCCGGTGCTGTGCGACAACAGTACGTCCAGGCCTTTCAGGAGAATCGGGGCGTGTTCGACGTGATGATCTTGTCTCCCCGGGCCGGAGGGGTAGGATTGACGTTAACGGCGGCCAATCATGTTATCCACCTCTCACGATGGTGGAACCCGGCCATCGAAGATCAATGCACAGACCGCATTTACCGTATCGGACAAGACAAAGACGTGCATGTCTATTACCCCATGGCCATTCACAGCCAGCCACACCTGAGAGATTTTAGCTTCGACCTCAGACTACATGAACTCCTTGAACACAAACGGAAGACAAGCAAAGATATTTTATTACCTCCCGAGGATGGACATGAAGCTGAACACCTCACGAAAGGCGTTATCCCTATACACGTTGAAACACACTAGCATTACAAAATCTATTTCAATTGCTTGATCAATTGATTGGCTTCACTACCCTGCAACTGATCTAACGTCTTGCCAAACATGCTGGCAGCCATATCTTCAGATGACACTTGCCCTTGGGATGCCAATGAACTGATCAAGTGCAATTGTTTATCAGAAGCTGGTTTAGCTCCACCACCATCAAAACTACTCGGTAAAGCTGGTCTTTGCATGGGCTCTATAGGACTAAATTCAGCATCTGTGATGTACTCCCCTCCCTCACCCTCTGGAGACATATCCGCATCATCGATGACTGCACCCTTGATATTGAAAGCATCTGAGAGCACTCTAGACTTTGCTCTCGTAGAAGCTATCCGATGGAAACTGTCAGCACATCCTCTTGGGACATTGAGTGGCGAGGCATCACCCCTGTCTGAAAAGACTCGATCATCCGCCGTGAATAACTCAGCTTGACAAATAAATATTTGACCATTTTGTTCAGTGGGATACTGCGTTATGACTACTTTTAAGCTTTTTATACCAAACTGATGAGCATAGTCTAATTTGGCCTTCATAGGTGGTCACATCTTTTCCTCTGATCTTAATCACGCCTGACGGCTTGATCTTGGGAGATTCTTGTTGGTGTCCATGAGAGCTCTCCTTCATTGGCAAATGGCGAGATTGTGACTGCGGTCGCCAACAGATGCCTTGGAACATCATCTAAACACGAAGCTATCTCATTTCGCTATAGACCCTAGACCATCAACGACGGTACAACCGTGACATACCAAAATCCCTCACTCCATCTAGGTAGTCTCCCTTACCCTCAATCTTAGCCATATACGAGACCTGTCTCAAAACATCAGAACATCTTTGATAGTAGTTGCCACTAGCTCTGACAAGCAAGATACCATTTTCATGATGAGTACCATTTTTTCCCTTGGTACAGTGATCAACTAGTCCCAGAGGAGACACCCCCAATATATTGCCCCAAATGGACTTGGCAGTCTCAAACACATAGTGATAGGATCGAACATTGTTTCCATTGAGCAAGATCAAGAAATGGTAGTGAGGATGAAGACCAGTCTCTTGTTCTCTTACCCACATGTAAAACGGATCGTACCCTTGGTGTTTGTAAAACTGAACAATATATGCTGAGAATTTCATGATGTCATCATTGGAGTACACATACCTGTAGCTCTCTGGATATTTCAAGTCAAATCTGACTACCAATGCTTTACCATGGATACTGGTATAAAACTCTAACAGCTCTATCAATCTTTGAAGTATATTGTCTGTATACTGGTAGTCGCTCTTCAACTCGTCGAGGACATGGTTGCCCGTGAACATAACTGTCCCTCATTGTCTTTTAAAGGTTTGTGTAGAATTCTTTGTTTGCTGGCTGGTTGGTTGCTTGCTTGTTTTCTATTTCATAAATATAGTTTAAGAATAACGATTCAATCGTTAACTTAATCGCTTCAACCTCAACAGTATATGTTTCATTTTAACACTATTGACTTTGTATGAGTCAATTCAGTAAATATAGTGTAAATGTATCGATATGATCGTAAATATGTTCATTAATGTCTGTAGCTATGTTCATTGACGCGTGTACCTATCGCATTGTTATGGGTGTACCCGTGTGTAACTATATGTGTGCAATGTATATGAATAGCGTCTGTGCATATTCTCTATCTATAGTGTCTGTTTTTACTGTCTATGCATACTGCTTATACATAGCTCTCTTGCATAATGCTATTGCATAATGTCAATCTATATATGCATTACATCCCACCTACTTAAATATTCATAATTGTGGCTTTGCAAACCAAGATAATTAGGGTGAATTTGATTATGGTTTCATATTATAGTACTCATGAATTAATTTTGAATTAACATCACAATAACACGACTACAAAGACCATATCGCTTATGCCGATTTTAGTTTCTCTATGAAGGCTGCTAAGAAATAGATGGTCACGAATTTCCGGCGCAAATGGACGGCCACCAGGGTCTGGCCATTGAAATGCATGGTCTTTTCTCCGGTGTGCAGCGACAGATGCTCTGGTGCTCCTGCTGAAACGGAGCGGAACAGAATGCCTTCTCGAACTGGACATGGCAGTTGACAGCCATAGGGGCGGTCGCCGCCATGGAGCTTGACCCCGGCCCAGGTCACGACTTCTGGAGCCACGTCGGGCACCGAACCGACCTGAGGAAATCGCGTCACGACTCGGCAAAACGCGTCAGCGGCCTTCATGGGTGGTGCCGTGTCATGGTTGCCGGCCGTGCCCACGATCCACTACAATTACTGGCGGTTGGCGTCGGCGATGTCCCGGAAGTCCCGCAACGGATAGGCCCCCTGGCACCCCTGGCTCATGGTAGTAGCCTTGGTGATGGCGCATTGGGATTATCGAAGACGATCCGCGCCGGGACGCCGCCGTAGAACTCGAAAGCGCGGCGGTGGCAGCCAAGCCAGGTCTCGACCTTCTGGTCCCAGACCACCTCGGTGGACTGGTGCCAACTCCAGGCCATCGTCATGACGAAGACCCAGGTCCCGAGCACTTAGCTGAGCACCCAGTGGATCCATAGCAGCGTGTTGAAAAACTCCGCCAAGTGACTGATAATCCAGCCATCGCGGTTCCGGAGGTGATCTCATGGGGCTTGGCCGTCAGGGTGATCAGCAGGGGACGATGTATCTGGCCTGGGATGAGATTCCTCGGTCTAGTGGGCACGCTTTTTACGATCGTCTCCAGCACATTCTCCGAAAAGCCGGCTTCGATGGTTTCGCCGAGAAGCTGTGCAAGCCCTTCTATTCCGACAAGGGGCGTCCCTCCATTCCGCCTGGCCGATATTTTCGGATGCACCTCGTGGGGTATTTCGAGGGCATCGACAGCGAGCGCGGCATTGAGTGGCGCTGCGCCGATTCGCTTTCCCTCCGGGATTTTCTCCAGCTTTCGCCCAAGGAGTCTGTGCCGGATCATTCCTCGCTCAGCCGGACACGGTCCCGTCTGCCGCTGGCGACCCACCAAGAGGTTTTCACCTGGGTTCTCAAGGTGCTCAGCAAGGATGGCTTGGTCCTTGGAGGCCACATTGGCGTGGACGCTTCGACCATGGAGGCCAACGCGGCGCTCAAAACCATCGTGCGCCGGGACACGGGTGAGAGCTACCGCAAGACGCTCCTGCGCATGGCTAAGGAGAGCGGCATCGACTCTCCGACGGATGAGGATCTGGCTCGCATGGACCGCAAGCGCGTCGGCAAGACTCTTTCGTACAAGGACTGGCAGTCGCAGGTCGATCCCGAGGCGAAGATCGCCAAGATGAAGGATGGCCGAACGCATCTGGCGTACAAGCCGGAGCACGCGGTGGACCTGGACACCGGCGCGGTCGTGGCGGTCGAGGTGCATGAAGCGGACAAGGGGGACACTTCGACTCTGCAAAAGACGCTGAAAGCCGCTCAAGATAGTTTGCGACGGGTCACTTCCACACCGCCATGCCCGGACGATCCTGCGGAACTGGTCGCGGACAAGGGCTATTTCTCCCGGGATGTCCTCAAAGACCTGGACGGCGGGCCATGGCGGACGAGAATCGCCGAACCCAAGCGCAACGGCCTGAAATCCTGGCGTGGCGATCATGAGACGCGGCGCGCCATGTACAACAACCACACTCGGATATCGTCGATGGCCGGGAAGGCCATGGGAAAACAGCGAACGGAACTGGTCGAAAGAAGCTTCGTGCATACGCTGGACCGGGCTGGCGGTATGCACCTGGTCTGACTCCGGGGCCGGTTTCAATCTCGGCCTGCTGATGCGGGTCAAGACCGGCCATGGCACCCCCAGGGGCTGGGCCAGTGCCTGGCAGCTTGCGCTTATTTGGCCCGAACAGCATCCCTCAATGGCCTATTTGTCCGTCGTCATGGTGGTCGAAGGACGATGCTGCGGGACCATGCTCATCGCCGTCATCTGCGGGGGAGAATTGCCGGAAACAGCTTTTTGCATCGGCCGGTTAAAGTGGACTTACATCGAAAAACCGCAGGTTACTTAAATATCGATCAATTTCGAGGACGTGACACTAGGTTGCCAGCCTTGAGCCGGTCGAGTCTGGCCTCGATTCGAGCGCGTGCTCGAATGTCCCGCAAGATATTCGGTGACGACCTCCCGCCCATCCACTGTCAGGCGGGTCCAGCCACTTCAGCATCGAAATCGACAGCTAGTCATAACTTACTGAAATAATTTATTATAGTTTCAGAACAAGCGCCCAAAAGCACCAATTTGGAGCTCTTTTTGGCGGAAATTTGGAGGAATCTTGGCGGAAATATCGCTGCAAATGGCGCTGCAGTCCCACTGCCCCAACAGCAGACAAAGCGAGATGATCCCATCAAAGTTCGGGCAGACTACTCGACTTCAATTACTCCTGGGTAGTGCCGGCATGGTGTTGATTATTTTTAAAAAAGTAGCAAGTACCTTTATCGCTAGGGCTTGTGCTTTCTTTTTCGAGCAACCCCTTGGAAATAAGCGAATTCAGGACTTTTCTAGATGTCTCTTTAGAGCAGCCAAGCAACTTATCGATGTCTTCTCTAGAAAAACATTGGTTCCGCTTTGAGAATGCTTTTATGACTAATTTTTCACGCCCAGTCAATCCTTCACAGATCACAAGATCATCGTCAAGATCATCCAAGTGCTGGTCACAGTCAAGTTTCCAATTCCCATCGTTGTCTATATTAAAAGTTTTCCATCTTGGCCCAACCTGCGGCTGTTCTTTGTTTAGCTCTAATAAGCAGCCCAAAGTCAACCTGTCGAAACAATGGACATGTTTACATTTTTTTACATACACCTTAAACAGGGCCCCAGGCGTATCCAGACACTGGCGCAACTGACTGTCAATTTTGTCTTTATTTTTTGTTTCAAGCTCGTCTCGGTGTGTGACTGTAATAATAGTTTGACTTTTTTCTTCAAGCTCTTTTGTTCCAGAAGCGCTCTTAGCTTCAGAATCTTCTTTCTTTGTATGATGGACTAATATTATTGAAACATTGTACTCTGCTTCTAATTTCCTTATCCACACAAAAAAATCGCTGGTCTTCTTCGGATTTTGCACATTGCCAGGAAGAAGAGTGTTTAGGTTGTCGAAAGCAAGAACATCTATCTTCCCTGACTTAAGATAAGACTCGACCGTATTTTTCGGACCTTCTTTAGAAAAATCATACAACTTGCCCTTGGGGAATCCATCAACAATTAAATTAGTCGGATGACTATTGTCAGAACTAGCACCGTAGGCAGAATTAATCCTATTATATCTCTCAGCAAGGCTTCCTTCGGAGGTTTCACCATCAATCAACAATACATTTCTAGGTTTAACTACATCAACGCCAAACATCGAGACACCATGGCTAATAGCATACACCATTGAAAGCACGAAAATAGATTTACCTGAATCATTCGGACCCAATACAAGGCAAATTTTATTATTATTAATTATATCATCAAAACAAAGCTGGTTCGAATGAGCTTTGCCGAACTTAAGGAACTGAATTGGCTCTGGCAAACAAACCGAATCTGCAGCTTCACTTTTCTTGCCATCGACAAATTCGTGATGCTTTAGAACAGCCACAAATTCTTCAAAAGACATGGCTTTGCTAATAAAATCTTCGAACAAAAATTCATTCAACTCTGATACACAAGTACATGTTTTTGCGAGATAATTCTCACATGACTTCAGTTTTTCAAGTTCACCACACCTTGGAACCAAGCTTCCTACAAGAGGTTCCGGTACAATCAAAAAGCTTTTAACGCGGTTATCTTTGCATTTATTATAACATCTTTCTGCATTGACATAGCTATTCATATTCAACGCAGGAATAAACACTACATTTTTACTTTCTAGGTAGCTAAAATCAATATTTTCTATCATTTTGTTTCCACCCCACCATGTAGTTACCAAAAATTTATCAAATACATTTGAAAAATTGTCTTTTATATGCTTACTCAGCTTTATACTAACCATAGCTGACTCGCACAAAATGACAACTTTTTCGGACGGAACATCTAAAAGCCTGTCAGAATCAGCAAGAAAAGGTATATTCTTCACTCCTATAGTCAAGCAACTCCTTGAGAGGTAGCTATCCAAAGAAAACTGTTTGACAGTATCATTCCCACAAACATTGCAAGGTGCCTTATACTCATTCGACAAGCCACTAATATAACACGGCAATATCATTTCATTTTTAAGCGAATCATTTGTTGCGTACACTGCCATGCCGCCGAATATTCCCTTTGTCGTACAGCGATTAGTATATATTTCATTCAAAAAAATAGAGATCACTTTCACAAATAATACTTTTTGGCAACAGAACTGTCTCGATCTTGCTTGCGTCTGACTCGAACACCAAGTTCTTAAAATTAAAAAAATTAAACAAGTCGTTTTCAGTCAATCCATGTTCTTCTGAAAGAGCGCGAAATGCATCCGCCATAGATTTGCCGTAAATCGTTGCATACAGATCGACAAACCCTTTGCCCACTTTCCCGTCCGCATAAAGCGAAGGAAAACTCTTGGGTCCTGAACTAACTCTCCACTGAAAATACTCCTTCCTCGGATCTCCAATCAGCGGGAATTGACCTGCAGCATAATATCCAAAATTCAAACTATTATTCACCACTTTGAAATATTCTTGACATACACTTCTAACGAAATTAATTTCGCTTACCATGCTGACATTCATCTGTCGACAGCTATAGCTAAGTAAAGTCTCTAGATTTGACCTCGCTACACAACGGCGTTGCTCGTCGCTCAAAACTTCGTCTAAAAAAATATTACTTTTCCCAATGTAATCATAAAATTCGGGAGAAAATATCTTTTTCATCAACTAGGCCTTTTCAACAGATTACACATTTTTCCACTGGCGTCTAACGCATGGTCAAACGCCAGTGTCTTTTTTTCTCACCTATAGACCACAAAAAACGCTGCCTACAGCATCAAAGGCTTTCTGCCCCAAAAATGAGCTCACGATTTTCTATTGAAATAAAATACGCGAGACAAGACCTACTGTCACTACAAAAAATGACCAGCAATTCCGAGTTCGTTTCTTACGACACGGCTCACTCCTCCATCTTCTCCTTGATAAATTCCAGCACAGCCACAATCACCGGCACCCATGGAAATCCATTCATCGCATACCCCCTTTTTCATATTGTTGTAAATACGACTCCCGTCCCAACCCAATAAACCAGTTGGGCACTGTCACCTCACGACGCCAACCTGGCTCACACAGCTTTTGCCCTCCATTCCCTCCGTTCATGGCCGTCCTCCTGCCGGCCTTTGGGCCAAGGCCTGCTGCAACACCGAAAACAGCGCTTCCGGCAATTCCGACATCGATTTCACGCTCACGCTGGAGCGCGGCAGCAGGCTCCGGACGCTTTCCGACTGGATGCCGATCCCGTAGACCTCAAAACCCAGCGTCTCGGCTGTCCGCAGCACCTTGCGGGCGGCCGGAGCTGAATCCAGCTCGCCGTCCGTCACGATGAGGACCAGCTTTCGGTCCTCCTTGAGCAACACCATCCGCTGCAGCACCCACCACAAGGCCTGGGCCAAGGGCGTGTAGCCTTCCGCCGGGATGTCGAGCTCGGCATGCACCTTTGCCCCATGCTCGATCAGCGGTGCCACGGTGACGCCGTCATGGGCGCTCCCCGCCGGAAAGACCGAGACCGCCACGTTTACTCCTTTGATCCGCTCCAGGGCTGTCGCCACGGCGTAGCAAGCCTGGGACGCCAGCTTGATAGGCGCTCCCGACATCGAGCCGCTACTATCAACGAGAATGTGCACCGCCGTGCTCATGGCCGGTTTCTGGCCAAGCGTGCGAAAGACCCTGGCATCGCCCACGGCCAGACCGTAAAGTCGCTTAGGGTCCAGCTTGCCGTGACGGCCGGGCTGGCTGCGCACCAAACGGCTGGCTTGGAGCAACCGGTACAAGCGCGCACGCAGGGCAACTGAAGCCTGGAGACAGGCTTCTCGCGCCGCCGCCTCCAGCGTCTTGGAGGGTTTGCTGCCAAGACGCGCCACGGCCAGGCCCTGGTCCGCAGACTCGACGGGATGCTCGCCCAGGGCTTGCGCCAACCTTTCCCCCAAATGCTGCGGCCAATCCGTTGGCGCAGCCGCTTCCACCAACTCCCCCAGCCAATCATTCGCCATTGTCGGGAAGCAGCCTTTTTCAGGAAGATCGCTTATGGGGTCGCTTGCGGCTGCGCCGGAGACGGCGTCCGGTTTCGGTTGAACGGCCCCGGCCGTTTGGCCGCGATCCTCTTGTGCCGCTGCCGGCTCTTCTTCTTGTGGTTCCGATTGGAGCTCCCCGGCTGCCGCCTTGCCATGCTCCTGGCCACCGTCCTGAGGCTGCCCACGGCTCTTTTCTTCCTCGATCAGGGCCACTATTGCCTCTGCCAACCGGATAGCATCCTGAGTGCTGCGACACTGAGCCCCAGCCTTATCCAAAACGGCCTGGATGCGCGGCCAAAGACCTGGAAAGGATCGGTTCACCTCCTTGATGTGCGCATCCCGATTGGCCTGAACGCCAGGGACGTCCCAGGCGCGTACCGTGAGCAGGATGGCGTTTAAAATGGACAGGGCCGGGTTTGTGTCCCCGGCCCTGACTGCTGTCTCCGTGCCTGCGAAATAATGCTCGATGAGCCACTGGAAATTCTGGCGGCAGCCTGGAAAGAGCTCGGCCAGCCGTTTTTCCACCCGCCAATCCTCCAGCGAATTCCAGATATGGTGCGCCAACGGCGTGGGCGACCAATGGCGCAACGCTGCAAAATCCGTCTCCCGAATGTGGGCGGCCTCATGATCCAGGAGCCCCCGGGCCAAGGCCAGGGCCGTCGCGTCCCCTTCCAGAGGCAGGGACGGCAGATGGATGGTTTTCCCGTCGGTGTGGGCCGAATCGCCGCCGATGACGACTTCGACGCCATACGCGTCACCGAGCACAGCAGCTAAGAGCGGCAACGACCGCATGACATGGCGGATGGGCACCATGGCGCTCACCACAGCCCCATGCTGGGAATCTGCACGTGCGGCCCAGGGCATGGACGCGGCGCGGGATCCTCCATATCCGCCTGCTCCTCATCACCTTCCGGCGCGTCCAGGAATCCGGTGATCTCAACCGGGCTGTTCTCCGCAAGCACGGGGACCAGGGGCGCACGCAGGATCGAATCGAGCACCGTGGCCGGGCCGTAGCCCTCGATGACCTTCTGGCTATGCTCAATCAGGGCGTCAGGATCACGCAGAAGGCAGACCAGACCTTGGAGCATGAGGAGGTCGGTCCCGGCGATGGTACCCTTCTTAGGCAGACGCGAAAGCGCCATGTGCAGGATCTCCGTCACCGGAGCCACATGGGGCTCGACAAAGGTCAGGCCCATGAGCTTGTGGTACATCGTGCGCAGCGGCGACAGCGCCTTGTGGGTCACTTCGGTCCTGCCGGCATACACCTTGCGCCAAGTCTCATCGGCAAACTTGGCGATCTCGGTGAAAAGCGTGCCGGCCAACCCCTCCACTTCCTCATACAAGCCGGATTCGACCATGGTCTCGGCCTCGGGATGCTCCATAAGTGGAGCCACCTTGTAGAGCTGCCAGGCAAATCCCAGGCGGGCGCGGACATATTCGCTTCCCACCGTGGAATTGGCGATCAGGTTGGCCCAATCCGCATGCTTGGCGATCCAGTCCTGCACCAGGGTGTCATACTCCGTGAGGAACGCTTCCTTTTGGGCCGTGAATTCGTCGCGGATGGCGCACAGTTCACGAACGATTTCGGTTGCCTTGGCTTCCGGGATGGCCCAACCGCCCAGGAAGCGGATGCCGTGCCGATCCAGAAAGGCAAAGGCCCGGGCCTTGAGGGTGGCGAAGATGCGCAGGCTCTCCGGCGGCGCGATGCGCTTGCTGCCAAGGGTCGCCAGATCTTCCGGCGGCAGATCCACCGGACCGAAGTCTTCAAGGGTCAGCTTTTTGCGAGCCGACCAAAGCGTGATGTTGAGGTTGACGGCCAAGAGGTTGTCCAGAACGCGGATGTCGGAGAGAATCGGGGTATCCATCGCTATCTCCAATTTGGTGTCTGAAGTTACCCGGCAACGGGAAAGATTCGCTGGGCCAGTTCATGCAGCAAGGCTCGGGTTTCCCGGCTGGCCCGGTAGCCCAAGGCGCGGTCCAGGGCGTAGGTCACCGGCTGGATGCCTTGGTGAGCCAACGGCTGGAACCGCACGGTCAGATCAGCCCAGCGTAGCAAGGTGCGGGTAGAAAACGTCACTTCGATGGTCTTGGTGATCTCGCCGGCCGCTTCGCCGACGAAAAGCCGGCGGACTTCATTGGCGAAGTGCACCATGCGGGCACGGACATCCTCCGGCAGCATGGCCGTCCGGCCGGCAAGCAGCGCCATTTCAGCTTGTTCCTCCGGATAGCCCACTTCGCACAGCCAAAACCGGTCCATGAAGGCCAGGTTCTGTTGAAGCGTGCCTTGGTAGAGCCCGGTCTCGTCAAAGGCGCCATTGGTGTTGGCCGTGGCCACGAACCGAAACAGGGGATGCGGGGAAACAAGTTCGCCGCCGTTTTCGGCCAAACAAAGGGGCTGTCCGTCCAGAACACCGTTGCAGCCGGCCGCCACGTCCGGGCTGACCAGATCGATTTCGTTGAGCAAAAACAGGCCGCCGTGCCGCATGGCCAGGGTCAGGGGGCCGTAGGCATAGTCCATGGAGCCGTCACGCACGGCCAGGTGGCCGACCAGATCGGCAAATTCCAGCCGACCGTGGGCCGTCACCTCGAACACCGGATAGTGGAGTCTGGCGGCCAGCTCCTTGACCAGCGAGGTCTTGCCGGAGCCGGTCGGGCCAAACACGTACAGCGGATCGCTGCGTTCCAAGAACCAGACGATGATGTCCCGGCTGGATTCGTGGAAGAGGTAGTCCGGCGACGGCGTGGGCGTGTAACGGCACGGCGCGTCAAAGCCCTGGACGGCTTTTCCCGACGGCGTGCCGCTAAACACCTGGCCGGCGTCCAGTTCCGTGGCCTGCAAGCCACTCAGGTCAAACAGAGTCTTGTCCATGTCATCCTCCATCATGAAGCGTTGGCAAAAGAAGAGGCCGCCGGCAGTCCGGCGGCCTCAGGTCTGGCGTGGATTGCCTGCACCTGGAGTCGTGCGCTTGGTTGCCCGCGCGTTTCGCATCGGGAAAGGAGCGCTTCGGTCATGGTCGCCGAGCCGGTCAGCGCGACGAGCTCTTGGCGCAGCCTGTCCTTGTCGAGACTGCGTCGACCGCTTTGCCTCGTGATCCGGCATCGGTAGCCGCCGGCCTGGATCCAGGCGTCCTGGGGTTGGGCAAGCCGGCAGGCCGTTCGAATGGCCGCTTCCTTTTCCTGGATCGTCATCTCAAGGGTTTGCTTTTGGGTTCTCAAGGCGACCAGGGTCTGCAAGTCGTCCTCCCAATCCGGCTGGTTTTCTCCTTGGAATTTGGGACAATCCGCATTCCAGCTGCAGTATCCGCACAGCGCATGGCAGCCGCTGGCGGTGGGCAACGCGTCGAGGCCGATTTGCCCTTTCCGGCAGGCCTGGAGCCGTTCCCACAGGTCGGACGCGGTTTTCAGGCACAGGCGCAGCATGGCTGGGTGCGGCATGTAGGGTCCAAAGGCTTTGCCGTCGGTCATGGACAGGCACAGCACCCAGGCTTGTAAGTCGACGGCATCCGGGGAGCGTGGCAGGGAGACGCCCAGGCAGGTTTGGCAGAGTTCCGGAAAGGTCACCCGGGAAGCGAGAACTTGACCCGTGGCGTCCCGCAGCGTGAAAGCCTTGGTGTTCCAAGCGGCGTGAAGCAGCCCGACCTGTCCGTAGACCTGGGTTTCATGAGAGGTGTAGAGCGCGTCCGGCAAACGTCGAGCGCTTTTGCACTCCAGGATGCGCACCGTTGGGACCGGCGTGGCACTGACAAGCACGAAATCCAGGTGCGCCCGAATGGGCGTGTCCTGATGGAGAAGCTCGATTTCCAGTTGGCGCAGCACGAGCAGCGCCTGGGCGTCCAAGGCGTGCCCCACCAGCTCTTCGAAGCAGTGCCCGCGCTGGAGGGTAAGGTGGCGGCGCAGCATGGTCAGCGTGTTGTCCGAAAACGCATCGATGCAGGGCGAAGCAGGCAAAGAGGGCTGAGCAGGCCGCAGCAGCTTGTCCGCAACCGTGGCCCGCAAGCAGTCCATGGCCCTGCCCACGTCGCTGAGCCCCACGTATCGGCTCCGGTCGCCTAGGCGCTTGTCGGAGGACAGTTCTCCATGGCGTTTGAGGCCGCTGGCCAGCAGCGCCAGCAGAACCGAAGCTTGGTCGTGTATAGAGGTTGATTTCATTAATTTCCCGGTCATGACGGCACTCCCAAATGAAAAGGGCTGCCCTTGCGGACAGCCCTTTCATGGCCTTGATGGCGTTGGTGGTTGGTCGAGAGGATTGAGAAGATGGGGATGTTGGGAATGGGTGGGAAGATTTGGGGGATTGGCGTGATGGGCGTCAGGAAGCATGGGCGTACCGCCACCACACCTTGCGCTGCGGGTTCCAGCGGAAGCCCGCTTCCGAGAGCAGCGCTTTTTTCGCCGCCGTGTTGCCCGTGGCGATAATGCAGGTTTGTCCGCCGTCGGCAGGAACCGTTTGGTAGGTGATGCCGTCGATTCGAGGCAAGAGCGCTAAAAAATTCTGAACGCCATGCTTCGAGTCTGAGGCGTTTTTATCGACTTGGCCAGGGCGTTCGTCGGAAGGTGTGCCTTTGTGCGCCAGAGGGGCATTCTGCGGCCTTCTCGAAGGACTGGTCGTTTTCGTGGGCATTTTTGCGTCTTCGCCATCATCGTCGTCCGTGACGATACCCAGCATGGCGCTCAACGCATATCGCCGGGCATAGGTCATGGCGCTTCCCATGCCCTGAGGGTCAGCTTTGGGTAACGGCACCACCGCCAGTGAGGATTGCCATTGGCCGGATTCGGCATGGGTCAACTTCGTGACCAGTCCCAGGTACCCAGGTTCGGCCGGAACCGGGAACTGCGTCATCCAAATGCTGTTGCCGAGTAAGGCTTCGCGGCAGGAATCCATGACGCTATTGAGCGTCGCGTACCGATTTTGGACAAAGGGATTGGTAGCATCCTTCACCGCAGGCTGAATTGTTCGTTGCACGTTGATGAGGGCCTTGGCCAATTCTGAAATTTCTGTCGATTGATAGTTCTCCATACTGTACCCACTGGTCTAGAAGTTCTCCTTGGTCGCCTCAACTGGCGTCAGATCGGATACAAACTCTTACTTCAGACCAATAATATATACCTGAACAAATTTGAACAACACCAATCAATGAAAAACAAAAAAAGATACGACAGGAATCAATCACAGATACGGCTTGGCGTTGACCAGAGAAATGTCAATGCCATAATCAAGTTTTGACACAATTTCCTCATAACACGTCCTAGCATCAAACTTTGAACCATACTGCCGTCCAGCCAGTTCCGGTATTTCATGCCCAAAGATCTGTCGAAAAGTATCGTTATGTAGTCCTTTCACCTTAAAGAAATCACTAAAGGAATGCCGTAACGAATGAAACGTCTTATTCCCCCCAAGGTCTAATGCTCTGACCAATTTACCAAATACCTTTCCAGGTTGCTTTCCAAACTTGGGCGACAATGCTGTCTTATTTAATTCTGGGAAAAGCCTTTCAACCCCTTGTTTCTTGAGGCAATCGCGATGATCAAGAAGCCCAACTTGAATTAAGTCCTGATGGATAGGAATGATGCGTGCAGCGTTTTTATTTTTTAGCAACTTCCGTCCTATCCCATCACGATACAGATTGGCGTTGACATCTATGACCCATATGTTTCCCTGTTCGGACTCATATATGTCGTCGAGGCTCAACTGACACACCTCTTCGAGGCGCATACCTGTATAGACTGCTATCAGCGGAGCCCAGAAGAAAGAAGGATGTTTAAAATCTCCTTTCACATAATGATCGCTTGCGAAAATCTTCCGAATATCTTCAGGGGAAAAAGCATCACGCAGGCCAATCTCTTGCCTATCATCCTTAATAGAAAGCCCTTTCGCTGGATTCTGGGACAAATGCCCTTCCCGCACACCCCAATCAAACATGCTTGATGCCGTCTCGACGATCACATTAACTGTCTTGACACTTAAGACATCAGCGGGATTCATTTCTAAAATATCGTTGATTGTTTTCCCTTTGTACTTTTTCAACTTCGTCCTATTGGGCGGCAATCTACGTAATACATCACGAAAATGGCGCATATCATCACGAGAAACATCAGAGACAACTTTATCCCCCAAGATTTCTACCAAGTTAAAGAGCCTCCCCCTATGATCCGCAACACCGTGATCTTTCCAAGCTCCATCAGAAATTTTTGTCTTGATATACTTCTCAATAAATTCAGACAGCAATTCCCCACCAACAGAATCAGACTGGCCTCCTTGGACAACTGCTTCTTCAGCAACAGGAGGATACGGTTTATAAGGAGCAGCAAAAACAGCTTGCTCCATGAGGTAATCACCACTTGCTCTCGCCGCTTTGATCTTATTATTAAGCACTTGCGCTTTCAAATGTGCTTTTACTATTTGCAAAACATTCTCATTTGAAATCTCCTCAGGCTTAAAAACTCCTTCCGATATCAACACCGGGATACACTCTGTCACAGACTTGACTAACGAATCAGGATTCTCAACAAGACGACTCAGGAGGCTGGCATTACTTGCTAAAAGTTGCGCGGCCGTCAACTCAATGTCAGGACCACTCACCCCCTTGCGCGGATGAACATTCATGTCATCCTTCTCTAGAAGAGCACGGAGATACCCATTGAGCCTTTCCCGAATCTCTTTTTGAGAAATTGGTTGTTTATCTGGCTCTTCCAGCAAGCAGGCTAACCACTGAACCAACTGTGATCGAATTTCTTGATAATCCAACAGCCCACCCCCAATAAGCTTTAGCAGCAGAGCATATAACCCAGACGCTCTATGCCGAGCCTCCCGGACATATCCAGTCTTCAAACTGATGCGGATTTCAGCGTGACCCAATAGATCACGGCATGCTTTTGGGAAAGCATACCGAAAATAGTAAAGATTGCCTTTCAGGTAAAGGTAGGTCGGCGAGGACCGCCGGATGGAGTGCACCACCGACTGAGAATCGCCAGGGAGGATTCGTGACGAGGACCGTGGGGGTGAGAGTGCTTCCCTTCGGCCCTGGAGTGCTGCGCTGGCTTGTGACATGGCTGCGGCCCACGCCGGCGTACGGCATGTTTGACCCTGCGCTTTGACCCCTTTTGGCAAACAAGGGAAAAACACAGGGTTTTTTGAAGCCTGGCCACAACCCTGAAACAAAAAAAGAAGGGGTTGCAGCCGTTTAGCTGCAACCCCTTCAAGATGGTGCGAAGGGGGGACTCGAATATTCAAACTATAACATTGTATTTAAGCAATAAAAAATATACAAAATCAACAGATGCCCCCAAAAATGCCCCTAAAATTACGAACTACAACTTCAACCATCTCAATTGTCACACTCGATATTCCCACCTGTGGGATCAAGATACAATCGCCATGATCCAAGTACTACCCCATGAACTGTCGATATATCATCAACTAGAAGAGCGCTACCGCGTTAACATTGGTCTTCGTGTACCCTCTCTGTTCGCAGCTATGGATTCAGCTAGGACGACGAGTTAAGGCGTCGTACATGAAAGAAGAAAAATCGTCTTGCAGATCAAGAATTAGTAAATTTTTTCGGATAGTTTCCCAAATTAGCCCACGTCGTCTAGAGAAATGGGTTGTTGCGGGCCTTCCTTTCTGTTTAGAAATTGAATATAGGAGTTTGGACAAACTGGATTAGGCATGCACCACTGCGCGTGAATTTATATATAAATTTCAGCGTTTTAACTATGAAAACTCAACATGAATCCACCTAGACCGTGAGGAGAACATGGCAGAAACAATAAATATTTCGAAGATGGCTGAAATTGTCAGCAAAGAAATATTTACGTACTTAAACTGGGAAGTTTCAGGTCCAACCAATGAAAATACACCTTGCATTGATGAATCCCATGCCTGCAAAACACATCCAGCTGACGTAGTTTTTCGATATGTCGAGCCGTATGAAGACAAAATCACACATGTATTATGTGATTTAAAAAGCTACTCAAAAGAGACAATCAAAGAAGCGAAGATAAAGAAAGCGATCGAAGATTTAAATATTGCATTGAGTTGCGCAAGAAGAAACACAGCATGGCAAGAAAAATACATATTTACAGAAAAAAATATAAACATAAAGGGCATGTTGTTTATCTATAACCATGACAGCGAATACGACAAAGATTTCATGGAATTATTTAAAAAAGCTACCGACAAGATTTCTATTGATAAAGGAAATAAAATTTCAGTCATAGGACCAAAAAAAATATTATATTTAAGCAATTTAGCGTCAAACATCCAACTACTAAGAGGAAAAAAACAATTACCTGATGAAGAATACGGATTCTTTTACCCTGAACAGCCCGTGAGAAAAATTTTTCATGACCAATCACGGTTACCTTTAACAATTGAGCAAATAGGAGGATCGTTTCATATATTGAGATATTCAGAAAAGTATGGATCAAATACCATCATTAGCTTAGACGTTTACCTAGAAGACAAGCAGAATGAGTTTGAGAATTTTCAACATTTATTTGACTACCTAAGAAAAAATAACTGCTTGCAGAGCTTTAGTAAAATTCGAGTGTTTGCTCCATTCTCAAAAGATAGTACCAGGACAAACTATGAAAAAGCATTGAGGATATACGGAGAAAAAGTCGATGAAAACTTCGCGAACAAAATCAAACCCGTAATCTCATATGAACACATCAACAAAGTTATTCCACAATTTTTTAGCGAAGAGATAGGGATGCGCGATGAGTAGAAAATTCCACATTACTTCCATTGATATTTTTGACACCTTAATGGCCAAAGGAAGGAGAATTGGCATACATGGACTTATAAATATGGCAAAAAACAAATATATTTTAGTATCAAAAGATGATGACAAAGAAAAATTAGCAGAATATATATCGCAGTTACCTTATGATTACGATGACATTGTGAGCTTATATGAAATTATCGAACAGGATACGCGGAGAGAAAAACTTTCAACAATGCAAATAAAAAAGAAAATGGAGTACAATCAATTTCAAGAAGCTATTGACAATCTTTCAACGCAATTAGCCAATTCCGGAGAAAAACTAACTATCAAGAGCAACCCAAATCAGCCTATACTATTTCTTGAATATGAATATCCAGACATAGACTTTGGCAAAGCTACAATGCTTCAAGAAACAATAATGCGCGATCGCATAGAATTTTCGCTCAACAAACCACATGCGACTGATGTAAGGTTTGCTGCAAACCAAAAATGCCAAATCTTAATAGATAAGATCATCAAAGAAATAGAACAATTCACCAGTGACAAGCTCCAAGTTGATGAAATTGAACTTTCACACATACCAGACGGCGGAAGACGCAACCAATTTTTTTTCTCTCTAATTAGCAAAATTCCAGGTTTGGATTTAGATGATGTTTCAGGGGTAAAAATTTCGAAGAGCAATACATCAATGTCGGCTGAAGACGACATTAACGATACACAGGATGAAGCTCTCGAGCCAGATGCTATTGCCACAAAAGAGTTGACGGGATTTATTAAAGAAGTGGCGATCAAGGGCCGCGCCATTTTATCTCAAACAGAATACAAAGACTTCGTAAGCAAAGGTTTTTTCATTTCTAATATTGTTTGGAAATCGCTTGACAAAACCATTGAACCAAATTTGCTAGTTGAGTTTGAAGCTGGATTTGCCAATCATCAAGAATGCAAAGGATTTCAGTACACCGTAAAAGGGGCTTATAGTTTCAAGAAGAGCGAATCTATTTATTCAACCACTCGAAAGCCTCTTTCAGAACCTGAGAAACTAAAGTACAAATCGAAACTAGAGGAGTCTGCTCGGAAGTCAAAAAAGGAAGCGTCTCATGAAGAAACTTAAATTCATACCATGTTCTTTTGCAATGAGTTGGAATGAATTTATAGCTACAATAATGGACGCCAAATACACTGATGAAAGCTCAAAGGGAATAACCATATCAGACGTATCAAAAAACAAAATTCAAGGGATTTTCTATGAAAAAGTTGTTTTTTCTGAAACACTCTACAATCCTATCCAGGGTGACTACGATGTAACGAGAGAGACATTCTTTAGAACTGAGTTTCTTTTCTTCAACAAGATAACTTGTCTTATAAGCCCTTCCAGAAGAGCCCCTAACTTTTTTTCTTTTCTTTCGAAACTAACAAGTTTTAGGTTTTTTATCAGTGAAAACAAGCTCAACATGCCAAACCTTATTGATTTTTTACAAGCGTCTATTCACGACTTTAAAGTTACAAAGTCTACATACAAATTTTTTTCAATAAATGATAATTTAAAATGTTCAATGTCACTCGCAAGCAAAGACAATGTACTGAACTATACTAAAGATATGGGTTTTAAAGTTCCAAATATACCTAATAAGTTTTCATTCACTGGCCTTTGGCGCAACCAGGAAACCAAAGGAGACATCAGCGAAACAGGCCTTGTCACAATTTCTTGCTGCGACTATAATACTTTTATTGACTTATTTGTTTCCAATGCTGACCTTTTGTTTTCCATTGAATAGTCTTCCTGCCCTAATGTTTACCTAGATCCCTTCCATTTACATCTCATAATATGTTGCATTGACTAATTTCCACGCTCAATTATGCTTTCTAGCTTTCTTTTTCTTCTCTCCCTAGCAAGAACCCCTTGACATCAAGCTTCACCTCCCGCTGAGGTCACGAGCACGTCAACACTCCCGAGATGGAATACCTGGCACCTCATTCGGTCCATGGCGACGATCTACCTTACGCTCAAGTCGCGCATCACCTGGGGTTCACGCCCCCGCTTTCATTCTCGGAAATGCCGGCGTCGACTTCTGGAGCATCTACTGCGGCTATGCCTTTTGACTTTAAAGGCAAGGCCGTGCGGGCCATCGTGGACGCAAACGGCGGGGCTTAGTTCGTGGCGAGGGTCGTTTGTAGCATCCTGACCTCACCAATATAACCGAGGCCACTAGAAGCCTAGATAATGACGAGAGGGGTTAAGTAATCCTGAATACCCTTGGTAGTTCCCAAGAAATGCTCATCTTTTCCGAGTCTGGCCTTTACAAGCTTGTGTTCCGCAGTCGGAAGCCGGAAGCTGAAAAGTTCAAGATAGAGGAAGATAACATTGCTCTTGAGATTGCGAAGCGGAAGCTTGTTCGTAAGAATGATGAACCAAACAAACGACAAATTCTACGGCATTGACCTTTCGTAAGACCTTTATCAAGCCCTCTCACAAGCCTATTTTAACCATTGAAAGAATTTAAACTCATTCAAACTACGCATTTGTTATTGAAAAAACCAAACTCGCCGAGTCTTTTTTGATTTTTTCACGAAAAACAAAAAAACGATTACTTTACGGTGCAGGAGTCCCTTTAGCTTGTGCGGAGGAATTTTGGAATTCCGCGCGTTAACCCTTGAGATTAACTTACGTGGCGGGGAGTCCCATGGCGAGCTTGCCAGCATGGGCGGGGTGTGTCGGGTGAGCTCGGCCTTGGCCGAATCTGGATCGACAGACTACAAGATCGTGCTGCAACCCCTGGGGAAGTCCTTTGGCCTAGCTCCGAGGGTGTGACACTCGCGACTGCCCTACACCTCCACCAGCCCCAGGCGCTTCACAAGCCTGCCAGCGCTTGCCGGATGCCATTGGCCGCCCCTTGGCGTCAGAATACTTCGGGCGTTCAATTGGTCGGCCAGCTTATGCAAAGTTGGCCCTTCGGCCCAAAGCCCGGCCACGATCTGCCGCAAGTCTTCCGCCCGGTCCTGTGCGCCCTGCCGGATCGCGGCCACGGCTTCCACGTTCCCCCGGCCCTTAAGGTGGGCGGCACCATTCGGACAGCCTAGGCGAACCCCACGGGCCTTTGCTGCGGCAAGGGCGGCCTTTGTCCGGGCGCTAATCCTTTCCCGCTCGTCCTGGGCAACCACGGCCAATATGCCGATGGTCAAAGGCGTGGCCTGAGGATTGTCCACGCACACGAAGTCAACGCCGGCATCACGAAGGGACAGGAGGAAAGCGGCATTTCTGGAAAGCCTGTCCAGCTTGGCGATAAGCAACTTCGCCCCCGTGGCTTTGGCAAGCTGAAGCGCCTCTTGAAGCTTCGGCCGGTTATCCTGGCGCTTGCCGCTCTCCACCTCCACGAACTCGCCGACAAGTTCCCACGCTCCCCCATTCAGGAAGTCCAGGATTGCCTTTTGTTGGGCCTCAAGCCCAAGGCCGCTGTCACCTTGGCGCTTGGTGGACACTCGTAGGTACGAAACGAACTTGCCAGCCATGCTTTGCCTCCGTATCAAATTGCCTAGCCAACGTTAGGCAACTTGATACATAAAATCAAGCAAAATACTAGCCCTGGCCGCATATGTCCATCGGTTAGCTGCATCTTGTCCAATATACGTTCATGACATTGGCTAGGCAATCGCTTGCACCTACGTAATGAGCTTTGGACGACTAGCAGATTTCAATTATAAGCCAGTTAACTACGACAATGACAATATAAAACCTATCGATAATTACGGCTATTGCGTATATATTGCGTTGATATTGTCTTAATCTTCAATTAACTACCTGGAAATATTTGTGTTCTATGGTGCGGAAGGACAGCTAGACAATGCATTACGCATCTAGCTTGTCAGGCCGGCCGACCGCACCACGGTCTTGAAATTGATGACCTAGTTACGACGTTATTGCAAACGACGCATCCTTACATGCACTGTCGCCTGTGGAGCGCTCAGCTTTAAGTTTTAAGGCCAGATCAATAATCGTATCTATGTCAATCAACGCCTTTTCAACCACAGTAGGCGTCATATACGCACCGTATTTACGGATTGCTGGCAATACCTCCTTAAAGAGCCAGCGTTTAAATGCTTTGAGTTTATCGATACGGCGATTGACTCTCTCATAATCAACATGACACAGCGGCGATTTCTTAGGATCCATGGACAACAGCATGGAAAACAGCCCCTGTTCGTTAACAATCGCCATTAACTGCTTGCCTCCGGCAGTTACAATATGTGTCACGCCCTTTTCATCGTCATCCAATCGACCAAATGACCGCCGATAGTGCGTGTCTCCAAATGCGGCACAAACGTCCCGCGCCACAAACCATGGCCGGCCAGCACCATCAACGACAACTCGGATTTGATCGTCGTCGGAGTTCAACAAAATATTATCAGCGATAGGGCCAGCAAAGCTCTCGCCAATCGGGACAAGCTCACCCTCAATAACAGGGGTAGCGCTACGCTTAGCCAAGGCGCACCTCCTCGCCTACACTCCTCATAATCGCCTCAAGTCCAAGACGAACAGCACCAGGGAAGGGTGTGACACAAAGCAGATACGACCGCAGCGTTGAGCAAGGAATTTGCAGCTTTCTGGCGAGCTGGGGTTGGGTCATACGGGTTTCAGGGTTGGAGAAAAACCGCTTCACTTGAGCGGCAAACTCGAAATCGGGCCGGCTCTTGGCCGGGCTTGAGGTGTTTTTCATCTGGGCAAGATAACAACAACGGGCCAAGATTGTGGAGCCCGTGCCTATCCCGACATTTCATCCTCCATGGTCGAAAAAAGTGCCTAGTTTCGACGACCTGACACCAATCGATGCCGCGCCGGGAAGTCGGCCAAAACCAGACGGAACGGGGATTGACCAAACTGGCCGCGCGACTGACAAGCCAAGCACGACAAGGGCAAGACGCAGTTCGCAGCCGACGCCTTACTGGCCAACTGAAAGGGTGTACCACTTCCTGGCCCTGGCCGTGCGGTTCTGAAACAAGCTGCCCCATGCCCCCCTCGGCACCCCCCTTAGATGTCTCGGATCACCAGAGGCACAAGGGGCACTACGAGAGAATGCTGATAGTGGAGACGATCAAAAAGGGCCGGCTTGCGTTTGTAATTGCAGGGGTGGAACTAGAGCGGCAGACATTGGCTTCCGTGGCGCTGACTGAAGAGGAATCCTTTTTTACGCTCCCCAAAACATTGCGCCTACAGGCTTTCAGCGACCTCGTAAAACGCCATCTAAGACGTTCTGCGCCACAAAACGACCTGAACTTCACCACCCGACAAATGCCTCTGTATCGGTCACTAATAGCGTTACAGGGCTATGCCCAATATAGTCTTTTTATATGGCGGATAATTACACGCCTTTGTACGCCATGCGTTGCTCAAATCCTTCTAATATCGTTACAGATGCAACTAACAAGCGAACCTTACGACAGATGCATAAATGCAAATTGTCAAGGGCCGCATGGAATATTTGCCCATTTTAGTATCACAAGCTCGCCTACATTCGAAGGCTGGTTGACGGTCGATAAAATGGACTACTTTACGTTGTCTCTGCAAACTCAAAAGGCCACGTCTGGATGGCATTCCAGAGCGTGGCCCGTTGGTTATTGCTAGTTTCCTGTGTCCGCAATAGCCTATGTATTACCGCACAATATCGCTTAGGCTTGCGAGGCTTACAACGGCAGGGTGGTTTGGGGGGTTTGGGGGGTTATTTCTGAACCATATACATAAACATCATCCAACTTCTTATGCGTAGGGTGAAAAGAAACCCCCATAACCCCCATAACCCCCCGGACCAGCCAACTGGCAGACCCATGCACCTTGCCCGCTCGCTCGAACTTCAACCCATCCACTATTCGGTTGGCGTTACGCTCAATCCAGCGCCCCAGACGGCGAGCATTGACACTGTCACCATCGCCCCCGATCTCCTCCAAGGCGGCTTCCAATGCCTTGTCGGTCCCGCTGGCGGCGATGGCCTGGGCAACGGTGGCGGGAGTCTTCCCAAAGTGGTTGTGCCAGGACGTGAGCAACGCCCGGAGCTTCGAAGTCTCAGGGTCTTCGCTGTAGGCCGCGTCAATGCTCAATACCGGATCGGCCACGTCCCACAAGTCCTCTTTGCCGACACAGACGACAGCCCGACGAATCGTGTCTGACCACGCCTCAAAGCTGGCGGTGCGGTCCGTCAGGGGATTAGGCCGTCCCAGGCAATAGCGGATTAAAGTCAGGCCAGCGGCGACCATGGGAAGGCGGTTCTCTTTGCAGTATTGCGCCGGGTCCAGGTCGAAAGACCTTCTCCATGGAGCCTCCATACCCGTCTCGATATGACAAGTGAGGATGCGCCGGCAGAGGTCGCCCTTGAGAATCACATTGTTGCCGGTCATCAGCAGCAAGCCGCCTGTTCTCACCATAACCTCTTCGGACACGCCAAGGATGCGATCTGACAGGTACTCGCTTGTCGTCCAGGCGCACAACGCATCGGAATCAAGGTGGCCGTTCAGGTTGTCCAGCACGATGGCGGCAACTCCACGCCGGCCCACGGCAACCAGCCGCTTGCGCATTTCCGTGTCGTCTTCCGTGCCTACCATGACCGCAGGCACATCGCAGCCCGCGAGGTGAGACAAGCACTTCGCCAACAGGCTCTTGCCCGATCCCGCCGTGCTAGCGGTCAACAGGAAACCGGGCGCGGTGGGAAAGGCTGGCCGGAACATGGCTGTCAGGATCGCAGCCAACAAGACGCCTTGATCCAGGGAGCCGGCCAAAGGAAACCCTTTAAACGGGGCCATCAAGGTATCCACCGCTTCTTTGGCCTGCTCCGGGGTAGGATTAGCTGGAATGCCGGGCCAATTGCTTAAGTCGGGGCAAGCAACCAAGATGCCGGTTTCCGCGTCAAAACCGTCGCGTTCGATGATGCGGCCAACCTGAGGATGGTACAGCGGTGCAGTCGTCGCAGCGGCCAGCTTGGGCAAGCCCCACTGGCCCCGCATCGCCATGACGCCCTCGGCCACGTTGCGGGGGCAATCACAAGGCGCGATTTTCCCTTCCTTGCCGGGCTTTTGCCAACGCACCAGCCGGTCTAGCTCCAGCAGAATGCCAGCCAGGGAGAGCGGCACAATGGCCCCTTGGTCGGTGACGCGGACAATCTCGCCGTTACGCTCGAAAAGCGCCCCATCGCCACGCATGGCTCCCAAAGCGGCTTCGACGGCAGCAAGACGTTCACCGCCTCGGACGACATGCGCCCGGCGTTCTCGGCGCAAGCTGTACCGGACGCCGCCATGAGCGTGGGAGTAGATGTAGGGCTTGCCGGCCGCCCGAAGGTTCAAGAGCGCTATGCGGTTGTCGTTGCCATAGGTCGGCTCAAGTGGATCAGCGCAACGTTGCCCATGGTAAAGGTCGGGCTTTGCCAAAACTTCGGCCACCGTGACGGTCTTTCCATCGGCCATGGCAAGCTCAAACTCGCCGTACAAGGTCGCGGTGATCGGCCGCATTATGATAGACTTCGCGCAGCTTGTCCGCGTCCTTGGGATGGGAAATCGGCGTCTTGCCGTCCCGGGCCAGGATGCGCCCTGCCTGCTCCTCCGCCCACTTCTCGCGGACCACGGCGGCCTGGGGCTTGGAGGCGTCTTTGAGGGCGGTCACGATCTGCCGACGCTTCGACTCCTCGGCCGGGGTAAGGTCGAGAATGGCAGCCTGGGTGTCAAAAGGCGCAGCGTCAGCGTTGAAGAGGACGGGAGCCGGCCGGCGCTGTTCCAGGGGCAGGACACAAGCCGCTCCACCGGCAAAGTCCAAGCGCTCGGGCTGGAACACAGCGGCGTCAATTAGCCCGCGCTCCAGCAGTTGTCCCGCTTTCCCGATCTCGATATGGCCGAGGCCAGCCAATTGCAGGCGCTTGAACAGCACTGCCCCAGCCCTCGGGATGTCCCGGCCATCCGCGACCAGCACGTAAACGCGCCGGCCTCGTTGCCCGATCAATTCCCGGTCGCCCTCATAGATGTAGCTTGACGCCGAGTGCGCCAGAATGTGCGGCGCTCGGTCAAGGCCCGGCAACACGCCGTAGAGCGCGGCCAAAAGGGCTTCGTCCGTCATGGGTGAGGCTTCCTTGGGCGTGTCGTGGTCAATCATCATAATGGCCGGGCCAGCGGGATAGCTGAAGTGCTCTCGTGTCCGGGCAATAGCCGGGAGGTCACTCCCCGCAGCCGTTGCAAGCTGGTCCTGGGTGACGATCCGGGCTTTACCATGGCCGCAAACGCCATAAACCAAGGCGTTAGCCGGGGTCAGCCCTGCCAGGGCATCGGAAAAGTTCGCCAGCGTTGTGAAGCGTTTTGTCTCGGCCAAACCGTTCACCAGCTGGCCGCCCGGGACTTTGACCAGTGCGTTGCCGGCGTCCAGGCGAAACCCCTTCGACAAATGCGCGGGGACGGAAGCGGTAATGAGGGTTGCCGAAAAGGTGGCCGAGTTAAGCAAGCTCCATCCCCCCTTCGGCTCCGATGCGGGCCACAAGACCCAAAATGTCGTCTGTGCGCCAAACTGCGGTTCTGGGGCCGAGTTTTACGGGCGCGGGGAATCGGCCGGTCTTAATGCCGGCATACCATGATGACTTGCTGATCGGGATGAGCTTCAGAACCTGAGGCAGACGCAGAAGGCCTGCCAAATTGACATTGGACATTTGGAAAATGGTCTCCATATGAGTCGGATTTAGCCCTGTTTGCACGGGGCTGGACTCGATAGGGAGGGTTGTACGGAGGATCGGAATGGCCCACAAAGAATCGAACTCGTAGAGTTTCTTTCTCGGACCCAAAGTCCGGAGAACGCTAAGCCGGGGTGAAACCGCTATAGCTCTTCATCTCGCAGTGTTTGGTGAAATTTTTTCTGTTTGCTCACCCACGACCTGACCGCATCTTCTGTGATTTCGCCCCTCCTCTTGAGTATTGACCTGACTTCTTGGTCTTCTGCCGCTTCGCTGTTCATCTCCTGGGCAATGTCGGCACAAATATCTTCATCGGACCGCCCGAAAACTTTTAAGTCAACATAACGACCATAAGCATAGTCTTGAA
Organism: Solidesulfovibrio carbinolicus; assembly: GCF_004135975.1. Lineage (NCBI taxonomy): Bacteria > Pseudomonadati > Thermodesulfobacteriota > Desulfovibrionia > Desulfovibrionales > Desulfovibrionaceae > Solidesulfovibrio > Solidesulfovibrio carbinolicus. The sequence goes on along the minus strand of NZ_CP026538.1, from coordinate 1,918,103 downwards.
GCGCAAACAGGTCTGCATTCTTATCCTCATCGTCGAATGCATTGCGAAGATTATTCAATGACAAAGCTTGAACTATGATACGTGGCCCATCCTTTCCAACATCTTCTATGTCAGCGAGTTTATCGGCGCAGTCAAACATGTAGTCAAAAACCCATTTCGGTATTAAGCTTACATCTCTATTGCACCTATAAAGCATTTCCCAGGCAGCGATTCCTTTTCCATTCTTGTACGCCTTGCGAATGACATGCTCTTCATCCCAATTTGGGACAAACAACTTATTTTTCCAGGACATGCATTCCCTATTCGCCGGCAACGGCATGTAGAGGTGTTACCTTTGCCCAAGCCTTGAGCTTGTCCAGATAGTCGGCCCAAGCCTGCATCATTTTTCGTCGCTGCGGCAAATATTCCGCCCTATTATACGCAGCCTTGACCTTATTACGCTCAACATGCCCAAGTTGCGCCTCAATGAGGTCACTTGCCCAAGAAAGCTCATGCAACAAAGTAGAAGCCATCGCTCTAAATCCGTGAGCGCACATCTCCCCTTGTTCATACCCCATGCGTCGCAAAGCCGCGTTCAATGCCATATTGGACATGCAACGACCATTTGTACGATTGCATGGAAACAAATACTGGCCATGCCCCGTCAAAGGGCGAAGGTCTTCTATGATCCCTACGGCTTGCCGAGACAACGGCACGACATGATCTCGACGCATCTTCATCTTTGCGGCAGGAATGGACCAGCGAGGCCCATCGGCGGCGTCGAGGTCGATCTCGTTCCACTCCGCTTGCCGCAGTTCCCCAGGGCGCACGAAGACAAGCGGGGCCAGCCGCAAGGCCGCCACCGTGATGGGGCTTCCCTGATAGCCGTCTATGGCCCGCAGGAGTTGCGCAACCCCCTTGGGGTCAATGATGGCAGGGCGATTCGTGACGCGCCCCGGGGCCAACGCCCCACGAAGGTCAGCGCCAACATTCCGCTCAGCAATTCCCGTGGAGATAGCGAAGGCAAAAACAGCTTCACAGTATTGGCGCAGCCGCTTGGCTGTCTCATGATGCCCCTTAGCCTCGATCTCCCGAAGCGTGGGCAGGATGGCAGGAGCGCGCAGCGTTGCTATCGGGACATGCCCGAAGGCCGGAAAAAGGTGCTGTTCCATACGCCCCAGGACTTTGACGGCATGGCTCTCGCTCCAGACCTTGACCTGTTTGGCGTGCCAATCCCGGGCGACCACCTCAAAGGTATTCGCATCTTCAGCCGCTTGAGCCTCGGCATCTGCCTTCTCCTGCTTTCGCTTCTCCCCGGGGTCTATCCCTTCTGCAAGCAATGTCCGGGCTTCATCACGCCGTTGCCGCGCCAGCTTCAAGCTCACGTCGGGCCACAGGCCGAAAGTCAGACGCTTTTCCTGACCGCCAAACCGGTACTTCAAGCGCCAAGATTTTCCGCCCGAAGCCAAAATCTCCACATACAACCCATTCCCATCGGAGAGCTTGTAAGACTTGGTCTTCGGCTTGGCATTTCTGATGGCAATGTCCGTCAGAGGAAGTGTCTTCTTCGGCATGAGGCACCTTGTCATTTGGGGCATTCAGATCAGGTGGACACTTGGCCCGCAAACCCAGAAAATACGGGGCTCGCCATGCATGTGCCCCCAAACAAAAAGGGCACCTACCAAGTGCCCCATCATGTGCCCCCAAGGCTTCCGGATGTCAACGGACCCCAAAAGACGAAGCCGGACTATCGCTAGCCCGGCTTCTCTTTGTTTCCAGGTACTTAAGGACCGTATTGGACCTTCCTGGACTAAGCTATGGTGCCGAAGGGGGGACTCGAACCCCCACGGGCATGGCCCACCACCCCCTCAAGATGGCGTGTCTACCAGTTCCACCACTTCGGCAAATATCGTCTCTACTGCTTCGCCGCGCCAGGGGCCGGAGCCGCCGGAGCAGGAACATCCTCGAAGGTCACGCCCTTCTTGGGTTCCGCATCCTTGGCGCCTTCCAAAGCCGCCGGAATCTGCACCGGAGCACCGCTGGCGTCCATCATGACCGATTTGGCCGAACGCTTGTGCGAGCCCGAATACACATTGTAGGCAAGCGAAGTCATAAGAAAGATCGCTCCAAAAAGCGCGGTCAGCTTGACGAGCAGTCCGCCTGCCCCCGTGCTGCCGAAGACGGATTGGCTCCCGCCTCCGAAGATCACCCCCATGCCTTCCTTGCCGGACTGCAGCAGAACCAGGATGATCACGGCCACGCAGGCGAGTACATGTACAGTAATTATGAGAGTTGTCAACTGATTTATCCCGTTATTTTCGCGGACATGTCCACGTGTTCGTCAAGCTGTCACAATCGCCGCGAAGCTTCCAGCCTCAAGGCTTGCGCCACCTACCAGCACTCCATCGACGTTGTCAATCCCCAAAAGCTGACCCGCGTTGCCCGGCTTCACGCTGCCGCCGTAGAGAATGCGGATGTTGCCGCCAACAGCGCCCAGCCGTTCGACCAGCATGGAGCGCACCAGGGCGTGTGCCTCGGCCACTTCTTCCGGTCCGGCCGTGAGCCCGGTGCCGATGGCCCAGACCGGCTCGTAGGCCACGGCCAGCTTTTCCGGCGCGATATCGGCCGGGGCCTCGGCCAACCCGGCCTCGATCTGGCGGCGCAGCACGGCTTCCAGCTCGCCGGCCTTACGCTCCTCCACCTTCTCGCCCACGCACAGGATCATGGACAGACCGCTTTTCAGCCCAAAGCCCACCTTGCGCCCGACCATGGCGTCGTCCTCGCCCAGGATGTGGCGGCGCTCGGAATGGCCGGCCAGGGCGTAGGAGCAGCCCGCGTCCAGGAGCATCTCCGGCGCGATCTCGCCGGTGAACGCTCCCTGGCTCGAGGGATAGAAGTTCTGCGCGCCCAGGGCGAACCCGGCCTGGCCGGCCAGGGCTTCGCCCGTGGTCCCCAGGGCGGTAAAGGGCGGGATCACCAGCACCTCGCGGTCGGCCGGCAGCTTGCCGGCCAAAGCGGCGACCAGATCGGCGGCCGTCTGGCCCGCCTCGCCGCGAAGCTTGTACATCTTCCAGTTGGCGGCCATGAGCTTTTTCATGACTGACACTCCTTAAGCGCGGCAAAGGCCGGCAGTTCCTTGCCTTCCAGGAATTCCAGCGACGCGCCGCCGCCGGTGGAGATAAAGGCCATCTTATCGGCCAGCCCGGCCTGATGCACCACCACGTCGGTGTCGCCGCCGCCGACGATGCTCAGCCCCCGCACTCCGGCCACGATGTGGGCCACGGTGTAGGACCCCTGGGCAAAGGCGGGGTTCTCGAACGCGCCCATGGGGCCGTTCCAGACCACGGTCTTGGCCTCGTCCATGACCAGGGCGAAAAGCCCGGCCGTCACCGGCCCGACGTCCAGGGCCACGGCGTCCTCGGGAATGGCGGCAAAGGGAACCTGGCCGCAGGGCTGCATCTCGGCCATGGGCTTGTCCGCGTCCTTGGAGATGATGAAGTCCACGGGCAGGTAGAAGCCCACGCCGCGCTTTTTGGCCTCGGCCATGATCTCCAGCGCCGCCTCGAACAGGTCGGGTTCGACCAGGGACTTGCCCACGCCGTAGCCCTGGGCGGCCAGAAAGGTGTTGGCCATGGCCCCGCCGATGCACATGGCGTCGACCTTGGTGAGCAGATTTTTGAGCACCCCGAGCTTAGAGGATACCTTGGCCCCGCCCGAGACGGCCACGAAGGGCCGCTGGGGCGCTTCCACGGCCTCGCCCAGGAACTGCCATTCCTTCATAAGAAGGAACCCGGCGCAGCACTGTTTGGCGAGCTTGGCAAAGGCCACCATGGAGGCATGGGGCCGGTGGGCCGTGCCAAAGGCGTCGCACACGTAGACCTCGGCCATGGACATGACGTCCTTGGCGAAGTCCATGTCCCCGGCGGTCTCGCCCGGATGGAAGCGCAGGTTTTCGAGCATGAGGATCTCGCCCGGCTTAAGCGCCGCGGCCATGGCCTTGGTCGCCTCGCCCAGGCAGTCCGGGGCCATCTTGACCTCGCGCCCGAGCAGTTCGGACAGCCGCTTGGCCGCCGGGGCCAGGGAATACTTGGCGTCCGGCGCGCCCTTGGCCTTGCCGAGGTGGGAGCACAGGATGAGCGAGCAGCCCTTGGACAGGGCGTATTCGATGGTCGGCAGGCTCGCCCGGATGCGCAGGTCGTCGGTGATCTCGCCATCTTTGAGCGGCACGTTGTAGTCCACCCGGATGAGCAGCTTCTTGCCGGCGACATCGATCTGATCAATGCGGATAAGGGCCATGAGAACTCCTTAACGCGTGCCTGAAGTGGGGTTATATGTTGGCGCTCGCGCCCTGCCCGGCTTCGCGCCGCATAACCAGGGCGTCCTCCCCGGTGTCGGGGTAGTACCGTTTTCGCACGCCGACCACGGCGAAACCGTGGCGAAGATACAAGCGTTTGGCCGGCTCGTTGCCGGCGCGTACTTCCAGATGCCCCTGCAACATGCCTGCTTTGTCGGCCTGTTGCAAGACATGGCCGAAAAGCCGGGACCCCAGGCGCTGCCCGCGCCGGGCCGGGTCCACGGCGATGTTGATCACCTCGAATTCATCGCCGAGAAAATGAAATACGCCGTAGGCGGCAAGATGGTCGCCGTCGCGGATGCCGTAGGCCCGGACATGGGGCCGGGCCAGGGCGGCGGCAAAGGTGGACGCGTCCCAGGCGTCGGGAAAGCAGACCCCCTCCAAAGCCGCCAGGGCTGCGGCGTCGGCCAGGCCCAGCCCCTCGGGCGCAGCGGCCTGTGGCCCGCCGGCCTGTTGCGACGGCGCGTCCGGCGCTGCCCGCCCCGCTGTCTGCTCCCCGCTTGCGGGGCTCGCTGCATCCGGTTGCATTTCCGGCGTCTCCTGGCATCATGGCCGCCACAGGACCAACCGTGGCAAAAAAAACAACTCCCAAACCGGCCGAGGAAATGGTGGACGTGGTCGATGAAAACGACCGCGAACTGCTCGTCATGCCCCTTGGCGAGGCCCACCGCCAGGGCCTGTACCACCGCGCGGCCATGGTGCTGGTCTACGACCCCGAGGGGCGGCTCTATCTGCAAAAACGCGCCCCGCACAAGGACCTCTACCCCGGCCGCTTCGATCTCTCGGCCACGGGCCATGTCCAGGCCGGCGAGGCCCGCGAGGAAGCCGCCGCCCGGGAACTCCACGAAGAACTCGGGCTGACCGCCAAGACGCTGACTCCCGTGGACGCCGCCCAGGCCAGCCGGGAAACGGCCTACGAGTTCGTCACCGTCTTTTCCGCCGGCCGCCTGGCCGACACGCCGCGCCCCAATCCCGAGGAACTCTCCGGCGGCATGTTCGTGGACGAAGCCGAACTGGCCGCCCTGGTGCGCGACTACCGCGACTGCCTCACCCCGGCCGTGGTCCACTTTTTCGAAAAGGGCACGTTGTTCCCGAGGTTGTGATTGAAAGGCGAAGAGCCTCCGGCGGCCAGGAGAGGCGCTGCCTCTCCTGGACCTCTCCGCCGGGGGCCTGAGGCCCCCGGACCCCCCAAATGGGGGAAAATCAATCGGCCAGCAGGGCCAGCATGGGGTCGTGGAGCGCGCCGTTGGTGGCAAGTATCCGGAAATCGCCCAAACGGTACGGACCGTCCGGGCGATAGCTCCCCACCCTGCCCCCGGCCTCGGCCACGAGCAACGCCCCGGCCGCCACGTCCCAGGGATTGAGCGCCAGCTCATAAAAGGCGTCGAACCGCCCGGCGGCCACGTAAGCCAGATCCAGGGCGGCCGAACCCGGCCGGCGGATGCCCTGGGTTTCGGCCAGCATGACCCGCAAATCGGCCATGATCTCGTCCAGATTCTCGCGGATGGCGTAGGGAAAACCCGTGGCGACAAGGGCCGCTTCGGGCCGGTCGGTCCCCGAAACCCCAATGGGCTGACCGTTGCAAAACGCGCCTATCCCCTTGCCGGCCGTAAAACACTGGCCAAGTATCGGCGCGTTGACGCAGCCCACCACCGGCTCCAGGCCGTCGTACAGCGCCACCGACGTGCAGACAAACGGAAACCCATGGGCGAAATTGGTGGTGCCGTCCACCGGATCGATGATCCAGGTCAGCCCCGACAGCACGGTCTTGGCGGCGGTCTCCTCGGCCAGAAAAGCGGCCTCGGGCAACACCCGGGCCAAAGCCGCCTTCAGCCCATCCTCCACGGCCAGATCCGTGGCCGTCACCAGATCAATGCGGCCCTTGAGGCGCACGTCGCGCGGAGCGTCCCAATCGGCCTTGATGCGCTCGCCGGCCGCCAAGACCGCCTGCCGCACGGCCTCCATCAGGCGTGCCGTTTCCGTCTTCGTCATGGGTGGTTGTCCTCACATCTTGCGAAGATGAAGAATGCCTCCGGCGGCCGGGGGCCTGAGGCCCCGGACCCCCCAAAGGGTTAAAGGGGGCCGCTGCAGCGGGCGGAAGCGGTCAAGGGGAAAAGCCTGCCGGGACCACGCCGGCGCTTCGGACGGTCTGGCTCGGAGCAATGCAACGCGGCAAGGCGCTAATTGATGAAGACGTCCTTGAAGCGCTCCCGGTCTACCATGGAACGGCCGGTGCCGCGCACCACGGTGGTGAGGGGATCGTCGTCGAGAACCACCGTGAGATTGGTCTCCTGGCTGATGCGCTGATCCAGCCCGGCCAAAAGCGCCCCGCCGCCGGCCAGGAGCAGGCCGTTTTTGGCGATATCGGCCACGAGCTCCGGCGGCGTTTTCTCCAGCGCCTTCATGGCGGCGCTGACGATGATGTTGACCGGCTCGCGGATGGCTTCGCGGATCTGCTCGTCGGTGACGGTCACCGTGGTCGGGGTGCCGTCGATGAGCGATTTGCCCGAAACTTCCATGGAGCGCGGCTCGGGCAGCGGCATGGCCGACCCGATGCGGATCTTGATCTCCTCGGCCATGTTCTCGCCGATGAGCAGCTGAAACTCGTCCTGGACGTAGCGCTGGACGGTCTCGTTGAGTTCGTCGCCAGCCACGCGCACGGACTCGGCGTAGGCGATGGCGGAAAGCGAGATGACGGCCACCTCCGTGGTGCCGCCGCCGATGTCCACCACCATGTTGCCCGAGGGCCGGTCGATGGGCAGGCCCGCGCCGATGGCCGCGGCCATGGGCTCCTCGACCAGCTTGACCTCGCGCGCGCCGGCCATTTGGGCCGATTCGACCACGGCGCGCTTTTCGACCTGGGTGATGCCGGTGGGCACGCAAATGACCATCTTGGGCTTGGCGTAGCGGAAACCGGTCAGCACCTTGCGCACGAAAAAGGCGATCATGGCCCGGGTGACGTCGAAGTCGGCAATAACGCCGTCCTTCATGGGACGAATGGCCCGGATGCGCTCGGGGGTGCGGCCAAGGTACTCCTTGGCCTCGGCCCCCACGGCAATGAGCTCGTCGGTGCGGGTGTCAATGGCCACCACCGACGGTTCAGCCAGCACGATGCCGTCCTGGGCGGTATAGAGCAGCGTATTGGCCGTGCCGAGGTCCATGGCCAGGTCCTTGCCGAGGAACCGAAACAGTTTCGTGAAAAACATGCCCACACTCGCGTTGGCGTTCGAAAAAAAAGAGGACGGCCCATTGCCGGACAATTGACCCATGGTAGATGGGCACGGCCGAAAAGTCTACGCCGAAGGGCCGCCGAGACGAGTGCGCAGGTGCAGGTTTTCCAGAAACAAGGCCAGGCTTTCCGAGACCATGCCGACGAAGGTCTTGAGGTCTTCGGCCACGGGCAGGGGCCGGGGATCGGCCAGGGTCAGCACGGCCCGGATCTTTTTGGAAAAGGCGATGGGCAGGCAGATGACGCTTTTGCAATCCGTGGTCGCCACGTCCAGGCCGAAAAGCGGCAACCGGCTGGCTTCGTCCTTTTCGCCGGTATAGACCGGGGTGTTGTTTTTAAACACCCAGCCGACCAGCCCCTGGCCCACGGAAAACCGGGCCGGCACGTCGCGGCCGCCCACAAACGGGCTTTCGCTGACGCCTTCCAGAAAATACGAGCGCCCCGATTCGTCGCGAACGGCCAGGATGGCGTGGCGAAATCCCGTCGCCTCGGCCAGGATCGACAGGAACGCCTCGCGAAAGGCGGCCCATTTGGGGTGGGTCTTGTGCAGCAGGGCAATGCGCTGGTGGGCCTTGTAAAACCCGTGTTCGACCAGGCTTTGGGCCACTTCCCGGCTGCGGGCCAGGTGGTTGCCGGCCAGTTGCGCGAACTGCGACAGGATCTTGAGGTCTTTTTCGACAAAAGCGTAGGTCTTGCGGGTGTCGATGCAAAGCGCCCCGCCGGTGGCCGGCACGGGATGGCCCATAAACGCCCGGATACGCTCCTCTTCGCCGCCTCGGTAATAGCCCAGAATACCGCGCTGCTGGTCGAAATTGCTGATCAGAAGCGGTTTTTTCTCGCGGATGATCCAGCCGACCAGCCCCTGGCCCGGGGCGATGGCGGCCTCGCGATTGAGCGCCTCGCCCAGGCTGAACGCGGCCGCCGCCCGGCACACCCCGGGCTCGGCCGGATCGGGCAGGAACAGCACGGCCGAATAGGCGTCGAAGACGTTGCCGACAATGTCGAGCAGTTGCTCGTAAAAGGCGGTCTGCTGCATGGCGGCCGGTGTCTCGCTTGCAAAAAGCCGGCTGGCTTTTTCAACTAGGAATTATAAATTCAGCTTGTTAAACGGCATGATGGCAACCCTGGCCCGACCCAAGGCCGCCCGGTCAACGCCCGCCCCCATAGAGGCTTCCGTCTTGGGCGCACCTTACGGAGACGGGCCGCCTGCGTCAAATCGTTCACCCATCGTAACCGCCACCACCTCTGCGGGGCTTTATTCCTAATGGATATTAGGCTAAGAAAGGGTTTTCGGCAGCGACGGCCAGCCCGCCGGCGGCCGGCAACCGACAACCCGCCCACGGAGCGGCCATGATCTTCGACTGGACGACCGCCTTTTCCCAGGTTCCGGAAGCCCCTTTCCTCGACGGCCAGCACCGCGCCAGGGAAGGGGAAATCCTGCGCGTCCAGACGTTGCCCGACCTGCGCCGTTTCCTCGATTGGATCCACATCAAGCAGTGCCTGCTCAAGCCCTATGCCGAACATGCCAACTACCCGGTGGTGGATTTCCGCGAACTGCTCCCGTCGTTTGAGGCCGACGCCTACGAATACAAGGAGCTGCCGGGCTTTTCCATGGTCGCCCTGGCCCGGCCGCTCAAGTACTTTCAGGAAATCTTCCAGTACGACATCCTGCACTGCCTGCTCGACTACGCCGACGAAAAATACCGCGACCAGTGTCCGCTGGAATCCTCGATTTTCAGCCAAAATATCCGCACGTTCTGCGCCCACCTGCCCAAGGCCAGCCAGGACGCCTTCCGCACCCGCTTTTCCGAGACCGACGTCACGAGCCTGGAGAACTACGCCGCCCTGCTCCCCACCATCCTCGACATGGACCGGGCCCATGTGCTGTCCATGGACAGCCAAAACGACTTCTACCTCTCCGGCGTCTACTGTTCGTTCCCGTCCTACCTCGACACCGAACTCAAGCGGTTTGGCCTGAACATCAAGAAATTCGCCGTGGGCGACGACCGACGCTACGAGCGCCATCGCGGCTTTGTCTACCAGTTTCTCATGGAGCTTTACGGCTTCCCCATCGTGTCCGAGCGGCGCACCTCGTCGGCGCTATTCGCCCGCCGGCTGTTCCGTATGGGCGAAAAATTCCTGGTCCGCGTCCTTGGCCAGACCGACCGGGCCATCACCACGCTCTACTCCCATCCTGACGCGCGCTTTTATCCGCGCGTGGAAAAAATCGCCCTGGTGGCTGTGGACAAGTCCCAGACCGAGGCGGTCAAGGCCCTGGCCGAAGGCGGCTACTTCATCGATCCCGACCGCCGGGTGGTCATCACCCGGGTGGTCTACCGCCAGCACAAGTACGATCCCAACAACGTGCGCCAGGATCGCGCCCTGTCCGTGGCCACACAAGAGGTCATCCATCCCCTGACCGGCCGCAGCTACTACCGCCTCAACCTCGTCAAGGACACCTACAGCCTGTTCTTGCGCTTAAACGACATCGTGCGCGGCGAATATTCCGGCCGCATCGTCTACAAGCGCAACGAAATCGTGGAAAACACCGACACCCACGAGAAAAAGCTCAAATTCCTCTACGCCTGGCTGTCCAAGCACCAGCGCCGCATCATCGGCTACTCCGACGATTTCTATTCCAACGTGGTCAAGGTTCTCGACAACTACCTCTTAAGCGCCGACCACTACGACGACTTCAGCAACATGCGCGACGTCTACCAAGAGGTCTGGAGCAAATACAGCTACATCCAGCAGGCCAGAAAAGTGAAGATGCTTGAAGACCTGCAAGACCGCAATTACAAGGGCGAACGGCTGACCTACGCCAAAATGCTGGCCCTTTTCACCGAAGTCTTAAACGATCTCAAATTCGAGATCGTCAACTATTTCGACGCCCTGGTCGAGCGGGTCCTGTCCCTTGGCGACATGATCTTAAACGACAGCTATCTGCTTCGGACCTACATCCGCAAAAAGGATATGGACCTTTCACCTTATGGCCTGTCCGTCAAAAAGACCTACGGCCGGCTGGTGGCCCTGCTCGACGAATTCCGCATGATCCGCAAGGCCAAGAAAGAACAGGGCATTGTCTTGCCCCTGGTGGCCCAGAGCTGATGCTTCCTTTATAACGTAACGATGGTTGTGTTGTAAAATATATAAATATGCAAACATGTTGCTTGTTGTATTGTTGCACTTCGCAACTGCAATCGGAACAGAACCTGACCGGCGGCCCGGCCGCCGTACACCCTTGACGTCGGAACGCCGTGTCCGACAGACCCGGAGCCAATTGCCGTGGAAAAGCCCACCCCCACTCCCCTGACCGACTGGAACCGCGAGCACGGAGCCAAGATGGTCCCCTTTGCCGGCTTCGACATGCCGGTGCAGTACACCTCCATCCTGGCCGAACACGAGCAGACCCGCAACAAAGCCGCCGTCTTCGACATCTGCCACATGGGCGAATTCACCCTGTCCGGCGACGGCGCGGCCCAGGCCCTGGGCAAGGCCGTCACCCACGACCTGGCCACCCTGGCCCCGGGCAAATGCCGCTACGGCTTTCTCCTCAATGAAGAAGGCGGCGTCATCGACGACCTCATCATCTACTGTCTGGGCGTGGACGACTACATGCTGGTGGTCAACGGCTCGCGCATCGTCGTGGATTTCGAGACCATCAAAGCCCGGCTGCCGGCCGGCTCGAACTTCCGCAACGTCTCGGCCGAGACGGCCAAGATCGACCTGCAAGGCCCGCTGGCCTTCGAGGTGCTGCGCGACCGCCTGCCCGGCGATTTTTCGGGCCTCAAATACTTCAACTTCGTCTGGACCGACTTCCAGGGCGCCAAAATGATGGTCAGCCGCACCGGCTACACGGGCGAACTCGGCTACGAGCTGTTCCTGCCGGCCGGCCAGGCCGTGGCCCTGTGGGAGGCCATCACGGCCGATCCGCGCGTGGCCCCGGCCGGCCTTGGCGCGCGCGACACCATCCGGCTCGAAATGGGCTATCCCCTCTACGGTCAGGATCTCGACGAGGAGCACACCCCGGCCGAGGCCGGCTACGGCTGGCTGCTGACTTCCCCGGCCGACTACGTCGGCAAAGGCAAGGCGGCCGGCCTGCGCCAAAAGCTCATCGGCCTGGAAATCCCCGGCCGCCGCAGCGCCCGCCACGGCGACGTCGTGTGCGACAAGTCCAGCAAGCCGGTCGGCGTGGTCACCAGCGCCTCGTTTGCCCCAAGCCTTGGTCACGCCGTGGCCCTGGCCTACGTGGATGCCTCGGCCGCCGAGGCCAAGGACTTCCTGGTCAAGGCCGCCCGGGTCGAACTGCCGGCCAAGCGCCGCGATCTGCCGTTTTACAAGGACGGCACGGCCAGAAAGGCGATTACGGGCTAAGAGGGAAGAGGAAGATGCCTCCGGCGGCCGGGGGGATCATCCCCCCGGACCCCTGCGAGAGAAACCTGAGGCAGCATTGGGAGCATAGTCATGCGGCCGAGGGGTGTTGCCTCTCGGCCGCTTTCGTCGCCGGACGTTGCGGCAATGCCAGCCAAGGACTTTTTCGTGGGCCGACCCGACGCCTTTTACATCCCGCCCGAGCAGTTCGCCGCGCCCTTTGCCCTCACCGGAGGCGAGGCGGGCCACTGCGCCAAGGTGCTGCGCAAACGTCCCGGCGAACGCGTGCGCGCCTTTGACGGCACCGGCCGCCACGGGCTTTTTCGCATCGAAACCGTCGGGCGCGACCGGGTGGAGCTTGTCCCCGAGAGTCTTGAAGAATCCCCCCTGCCCGCGCGGCGGCTGCACGTCGCCGCCGGTTTTTCCCGCTCGTCCCGGCGCGACTTTTTTCTGGAAAAGGCGGTCGAACTCGGCGCGGCCGGCATCGTCTTCTGGCAGGCCGAACGCACCCAGGGAAAAATGCCCGGCGACCCCAAGGAAGCCTGGACTGCCGGGCTGATCGCCGCCGCCAAACAATGCGGCGCGGCACGACTGCCGACGCTCGCCTGCCTGCCCGGCGGCGTAGCCGGTCTGGCGCAGGCCGGACAAGCCTACCCCCGCAGGTTTCTCCTTTGGGAAGACCCGGCCGTGTCGCGCCCGCTCACACCGGCCGATCTGACCGCAGACGGCGACACCCTGTGCGTCGTCGGCCCGGAAGGCGGCTTCAGCGACGCCGAGGCCGCAACACTCACAACCGCCGGGTTCGTTCCGGTCACCCTCGGCCCGCGCGTGCTGCGCTGGGAAACCGCCGCTCTGGCCGTGCTGGCCCTGGGCTTGACAGCCGAGGCGAGATAAGAGCCTCCGGCGGCCGGGGGCCTGAGGCCCCCGGCCCCCCCACATGGGAAAAGGATAAAGGGGTTCGACAACGAGTTCCGATGCCCCGATGAGTCGTACGAAACGACAACTAATGGTCGCCGACCAATAACCTTCGCCAACCACGGCGGAGAGCCTTCAGCCGACCCCGAAACGGGATTCCAAAGGGCAGCGCCCTTTGGCCGCCGGAGGCTTTCCCCACGACCACATCCACGAGGCGACTTGCATGGATTTGTTGGGAAACGAAAAACGGCCCCTGGCCGAGCGCATCCGGCCGGCCAAGCTTGAAGACTTCGTGGGCCAGGCCCATGTCATCTCGCGGCTGACCAATATGCTGGCCGCGCCGCGCCTGCCCAGCCTGCTGCTGTTTGGCCCGCCGGGCTGCGGCAAATCCACCTTGGCGCTGATTCTGGCCCGGGCCAAGGGCCGGCCCTACGTGCGCGTCAGCGCTCCGGAAGCCGGGCTTGCCGCCCTGCGCGAACTCATCAAGGGCAAGGAAATCCTCATCCTGGACGAGCTGCACCGCTTTTCCAAGGCGCAGCAGGACTTTTTCCTGCCCATCCTCGAAACGGGCGAGATCGTGCTCTTGGCCACCACCACGGAAAACCCGTCGTTTTCCGTCACGCGCCAACTCCTGTCCCGGCTGCACGTCCTGCGCCTGGGGCCGCTGACCCATCCCCAGCTCATGGTGCTGGCCGAACGCGGGGCGCGCGAGGCCGGCATGAATCTGGCCAAGGAGAGCCTGGAGACCATCGCCATGCTGTCCTCGGGCGACGGCCGAACGCTGCTCAATCTGGTCGAATATACGGCCGCCCTGTCCGAGGACAAACGCGCCCCGGACGAGTTGCGCAAGCACCTTCCCGAGGCCCTGGCCCGGGGCGACCGCGACGGCGACTCCCATTACGAACTGGCCTCGGCCATGATCAAATCCATCCGCGGCAGCGACCCGGACGCCGCCCTGTACTACCTGGCCTGCATGCTCGAATCCGGCGAGGACCCGCGTTTTTGCTGCCGCCGGCTCATGATCTCGGCTTCCGAGGACATCGGTCTGGCCGACCCCATGGCCCTGCCCCTGGCCGTGTCCGCCGCCGAAGCCGTGGAGCGCATCGGCATGCCCGAAGGCTTCATCCCCCTGGCCCAGACCGTCGTTTATCTGGCGTTGGCCCCCAAGAGCAACTCCACCTACGCCGCCTATCTGACCGCCAAAAAGGAGATCATGCAGTCCGGGGTCAAGCCCGTGCCCCTGCATTTGCGCAATCCCTCGACCAAGCTGCAAAAGGAATGGGGCTTCGGCAAAGGCTACATGTATCCCCACGCCTATCCCGACGCCTGGGTGGAACAGGACTACCTGCCCGAGGAACTGGTGGGCCGCCAGTTCTACATGCCCAAGGAGCAAGGCCAGGAACCGCGCCTGGCCGCCCGGCTGGCCAGGCTTCGCAAGCGTCACGGCTAAAGCCCGGGACCCATTCGGCCGTTTGGGAACTTCTGGGACACGGCCAAGGCGCGATTCGGTCAAAAGTCGCCACGCCCCGGTCTTGTGGCAGGGGCCGAAAAAAGCTATTTTTTTCGATGCGGCGCGGCTTTTTGCCAAGGGCAAGGGCATGCGCCGCGTCGGCGCGGTTCTTGCCCGCCGTCATTAGACACCCGGGCGCGCATCGGCGACTTTGCGACGCCGCCCTCTACCCGACGCGGTGCGCCATGACCGATTTACGCTTCGAAGGCTATTTTTCCGGCAAGGCCCGGGACTACCTTTTCCGCTCCATCGACCTCGCCCTGGAGGAAGACGGACCGGACTTGACCGCCATGGCCGTTTTCGCCCCCGAGGACCGGCTGACCGCCGCCATCGTGGCCAAGCAAGAGGCGGTCATGGCCGGGTTGCCCATCGCCCCCTTGGTCCTTGAACGCATGGGCCAGGCCGAGGCTTGCTCGGTTACGCTTTTGGCCGCCGACGGTCAGCGCGTGGCCAACCGCGCCGTGGTGGCCGAGATCGTGGGGCCGGCCATCACGCTGCTTAAGGCCGAGCGCGTCATCCTCAACTATATTTGCCACCTTTCGGGCATCGCCACCATGGTCGCCACGGCCGTGGCCGCCCTGGCCGGCACGAGGACCCGCCTTCTCGACACCCGGAAAACCCTGCCCGGCCTGCGCTATCCAGAGAAATACGCCGTGGTGTGCGGCGGCGGCGTCAACCACCGCCTCGATCTGGCCGAAATGCTTATGTTCAAGGACAACCACATCGACCGGGCCGGCGGCATCCCCCAGGCCATGGCCGCCTTGCGCAAATCCTACCAAGGCCGTATAGAATCCATGCCGCCCGTGGAAATCGAATGCCGGACCCTGGCCGAAGTGGCCCAGGCCATAGCCGAAGCCCCCAAGCGCATCATGCTCGACAACATGGACGAGCCGACCATGCGCGAGGCCCTGGCCATGGTCCCGACCGGCATCGAAACGGAAGTCAGCGGCGGCGTGGAACTGGACGCCCTGGCCGGCATTGGCGCGCTCGGCCCGGATTTCGTGTCCGTGGGCCGCATCACCCATTCCGCCAAAAGCGCCGACTTAAGCATGTTGCTCAAGGAGACGACCGCATGACGACCGCCGAAACCGCCACGAAAATCGACGAGATCCGCCGAAAACGCGGCAGCGACCTGGCTATCCTGGCCCACCACTACCAGACCGACGACGTGGTGGCTCATGCCGACATCCTTGGCGATTCCCTGGAGCTGTCGCGCAAGATCGCCGCGCTTTCGGCCAGGGACATCGTGTTTTGCGGCGTGTATTTCATGGCCGAGACAGCGGCCATGCTGGCCGCGCCCGGCCAGCGCATCCATATTCCGGCCCCGGACGCGGCCTGCGTCATGTCCGAGATGGCCCCGGCTGCCCTGGTCGAGGCCGTGCTGACGCGTCTGCGTGAGGCCGGTCGCGCGGTGTTGCCGTTGACCTACGTCAACTCCTCGGCGGCGGTCAAAGCCGTGGTCGGAGCCTGCGGCGGCGCGGTGTGCACCTCGGCCAACGCGCCGAAAATGCTCAAATGGGCTCTGGACCACGGGCGCGGCGTGCTTTTTTTGCCGGACAAGATGCTTGGGCAAAATACTTGCAACACCCTTGGCGTGCCGGAAAGCGCCCGCCACATCCTGGACGTGCGCGGCGGCGGCTCCCAGCTCGACCTTGCGGCGGCGACCAAGGCCGAGGTGCTCCTTTGGCCCGGCCAGTGCGTCATCCACGCCCGGTTCAAGGCCCGGGACATCGCCGCCATCCGCGTGCAGACCCCCGAGGCCCGCATCGTGGTCCATCCCGAATGTTCGCCCGAGACCGTGTCCGCCGCCGACGCAGCCGGCTCGACCTCGTTTATCATCAAGTACGTGGCCGAGGCCCCGGAGGGTTCCGAAATCGTCATCGGCACGGAGATCAATCTGGTCAAGCGGCTGGCCAAGCAGTACCAGGGGAAAAAGACCATCCGGCCCCTGGCCTTAAGCGCCTGTTCCAACATGGCCAAGGGCACCGAGGCCAATCTGCTGGCAACGCTGCAAAATCTCGACGCGGCCGAGCCGGTGCGCGTGGACGAGGCCGTGTGCGCCCCGGCCGCGTTGGCCGTCACGCGGATGCTCGAAGCCTCGGCCTGAGCCGGCGGCCACGAACTCGCTTTTTGCAAAATGGATTTGTGCAACAGCGCATTATCGCCCTTGTTCTGACCGTTTTTGAGGACGCCCCGCCAGCCCCGAGCGCGCCCAAGGAGGAAGCTGCCCCATGGTCTACCGCATGCACGCCAACGCCCTGGTCATCGGCTCGGGACTGGCCGGCCTTACCGCCGCCCTGACCATGGCCGAGGCCGGCTTGGAAGTTATTCTGCTGACTTCCGGCGAGGATCTCGACGACGGCAACAGCGCCCTGGCCCAGGGCGGCATCGTCTATCGCGGCCCGGACGACTCGCCCCAGCTTTTGGAGCGCGACATACTCACCTGCGGCTGGCGGCACAATTCCGTACGCGCGGTCAAGTATCTGGCCCGGCGTGGGCCGCAGGTGGTGCAGGAACTGCTCATCGACAAGCTGCAATTGCCCTTTGACCACAAGGGCGGCGGCAGCGACTACCATCTGGGCAAGGAAGGCGGCCACAGCGTGGCCCGCATCCTCCACATGGCCGACCGCACCGGCCGGGCCATCATGGAGGGCCTGATGGCGGCGGTCAAAGCCAAGCCCAACATCAAGGTCCTCACCCGCCGCACGGCCGTGGACCTGCTCACCTCCAACCACCACGCCACGCTGCTGGAATTCAAGTACCAGCTTCTGAACCAGTGCCTGGGGGCCTACGTCTTAAACGAGGTCTCAGGGCAGGTGGAAACCATCCTGGCCGATTTCACCGTATTGGCCACGGGCGGCTGCGGGAGGCTTTTCCTGCACACCTCCAACACCCGCTCCTCCATCGGCTCGGCCCTGGCCATGGCCTCGCGCGCCTTTGCCAAGGTCATGAACGTGGAATACGTGCAGTTCCACCCGACCACGCTCTTTCACCGGGCCGAACGCCGGCTGCTCATCACCGAGGCCCTTCGCGGCGAAGGGGCGCGCCTTGTCAACGCGGCCGGCGAACCCTTCATGCAGCGTTACGATCCCCGGGCCGATCTGGCCCCGCGCGACATCGTCACCCGGGCCATCCTGGCCGAGATGCTCAAGACCGACCAGGACTGCGTCTATCTCGACGTGGCCAGCTACGTAAAAAACCTCGAAGAGCACTTTCCCACCGTCCACAAGGGCTGCCTGCAGCTCGGCATTGACGTCACCAAGCAGCCCATTCCGGTGGTGCCGGCGGCCCACTACTTCTGCGGTGGCGTGCTCACCGACAGCGCCGGCCGCACCACCCTGGAGCGGCTCTACGCTGCCGGCGAATGCGCCTGCACCGGCATCCACGGGGCCAACCGCCTGGCCAGCACTTCGCTTCTGGAATGTGTGCTGTGGGGCCACAGCACCGGCCAGGACGTGGCCAAGCGGGCCGGCTCCAAGGCGGCCATCGGCCGGCGTCTGCTGGACAGCATCCCGGACTGGGTCAGCCCCGGCTCCAACCGCAACGAGGACCCGGCGCTCATTGCCCAGGACTGGGCCACCATCCGCAACACCATGTGGAACTACGTCGGCATCAACCGGTCGAGTTCCCGGCTCAAGCGGGCTTTCGAGGATCTGCGCGAACTCAACAAGCACATCCACGATTTCTACCGCGAAACGCCCATCAGCAAATCCATCGTGGACCTGTTCCATGGCTGCCAGGCGGCCTACACCATCACCATCGCGGCTATGCAGAACCGCCGTTCGCTGGGCTGTCATTACCGTATCGACTAGTACGACAGGACGCGCTGACGCCCTTCCCAACGCCAAAGGGCCGCTTACGCGGCCCTTTGGCGTTTCGGCGGTTCCCTTCATTGTGCACCGCAGATCAAACTCTCCCAGCTCGATAACCCCTGAAGCACTTCTCCATGCGGGGGGCTGGGGGCCTCAGGCTCCCAGCCGCCGGAGCATCTTCTTCTTCTCCCTCTTCTTCTCTCTCGCGCTCTCTCTGGCTAACTGCCGCCGCCTTGCTGTTGCTGGCAGACAGCGTAGCCGATGTTGCAGTTGTTGACGCAATTGCCGACCCCGGCGCACATCATGACGCAGCGTTGGTAGCTCTGGACGCAGGAGTTGTTGGCCGGGCCGCCCTGCTGCTGGGGCTGGCCTTGCTGTTGCTGCTGGCCCTGTGGCCGCTGGCCGCCTTGCTGGCCTTGGGGCCGTTGCCCGCCCTGCTGCGGCGGCTGCTGCCACTGGGCCACCACCATCCCCTGATCGCCGGCTTGGGCGACGGGCGTCGGCCCGACCTGGACCAGACAACACAGCGCGCCGGCCACGGCGGCCGCCAGAAAACGTTTCCGCATACCCATAGAAGCCTCCTCCGGGAACTGATCCCTATTGCAGACTCAAGCACGGCCACGCGTCTCGGTCAAGGACGATCTGCTTGGCTTTGGGCGCCTACCAAGGAACGCCGGGGCAGCACGGCCAAGCCCCGGGTCCACGACCATGGACACGCCGCGCCATGCCCGTAAGGCCTTGGGCGTTTAGTGAAAACGCGGGGCTAATCAAGGGGCGTTTTGGCGGAAGGATCGAGCTTTTTGACCTGCAAAAAATCCTCACGGGCCTTGTCCGGCTCGCCCAGGGCCTCGTAGACCTTGCCGCGATTGAGGTAGAGGTCGGGGTCGTCGGGCGAGGCTTCGATGGCCAGGGAAAAATTGGCCATGGCGCTTTGCAGGTTGCCTTTTTTAAACCAGGCCGAACCCCGGTTATTGAGGAGCTTGGCGTCCTTGGCGTCGGTCTCCAGAGCCAGGGAGTAGTCGTCGATGGCCTGGTCGTAGTGGCGTAGGGCGAAATGGGCGTTGCCCCGGTTGTAGATGGCCGACACGTAGCTGGCGTCGAGCTGGACGGCCTTGGAATAGTCGTCGATGGCGGCGTTGTAGTCGCCCATGGCGGCCCGGGCGTAGCCTCGGGCGGCCAGGAACAGGTAGGCCTGCTCGGCCGGCAGTTCGTTGGAGTCCATGGCCTCGGTGAGCTGGGTTACGGCCGACGGGTATTCCTTGGCGTCCAAGGCAGCCAGGGCGGCCTTGGCCTGATCCAGGCCGCCGGCCAGGGCCGGGTTGCCCAGCAAGGCCGGCAGGCACAGCGCACAGGCAGCCAGCAGTCGCGAAATCTTCAAGACCCGCCCCCTTCGCGGTCCACGTCAAAGGCCGGCACATGCAGTTCGTCGTCGATGCGGTCGGCGTCCTGGGAGGAATAGCGCACCATGTTGCGCAGATGGAAAAAGGCGGACTCGTCCATGCTGTCGAAATCGATGGCCACGCCCTCGTCATTGGAGCGCACGACAGTGGCCTTAAGCCGCACCTTGATGTCCTTGGCCAATTCAAAGACCACCGTGCAGTCCCGGCTCGGGGCCAAGCGCGGCTCGGGGCAAAAAAGCGCCCCCTTGAGGCTCAGATTCTGGGTGCTGACCGGAATCTTCTCCCCGTCTATGTACACGTACGCGTCGAACTGGGCGCAGACCCGGCTGCGGCGTCTCTTGTTGTCTCCCATGCCTTTTCCTCACTTCATGCACGCGCGGCGCGGCCGGCATCCACTTTGACGTTGGCTCGCCGAAGGCAAGCATAGCCGTTTCGCGGCGCTTTAGAAAGCGCCAATGCGGACATCAGGCCGCCGGAGCCGACACGGACATGGGGGCCAGCGGTCCGCAAACGCCCACCCGCCCATCAGGCAGCCGGACGAATTCCCGCATCTCGCCGTCCTGGGACACCACCACCGCCACGGCTCCCGACGCCCTGGCCACATAGCGGGCGGCGCTACGGTGGCGGGTGCCGAAGCCGGCAATGTCCAGGGAAGCCGTAGGGACCAGCTCCGTGGACTGGGGCGACAGCGACAGACAAAGCGGCAAGGCGTCCTCGTCACGGGCCAAGAGTTCCACCCGAAAGGCCTGCACCGACAAGGCGGCGTCCAGGATCACCGCCCCGTCCACGCACGAGGCCTGGGCCGCCACCCGGGTGGCCGTGTCCCATTGTTCCAGGTGCACGGCCTGGCCACCGCCCGCGCCGGCCAGATTCTGGGCCACCCGGCCGAGGTTGGGCCAGGCCACGCCGACCCCTGGCGACAGGAGCGTCCTGGCGGCGGCGGCCTCGGCCCGGCCGGGCGGCAGAAACACGAACATGCCGCCATGGCCGGCGGCCACGGCCAGGGCGAACACCCGGGCCAGGGTCGCCTTGACCAGACTGGCCAAAGCCCCGGAATCCTCGACGCCGTGGGTCAAGCCCTGAGCGGCCTGGCGGCAAAGCGGCAGGAAAATGGGCGAAAAAGCGTTGTCGTGGCACACCGACAGCCGGCCTTCCCGCAACTCCAGATACAGCGCCGGCTGGTCCGGACAGACGAGCGACGCCCGCAACCTGCCCGGAGCCGAGACGCTCAAGGAAAGGCCCGGGAACTGGGTGCCGCCGTGGTAGTCGATGCGGCCGCGCAGGGCGGCAAAGCCGGAATACTCGACCTTGGACACGCCTTCCAGCCGCAGCCCTTCCGGCCCTTCCTTGACCACGAAGGCGTAAGGCCCCGGCGGGATGCCCGGCGATAGCCGGTGCAAGGTCGCAAGCTGACAGGGTTGGGGCGGGGAAAAACGCAGATCAAGCACCGGCTCGGCCCCGCCGGCCAGGGGCGAAAACAGCTGAAACGACGGATAGCGACCCTCTTCCCGCTTGAGGCTGGCCCGGTAGGCTGTCTCGACCAGGGCAGCCAATCCCCGGTCGGAGAGCACGGAAGGATTGGGAATAAGCCTGGCCGCCAGTTCCAGGGGGCCGGCCGGCCCGGAGGTCGGAGCGAAAGCGGTGGAAGCCTGCATTTGGGCCTTGTAGGACCGGCAAGGGCGGCTGTCAAATGCCCGCGACGCCGGACTCGCGCAATTGTCGCCCATCGGTTACCTGTCGGTTATCCGGCGGACACGGACCGGGCGCACCTTGGTCTTTTCCATACCACATCCGAGGAGCATCCCATGCGTAAAACGACCCTTCGACTCGCCGCCCTGGCCCTGGCCCTGGCCGCCGCCAGCGGTCTGGCCGGCGAGGCCCTGGCCCAGTCCCGCCCCGCCCCCCTGGTCATCGGCCACCGGGGCGCCTGCGGCCACCGCCCCGAACACACCCTGGCTTCCTACGAACTGGCCATCGACATGGGGGCCGATTACGTCGAGCCGGACCTCGTCGCCACCAAGGACGGCGTGCTCATCGCCCGCCACGAAAACGACATCAGCGGCACCACCGACGTGGCCGCCAAGTTCCCGGACCGCAAAACCAAAAAAACCATCGATGGAACCGAAATAGAAGGTTATTTCACCGAAGATTTCACCCTGGCCGAACTAAGGACCCTGCGGGCCAAGGAACGCCTCGACTTCCGCGACCACAGCCGCGACGGCCAGTTCGCCATACCGACTTTCGAAGAGGTCATCGAACTGGTCAAGCGCAAGGAAAAGGAAACCGGCCGCACCATCGGCATCTATCCCGAAACCAAGCACCCGACCTATTTCCGAAGCATCGGCCTGCCCCTGGAAGGCAAGCTCGTCGAGATTCTCGCCAAAAACGGCTACGACAAGGCCGATTCCCCGATCTTCATCCAGTCCTTCGAGATCGGCAATTTGAAGGACCTGCGCCAGATGACGCCGGTCAAGCTCGTCTTTCTCTACGACGAGCCCGACATGCGGCCCTACGATTTCGTGGTCTCCGGCGACAAGCGCACCTTCGCCGAACTGCTCTCCCCGGCCAACCTCAAGGAGATCGCCGCCTTCGCCAACGGCATCGGTCCCTGGAAGCGCCTTATCATCGCCGAAAACCCGGACAAGACTCTGGCTGCGGCCAACAGCGTGGTGGCCGACGCCCACGCCGCCGGGCTGACCGTGCATCCCTACACCTTCCGCAACGAGGACCGCTACCTGGCCAAGGACTACGGCGGCGACCCCATCAAGGAATATCTCCAGTTCTACGAACTCGGCGTTGACGGCCTGTTCTCCGATTTCCCCGACACCGCCGTGGCCGCTCGTGAAATATTTATGAAGGGAAAATAGGGAGATAAGATGTCTCCGGCGGCTGGGGGCCTGAGGCCCCCAGACCCCCCAGACGGAGAAAGGGGTTAAGGAGGTGTGGCGTACATCGGCGCTGTGGCCGGTCGGGAAACACTGTTTCTCCGGCGACGGGGCCTTGTGTTGACGCGGGGTGTTACTCGGCGCGCTCCAGGGGCGGCGGCTGGGGCAGGGCCGCCGCCACCGCCGCCGCCGTGGCGGCCTGGCGCAACATAAGCCGGGCCGCGTCGCCGGACTGCTCCAGCACGGCTTCAAAATCGCCGTTGCGCCACAGGCACACGCGCCCGGAGGCGGCCTCGCGGCAATGCGGCGGCCCAAGATCGCGAGTCAGTCGCGCGGTGAGCGCCGGCGCATCAGCCGGCGCGGCCAAGGCAGCTTCCACGGAGAAAAGCCCGCCTTGCCAGAAGGCCAGCGTGGCCTGGGTCAGGGCCGCGCCAAACGGCGCATCCCCCTGCCCAGGCGCGGCATAGAAAGCCAAGGATTCGGCCAGGGCACTTGGTAGCGGCACGGCCAACCGGGCCAGCCCCGGACCGGGCGCATCGCCAAAGGCCAGTCCGAACAGGCGCCCCGGCGGCCCGGCCGGCCCAGCCGGCTCCCCGGTCCCGGAACAGCCCCCCAAAAGCAGCACGACGGCCAGCAGCCCAAGGGCGGCCGCGCCCCAAGCCCTCTCCCAGGGCCTGCTCCGGGCGTCGCCCTTGCCGAGCCTGCCAGGCCCGGGCGCTCCGTCTGCCGCCCCCCCAGCCCTGCGCCGCCAGGGCACATAACCGCAGTGCGGCCGACGCGCGTTGCAGTCCCTCCCCCAGACTCTGGCAAAACACCTCGCCACGCAATAGTCCACACAAAGAGATGGTTTTCTCTTCAAAAGATATATTACATTCCAAACAAAAGTTTTTTTCATGAAATTTACTCCACAAACAAAGAAATCATGGACGCATCATATCCAAAAACAACCAATCACCAGACGCTCTTTGCAGAAAAGACCCCACCTTGACCGATCCCGAAAAATCGTTATCCTCCGCAGGAATCAACTGCATCAAACCGCACTCATGCACCGACTCAACGCAACATGAACAATTTTTCATACTCCTATCAGCTGCACGCCGACGCCGGCGCGCCGTGATCTCATTGCCCCAGCCAAACGCCATCCGCCTGCCCGGCGCACCATAACGGAACCACGCCTATGCCCTATCCGTCGCTTGGCGACCCTGGTCGACCGATCTTCTCCAAACGCCGACGCCGTTCCTGGCCACGGTTTTTCCTGCTCGGCCTGATCGTCGTGGCCCTGGCCGCCGCCATCGGCTACATGTCCGGCCTGCCCGCGCCCCTGGCCTTTTGGGCATCGCTTTTCCAAACCGCGCAGGCTCCGGTCCAAGCCGATCCCAACGTCGCCATCGTCGGCAATCTCTTCGACCAGCCCGACACGTCCGCCCCCCCCGCCGAAGCCGGGGACGCCGCCGCATCCGACGCCCGGACCATCACCGGCGAGGTCCGCCCCGGCCAGACCCTGGCCGGCCTCCTCGGCCGCCACGCCGAGCCGGCCAAAATCGCCGCCCTGGCCGACCCCGAGGATTTCTCCTTCTCCGACCTGCGCACCGGCCAGCCTTACCGCCTCACCCTGCGCGACCGGGAACTGGTCTCCTTCGAATACGACATCAACGAAACCGAAACCCTCGTCATCGACGAAAACGACGGCGAGCTCGCCGCCCGGGTCGAAACCAAACAGTGCGAGGTACGCCCCGCCCTTCTGACCACCACCGTCACATCCACCCTGTCCGAAGCCGTGGCCGAGGCCGGCGGCAATCTGGCCACCGCCCTGGCCCTGGCCGACATCTTCGCCTCGGACATGGACTTCAGCCGCGACGTGCAGCCCGGCGACACCGTGCGGGCCGTGGTGGAAGAGCGCTACGTGGAAGGCCGCCCGGCCGGCCTGGGCCGCGTGCTGGCCGCCCGCTACACCAGCGGCGACAAAGTCCTGGAAGGCTACGGCATCCTCGGCGACAAAGGCCGCCTGGAATACTACGACGCCGACGGAACCCCCCGGCGCAAAACCTTCCTGCGCGCCCCCCTGTCATTTCTGCGCGTCACCTCGGGCTTCACCGCCTCGCGCCTGCACCCCATCCTCAAGGTCCGCAAACCCCATTACGGCGTGGACTACGCCGCCCCCACCGGCACCCCCGTCTGGACCGTGGGCGACGGCGTGGTCATCGAACGCGGCCGCAACCACGCCGCCGGCAACTACCTGACCGTGCGCCACGGCAAAACCTACGTCACCCGCTACAACCACTTAAGCCGCTTCGCCAAGGGCATCGCCCAAGGCAGCCGTGTGGTCCAAGGCCAAGTCATCGGCTATGTCGGGGCCACCGGCTACGCCACCGGCCCCCACCTCGATTTCCGCATGTACGCCGACGGCCAGCCGGTCAACGCCCTGGATAACGACACCGCCGAAGCCACGCCCCTGCCCCGCGCCCGGCTGGCCGAATTCCGCGAAGACGCCCTGACCTACGCCGCCGTCCTCGACGGCCACAAGCCCCCCGCCGCCCTGGCCGACGCTTTGCCACCGACCAAGGGAGGAATGTAGGGAACAGGCTGAAAAGAAAAGGGAAGAGGCCTCCGGCGGCTGGGGGCCTGAGGCCCCCAGCCCCCCCCAAATGGAGAAAGGGGTTAAGGGGGAGAGCCATTACGGTGGGCGGGTTGCGCAATTCGGGAAAGAACAAGGCGAGGAAGACCGACGCGGCAGCGATTGTCAGAAGCGCAGGCGCTCCAGGATGAGGTTGCTGACCAGAAAGCCGTTCTTGGTCAGCCGCAGATGCCCGGCGCTCAGGCGTACCAGCTCCTTTTGCCGCAAAGCGGTGACGAGCGCTTCGTTTTCCTTGAGAAAATCAATTCCAGTCAACCGCTTGTACAGTCCCAGCCGAAGCCCCTTGGCCGTTCGCAGCGAGAGCATTACCAGTTCGCGGATACGCTCCTCCCGCGACAGCGCCACCCCGCCCGCACCGCAGCGCCCGGCCTTTGCCTGGACGGCCCAGTCGCGGACGTCGCGGGGATTTTCATGGCGCACTCCGGCCACGGTGGATACCGCCCCCGGCCCCAAGCCAAGATAGTCCCGGCCTTCCCAGTAGCCCGAATTGTGGCGGCTTTGGAAACCCATGCGGGCGTAATTGGAGATTTCGTATTGCAGGTAGCCCTGCTCTTCCAGAAACTCCGCCCCATGCACGTACATGCGGCCCTGCTCGCCATCCGGCGGCAGCTCCAGCTCGCCGGCCTCGGCCGAGGCGGCCAGGGGCGTGCCCGGCTCCAGGGTCAGGCCGTAGCAGGACAGATGCTCCGGCCGCAGGCGCACGGCTGCCTTCAGGTCCTCCATCCAGCTCCCCTCGCGCTGGCCGGGCAGGCCCCAGATGAGGTCCAGGCTGATATTGGCGAACCCCGCCTTGCGGGCCGCCTCGAAGGCCATATGGGCCGTTCTGGCGTCATGGGGGCGGCCCAGGATCTTCAGCATGGCGTCGGAAAAGCTCTGCACCCCAAGACTCAGGCGATTGACCCCGGCCCCGGCCAGGATGCTCAGATACTGCTGGTCCAGGGCCGAATCGGGATTGCCCTCAAACGTCCATTCCACGGCCGGATGCACATCGAAATGGCGGGTGATTTCCGGCAGGATGCGCGACAGCGCCCAGGGCGGCAACAGCGTGGGCGTGCCGCCGCCGAAATAGATGGTCTCGACCTTGGGCCGGCCGAGCTTTTTGCCGAAATGCCGGATCTCCAGCGGCAAGGCCGTGGCGTAGACCTCCACCTCGGCCATGTCCAGGGGACGCGAGACAAAAGCGCAGTACCGGCACTTGCTCCGGCAAAAGGGCACGTGGATATACAGCAGCATAGGGGAACGTCCGGTGGCGGCGCAATTGCGCCGGCCAGGCGCTTATCTAGGCGCAAACCGGAGTTCGGGCAAGCCCGGCCGCCACACCCTACAGCCAGGCCGTGAAGAGGAAAAAGAACCCGGCCCCCAGCAGCATGGCCGCCGGCAGGGTGAACACCCAGGCCATGGCGATGGAGCGCAGGGTGCGCATCTGCAGGCCGCTTTTGTGGGCGGCCATGGTCCCGGCCACGCCCGAGGACAGCACATGGGTGGTGGACACCGGCAGCCCCAGGCCGTCGGCCAGGCCGATGGTGGCCATGGCCACGATCTGGGCCGACGCGCCCTGGGCATAGCTGAGCTTGGTCTTGCCGATCTTCTCGCCGATGGTGACCACGATGCGCTTCCAACCGACCATGGTGCCCACGCCAAGGGCCAGGGACACGGCCATGATGACCCAATCCGGGGCGTATTCTGTAGGCCGGCGCAATGTTTCGCGCAGTTGCTCGATTTCGGCCCGCTCGGCGGCGCTGCCCGAAAGCCCCTGCATGATCCGGGCGGCGTCGTCCAGGCACAGGATGTCGGTGCGCAGCTCCCAGCGTTCCCCGGCCGGGATGGCGGCAATGGAATCATACAGGGCCAGCTGGCGCTGGATGTCTTCCGAGGCGGCCACGGCCCCGCGCACGTCGCAGCTCACGGCTGAAGATTTCTCGGGCAGCTCCCGGATGGAGCCATTGGCATAGGCCTTGTCGATCTCCAGCCGGTGGGCGTCGAAATAGTCGGTGAACCGGGCCGCCGCCTGGCGCACCATGGCCGTCTCGCCGGGCGACAGGTCGGCGTCCAGGGAATAGACCCCGGGCAGAATGCCGATGAGGATAAGCATGATAAGGCCCACCCCCTTCTGGCCGTCGTTGGAGCCATGGGCCAGGCTTACGCCCAGGCCCGAGAGGATCAGCGCCGCCCGCATGGCCGGCGGCGGCGGCGCGTCGCCTTGAGGCGGCCGATGCAGGGCCGGATTTTTGAGCAGTCGTTGCAGCAAAAGCAGCAGCCCGCCGGCCAGGACAAAGCCGATGATGGGCGAGATGAATAGCGACAAGCCGACTTCGACGGCCTTGTGCCAGTTGACCCCGGCCCCGGCCGGCAGGCCTTCGCGTACGGCGTTGGCCAGCCCCACGCCCAGGATTGCGCCGATGAGCGTGTGGGAACTCGACGCCGGCAGCCCCAGGTACCAGGTGCCGAAGTTCCACAGGATGGCCGAGACGAGCAGGGAAAAGACCATGGCCAACCCGAGGTTGGAGTTGACCGACACGAGCAGGTCCACCGGCAGCAGATGGACGATGGAATAGGCCACGGCGATGCCGCCAAGCAGCACGCCGAGGAAATTGCAGATGCCCGACAGGACGACAGCCGTGGTGGCCCGAAGCGCCTTGGTGTAGATCACCGTGGCCACGGCGTTGGCCGTGTCGTGAAAACCGTTGACGAATTCAAACGCCAGGGCGATTCCCAGGGACAGGCACAACAGGATCAGGGAATGGCCGTCAAGGCTGGCAAGGGACTGCAACATGCCGTACTCCGGTGCGGGTGGGAGAAAGCGGGCGTGAGCAGCGGTTAAGCCGCCCCTCCCCGTGGCGTATCCTCGAAAAAAACAGCAGGCGTTTTGCTGGCAACAAGCGAAAAAACATTGAACTCCCCAACGACACCTTCGTATTTTTCGAGTGCGGCGCTAGGTGCCTTCCACCAGATGCACCAGGGCCTGCCTGGCCTTGAGTTCCTCCACGGTGAAAATAAACCCGTGGGCGGCGGCGTGGGCCGCCAGTTCATCAAGGGGCAGGCCGCCGACCAGGAGCAGCCGGTCCTTGTCGGCCTGCAACCAGGCCAGAAATTGATCGATGGCTTCCTGACTCATGGCCTCCTCCGTGCCTGACCCAATGTCGCGTCCCTTAACAATACGACGTATTGTTAAGGAAAAATTGGTGGTCTTCATGCGTTGCCTGCCAAACGCCGTATGCGCTTTCACGGACACGACCCTAGCCCAGTCGGGCCGGCCGCGTACAGGGTAAACCGGTGAAGGTTGCGTGAGTCTCTCATGACGAACGCGCGGCGCGGAAAAACCCGGCCGTTGTGCAAAAAAACAAGCAGGGCTTCACCTTTTCTTCATAATCGGGTGCTACAGCCAATGACGCGCCCGGATCGTCTCCCCGGGCCGCCAAGGAGGAAGTTCGTGAACAAGCTTTTCAAATACGACGGATTGCAGCAGCCCGACGTCATCGCCGCCTATCTGGAGGCCGTGCGCGACGGGTTCGCCACGGGAGAGATCACCCT
Organism: Solidesulfovibrio carbinolicus; assembly: GCF_004135975.1. Classification (NCBI taxonomy): domain Bacteria; kingdom Pseudomonadati; phylum Thermodesulfobacteriota; class Desulfovibrionia; order Desulfovibrionales; family Desulfovibrionaceae; genus Solidesulfovibrio; species Solidesulfovibrio carbinolicus. Next base: position 1,889,482 of record NZ_CP026538.1, on the reverse strand, counting down.
GTCCCAGGGCGAGGACGTGCTGCGCCTTATCCCCAAGGGGTTGGTGGCCGTCACCGTGGAAGGCAAGGCCAAGGGCGAGGACCGCAAACTCAAGCTGACCTTCCGCTGGAAGGAGCGCGAACAGGAATGTTCCGCCCCACTGCTCATCACTGCCCGGGACGAAGACGATGCTTGAGATCGAGCGCAATTTCAAATTCCTGCTCGTGGAGATCGAGCGACAGATCGCCGGCACCATCGAAGTCCTCAAGCATCGTGACGAAAAGGCCATCGCCAAGATCGAGGCCCGCGACGACTATATCGACAACTTGAAAAGCGTGATCGAAAACGCCTGCTTCGCCACCCTGCACGGCGAAACCCGGCCCACCGCCCCGGAAGTGGCCCGCATCCGGGCGTTTCACATCATCGGCAGCAACCTCGAACGGGTGGGCGACCATGCCGTCAACGTGGTGCGCCAAACGCGCCACTACGACGATCCAAGATGCCTGCTGCGCTACGACTACAAGCCGTTTTTCCAGGAAATCCAGAATGCCCTGGGCTGGATGCCAAAGGCGGTGCTGGAACGCGACATGGCCGCGGCGCTGAAAATCTGCCGCTGCGAGCTGCATCTCGACCGGCTCTACAAGCAGGAGTTCGACCGCATCCGCGACGAACTGCGCACGGGCTTCAACACCGGCGACCTGCTCACCACCCTGTTTATCTTCCGCTATCTCGAACGCATGGGCGACGCCCTGCTCAACGTCGGCGAAGCCGCCATCTTCGCCATCACCGGCGACAAATTCAAAATCCGCCAGTTCACCGCCTTAAACGACATTCTGGCCGCCTCCGGCCACGAAAACCCGCTGTCCGATGTGGAATTCGCCTCCATCTGGGGCACCCGCTCAGGCTGCCGCATCGGCCGGATTCAGGAACGCGGCGGCGAAGGCGACTGCCACAAGGAAGTCATCTTCAAGGACGGCGACACGGGCAAGCTGCGCCAGGAAGCCGCCAACTTCGCCCGCTGGGAGTCCCTCATGCCGGGCCTGGCTCCGCATCTGGAAGCCTTTCGCGAAGGGGAAAAGACCAGCTCCATGCTCATCGAGCTCTTGCCCGGCCAGACCATCCAGGACCTGTCGCTCTCCGGCGACCGCAAGCTGCTCTCCCGGGCCGTGGCCGCCCAGTGCCGCACCGCCGGGGAACTCTGGGAAAAAACCCTGACCCCCGGCCCCCGCCCCATCGGCTACAGCAAGCAGTTGCGCGCCCGCCTGCCCGAGGTGCTCACCGTGCACCCGGGCTTTCGGGTCAAGCGCAAGGCCATCGGCGCTTTTCCCTTGCCGTCCCTGGACGAAATCATCGACGCCGCCGAGGCCGTGGAGCGCACCCTTGCCGCGCCCTACAGCGTGCTGATCCACGGCGACTACAACACCAACAACATCCTCTATGATCCGGCCGAGGACCGCATCCACTACATCGACCTGCACCGATCGGCCGACGCCGACCTGGTGCAGGACGTCTCGGTGTACATGGTCTCCAACTTCCGCCTGCCCATCTTCGACAAGGCCCGGCGCGGCGTCCTTTCCGCCGTCATCCTGGAGATGCGCCGCTTTGCCGCCGCTTTTGCCGCCAAGCATGGCGACACGACCTTCGACATCCGGCTGGCCCTTGGCCTTGGCCGGTCACTTATTACTTCGACCCGATTCGAACTGAGCGAGCGTTTCGCCCGGCTCATGTTCCACCGGGGCGTCTTTTTGCTGCAGCGCGTGGCCGCCCATGACGGCGACCCAGCGGACTTCAAGCTGCCCGTCGACGCCCTGTGCTACTGAAAACCTTCCTGCAACCATGGAGAAACAAATGAAAAAGATTGGCGTGGTGGGCATCCCCGGCGGCTGGTCCACCCTGCGTTTGCTGGACGCCCTGGAAGCCCGCACCGGCTTTCGCCTGTGCATCGACATGGCCGAAGTGCGCCTGGACCTGGAAACGGGCAAGGCCTTTTATAAGGACACCGACCTCACCAGCCTCGATGGGCTCATCGTCAAAAAGATCGCCCCGTCCTACACCCCCGACGCCTTGGACCGCATGGAGATCCTGCGCTTTCTCCATTCCGGCGGGCTGCCGGTCTTTTCCAACCCGGACAGCATGTTTCGGCTTATTGATCGCTTAAGCGGCACGGCCGTGCTGCGCCGGGGCGGCATCCCCATGCCGCCGACCACCGTCACCGAGGACGTCAGCGAAGCCGCCGCCGCCGTCTCGGACTACGGCCGGGCCGTGTTCAAGCCGCTGTACAGCTCCAAGGCCCGGGGCATGACCGTCATTGAGGAAGGCCCGGAAATGCATGAGGAGATCGCCGATTACAAGGCCGCCGGCAACCGGGTCATGTACATCCAGCAGATGGTCTCCCACGCCGGCGGGCATCTTGATCTCGGGGTGTCGTTTTTGGGCGGCCAGTATCTGGCCACCTACGCCCGCCAGGGCAGCGGCAATTCCTGGGACACCACCACCCGCACCGGCGGCCGCTACGTGCCCCATAATCCATCGGACGAGATCATCGAACTGGCCCGCAAGGCCCAAAACCTCTTCCCGGGCATGGCCTTCACCTGCGTGGACGTGGTGGAAACCCCATCCGGCGCGGCCATCTACGAAGTCTCGGCCTTCGGCGGCTTCCGGGGACTCCTCGACGCCTGCGGCCTGGACGCGGCTGCGGCCTACGCCGACTATGTCCTCAAGGAGATCGCATGAGCGGCCCCACCATCGCCGGGCTTATGGCCCCCGTCCTGGAAACCGCGCCCCTGGCCCATGGCCTGGAAGTCACCTTTGACGACGTGACCGTGGTTGTGGCCACCAACTCCCACGCCCTGTCGGAAAAGCTCGGCCGCTACTACCGCGACTTTCTCGGCGGCGGCGGTTCCTACCGCATCGAAGTCACGGCCATCGAGGCCGGGCCGCCGGAGTTTGACCTGCCCTTTGCCGTCCACCCCCGGGAACCGGGCAAGACCAAACTCAAGGAATCGTCTCTGGACCTCCCCGACGGCCGGGTAGTCAAAAAACTCCTCACGGGCCTCGTCTTCCTCTTCGGCCAGGGCAAAAACTACGCCGTGGGGCCGTGCCTGGAAAACGACAACCAGATCGTCAACTTCATCAACAACCGCTTCATCGAATGGCGCCTGAAGCGCGGGGCGCTGCTGTTTCACGCCGCCGGCGTCGCCCAAGGCGGCCAAGGCCTGGTCATCGCCGGTTTTTCCGGAGCCGGCAAATCGACCCTGGCCTTGGAAATCATGCGTCATGGCACGGAGTTCATCAGCAACGACCGGGTCATGGTTTCCCGCGAGGGCGAAGGCCTCGTCATGCACGGCGTGGCCAAGATGCCCCGGGTCAACCCCGGCACGGTGCTCAACAACCCAAGTCTTGCCCCGGTCATGGACGCCGCCGACCGGGCTCGTTTCTCAGCCCTGCCCACGGCCGAACTGTGGGATCTGGAACACAAGTACGACGCCTTTATCGACGAATGCTTCGGCCCGGGCCGGTTCAAGCTGGGCTGCCCCATGGCCGGGCTGGTCATCCTGCGCTGGAAGCGCGACGCCTCGCCCATGACCGGCGCCCGGGTGCGGCTGGCCGACCGGCGCGACCTCATGCCGGCCTTCATGAAGGACGTGGGGCTTTTCTACGAATTCGAGGACCCGTCCGAGCCGTCCATGGCCAGCCAGAACGCCTATCTGGAACTTCTGGGCGATCTGCCGGTGCTGGAAATCGACGGCGGCGTGGACTTCCACAAGGCCGCCCAGGAAAGCCTGGCTTTTTTGGCCGCAGTGAGCCGGTAATTGCCCATGGCGTAAGGCTCTTGTCCGAAAGCCGGCGCGGAGCCGATATAATGTCAATTGCGTAAAGCGCTTGTATGCCTCGTTTCCGTCATGAAAAAGCAATCCCCGGCCCGTAGGGCCTGATGCGTCATCGGGGGAGTCCTTGGCTGCGCTTCGGCCGGCCTCCCCCGCGCATCGAGTCGAAGGAGGCCTCATGACGCAGCCCACGCCGCCCGCCACCGGCCAGTCCCCGTCCCATCCCGCCGCCGCGCCCGCCCCGGAAGACCTTCGCCTGGCCCCGGACACGGCCTTTGTCAAAACCCTGGAACACTTCGTCCAGAAGGCCGATGTGTTTGCGGCCCTGGCCGTCAAACACAAAATCGAACCCTACGAGGCCTTCCAGCATCTCAACGCCTTGTGGCGGGAGGTGGCCGAGTCCGGGGAGCGCCTCGCCGAACCCGCCCCTGCCGCCCAACCCGCGGCCCTGGGCCTTTCCACAGCCGAAGCCCGGGAGCGGCTGGCCAAGTACGGCCCCAACCAGGCCGCCGCCGCCAAGCGGATCACCCTGGCCGCCCGCCTGCTCGACGCGGTCAAAAACCCGCTGGTGCTCTTGCTGTTTGTTCTGGGGTCCATCTCCTACGCCACCGACGACGTCCGTTCAGCCGTGGTCATCATCGGCATGGCCGTCCTTGGCGTGACGCTCAAAGTCATCCAGGAAGCCAAGGCCGACACCGCCGCCGAGGAACTGCGCAAGATGGTCCACACCACGGCCACGGTGCTGCGCGACGGGCAGCAGACGGAAATCCCCATGGCCCAGGTGGTCCCCGGCGACATGGTGCTGCTCGCCGCCGGCGACATGGTGCCGGCCGACGTCCAGATCGTGCGGGCCAAGGATCTCCACATCAATCAGGCCATGTTGACCGGCGAGGCCCTGCCCGTGGAAAAGACCGTCCGCCCGGCCGGCGAGGCCGCCCCTGAGGGCGAGACCGGCCTTGGCGATCCGGCCATGTGCTTCATGGGCACCAACGTGGTGTCCGGTTCGGCCGCCGCCCTGGTCATGGCCACCGGGGCGCGCACCTACTTCGGCGGCATCGCGGCCAAGCTGTCGCAGAAGCGGGTGGAGACAGATTTCGACAAGGGCATCAAAAATTTCACCATGCTCATGCTGCGTTTCATGATGATCATGGTGCCCTTTGTCTTTCTCATCAACGGCGCAACCAGCGGTGACTGGATGGGCGCGTTCATGTTCGCCCTGGCCGTGGCCGTTGGCTTGACCCCGGAAATGCTGCCCATGGTGGTGACGGTGTGCCTGTCCAAGGGCGCGCTGGCCATGTCCAAGCACAAGGTCATCGTCAAGCGCCTGGACGCCATCCAAAATTTCGGGGCCATCGACGTGCTGTGCACGGACAAGACCGGCACGCTGACCCAGGACAAGATCATCCTGGAAAAGTACCTCGACGTCGCCGGCCGCGAAGACTGCTCGGTGCTGGAATACGCCTACCTCAACAGCAAGCTGCAAACGGGCCTGCGAAACGCCCTGGATCTGGCCGTCATCAGTTCGGGCGACGACGCGACCTCGGCCATCGACCCCGAGCATTACGAACTTCTTGACGAGATTCCCTTCGATTTCATGCGCCGCCGCTTGAGCGTCATCGTGCGGGACAAGCGCACCGGCAAGGCGATTCTCATCTGCAAGGGCGCGGCCGAAGAGGTCTTCGCCCAAAGCCGCGACTGCCTCCAGAACGGTGTCGTGTCCGCCCTTGATGCCGAGCATCGCGAAACCATGCAGCAACTGGTGCATGATCTTAACGACGACGGCTTTCGCGTCGTGGCCCTGGCTTACAAGGAAGTGGACGGGCAGCGCCACGACTTTGGCGTGGCCGACGAAGCCGACCTGACGCTTATGGGGTACTTGGCCTTCCTTGATCCGCCCAAAGACACGGCGGCCGACGCCCTGGCCACCATGCTGGCCCACGGCATCCAGCCCAAGATCGTCACCGGCGACAATGCCGTCATCACGGCCAAGATCTGCCGGGAAGTGCGTTTTGACGCCGGGGACCGCATCATCACCGGCGACATGGTGGCGGCCATGAGCCCGACCGAGCTGTCCGAGGCCGTGGAGAGTTGCCACGTGTTCGCCAAGCTCGACCCCATGCAAAAGGAAGCCATCGTGGCCGCGCTTCGCGCCCGGGGCCACGTGGTCGGCTTCATGGGCGACGGCATCAACGACGCCCCGGCCCTGCGGGCCGCCGACGTCGGCATTTCGGTGGATTCGGCCGTGGATGTGGCCAAGGAGTCGGCCGACATCATTTTGCTGGAAAAAAGCCTGCACGTGCTGGAGCACGGCGTGGTCGAGGGCCGCAAGATTTTCTTCAACATCACCAAATACATCCGCATGGGGGCCAGTTCCAACTTCGGCAACATGTTCAGCGTGCTCGGGGCCAGCGCCTTTTTGCCCTTCCTGCCCATGCTGCCTATTCAGATCCTGGTCAACAACCTCATGTACGACTTCTCCCAGACGGCCATTCCCACGGACAACGTGGACGACGACATTGTCAAAGCCCCCAGGCGCTGGCGCATCGACGATATTCGGCGCTACATCGTCTGGCTTGGCCCGGTGAGTTCCATCTTCGACTACGTTACGTTCTTCATCTTGCTGCATGTATTTCACGCCTGGGACAACGCCGCGCTGTTCCAGACCGGTTGGTTCATCGAATCGCTGTTGTCCCAGACGCTCATTGTCCACGTCATCCGCACCGACCGCATTCCCTTCCTGCAAAGCCGCTCCAGCCTGGCCCTAGGGATGACGACGCTGGCCATCTGCGCCGTGGGTGTATGGCTGCCCTTCTCGCCCCTGGCCGCCTCTTTCGGTCTGGTCGTGCCGCCGGCCCATTACTGGGGGCTTATCGCCCTGGTCATCTTCGCCTACATGTGCCTGGCCCAGATCGTCAAAACCTGGGTGGTGCGACGCATCGCCGCGGAAGGTTAAGGGAGGCTTACAGGTCGGCCGGACCACAACAACAAGCCCCGGTTCGCGCCTTCAAGGGAGCGAGTCGGGGCTTGTCCGTTTCGCGCGGCAAAACCGGCGTAAAAGTATTTTCTGATGTGTCGCGGGCGATTACAGTGTCACGGCGACCAGCGCGGCCATGGCGTCGGCGTCTTGTCCCAGCCCCCCTGGCACGCCGCGCCGGTCAGTTGCCGACCGGTTCTGGCTGACCTTCCATTTTCCCAGCATGTACTCGATGGGGATTTCCAGGCTGATCAAGCCGTGAAGGGCTGCTGCAAATTCGTCATCGGGCGCGTCAGCCCATAGCCAGGAACGTGGCCGAGCCGGTACCTGGCGATCCGTGAAATCTAGCCTACGGCGCAAGCTGACACCTGCGACACATCAAAGCCGACAGCACGCCAGGACCAAGCACGACCAGTCGAAACACAATCCAGCCGGCCGAAAAAAAGCCCGGCCGCTTGCGCGGCCGGGCTTGGTCGTTTCGGGGGAAACGCGGTCCTACTTCTTGTTGAGCCCGACTTCCTGGGGGAAGATCGGCAGATAGCGGTAGGACAGGCTCATGATGATGAAGCCGTAGGCGACGACCATGAGCGAGGTGGCCCATTCCGCCCAGTTGGGGGTGTAGATCTCCCACTTGGTGAACGGCAGCACCGGCTGGGCCAGGGCCTGGACAGTGAAGACGTAGCGGTTGATGACCACGCCCGTGCAGGCCAGGATGGCGCCCAAATACATAAAGAACGGCTTCTTGCGCAGAGGCGTGAGCAGGCAAATGACCGGGACGATCAGGCACAGCACCAGTTCGGAGAAGAACAGCCACTTGCCGTAGACCATGCCGTAGAACATCTGGTCGAAGGTCAGACCGGCCCGGGGCAGGATGTCGTTGATCCAGGCCCAGGTGTCCAGGTACTTAAACACCGTGTAGATAAGCAGCATGGTGCCGCCGATCTTGCACATGAGCGACTTGACCCGGTAGGTGGTGAGCTTGCGGCCGGTGATTTTTTCCATGAAGCCGCAGATCAGCACCGTCATGCACGGGCCGGAGGCGATGGCCGACAGGACGAACAGGAAGAACGTCCAGGGCCAAATGAAAAACCCGTCGCGGAAAGCGTAGGGACGGGCGAACATGACGCCGTACATGCCGCCCAGCGACCCCTGGTGGAAGGTCGAGAGGAACGCGCCGATGCCGGCGAAAAGCGGCATGACCACGTGCATCTGGTGGGCCAGGTTGTGCAGGAACGGGATCTTGTTGATCTGCTTCTGCTCAAGGATGAGCGGAATGTACTCGATGATGAGCACCATCAGGTAGCAAGTGATGCAGAAGATGACTTCCGTCAGCATCGAGTGGACGTTGGGGTGCCAGTAGCCGAACCACGACCGGATGGGCTGGCCGACGTCCAGGGACAGGATGAGCATGGCCCCGGAGTAGCAAATAAAGCCCTTGATGACGGTCAGGTTGATGATGTTTTTGAGTTCGTCGATGCGGATGATGTAACGCAAAAGCCCGGTGAAAAAGGCTCCGGCGCCCAGGGCGATGACGGCCAGATCGAAGGTGATCCACAGGCCGAAACCAAAGTAGTTGTCCAGGCCGGTGACGCCAAGACCGTAGGCGAAGCACACGATCATGGCGAAGAAGCCGTAGAGGGCGACGACGCCCAACACGCTGAGCCACTTCATGAACTTCCCAAGGGAGCAACGCTCGACGCCCTCGGGGTACCAGGTTTTTTCGATTTCAATAAAGCTCATTGCATCCCCCCCGATTACTCGCTTTTAAGGTAGTTGTCGCCGAGCTTGCGGACCCATTCCCGCCGGCTGATGTAGTAGACCTGGGTATCGGTGCCCAGGCGCTCCAACAGACGGAAGGCGTAGGGGCTTTTGACCAGCTCGTGCACCTTGTGCTTGGGGTTTTTGATGTCCCCGAAAGCGAGGGCCCCGGAAGGGCAATTCTGGACGCAAGAGGTGACGTAGGCCCCGTCATCGAGGTTATCGGGATCCTTGCCGGCGACGCGGGCGGCGTCCTTGGCCTGGGTCCAGCGATGATGGCAGAAGGTGCATTTCTCGACCACGCCGCGGGGGCGCACCGAGGTCATGGGAGACAGGGTCTTCTCCATGCCTTCCGGCCAAATGGGGTCGTACCAGCCGAAGTAGCGGACGTGGTAGGGGCAGGCGGCCACGCAATACCGGCATCCGATGCAACGGGGGTAGACCTGGCTCACGATGCCGCCGTTCTCGTTTTTGTCCGTGGCGATGACCGGGCACACGGAAACGCAAGGCGGATTGCCGCACTGCTGGCAGGGCCGGGGCAGATAGGCAATGTCGTGATTGGGGAAGGCTTTGTCGTTGGTGAGCTCGTAGACGAGCATCCACGACGTGGCGCGCAGCTTGTTGGAGGCTTCGCGCTGGGGTTCGACGTTGTTCTCGGTCTGGCAGGAGGCCATGCAGGCTCCGCAGCCGGTGCATTTGTCAATATCGATCACCATGCCCCAGGTGATCGGGAATTCCATTTTCTGTCCGGACATGACGGCTTCCCTTTCCCTTCGTTAGGCGATTTTGACTTCCGGGGCGATCCACATGGACAGGCCCGAACCTGCTTCCTCGACCACGGCGGCAAGCGAGAGGTAGTTGGCTCCCTTGCCCTGGCTGTAGTAGTCGAAGGCGGTATGGCCGAAGCCCAAGGGGGCGCTGACCATGCCGGGCATGACGCTCTCGAAGATGTGGACCTTGGCCTGGCAGTCAACGCCGGCGCCGGACAGTTTGACCATCTGGCCTTTTTTGAGGCCCAGGGTTTTGGCCGTCTCGCTGTTGACGCGGATGAAGGTGGTGTCGCCCAGAAGCTCGGTGTCCGGGACCGTGGTCAGATCCTGGCAGGGCATGCCGGTGACCGGGGTGCCGGTGCGCAGCTGGGCGTAGGGAGCCAGCACCGTGGCCGTGGCGGGCTTGCCGGCCTTGACGGCCTTGGCCACCACTTCGGCGGCAAATCCCATGGCGGTCTGGGGCGCCTGGCCGACCATGGTCCAGGCGTACCCGGCTTCCAGGGCCTTCCAGAGGTCGCCGCCGACCAGGGCGGGCGCGGGCTTACCGGCCGCGACCTGCCAGGGCATGACGTCCTTGGCCACGAAACCGCCGCTGACCTTGGCCAGGCTGGCGACTTTTTCCTTGATGACCTGCTGGAAGTTGTCGAACTTGAGGTCAATGGAGAGCTTGCGAGCCAAGCCAAGCAGCACGTCGCCGGTGGTCTTGGTGTCGCAGATGGGCTTTTGGATGGGCCGCACCAGACTGTAGACGCAAAAGCCGGAGCCGTAAGGCGTGGCCACGTCGTCGTAGCGCTCCAGCGGCAGCGAATTTGGCAGCACCAGATCGCACAGGGCGGCGGTCTCGTCCATGAAGGAGGAGAAGCTCACCTTGAACGGGATCTTTTCCAGGGCCTTGGCCATGGTCGCCGCTTCGGGCAGGCCGTAGACCGGGTTGGCGTCATAGATGAGCAGGGCCTTGGGAGCCGGGGTCTTGCCGGATTCCACGCCCTTTAAAAACGCGGGCAGATCGCCGTCGAGCATGGCCGCGCGGGTCAGCGCGCCCGGAACCACCGAGGGCAATTCCGGCAGCATGTAAACGCCGCCGGGCTTGTTGATGCGGCCCAGGAGCATGTTGAGCGACATGCCGGCGATGACCGGAGCCGCGCCCAGGCCCTGTCCGAAGGGCGAGCCGGTGACCACCAAGGGGGCCTTGGCCGAAGCCAGGGCCTTGGCGATGGCGGCCAGGGTCTCGGGAGCAACGCCCGTGGCCCGCTTGACGTCTTCGGGACCAAAGCCGCCGTTGACCACGGCCTTGAAGGTGTCGAACCCGGGAGCGTTGCTGGTCGCGCCGGCCTTGAGCAGATGCCAGGCGATGCCCAGGGCCACCACGCCGAGATCGGCGGCGGCGGCCGGAACCCACTGGTCGCACACGGCGGCGGTGTTGTTGCGGCTGGGGCCGACGTAGACGTAGGTGTTGGCGGGCTTGTCCCCGGCCGGGCGGCTGGCGCCGAAGGCCTTGCGGTTCCTGGAGGAGGTGCCCCAGGTCTCGAAGATGTCCGCGCCAAGAACCAGGACGGTGTCGGCGTTTTCGAAGTCGTAGCCGGCCTGGCCCTGGGCTCCCATGAGCTTCATGGCCTTGGCGGCGGTGGTGGCTTCGGAAGGCATCATGAAGCTGCCGGCGCTGCCGAGCTTGGCCGTCAGGGCGGTCAGGACTTCATTGATGGTGCCGGTGTTGTCGCCGGAGATGGAGGCCACCGCGCCCTTGGCCGCGCCGAGTTTCTCGGCCATCTCGACAAGGGCCTGCTCCCAGGTGATGGGGGCAAAGGTCTTGCCGTTGCGCTTCATGGGCGATTTGATGCGGGCCGGGCTGTAGAGCATGTAGACTTCGGACCGGGCCAGGGCGGAGACGCCGCCGCAGGACAACGGATGCGAAGGGTTGCCGCCGGCCAGGATCGGATTGCCGGCCACGCGCATGATCTTAAGGCCTTCGCCAGCCGGGCACAGCTTGCTGGTGGTGGCCACATAATCGATCTGGCCCTTGGGAACCCGGGGGATCCACGGCCAGTTCTGGGTCCAGATAGAAGCGTCGTCAATCAATTTCCACGGAATGGGGGTGAACATGGCGCCAACGGTACCACCCGCCACAAGACCGAGGAAAGCTCTGCGATCAAGTCCCATTTCTCCCCCCTTATTTATGACAGACGAAGCAGGCGTTGCTGGTGCCCATGGAAGCGTGGCAGCGTTCGCATTCCCACATCTTCATGGTGTCCTTGCTGTAACCGCTCAGACGGTTCTCGTAGTACGGCGGGGGAGTGTCCATCTTGGCCACGTCGAGGTGGCACTTGGTGCACTCGAATCCCTTGTGGGCAGCGTGGGAGAAGAACACGTTGTCGGGCTGGTACTGGTACACAAGCCAGGGCACCTGCCTGCCGGTCTTGACATAGTCCTTGACGAACTTGTCGATTTCCTTGCCGTTGGCAGAGGTATCGCCGGTCTCTTCGCCATGGCACTCGGCGCAGGACTCGGTGGAAGGCAGGCCGGCAAAGCGGCCGTCGGGACCCAGATGGTGGCACTGCTCGCACTCAATGCCCAGCTGGGTATGGACCGTGTGACTGAAACGAATAGGTTGCGTCTTTTGGCTGTACAGCATCTTCGGGAAGATGCCCCACCCCACCACCAGGGCGCCGACGAAGCCGATCAGGGCAAAAAGCGCCATGCCGCCCACACCGCCGGCCGAATTCGATCTTTTCTCCTCCATACGTCCCCTGCCCATGCCTTTGCTGGTTGTCCGCCGGGCGCAAAGACGCCCAACGGCCCCTTCCCCCCCACGGGGAAAGGCGGATGAAAGAAAGACGTGTCGCCACGCCACGAACCCCTCCGAGGATTTGTCCCCTCACCTCGGCGCGGATTGTCGCACCGCGCTTTTTACCCAGCCTGGTTCTTCCGTGTCAAGGTCTAATGAAAAAATTCACGAATCCCCGGCCTCTTGCTGACTCTATTTGGGGCTTTTGCCCTCGCGGCCGTAGATGTCGTCGAAGCGCACGATGTCGTCTTCTTCAAGATACGGCCCCGACTGGATTTCAATGATCTCGACCGGCACCTTTCCGGGGTTGGAAAGCCGGTGCAGACTGGTCTTGGGAATGTCCACGGACTGGTTGTCCGTGAGCAAAATTTCCCGGTCGCCCACCTGGACCAGGGCCGTGCCCGAAACCACCACCCAGTGCTCGGCCCGGTGATGGTGCATCTGCAGCGACAGCCGCGCTCCGGGCAACACCTCGATGCGCTTGATTTTAAAATTCGGCCCCTCTTCGAGCACGGTGTAGCTGCCCCAGGGACGGCGCACCGTCACATGGGCCTCGACGAGCTTGCTGCCCTGTTTTTTCAGCGCCCCCACCACGTCCTTGACTCGCTGGGCCTCGGTCACCGGGCACACCAGGGTGGCGTCCTTGGTCTGGATGACGATGAGGTCCTTGACCCCGGCCACGGCCAGGGCGCCTCCTTGTGAAAAAAAGAGCGAATTCGAGCAGTCCAGGGCCAGCACGTCGCCCTGGATCACGCAGCCGCTGGCGTCGCGCCGGCCAAGCCGGTAGAGCGCCTCCCAGCTCCCCAGATCGTCCCAGTCGAACCCCGCCTCCACCATGGCGATGCGCTCAAGCTTTTCCACCACGCCATAGTCCACGGACACGTCGGGAATGCCGGCATAGCCAGCGGCCAGGGGACGCTCGTCCCGGGTACGCCACCAGTCGAAAAGAACCGGAGCATGGGTCGCCACGGCGTCCAGAAAGACATCAGCCCGAAACACGAACATGCCGCTGTTCCAGGAGTACTCGCCGCTGGCCAAAAGCTGTTCGGCGGTTTCCCGGTCAGGCTTTTCGGTGAATCCCAGCACGGCGTAGCCGCCCTCGCCCAGGGTTTCCCCCCGGTGGATGTAGCCGTAACCCGTTTCCGGGGCCTTGGGCGGGATGCCGAAGGTGACGAACCAGCCGTCCTTAGCCAGCTCGGCCGCCCGATCCATGGCCCGGACCCAGGAATCGGCGTCGTCGATGCGGTGGTCGGCCGGAAACACGCCCACCACAGCCTGGGGGTCAGCGGCCACGATGGGGGCCAGTCCGAGCAGGATGGCCGGCAGGGTGTTGCGGCCCACGGGCTCGGCCAACACGGCGCTGTCCACGTCCGGGAGCTGTCCGCGCAACTGGGCTCGCACCTCGAAAACGTGCTCCTCGTTGGTCACCACGGCAATGCCCGACGGGGCAAAAGCCTTGGCCACGCGTTCGGCCGTGGACTGGAGCAGGGTCGCCTCTCCGCCCAGGGCCAGCAACTGCTTGGGCAGAAGCGTCCGGGAAAGGGGCCACAACCGGGTGCCCGAGCCACCGGCCAAAATCAGGGCATAACGTCCGCCCGGGGTTGTCCCGACATCGGAATTGCTCATAGCCGCGGATTCTCCAGTTCGTGCTGCCTCACGCCTTCAAACGGCAGGCTTGCGGGTTAACGGCAGCGCTGTTGCGACAACGTCTTCACCAAAGATACGGACGCCTGTTACGGTCGCGCCTAGGGCTCGTAGACAAACGGCGAACCCACGGCGGACAGGCGCGGCTGGACCGCGTCCTTCCCGGACAGCACAGGATCGGTGACCGGCCAGGTGATGCCGATGTCCGGGTCGTCCCAGGCGATGCCGGCATCCAGGTCGGGCGCGTAAGGGGCGTCGACCTTGTACATGAATTCGGCGTCCTCGGTCAGGGTCACGTAGCCGTGGGCAAAGCCTCGGGGCACCATGAACCGCAGGAAATTGTCGGCGGAAAGCTCGATGCCGTACCACTTTTTGTAGGTTGGCGATCCCTGCCGCAAATCGACCACGACATCGTAGACCGCTCCCCGGGTCACCCAGACGAGCTTGGCCTGGGTGGCAGGCGGCAGTTGGAAATGCAGGCCCCGCAGCACGCCCTTGGGGCCTGAGCGGGCGTGATTGTCCTGCACGAAATCATACTTAAGACCGGCCTTGGCGTATGCCTCCCGGCTGTACGTCTCCAGAAAAAAACCCCGGTGATCGCCGAACACTTTCGGTTTGATCACGACAAGCCCCGGGATGCCGGTTTGCGACACCTCCACGCGGGACCTCCTTTGCTACGCTTGCCGAAGGGATCGGCCATGCGGAATGAATGGGCGCTTCTAACGTATTTCGCGGCCTTGGACAACAACCGTCGCGGCCTTTAGTCCCGGCGCGAGCGAAGCGGCCGGGCCGGTTTGCCCGATCCCGAGGATTGGCCCTTGGTGGCCGGCCGCGACGGCTTTTTCACCGGAGCCTGGCGCGTTGCTCCAGGCGCGCCGCCCGACCGGGGACGACGCTTGCCGCCCTTGTCCTCCCGGGAACCGGCCCCGGCCTGGGGCGGACCGGAGCGCCGGTCCTGGCCGCGGGCCGCCTTGTCCGCCCGGCCAAGGTCGCGGCCGGGCGCGCCCCCTGGCTCCGCCGGCCGTTGGCCGGACGGGTCCGGGGCGAGCATGACGCGCGGCGCGCCGCTTTTTGCGTCAAGCGGCGCGCCAGCCGGCACGTCCACGGCCAGCAGGTCTCCCGGGGCGGGCGGACGGCGGTCCGGGGAGCACAGCACAAGCAGCCCGGAAGCCGAGCAGCCGTAAACCGCGCTGCCCGGCACGTCGGCCAGGGAAAAGGCCCCGGACACCACCCGCGCCCCGCCACTGGGCGCGGGGCGGACCTTACGGGCCAGAAGGAAGGACAGGCTCAGACGCTCCTTGCCAAGGCCAGCCCGCTCGGAAAACGCGGTCAGCCAGCGGGGCGCGCCGGCCGGCGGCATGGTGAAATGGCACCAGGCCCGGGTGCGCCCGGCCAAGAGCACGCACTCTTCACGGTGGGGACAGGGCGCGGCAATATCCATGTCCATCTCGACAAAAGCCTGACGCATGCCCAGCAGGCAGCGCCAGCCCAGGCGCGTGCCGGGCTCGACCACCAGGACCCGGCCGCCGGGCACGAGGCTTTCGGACAGTTGGGCGGCCACCCGCTCCATGCGCTCGTCCAGCGGTTCGCGGACCTTGCCGGCCAACTCGTTGGCCACGTTGACCATGGCCACCAGATCGGCCCCGTCGGTCAACCCCTGCCAGTATTCGCCCCGGGTGACGCGGATGCGCCAGGGCGCGTCCGGGCGGGTGGGGTCGAAGCCGGCCAGCTCGGCAAAAAGGGCCAGCCCCAGCTCCAGGGCCCGCTTGGAGCGGTCCACGCAGGTGATGCGCAGCCGCCGCTTGCGCAGATCGGGCCGCGACAGCCACAGGGCCTGGATGAAAGTCAGAGGGCCGCTGCCCAAGTCGCAGACCACCCCGTCGTCGGGGATGTCGAGGTCAAGTCCGGGTAGCAGGCGCGTCAGGCGTACGAGATTCCAGGGCAGATAATACCAGAGATAGGCCGACAGCACCTTTGGGTCGCTGAGATACCCGGGCCGGGGGCCGCCTTCACGCTCGGCGGTCAGCGACAGGGACAGTTCGCGCACCACTTTGGGCAGTTCGCGCACCAAGCCCGGGCGAAGCGGCAAGGCTTTTCGCAGCATGTCGGGATAAGCGTCGAGCCGGGCGCGGACGTCCGGGGCCAGGGGTACTAGCAGGCGCTTGGCGCCGGGACGGGCCGGCACGGCGGCGGCGTCAGGGGACATAGGAAAAAACCATCCTTTGGATGAAGGCCTCGCCGGAATCGGCGGCGTCGACCAGGGGAACAAGTGTGGTGCGGGCGGCAAGCCCGGCCGCCTGACGGCGGCTTTGGGCATCGGCCAAAAACAGCGCCGCGCCGGCCAGGGACAGGTTGCCGGCCACATGGGTGCGCCCGGCCAGTCCGGGCGGCAGAAAACCGAGGGTTTCGAGATCGGCCGGCGACACCGCCGCGCCGAACGCCCCGGCCAGATGCACCGAGGCCAGATCGGCCGTGGCCAGGCCGGCGGCGGCCAGAAGCGCCGAAACGGCCAGATTGCAGGCCGCCTTGACCTTGAGCAGTTCCTCGACGTCGCCGGCCGGCAGCCGGCAGCCGGCGGTTTCGAAATACGGTTCGCCGTGGGCGCGTCCGACCAGGGCGGCCAGACGCCGGCCAAGCGGGGTCGCGGCCGGGGTTGTAGCGAATCGGCCGTCCACGTCAAGGATTTGCTGCTCGACAAGTCGCGCGGTCAAGGACAGATAGCCCGGCCCGGCGATGCCGCGCGGCGCTCCAGTATGATTGGGGTCGAAAAATTCCGGCACGATGCCGGCAGGGGTGAGTGCAAAAGCCACGACCACCCCCGGCCCGGCCATGGCTCCCTGGGACAGGCCCACGCCTTCCAGAGCCGGCCCCAGCGGAGCGCTGGCGGCCAGATAGCGGTCCGGGGAAAGGGCCAGCACCAGCTCGGCGTTGGTGCCCAGATCGGCCAGCAAAAAGGGATAGGCCGGATCGCGCCGCACCAGGGCGGTCAGCCCGGCGGCAATGTCGGCCCCGACAAAGGGGCCGAAAAGCGGCGGCGCATAGGCCGGCGGCAGGCCGGCATCCAGGACGACGGTTTCATCGCCGCGCCAGGACAGGCCATAGGGCGCGTGGGCCAACCCGTCCAAAGGTTTATCGCACAAGATCGACATCATGACGGAATTGCCGGCCACGCACAGGGCGGCAAGCCTGGGGCCGGCCGGAGCGGCCAGACGCCGCAGCTCGTCCACCACCAACCGGCGCAAATAATCGCCGCCGCCGGGCTCCAGGGCGAAGGCCAGACGCGAGACCACCTCGGCCCCGGCCCCGAGCTGGGGATTGACCCCGCGCCCCTGGGCCGTCACCGTGCCGTCTGCCAGGGACACCAGCCGCCAGGCCAGGCCGGTGGTGCCGAGGTCCACGGCCAGGCCCAGGGGGCCGTTGCCGGCCGCTACGGGCTCCGGCGAAACAGGCGGCGCAGCCGGGGCGGTCGCGCCCTCGGGCAGCTCCAGACGTTCGCCGCCCCGGGCCGGATGCAGGCAGACCAAGCGCCAGCCGGCAGCCAGCTCGTCCGGGGCGAGGCGACGCAACTCGGCCGGCAGGGGCAACGGCGCATCGGCCGCAAAACGCGCCCGGCAGCGGCCGCAACGTCCCAGGCCGGCGCACAGGGGCACGCCCACGAAAAAACCGGCCCGGAAAAGCGCCCGGGCCAACGTGTCGCCAGGATGGGACGTCACGGCCCGCTGTCCGCCCGGCCCGGCAAGAAAAAAAACGTTCGCCATTTCCGCCGAGTGTTCCCCATTTCCGCGTCCCGGACAAGGCCTGGCAAGCGCCGGCAGGGAGATTTCAGTTTATTAAATTGTCAAAATAACCTTGACGCGGATTTTTGAAGCTTTTAAACGGGAACCTACCTTTCGAAACTGTATCCGGCGATGCAAACGAAAATATCGTCCTAGGTGGACCAGTCAAACGGTCCACGCTTCGAGGCGATCAGCGGCCCCACGAAACCGAAAGGTTTATGCGGAAACGTGGAAGCGGCCCCGGCCGGCAACTCCAGCAAGGAGGAAACGTTTTGACCGACGCGCGCGCACACGCCAAAGGCCTAACCAAGCTCAAACCCTACGTCGTCATGGCGGTCCTGGCCCTCGCCCTGGCCGGGTGCACCTCGAAACCCAAAACCTACTCCTACAATTTCGAAGACTATCAGGGTTTTAACGCCCGCAACAACTTCCTGGTCGCTGGCGACCACGAAGCCCAGCTCATCGCCGCCGCCGAGAACAACCTCATCTCCGGCAACCTGTTCGACCAGGGCGGCTCCACTCCGGCTCCCAGCGCCGCGCCGGCCCCCCGGCAGCAAGCCGCGGCTTCGCCGGACAAGCTTTTGAGCGACAACCTTTTCGAGCTGACCTCGGTGCAGCGCAAAGGCGGTGTCTACGACCGCATGCTGCGCACCGCCCACACCCAGCTCGGCACGCGCTACCGTTCCGGCGGTTGCGACCCCAACTCCGGATTCGACTGTTCCGGTTTCACCACCTGGGTCTTCAACCGCTACGGCATCCACCTCCCCCGCTCCTCCCGGGAGCAGTACCAGGTGGGTTCCATGGTGGCCAAAAACAATCTGCGCAAGGGCGATCTCGTCTTCTTCCGCTCCAAACGGGGCGTCAATCACGTCGGCATCTATCTGGAAGACGGCAAGTTCATCCACAGCGCCAGCCAAGGCAAAAACGTCACCATCTCCCACCTCGAAGAAGATTACTGGAGAACGCATTATGCGGGAGGCCGTCGGGTCTTCTAGCGCCGTTCGCGGCGTGTCTCGCCCCAAGGCTCACGAAGCGGGTTTCCCTCGGACGGGAGGCCCGCTTTTTCGTCAGGCGACCGTTTTCCTGGCCGGCCGATGGGCCGTGGCCGGCCTTTTGGCCGTCTTTTTGACGGCCGGGCTGCCGGGCCTGGCCCTGGCGACCAAGGACAAGCCGGCCGCCACGCCCACCGCCGCTGCGCCGGCCAAAGCGAAGCCCTTTTACGAGGCCGAAGCCGCCGCCGTAGCCGACGCCGCCGCGCGCCAGGAACTGCTCGACGTGGGCCGACAGTTCGCCGAGGCGGTCACGGCCCGGACCATGGCCCGCTTTTCCGGCAAGGCCGGCCAGCGCCGCCTGGAACTCCTCACCGATCCCGGCCAGGCCTACCGCGACACCGCCCGGGCCGACGCCCTGGCCCGGCTCCAGGCCGCCAACGCCGATCTCGCAGCCAGCCAGTATTTCGTCTACGCCGACCGCAATCCGGCCACCCAGCTGCTGCTTTTGGCCTACTACGACGCGCAGGCCAAACGCGTGGCCTTTGTCGGCGCGGATTTCATCTCCTCGGGCAAGCTGCGGCCCCGGGAAGACTCATTCATCACGCCGGTGGGCGTGTTCGAGCATCTGCCCGAAAACTGGGGCTACCGGGCCGAGGGCAGCAAAAACAGCAAGGGCTGGCGCGGCCTTGGCGCGCGCGGCAGCCGGGTGTGGGATTTCGGCTACCAGCAGGCCCCGCGCCAGTTCCGCCAGGGCGTCTACGACAGTCAGATGCGCCTTTTAATGCATGCCACCGACCCGGACCAGGGCGAACCACGCCTGGGCGGCCCGGATTCCAAGGGCTGCGTGCGGGTGTCGGCGGCGGCCAACGCCTTCCTCGACAACCGCTCCATCCTCGACCGCCACTACGAGCAGATCGCGGCCACGGACAAAGAGCGCGACATGTGGCTGCTGCGCCGCGACCGCGCCCCGGTCTCCCACCCGGGCAGCTACCTCGTGGTCGGCGATTCGGCCCAGGGCAGCGCCTCGAACTAGCCGCACGCCCTTCTATTGGGGCGTATAGCCGGGAATACGCCCTAAGAAGCTTCGAACACCTCCCCCGGCTCGGGCAGAAACGCCCGGATCGAGGCGTCGGTGAGCATCCGGCGGATGGCGTCACCGCGCTCCCGGCGCACCTCGCGCCGCACATGGACCACGGCCAACGCCTCCACCCAGGCCGCTTCGGCCGCTTCGACAGCCTCGGACACCGAGCCGTGGCCGGGTACGCCCGCTTCCAGGCCGTAGGCTTCCAGCACCGCCAGGGAACAGCCCGAGGCCAGCTCCAGTCCCTTGGCCGTTATCGGCCCGTCGCCGCCGTAATAGAGCGCCCCAAACCGCGTTTCGAGCCGCAACCCCAGACACGGCGCGCCGTGCCCGGTCAGGGCCGCCCGGGCGCTCAAGCCGGCCAGCTCGAAAGCCTCGCCCGGCCTCGCCTCAATCCCGACAATCTCGAAAGCCAGCTTCTCCCGCAGGTTCGGATAGGCCAGATCCAGGGCGGCCAACACCTTGGCCGCCACGCCCGTGCCGCCATGAACAACAAGCGGCCGCGCCCGACCCTGCTCGTGGAGCCGGGCGATCAACCAGGGCAGGCCCAGGAAATGGTCGCCGTGGAAATGGGAAATCCAGACCGCGTCCGGCCCATCCCGGCGGTCGGCCGGAGCAATGGCCGGGCAGGCGAAAAAGGCCGCCCCTGCCGTGAAGCCGCAGTCCAGCAGGACCGTGCGCCGCGTCTCGCCGGTCGGACCGGCCAGGCCGGCCACGAACAGGCTCGTGTTGGCCAACCCCTCGTCAAACGCCTCGCCCACGCCCACAAAAACCACCCGCATGGCCGACAACCTCCGCAACCTTGCAATATTTTCCGCTTTTCGCCAAAGTCATGCGACGCTAACGCCCCGCGCGCCGCAAACAGCGCGCCCGTCGCACCCCAAACAGCAAAGGAAGCCCTCATGCAGCGCCGCGTCACCCAGATCGAAAGCATCCGGGTTCTGGCCATGTTCGCCATCTTCTTCTACCACGTCTGGACCGTGCTGCCCGACGGCGGCGCGCAAAATCCCTTCGGCCCCATCCTCGGCGACATCATGAGCCAGGGCTATCTCGGCGTCGTGGTCTTCAACGCCATCACCGGCTTCGTCCTCACCTTGCCCCACGCCAATCCGGGCGGCAAGCCGCCCATGGCCTACTTCGACTTCTTCCGCCGCCGCTTTGGCCGCATCACCCCGCAATACTACCTGTCCCTGGCCCTGTGGAGCCTGGTGGCCCTTGTGGCCGGAGCCATGCCCCTGGCCGCGCTTGGAGCCTGCGTGGCCGAAAAGCTCTTTTTCGTCCAGACCTTCGACCCCACCCGCTTTTTCTGCCTGGAGCCGGCCTTGTGGTGGATGGGCCTGCTCGCCCAGTTCTACCTGACGTTCCCGCTGCTGCTCAAACTTTTCGAAAAGTACGGCCCGGCCAAGGCCGCCGCCGGCTGCGTCGGGGCCGGCTGGGGCCTGTGGCTGGTCCTGTCGCTTCTGGCCAAGGTCAGCGACACGGCCGCGCTTTTCGACTACATGCTCTACTTCAACCTGCCCTACCGCCTGCCGGAATTCGCCCTGGGCATGGCCTTCGCCATGGCCTGGAAGGCCCGGGCCGCCGCCCCGCGCCAGGGCGACCTGGAGACCGGCGTGCCCACGACTTGGCTCATCGGCTTTTTGGCAGCCACCTACGCCGCCCTGCCCTTGGCCATTGTCTTCAAAAGCGCCCTGCCAGCCCTGCTTGCCCACATGCTGCTCACCGTCGCCTGCCTGGGGCTGGCCGGAACGCTCTTTGTCTGCCCGGCCATGGCCCGCCTCGGGGCCAAGCCGGCGGTTGCCCTGGCCGCCGCCACCTCCTACAGCTTCTATCTGCTCCACCAGCCCATCCTGGGCTACGGGGCGGATCTGCTGCGCGGCCATCTGCACCCCTTCGCCGCCATGTGCCTGCTGACCGTGGTCAGCCTGCCGCTGTCCTATTACCTGTCGCGCGTCCAGGACGACCTCGTGGCGCGCTTTGACGCCAAGAAATAGGAGGAGAAGAGAAAACGAAGAGCGGGGCTCCGCCCCGCGCCCCGCCGGGGGCCTCAGGCCCCCGGCCCCCCGACATGGCCTGCGGTCTCCCCGCAGCCTTCCTGTTCGGGGCGGGCCTTGGGGCTTCAGGCTATGCCTGAAGCCCCAAGGCCCGCCCCAGAAAGGGAGGGTCCGGGAGGGGGTAACCCCCTCCCGGCCGCCGGAGGCATTCTTCGTCTTCCTCTTCCTCTCCTCCGCCCACAGGAGACGCCCATGCCCCAAGACGCCAGTCCCTTTGATCCCTTGCCGACCCCTGAGGAAATCGCCGGCTGGGATCAGGCCAGCGTGGCCGAGTGCGGCATGTCGTTTCTCACGCTCATGGAAAACGCCAGCCGCGAGGCGTATCATGCCCTGGTCGGCGAGGTGGGCGAGGTGGCCGGCAAGCGGGTGCTTTTGCTGGCCGGCCCGGGCAACAACGGCGGCGACGCCGTGGCCCTGGCCCGCCATCTGCACAACCGGAGCGCGGACGTGACCCTGGCCCTGGCCCGGCCTCGGGGACGCTACACGGGCGCGGCCGGCTACAACGTCCGGCTGGCGGCCCGGCTGGGCCTGCCCATGATTCCCCTGGCCAAGGCCGATCTGTCCGGGGCCGGCGCGCCCGACGTCATCGTGGACGGGCTGCTCGGCACGGGTTTTCGCGGCGCGTTGCGCCCGGACATGGCGGCCGTGGTCGAGGCCGTCAACCGGCTGGCCGGGCGGTCGTATATTTTCGCTCTCGACATTCCTTCGGGCCTGGACGGCCTGCATGGCCGCCCTTCGCCTGTGGCCGTGCGGGCCGACGCCACGGTCACCTTCGAGGCGGCCAAGACCGGGCTGGCCGCCGCCCCGGCCGCGCCCTTTGTGGGCAAGCTGCTGGTGCGCGACATCGGCATCCCAACCCTTATCAAGGAGCGCCATCCCTGCCGGGCCGGGCGCATCGCCCCGCGCGTCATGGGGCTTATCGGCCCGGCCGATCCGCTGCTGCACAAGGGCAGCGCCGGCCGGGTGGTGGTGGTCGGCGGCAGCCGGGGGTTGACCGGCGCGCCGCTTCTGGCCGGCTTGACGGCGCTTCGGGCCGGCTCGGGGCTGGTCAGCGTGGCCTGTCCCGGCGCGGTGGAAATCGCGCTCAAGGCCGGTTATCCCGACGTCATGACCATGCCCATGGGCACGGGCGGCCATTTCACCGCTGCCGAGGCCCAGGCCGTGCGCGAGTTTGCCGCCGGAGCCGGCGCCCTCGCCCTGGGGCCGGGCCTGGGCCGCCATCCGGACACGGCCGGTTTTCTTGCCAATCTGCTGCCGCTGCCCTGCCCCGTGGTCCTGGACGCCGACGCCCTGCATTTCCTGGCCGATGACCGCGAACTGGCGGCCAAGGTGGGGGAAAACGCCGTCATGACGCCCCATCCCGGCGAGGCGGCTCGGCTGCTCGGCAAGGACATCCCCGGCGTGGAGGCCGACCGGATGGCCTCGGCCCGGGAACTGGCCGCGCGCTACGGCTGCGTGGCCGTGCTCAAGGGGCCGGCCACGGTGGTGGCCACACCCGAAGGCTATGTGGCCGTCAGCCCCGTCATCGCGCCGAATCTGGCCGTGGGCGGCTCGGGCGACGTGCTCTCGGGACTGCTGGCCAGCCTGCTGGCGCGCCATCTTTCCCCCTTGCTCGCCGCAAGCCTTGCGGTGTATTGGCATGGTCGCGCCGGCGAAGCCCTCGCCGACGCCTATCCCGCACGGGGCAATCTGGCCTCGGAAATCGCCGACATGCTGCCCCGGGCCGCAACGGAGTAACGGATGCTCACAGCCAAGGACGTGATGACCGCAAACGTCGTCACCATCAACGAAGACACGGACATCACCGCCGCCGCCACGCTGTTATTTGAAAAGGGCTACAACGGCGTGCCCGTGGTCAACGCCGCCGGCAAACTGACCGGCATTCTCTGCCAGGCCGATCTGGTGGCCCAGCAGAAAAAGCTGTCCCTGCCCTCGGTGTTTTCCCTGCTCGACGGTTTCATTCCCCTGGGTTCCATGAAGGACCTGGACCGGGAAGTGGAAAAAATGTCGGCCCTGACCGCGTTTCACGCCATGACCGCCAAGCCGGTCACCGTGACCCCGGAAACGCCCATCGACGAAGTGGCCACGCTCATGACCGAAAAGGGCTACCACACCATTCCGGTTCTCTCCGGCGACGCCATCGTCGGCATCATCGGCATGCGCGACATCCTGGGCACGCTGCTCAAGAAGTAGCCCGGGACATGGACCCCAGCCAACCAGCGCGCCTGCGGCTGCCGGACGAGGCGG
The DNA here is from genome assembly GCF_004135975.1 of Solidesulfovibrio carbinolicus. Classification (NCBI taxonomy): domain Bacteria; kingdom Pseudomonadati; phylum Thermodesulfobacteriota; class Desulfovibrionia; order Desulfovibrionales; family Desulfovibrionaceae; genus Solidesulfovibrio; species Solidesulfovibrio carbinolicus. The sequence continues at coordinate 1,865,598 of NZ_CP026538.1, read as the reverse complement.
CCACCTTGGAGCTCGGCCACGCCCTGGCCGCGATCCTGGCCGCCCCGGCCACCCGGGTCGCCCTGCTCTTGCGCGGCGACCTCGGATCAGGCAAAACCACCCTGGTCCGGGGGCTGGCCGGCGCGTTGCCCGGCGGCGACGAGGCCGAGGTGGCCAGTCCGAGTTTCAATATCGTCAATATCTACCCGACCCGGCCCGAGGTGTTCCACGTCGATCTCTACCGGATTCCCGGCGGCGATCCCTGCGTGGAGGAACACCTGGAAGCGGCTATGGAAAACCAAGCCGTGGCGGTCGTGGAATGGGCGCAGCATCTGCCCCGGGCGCTTACGCCGCCGGATCGCCTGGAATGCGACTGGCTGCCGGTCCCGACGGGGAGGCTGTGCGAGCTGACTGCCCACGGGCGGCGAGGCGCGGCGGCCTTGACCGCCTTGATCGCGGCCTGTCCGAACCTGCTTGACCGCTAGCAGGCCGGGCAAGGCCGCTTTTCCCGAATCATCGGAGGCTTTCATGCGGATTATGGTGCAAAAGTACGGCGGCACATCGGTCAAGGGCCTGGAGCGCATGCGCCTGGTCCTGGCCCGCATCCAAAAGGCTCATCAAGAGGGCTTCAAGGTCGTCGTGGCCCTCTCGGCCATGTCCGGCGAGACCAACCGGCTCCTCGACATGGCCAAGGAATTTTCCCCCAATCCCGATCCGGCCGAACTCGACGTGCTGGTCACCACCGGCGAACAGGCGTCCGTGGCGCTATTCGCCATGCTGTGCAAGGACGCCGGCCTACGCGCCCGGTCGCTGCTCGGGTTCCAGATTCCCATCACCACCAATTCCAATTTCTGCCGCGCCCGCATCATGGACATCGACACCCAGCGGATGCGCGGCCTGCTTGAGGACTATGACGTGCTGGTGGTGGCCGGCTTCCAGGGCGTGGACTGCCAGGGCCGTCTGACCACGCTTGGCCGTGGCGGCTCGGACACCACGGGCGTGGCCCTGGCCGCCGCCCTGGAGGCCGAGGTCTGCGAGATCTACACCGACGTCAACGGCGTCTACACCACCGACCCCAACCTGTGCAGCAACGCCCGCAAGCTCGACCGCATCTCCTATGACGAAATGCTGGAGTTCTCCAGCATGGGGGCCAAGGTCCTGCAAATCCGTTCGGTGGAGTTCGCCAAGAAATTCAACGTGCCGGTCCGCGTCCGCTCGACGTTCACCGACGACCCCGGCACCCTGGTCACTTTGGAGGATACGGAAATGGAAGACGTCCTGGTTTCAGGCATCGCCTACGACAAGGACCAGTGCCGCATCACGGTGCGCAACGTCATGGACCGCCCGGGCGTTGCCGCCGCCATCTTCGCCCCCATCGCCGAAGCCGGCATCCTGGTCGATATGATCATCCAGAACACCGGGCGCGAAGGCCGCACAGACATGACCTTCACCATCTCCCGGGGCAACCTCGACAAAACCCTGGCCATCCTCGAAAAGCTCAAGCCCGAGATCGGCGCGGCCGAGGTCCAGCACGACACCAACGTCTGCAAGGTCTCGGTCATCGGCGTGGGGATGCGCAGCCACTCCGGGGTCGCCTCCATGATGTTCGCCATCCTCAAAAAGGAGAACATCAACATCCTCATGATCGCCACCTCCGAAATTAAGATTACCTGCCTCATCGAGGAAAAGTACCTCGAACTGGCCGTTCGGACCCTGCACGACGCCTTCGGGCTATCCCAGGCTCCCACCCCGGCCTGCTAGCGCCCGCCCGGTCAGCCCCGACGACGCTGACCAGGACGGAACGCCAGCATTGTCGCGTTTCCCACGAAAAGCCCGACGTCTTTTCCGGATACGCGACAAGGCAGGTTCCCCCGCGAAACGAGTCTGCGTTTCGCGACCAGGGCCGGCCAAAGCGCACCCCGCGTTTTGCCCGGCCGGCACGCACCGCCCGGGCGCGCCCCAAAGCGCGCCCGGACACCCACGAGCGACACCATGCGACGCGTTTTTATCTACGACACGACCCTTCGGGACGGCACCCAGGCCGAGGACATCAGCCTCACCACCGAGGACAAGCTGCGCATCGCGCTCAAGCTCGACGAGCTCGGCGTGGCCTACATCGAAGGCGGCTGGCCCGGATCGAACCCCACCGACAAGCGGTTTTTCCAGGAAGTCCAGAACTACAGCCTCAAAAACGCGGTCATCGCCGCCTTCGGCAGCACCCACGCCCACCGGGGCACAGCGGCCACCGACCCCAACCTCAAGGCCCTGGTGGAATCCGGCGCGCCCGTGGTCACCATCTTCGGCAAGTCCTGGGACATCCACGTCACCGAGGCCCTGGGCACCACCCTGCCGCGAAACCTCGAACTGGTCGGCGACTCCCTGGCCTTCCTGCGACCCCATGTGAAGGAACTCTTTTTCGACGCCGAGCACTTTTTCGACGGCTTTGCCGCCAACCCGGACTACGCCCTGGCCGTGCTCAAAAAAGCCCATGAGGCCGGCGCCGACGTGCTGGTCCTTTGCGACACCAACGGCGGCACCCTGCCCGGCGACTTCCGCCGCATGGTCGAGGCCGTGACCACGGCCCTGCCCGGCGTGGCCTTCGGCGTCCACGCCCACAACGACTCCGGCGTGGCCGTGGCCAACTCCATCGAAGGCGTGGTCCTGGGGGCCTGCCAGGTCCAGGGCACGATAAACGGCTACGGCGAACGCTGCGGCAACGCCAACCTGTGCTCCATCATCCCCTCCCTGACGCTCAAGTGCGGCGTCGCCTGCCTGCCCGAGGGCAAACTGCAGCTCATCACGCCCACGGCCCACTTCGTCTCCGAGATGGTCAACCAGGCCCCGCCCTCCAACCAGCCCTACGTCGGCGACGCCGCCTTTGCCCACAAGGGCGGCATCCATGTCTCGGCCGTGGTCAAAAATCCGCGCACCTACGAACACATCACCCCGGAAACCGTGGGCAACGCCCGCCGGGTGCTGTTGTCCGACCTCTCGGGCCAGTCCAACATCCTCTACAAGGCCCGGGAATTCGGCTTCGACCTCGACAAGAACGATCCCTTCGTGCTGGAGTTGCTCTCCACCATCAAGGAACGCGAGGCCATGGGCTACGAGTATTCGGCCGCCGAAGCCTCCTACGAGCTGCTCCTTAATCGCGTCCTGGGCCGGGCGCGCAGCTACTTCACCGTCACCCGCTACCGGGTGCTCGACGACAACGTCTACGACCGGGCCGGGCCGATCACCGAAGCCACGGTCATGATCAAGGTGGGCGGACGCGTCAAACATACCGCCGCCTCGGGCATGGGTCCGGTCAACGCCCTGGACAAAGCCATCCGCAAGGCCCTGCGCGGCTTCTACCCGCGCCTGGCCGAAATGCGGCTGCTCGACTTCAAGGTCCGGGTGCTCTCGGGGCTTAAACGCGACGACTGTGAACCCGGCGGCTGCGGCACCGCCTCTCATGTGCGCGTGCTAGTTGAATGCGGCGACGCCGCCAAACGCTGGGTGACCGTGGGGGTGTCCCACAACGGCATCGAAGCCAGCTTCCAGGCCATGGAAGACGCCATCAACTACAAGCTCTTCAGCGACGACAAGGCAAAACTGACGAAAGCGCTGAAGGGATAAGGCCAACTTTAAAACATACGATTGCAGCGGTGAGAGGCGAGAATGAAGAATGCTCCGGCGGCCAAAGGGGCTGAGCCCCTTTGGAAACCCCAATTGGGGTGAGGTGATCCGCCAGGGGGAGACGACGATAGGCGATAGTTTGCTATGATACCGGCCCGCTTCGGTGAAGAGGCGGGCCGTTTTTTCCGAATTGCAGCCTGCCGCCGGCAGCTTGAACACAAAGAGGCGACGCCGTTTCATGGGTCTGGTCCGCTTTCTCCTGGCCGCCGCCGTGGTCATCAACCACACCGGCCCCCTCTACGGTCTGGTCATGACCGACGCCTACATGGCCATCAAGGTCTTCTTCATCATCTCGGGCTTCTACATGGCGCTGATTTTGACCGAGAAATATGCCGGCCCGGGCCAGACGCGCCTTTTTTATTCCAACCGCTTCCTGCGCCTGTTTCCGCTCTACTGGGCCGTGCTCCTGCTCTCGCTTGGGGTGTCGCTGGTCTTCAAGTTCGGCCTCAACACCGCCCTGCTCCTGGGGCCGTGGCAAACCTGGCTGCACAAGCTCGACCCGGCCGTGGCCGCGCTGTTGGCCGCCGCCAACATCACCATCTTCGGCCAGGACATCCTGTTTTTCAGCCACGTCACCGACGCCGGCACGCTGTCTTTTTCCGCCGACGCCCTCTACCGCCCGACCCCGGCCTGGTTTTTCCTGCTCATCCCCCAGGCCTGGACCGTGTCCCTGGAACTCGTCTTCTACGCCTTCGCGCCTTGGCTTGTGCGCCGGGGGACCGGCACGCTGCTGGCCCTGGCCGGCCTGAGCTTCGGCCTGCGCGCCCTGGTCTATCTGGCCGACCTGCCGTTTGATCCCTGGAAACAACGGTTTTTCCCGGTGGAATGCGGTTTTTTCCTCCTGGGCATCCTGTCCTACCGGCTCTATGCCGCGCTCAAGCCCGTGGCCTTTCCCCAGCCGGCCCTGTGGACGGTTTTCGGCGTCTACCTCGCTTCCATCGTGGGCTTCCAGTTCCTGCCCGGCTTTTACGTCAAGGAATTCTATCTCTACGCCGCCACCGTCCTGTCCGTCCCCCTGCTCTTCCGACTGACCAAGCGCCTGCCCCTGGACAGGGCCGTGGGGGAGCTGTCGTATCCCATCTACATCACCCACTGGACGGTCATCATGGCCGTGGAATACGCCTGCGGCCGCACCCATCTGCCGATCATCGCCCTGGCCGTCACCGTGGCGGCGAGCCTGGCGCTCAACAAGCTCGTGGCCGATCCCATCGAACGCCTCCGCCAGCGCCGGGTGCTGGCCAGCCGCTAAACAGCGTCGGGCCAGATTCCTGCGGCTTCCGGCCATTGGCCGCTTGCCCGCCGATGTCGGAGCTATTTCCTGCACTTTTCCTGCCCGTGCGCCCTTTTACATTTTTTCGCGCCGTGTTAGCGTGTCCCCAAGCCAAACCCCAAACACGCGAGGACATCGCCATGGTTGCCATCAAGACCATTCTGTGCGCCCTGGATTTTTCCGAAGTCAGCCCCAAGGTCGCCGCCTACGCCAAGACCCTGGCCGAGGCCCTGGGAGCCAAGGTCGTGGCTCTGTACGTGGCCCCGTCCCTCACCCAGTATGTGGAGTTCCACGTCCAGGCCAGCTACATCGACGATTTCGTTTCCGGCATCGTCAGCGGCGCCTCCGAGACCATGGATTCCTTTGTGCAGGAATATTTCAAGGGCGTGCCCGTGGAAGGCCGGGTCGTGTCCGGCTACGCCGCCGAGGAGATCGTCAACGCCGCCGAGGAAGTGGGCGCGGACCTCATCGTGCTCGGCACCCACGGCCGCAAGGGCATCGACAAGATCCTGTTTGGCTCCGTCGCCGAAAAGGTCATCAAGACCGCCAAGGCTCCGGTGTTGTCCATGCGTCCGGAAGACAAGGCCTCCTAGCGCCGCGTTGTCGGGGCGCGCGCCGCGCAAGCTCGCCGCCGGCTTTTCGCCGGAAGCGCGTTTGCGCGGCGGCTTTTCGACCGCTTGCCTCCGGCTTTTCCAAGGGCGCGGCATGACCGGCCGGCCGCCGAAGCTGCGAAACATGGCCGGGCTGACCCGGCTCTTGGCTGAAGCACGCCCCACTTGAGCGGCCCTTGGTCTCCAACGCCCTTTGGTCGCCTGTCCCGCCTCTTCGCGGGCCGGACGCGCAGCGTTTGCCCTTGCCCTGATCCCTTCCGTCCCATTCCCCCCTTCCTGGGACCGCCCCCGCCGCCTGCTTCCAGCGGGGCATTACCGCCAACGCCGTCCTGGCGCAGCGTTCCCCTGCCGCTCGCCCTCGTTGCCGCCCAAAACGTATCGTCATTTTTGTCACAAACCTGCGCAACCGGAACGTCGAAACAGGACCGAGACCGCCGGAGCGCCCCTCCTGATGACAGACAATTGCTGCTATCTCTTACAAATAACAGTTGCAACAAGCACCAGGCGCCCGGGACCGCGAACATTTTGCCTTTGATTTTTGCCCCAGAAGGGTTAAGGGGTAACCGAACAGAGAATTACCGAAATTTGTTAAAAGGAGCCGCAACCATGCAGAAGCAAACCCTCGAAAAAGTTTTCGAGTACGCCTCCTCGCCAGTCCACGGGACGCTCTCCCGGAAACTCCGCAAGGGCGTGAAAATCCAGATTAACGAAGGAAAAATCTACGAAGCCGCCACGCTGTTTCTCGGCGACGAGTTCGTGCGCGTCACCGTCAAGCAGGGCGAGGAAACCTGCAACTCCTACTATTCCTGGGACAAAATCTGCTGCGTCACCACCATCGGCAAAGTTGACGACTAACCTAACGCCACAGAGAGGGGTTTTGCGCATGAAGGCAAAATCCGGCTGACATTTGGCCCGCGCCGGCCCCCCCCTCTCCCGACGCGGACCATGCGCCGCTCCGTCTCTCCACGGGGCGGCGTTCTTTTTGCCATTTTCGGCATTCGCGCCGCTTTCACTCGACTTGCCAAGAAAGCGATAATGACTATCTCTATCAAAAAGGAGGAAGGCCATGAACACCTCCCTGCATAGCGACTACAAGGGCTTCTCCATCGACCTGACCCCGCGAGGCGATTACTGCGCCACCTTTGCCGTCGATATCCGCGACGGCGAAGGGCGTGTGCTCCATCACCTCGGCGTGGCCGGCAACACCGAAACCCGCGCCGTGGAGCGCGGCCGCGAACTGATCGATTTCGAACTGGCCTACGATCGCCTCCAGTAACCCCGGCCGGACAGAGCCGGGGCCGGGAAGCGACCCCTTCGGGACGTGACGACGGGCCATGTGCGCCTCCCCCGAGACGCAACCCGGACGGAACCGAGCGCAACGATCCCAATGCCTGTACCGGCTGGGGAGCGGCAGGCCTTCCAGGCCCTCCCCGACGACTGGCCCTTCGGCCGATTTGGTGATACCCCCCGGGGTCCGTAGACCAACCCCGGGGGTTTTTCATGGCATCCGTACCCGTCACCGTGCTCACCGGCTTTCTCGGGGCCGGCAAGACCACGCTGTTAAATCGCCTCCTCACCGAGGCCCATGGCCGCAGGTTCGCCGTCATCGTCAACGAATTCGGCGAAATCGGCATCGACAACGATTTGGTGGTCTCCTCCGATGAGGAGATCTACCTCATGAACAACGGCTGCATCTGTTGTTCCGTACGCGGCGACCTCATCCGCGTGCTGTCCGGCCTGGCCAAGCGCCGGGGCGCCTACGACGCCGTGCTGGTCGAAACCACCGGCCTGGCCGATCCCGCCGCCATCATCCAGACCTTTTCCATGGACGAGGACACCGGCGACGCCTTTCGCCTCGACTCCGTGGTCACCGTGGTCGACGCCCTGCACTTTCGCCGCCACGCCGCCGAAAACCGCCAGGCCCTGGAACAGGTCGTCTATGCCGACCTGATCCTGCTCAACAAGACCGACCTCGTGCCCGAGGCCGAGCTGGCCGACATCCGCCAGGCCATTGCCCGAATCAACGACACGGCCCAGGTCCTGGAAACCACGCGTTGCCAGGTGCCCATGGACGTGCTCCTGGACCGCAACGCCTTTGACTTGACCCGCCTGCCCCTGGGCCAGCCGGCGCCGGCCGGGCCTGCCCCGGGCGGGCTGGCTCCCTATCGGCCTGAAGAGGACCATCAGCACGGCCATGTCCACGACCATGGCATCCAGTCCCTGAGCTTCACCCTGGACGCCCCCCTGGACCCGGACAAGCTCGGCGAATTCCTGCGCACGCTGCTCGCCTCCAAGGGACAGGACATCTACCGCTCCAAGGGCATCCTGTCCGTGGCCGGGGCCAAGCAGCGCTTTATTTTCCACGGCGTGCACATGTATCTGGAAACCGCCTGGGGCACGCCCTGGGCCGAGGGCGAAACGCGCCAGAGCCGGGCCGTGTTCATCGGCCGCGACCTGGACCGGACATCCCTCGAAGACGGCCTCGCCGGTTGCGCGGCCAAGGAGGCCTAGGACCATGACGTTTACTCCCGACGCGGAACTCAAGGGCCTCATGCGGGCCGATTTCGGCGCGTATGTCGCCTCTTGCGCCTTTTCCTCCGATGGCGAAACCATTGCCTACGCCCTGGGCGACGGCCGCCTCGCCCTGGTCGAGGCCGAGACCGGCGAGACCGAATTCGCCGCGCCCCACACCGGCGCGGCCCTGTGTCTGGCCGCCTCCCCCTACGGCTTTCTCACCGGCGGCGACGACGGCCGGGTCGTCCTGACCACCCTGGAAACCGGCTGCCGCGAACTGGCCGCCTTCCCCGGCCAGTGGGTCGAACACGCCGCCGCCAGCCCCGACGGCCGGGTGCTGGCCGTGGCCGTGGGCAAGCAGGTGGTGCTGTTCCCCGGACCCGACTTCACCCCGGCTCCACTGCCGGAACTGGCAAGCGCCGTGGCCGGCCTGGCCGTCAGCCCAGACGGCCGCACCCTGGCCGCCAGCCACTACGACGGCGTCACCGTCTATGCCCCGCCGCGCCCGGGCACGCCCGGCAACCGTCTGGAAGGGGCCGGTTCCAACCTCACCGTGGTCTTCTCCCCGGACAACGACAAGATGGCCCTGGCCACCCAGGACAAGTCCGTGCGCGTCTACGATCTGGCCCAGTCTGCCGGCTACCTTCTGGAAGGCTACCCGGCCAAGGTGCGCTGCCTGTCCTTTTCCAGCGACGGCGGCACGCTGTGGACCGGCGGCGAACGCGCCTTTGTCGGCTGGCCCGTGGGCGCGGACGTTGATCCGGCCACCCGCGAAGCCACGGTATTTGGCATCTTCGAACACGGCATGCTCGGGGCCGTGGCCGCCCATCCCGCCCTGCCGCTGGTGGCCGGCGGCTTCGACGGCGGCGTGGTGTTCCTCGGCAGCGCCTCGCGCAAGGGGGCCGCGCCGCTTTTCGCCCTGGAAAGCCACCGCGTGACCAGCCTCGTGTGGTCCCCGGACGGCCGCCATCTGGCCGGCGGCAGCGACGGCGGACCGGCGTTTTTTATGAAGATGGCGTAACGAGGAAGCAAGACAGGAAGAGAGCTCCGGCGGCCGGGAGGGGCTAAGCCCCTCCCGGACCCTCCCTGAATGGGGGAGGACGAGGGCACTTCATGATATGGACGCCCTGGAATCCGGCGAGGGATTTCAGGGCGTTTTGCTTGGCTATTTGAGCAACTCGCCAATGGCCGTCTGAACCCTGCCCAGCTCCTCGACCACCAGCCGACAGGCGTCGCGGCAGCCTGCGGAGTTGCCGGAAAGACCGGCTTCTTGCAGCTTGCGCGCGCCTTCGGTCAGCCCCCTGGCCCGCAGCGGCACAGCCATGCCGAGCAGGGTGTGGGCGGCGTCGCCGGCCGCTTCCCAGTTCGCCTCCCGCATGGCCGTTTCCAGGGAAACCACCACCTGCGGGCTCTCCTCCAGAAACATGCGGCAAATTTCCCGGGCAAAGGCCGACTTGCCCCGCTGTTCGTAGTAGTCGAGGTCCATGACCCCGGTGGCGGACACGGCCGCCTTGGCCGGCTCGACCGGACGGGACAGCACCCGGCGCATGACCATAAACAGCTCGTCCACGTCCACCGGCTTGGACACGTAGTCGTCCAACCCCACCGACAAAAACCGCTCCCGGTCTCCCTTCATGCTGTAGGCGGTCAGCGCCACCACCGGCATCCCCCGGGCCGCCTCCCCGACCTCGCCCTCCCGGATGCGCCGGGTGGCCTCGGCCCCGTCCATCTCCGGCATCTGGATGTCCATGAGCACGAGATCGGCCGGTTCCTGACACAAAAGCTCCAAGGCCTGCAGGCCCGAACCGGCCAGACGCACCTGGCAGCCGGCTTCGGTCAGAAAATGCTTGAGGAAAAGGCGATTGACCTGGTTGTCTTCGGCCAAAAGCACCCGCAACCCGGCAAAACCGCCGGCCTGGGCGGCGCATGCCAGCCGCTCCGGCTCAGGCGCGGCCGCGCTCGCCGGGCGCAGGGACACGGTAAAAGTGAACGCGCTGCCCTGGCCCGGCACACTCTCCACATCGATGGACCCGCCCATCATCTCCACCAGCCGCCGGCTGATGGCCAGCCCCAGCCCCGTGCCGCCGTAGCGTTTGGCCCGGGTGGATTCGAGTTGGGAAAAGACCTGGAAAAGCTCGTGCAGCCGGTCCTCGGGGATGCCGATGCCGGTGTCGCGCACGCTGCACGACACCAGCATGGGATCGCCCGGCCGGGCCAGGGACAACGTCACTTCCACCTCGCCCTGGTCCGTGAATTTGAGCGCGTTGCCGACCAGATTGCGCACCACCTGCATGATGCGGTCAGGGTCGCCGTGGACCATGGCCGGCACCTGCGGATCGATGCGCACCCCCAGGATCAACCCCTTTTGCCGGGCCAAGAACTGGAAGGACTTCATGGTCCGGTCCAGGGTGTCGCGCGGGTCGAAGTCCACCGGCACGAACTCCATCTTGCCGGCCTCGATCTTGGAGAAATCCAGGATGTCGTTGACGATGCCCAGAAGCGACCGGGAGGAATCGAGGATCAGTTCCAGGTTCTCCCGGATCTCCGGCCTGGGGTTCTGGGTCAGGGTCATCTGGGTGAGGCCGATGATGCCGGACAAAGGCGTACGGATCTCGTGGCTCATGTTGGCCAGAAAGCCGCTCTTGGCCTGACTTGCCGCCTCGGCTTGGCGCCTGGCCGTGGTCAGGTCCTCCTCGCGGCGGCGTTCCTTGACGTGGCGCAACACCCCTTCGCCAAGCAGCGTCAGGCGGTTGATGTCGTCGTCGCCGTACGGCGTGGCCCGGCCGGCCACAGCCAGAATAAAGGTCTGCCCGTCGCCGCGAAGGGCCGTGGCCAGCCGACAGCAGGGCGTGTCTCCCACCACCGGCCGCAGGTCGCCCACGGCCATGGCCAGGCTTGGCGAGTCCCGCAGGTCGAATTCCCGCGTCCCTTGCCCAAGCCCGAAGACGGCCAGGGCTTCGCTGCCGGCGGCCAATACGGCAAAGCGGCCCGTCGCCGGGTCGGACATGGCCGCAAGCCCGCTCTTGCTGGCCGTCAGGGCCACGCCCCGGGAGAGCACGAACTCGCCCAGAGCGGCCAGATTGGCCCCGCGCATACGCCCCAGGCGCAACAAGGCCTCCAGGGTGTTGGCGTGCAGGGTGAGCCGGGCCGCGGTGCGCCGCGCCTCGGTCACGTCCAGGAGATGGGAAATGAAATAGAGCGGTTCCCCACCGCTGCCGCGCACGAGCTTGGCCGAGACCTGCCCCCAGACCTCCTCGCCCGAGGCATGGCGGTAACGCTTCTCGAAACGGAATTCCTCGCGCACCCCGGCCAGGGCCAGGGAAATGAAACGCGGGCTGACTGCTTCGTGGCCTTCGGCGGCAAGATCATTGATGGTTTTACCAAGCAGCGCCTCGGATTCGTAACCGAAAAATCGGCACAGGGCCGCGTTGACCCGCAGAAATCGGCCGTCCAGGCCCACCATGGCCAGACCTTCGTTGGCGTTTTCGAAGGCCAGCCGGAACAGTTCCTCGCTCTTGGCCAGGGCTTCCTCGGCCTGCCGCCGGCCGGTCACGTCCACAAGGGCCGCCAGGGAGCGTCGAAAGGTCCCCGTGGCGTCGTATTCGCCCACAGCGGACAGCGACACCTCGATGACGCGCTCGTCGCTGGCCACGAGCTGGTACGGCTTGTCCGTGAGGCGGCCCTCCCGCACGAACCGCGGCAGGGTCGCCTCGAAATCGGCCCGGGAGGCCGGCGTCATGAAATCGCCAAACGAACGCCCAACCACCGCGTCCAGGCTGTAGCCCAAGGTCTGCCGCCACATGGCGTTGACCGACAACAACCTCCCCCGGACATCCAGGGAATGCAGCATCACCGGCGCTTTTTCGTAGAGGCTGCGCACGAGCTCCAGGGACAAAACGGGATCAATGGACGGCGTATCGGCCATGCCTGGCTCCTTTGCGGGGTTGCGCTTCCTGGCGTCGGGACTTGCCAAGCGCTCGTCGAGTGCGCATTCTACGCCAGGGTCGCGCCCAAGACAACGCGGCGCGGCCAAGGGCCATGCCCGCCCGCCCTCCCGGCCGAAAGCCGGTATTTCGGGCGCGGCGCGGCGCGGCAAGGGAGACGACAACATGCAAAAGACCCAATGCCTCGTCATCGGCTCCGGCCCGGCCGGCCTTTCCGCCGCCATTTACACCGCCCGGGCCGGCATGGAAACCCTGGTCGCCGGCTGCGAACCCAAAATCGCCGGCGATTACGATATCGACAACTATTTCGGCTTCCCGGAAACCATTTCCGGCCGCGAACTCATCGAACGCGGCGTCAAGCAAGCCCAGCGCTTCGGCGCGCGCATCGCCTGCGAACGCGTGCTGGCCGTGCACATGACCGAGACCGGCGGCTTCCACTGCGTCACCGACAAGGAAGAAATCGAGGCCGAGGCCATCGTCATCGCCGCCGGCGTCAACCGGGTGCGCCCCGGCATCGCCAACATCGGCGACTACGACGGCAAGGGCGTCTCCTACTGCGTCAGCTGCGACGGCTTTTTCTACCGGGGCCGCAAGGTGGTCGTGGTCGGCGAAGGCAACTACGCCGCCAACCAAGCCCTGGAACTGACCAATTTCACCTCCGACGTCGTCATCTACACCCAGGGCAAGGAACCGGCCATGGACGAGCGGTTCGCCGCCAGCCTGGCCGAAGCCGGCATCACCGTCTCCACCGCCAAGATTATACGCCTCTCCGGCCAACCGGCCATGACCGGCGCAACCTTGGAGGACGGGACCGAAATCGCCGCCGAGGGCCTTTTCGTGGCCATGGGCCAGGCCTCGGCCCTGGACTTCGCCAAGACCCTGGGCGTCGCCACCCGGGGCGCGTTCATCGAGGCCGACCACGAGCAAAAGACCAACGTGCCCGGCGTGTTCGCCGCCGGCGACTGCGTGGGCCATTTCATGCAAATCAGCGTGGCCGTGGGCGAAGGCGCCAAGGCCGGCCGCGCCGCCATCGCCCATGTGAAGGAACGCGCCGGCAAGGACGCCAAATAAGCAGGGAGGAATGCCTCCGGCGGCCGGGAGGGGGTACCCCCCTCCCGGACCCTCCCTGCATGGGCACGGCGACGGGCGGGAGTGTTGCGGTCGGGCTGGGTCTTGACAGAGCCAAGGAGCACGGCGTATCAATACCAGTTCGCTATCGCGGCATGGGCCTATAGCTCAGTTGGCAGAGCCACCGGCTCATAACCGGCAGGTCCCAGGTTCGAATCCTGGTGGGCCCACCACGACGAAGGTTCCATGACAGCAATCGTCGCCTTTTTCTATACGCCCTCCGCCACCGCCCACGCGGCGGCCAAGGGGCTCCTCCAGAGGCGCTTTTTTGCCGACACGGCCCCAAAAAGCGCCTTTTGCGTTCTCCCATGCGCGTAGCCGACCTCATCGCCCGCATCGAGGCCGTGGCCGACCCGGCCCGAGCCGCTTCCTGGGACCGCAGCGGCGTCCAGATCGCCGGAACCGTCCCGTCCTGCGCCCGCCTCGCCGTCACCCTCGATCCGCTGCCGGACGTGGTGGCCCAGGCCCTGGACTGGGGGGCCGAAGTCGTCCTGGCCCACCATCCGCTCACCCTCTCCCCGCGCCTGCCCGACCGCCTCGACGACTACCACCGCGTCCTGGCCCTGGTCATGGCCAGCGGGGCGACCCTCTACAGCGCCCACACCTCCCTGGACGTGGTCACCGACGGCCCGGCCGGCTGGCTGGCCGACGCCCTCGGCCTGACCGGACGCCGCGTCCTGGAACCGGCCGGCCGTGTGCCGCACCTCGCCCTGCGCTTCGTCGCCAAGGGCCGCGCCGAGGCCCTGCAGGCCGCCCTGGCCGCCCTGCCCGGAGTCACGGCCTTTGCCTTGGGGTCGGACGGCATCGAAGCCGTCTGCCCGCCCCGGCTGCGCCAGACAGCCCAGGCAGCCGCCCTGGCCGCCGTGCCCGAGGCCGCCCTGGTCGCCGTGCAGGAACTGGCCGAGCCGGCCGAAGTCTACGGCTACGGCCTTGTCGGCGACCTGCCCGCGCCCGTCGCGCCCCAGGCGCTGCTGGCGCAGCTGGGCGAACTGCTGCCGCGCCCCTTTTTCACCCTGGCCGGCTCGCTGCCGGACCGGATTTCCCGCCTTGCCTACTGCCCCGGCTCCGGGGCCGACATGGCTCCGCGGGCCTTTGCCGCCGGAGCCGACGTCTACGTCACCGGCGATCTCAAGTACCATCAAGCCCAGGCCGTGCCGGCCGGGCGCTGCCTGATCGACGTCGGGCATTTCTCCCTGGAAGAAGTCATGATGCGGCGTTTCGCCGCCCTTATAGCCGCCGAATGCGGCCCTGACGGCCCCGAAGTCCGCTATTTCCCTGGTCGGGACCCCATGGCCGCCTGCCGCCCGGACGACCACGTCGCCCGGGACGAATAACCACTCGGAGAGACAGTCATGTATTTGAAACAGATCGAACAGCTCGTGGTCCTGCAGAAGGTCGACGACGAAATCGTCCTGCTCCAGGATGAACTCAAACGGGCCCCGGAACAGATCATTGAGCTCGAAAAGCGCCGCCAGGACATTGAGGACAGCGCCGAGCTCGTCCGCGACAAGCTCAAGTATCTGACCGACCAGCAAAAGCGCCTGGACGGCGAAATCGAAACCGATTCCGTGCGGCTCAAAAAGAGCAAAAGCAAGATGATGATGGTCGGCAACCAGAAAGAATATCACGCCATGATGCGCGAGATGGACAATCTGGAAAAGCAAAACCGCGGCCGCGAAGAGGAAAAGACCACCGTCGCCGAGGAACTCTCCCGCCAAAACCAGGAGCTGGCCGACATCGACGGTCAGGCCAAGGAACTCGACAGCGAACTGGTCGTGGCCCGCGAAAGCCTCGACGCCCGCATCCAGCAGGCCCAGAGCCGCCTGGACGAACTCGGTCTGCGCCGCAACGAAGCCGGCCAGGCCGTGCCCCGTCCCATCCTCCAGCGCTACGAATTCATCCGCTCGCGCCTTAAAAACCCGGTCATCGTGCCCGTCAACGCCGGCATCTGCTCGGGCTGCCATATCGCCATCCCGCCCCAGTCGTTCATCGAACTGCAAAAGGGCATCCAGATCCTGAGCTGTCCCAACTGCCAGCGGCTCATCTACTGGAGCGAACACATCGAACCCGAAGTCAAGCCCGAGGACGAAGCCGCCGAGAACGCGGCTGATTAAGGCGAGAGTAGAAAGAGAATAGAAAGAGAATAGAGAAGATGCCTCCGGCGGCCGGGGGCCTGAGGCCCCCGGACCCCCCAAATGAGTGATGGGGTCAAGGGGCTACTGCGGCAATCGGGAGGGCGGACGTTCTCCGGTTGTGAGCGAGGCTCAATAGCTTCGGGCCGCGCGTCCGACCGGTCTTCTCCAAGCTTGTACGAGCGCTCCGCTTTCTGGCGAATACCTGAAAAAGCCGGCCCCGCGCCGGCTTTTTCTTTTGTGGATCGGGGTTGGTGCATGGGCAGCGCGCTGCCCGATTGCCGGCCCCGCACAAGCGAGTTCACGCCAGCCCCGGAGCTGGTCGGTAAACGGCGTCGATTTCTCGGTGAACGGTCTTTTGTCCCAAGCCCGATACGATTATTGGATTGTTTCCGCCATTGGCCGATTTACGCTTTTCGGGCCGGGCGCTTTACGGCACTGTGCCCCCATACGCGACGCCAAATCCCAACCGGGAGGAATCCATGACCGCCGACAATATCCAAAGCCTCCAGCAGGAAGGACGCACCTTCGAACCGCCCGCCGCCGGACGCGACACCGCCTACATTAAAAGCCTCGACGAATACCGCGCCATCTACAAACGCTCCATCGAAGACCCCGAGGGCTACTGGGCCGAGCGCGCCACCGACCTGCTGACCTGGGAATCCCCCTGGGACAAGGTCCTCGAATACGATTTCAACGCCCCCGAAATCAAATGGTTCGCCGGCGGCAAGCTCAACGCCGCCTACAACTGCCTGGACCGCCATCTGACCAACGGCCGCCGCAACAAGGCCGCCATCATCTGGCAGGGCGAGAAAGACGAGGACGTGCGCACCTACACCTATCAGATGCTCCACGACGAAGTCTGCCGGTTTGCCAACGTGCTCAAGAAGATGGGCGTCAAAAAGGGCGACCGGGTGAGCCTGTACCTGCCCATGGTGCCGGAACTGGCCATCGCCATGCTGGCCTGCGCCCGCATCGGCGCGCCCCACAGCATCGTTTTCGCCGGCTTTTCGGCCCATAGCCTGCGCGACCGCGTCAACGACTGCGAATCCAAGGTCATCGTGGTCAGCGACGCCGTCATCCGCTCGGGCAAGACCATCCCGCTCAAGCCCAACGCCGACGAAGCCCTCAAGGAATGCCCGACCATCGATAAATGCATCGTGCTGCGCCACGCCGGCAACGACGTGGAGATGCAGCCCGGCCGCGACGTCTGGTGGCACGACGTCATGGCCGACCACGACGTCGAGGGCGATTGCCCGGCCGAGTCCATGGACGCCGAGGATGTGCTGTTTATCCTCTACACCTCCGGCTCCACCGGCAAGCCCAAGGGCGTCTACCACACCACCGGCGGCTACCTGACCTACGCCGCCCACACCTCGCAGATCGTTTTCGACCTCAAAGACGACGACATCCACTGGTGCACCGCCGACATCGGCTGGATCACCGGCCATTCCTACATCGTCTACGGCCCGCTGGCCCTGGGCGCGACCTCGCTCATGTTCGAGAGCGTGCCCACCTACCCGGCCCCGGACCGCTTCTGGCAGATCTGCTCCAAGTTCAAGGTCAACGTCTTCTACACCGCGCCCACGGTCATCCGCTCGCTCATGAAGTCCGGCCCGGCCTGGACCCAGAAGCACGACCTGTCGTCGCTGCGCATCCTCGGATCGGTTGGCGAACCCATCAACCCCGAAGCCTGGATGTGGTACCATGACCACATTGGCGGCTCGAAGCTGCCCATCGTGGACACCTGGTGGCAGACCGAGACCGGCGGGCTCATGATTTCGCCGCTGCCCTACGCCACGCCGCTCAAGCCCGGTTCGGCTTCGCTGCCGCTGCCCGGCATCGATCCGGCCATCGTGGACATGGAAAACAAGGAAGTCGGCCCCAACCAGGGCGGATTCCTGGTCATCCGCAAGCCCTGGCCCGGGATGCTGCGCGGCATCTGGGGGGCCAAGGACCGCTTCAAGCAGCAGTATTTCGCGGCGTTCAAGGGCTGCTACGAGTCCGGCGACGGGGCCAGGCGCGACGAGGACGGCTATTTCTGGATCATGGGCCGGGTCGACGACGTCATTAACGTCTCCGGCCACCGCATGGGCACGGCCGAGATCGAATCGGCCCTGGTGTCGCACCCGACCGTGGCCGAAGCGGCCGTGGTCGGCATGCCCCACGACATCAAGGGCCAGTGCATCTACGCCTACGTGACGCTGAAAGCCGGCTACGACGAGAGCGAGGAGCTGCTCAAGGGCCTCAAGCTCCATGTGCGCAAGGAGATCGGCCCCATCGCCGCGCCGGAGGTGATCCAGTTCGCCCCAGGCCTGCCCAAGACACGCAGCGGCAAGATCATGCGGCGCATCCTGCGCAAAATCGCCTCGGACGAAGTGGAAAGCTTGGGCGACACCTCGACCCTGGCCGATCCGAGCGTGGTGAACGAGCTCATCGACGGCAAGAAGCGGTTGTTTGGAAAATAGGCGACGCCTGACCAATAATAGAAGAATAAATCAAGGCGGCCCGGGGGTGAGAATACCCCTGGGCCGCTTTTTATTAATTCTGATAATAATACTGACAAATGAACGGCGAACCGGACTACCGAACAAAACAAATGCAATACACGAATAAACCCCTATCCCTGTGACTTTCCATACTATTTGTGTCAGAATCGGCGAGATGTCCGAATCGACATGAAGGAAGTCGCAATGACCGTGCAAAAAGCTATCGATAATTTTCTGTTACACTGCAGACTCGAAAGGGGATTGGCGCCATTTACTTTGACGGCTTACAAGTTGGACCTCAGTCAATTCCAAGAGAAACGGTACGTGGCATCGCTGAACTCCGTAACAGAAATAGACAAGAATGTTATACGCAATTATTTATCGTGGCTGGACGACAATTACAAACCACGAAGCATAAAACGAAAGATCGCAACACTTAAATCGTTTTTTTCTTTCCTTGAACAAGAGGAGCACATCGAAAACTCGCCATTCAGGAAGCTCAGACTCAGACTTGACAGAGCGGTAAATTTACCGAGAACTCTATCATTACCATCCGTCAACAAGCTACTGAAAGCAGCATACAATTCGCTCGAAAGAGCTAAACAAGACACAGCCAACTACAAAGAGAAGACCAGAGATATTGCCGTACTGGAAATACTATTCTCCACAGGCATCAGGGTTTCTGAACTATGCAAGCTGAAAGTTTCCGACGTCGACTTAAGAAACCAACAAATACTTGTACTTGGAAAAGGAAAACGCGAACGAGTAATACCATTATGCAACGACTCAACAGTCAATGCGCTGACTACCTACATGGCCCAATACACTGAATACCTTGATCCAAGCACCCAATTTTTTCTAAATAGAGACAAACGCCCGCTCTCCGACCAATCCGTACGCCATATCATAAAAAAATACAACACTCTATCTTGCATACCAGAACATGCGACACCACATATGTTCAGACACACCATAGCCACATTGCTGCTTGAAAATGGAGTGGACATCCGAAATATTCAAAAACTTTTGGGACACAGCTCCTTGGCCGTCACGGAGATATACACCCATGTCAGCCTCTCGGCCCAAAGGGAAGCCTTAACGGAACGCCACCCCCGCCTCCAACTCAATGCCGAGGAGAACAATCGATAATTGAGAATTACCAATGACATCATGGATCAACAAATCGGGCCGCCCGCTAAGTTCGTCTGAATGGCTTCAAATTCATCACAATGCAAAAATAAATGAACGAATGCACTTTGCAAAAAAAATTCTTCAAAGCTCACCAGCATGTATCGTCGACTTAGGCTGTGGAACAGGTCTATGGCTCAACATTTTAGATAAAATCGCTTCAGCAAACTGTCATTTTATTGGGATTGACGGTGATACCGCTGCAATTTCTAAGGCAAAAGAAATCTCTCAAAACTGGAAAAGGAGTCACGAATTCATTCAATCTGATATTGAATCAAGTAGCAACATCCCCTGCGCCGACATGTTCCTCGTATTTAATATGTTTTCATATGTTAATGACAGTCTTAACTTTTTAAATAGCCTGCACAAAAAGCTTAATAAAAACGGTTGTGTCGTGATACGCCAATATGATGAAGGAACTATGCGATTCGGCCCAATGGACAATAAAGAGCGCTTCGAGATAGAAATGTCATTATTCACAGCTCTTTCAGACAGCAATATGTT
This sequence comes from Solidesulfovibrio carbinolicus, assembly GCF_004135975.1. Taxonomy (NCBI): domain Bacteria; kingdom Pseudomonadati; phylum Thermodesulfobacteriota; class Desulfovibrionia; order Desulfovibrionales; family Desulfovibrionaceae; genus Solidesulfovibrio; species Solidesulfovibrio carbinolicus. The sequence continues at coordinate 1,846,161 of NZ_CP026538.1, read as the reverse complement.
TCGACACTATGACATTGACAGAACTATTCAAGCAATATCTGCATCCGATTTTACACAAAAAGACATTGAATTCGATGTGTTCGAGAAGAGATCTCCATATACAAACAGTTTTAAGCATTATCTCGACGAGACAATCAATTGGAATGCGCAGTTCTTAAGTGAAACCGCAAGGAATTTACTTATTAAATGGCAAGAAAAATATGTAGCGACACCAAATCCAGAACAATCTTACTTTGTTGAAGTCGATTTAGTGGCTACACTGTCGTGATCGAAACTCGCCCTTTTCCATAGCTGTGCATAATGTATTGCAAACATCTCTATCACTTGATGGTCTCTCGACAAGAGTACGATGGGGTCTTTCCCTATCCCTCGAAAATCCCAGTTAAACAACACCTCGCGAGTATCGTCAGCGTACTCGAGAATAATGAAATTCATTTGCGGATCTTTATGCCCGATAAGCTTGTACTTATAATGACACGCATTCCCTTTGGCAAGTCGTCTAGATGCAGTTTCAATCTCTCGAAATCTATCTATTGCCCAACTATCGCCAATGTCTTTCCATATTAATTTTTTTGAAGAGTAGTATGCTATTTGCTTGCATGAATCGTTATATGTATCAGTGTCATAGTATTTTTCTGAGGCCCTTTCTTGCTCTCCTTCTATATTGAATGATGTATTGTCAACTTCTCGAAGTGACGGCATTCTTCCAATAATATATTGAAGAGCTTTCTCTGGTGATCCAATTTTTATAACATGCAGATAGTCTTTTACAGCTTCACAGGCCTGTCCAGAGTACATTGATGCCTTTCGAATTTCAAGATCAGTGTTTATCCCTTGCCCTATTAGTAAGACTATAATAGAAAACAGCAGCGCAGGTATCGCTGCAAGTTCTTTTTGACCTCCAAAATTTAAAGGATCTAAATAATACGACACGACAAATGCAATAAGACTAAGAATTGGGCCCGACAAAATGCCAAGCCATTTTCCCATTCTTCCTTCTGCAATTTTCATAATAGATAATTCTCAATTATCGATTGGTTAGATGTACACTTTCAGGGGAGATCACCTCCCCGCGACTAAGGCTTTAATCAATTCAGGGCCAGTGCATAGCCTTGCTAAACGCAAAAATTGCTAACTGATACACATCAGAGGGCAGCACGCCGACGGTCAATCCGGTTAAGCATACGAAAACCACCATCAAATGTCAAAATCTATATTATTCAAGCAATTACTTTTCTGGTGTCTGAAGTGGTCTACCCGCCAAAAAGAAAAGTCCTGACCGGAGGCTCCCCCCGACCAGGACTTCCCAGCAAGACTTCGCCGCAACAACCAGCGGCGAACTCTCCACCCTACCCCAACAACACCCCCCGCGCCACCTCGTCCTGTACATCCGTGATAAACGGCACGCCGGTCTCCCGCTCGGTTTCGCGGTTGGCCGAGGCGATGTCGCGACGGTCGATGGAGGTGACCGCGAACTTGCGCGCGCCGGCCAAGAGCTGCTGCAAGCCCGCGCCGAGCTTGTCGGCCAGGGTGCAGATGGCCACCGCCCCGTAAGGGATGTTCGCCATCTCGTCCGCGCCGACTTTTTCCTTCACCGTGGAGTAGGCCGCGAAGAGTTCCTCGGGCGTGCGGCCGATGTCCGTGACGGTCTTGGGCAGGCTGTCCCAATTGCCGCTGACCGCCTCTCGGCGCGCGGGATTAAGGGCCCCTTCGATGTTGGAGCCCAAAAAGCCCGGGATCATCACTGCGCGGCCCATGCACACGAGCTTCACATAGGGCGCGCCCAGGGCCAGGGCCTTGAAGATGTGGTCCTCCCGGGCCAGGCCCCCGGCAAAGGACAGATCGACCACGCGCTGTCCGCGCGAGGCGAGAAGTGCGGCGTACTCGGCCGCCTTGGCGTGGAGCAGGATGGAGGGCACGCCCCAGGTCTCCATCATGTTCCAGGGGCTCATGCCCGTGCCGCCGCCGGCGCCGTCGATGGTGAGCAGATCAAGCCCGGCGTCGGTGGCGCAGCGCAGGGAGAGGGCCAAGGCTTCCATGCCGTAGGCCCCGGTCTTGAGCGAGATGTTGCGGAACCCAAGCGAGCGCAGATAGGCGACGTTGGCGGCAAAGGCCTCGCGCACGGCGTCGTTGCCGGCAAGGTCGGTGTAGCCCAGGCGCGAATGGCGGGCGAAGCCCTTGACCGCGCCGTTTTGGAAGGCTTCGACCACGGCCGGGTCCTGCGGGTCCGGGTCCACGAGGTAGCCGCGCTTTTTGAGGAACAGGGCGTAGTCGAGGCTTTTGACCTCGATCTCGCCGCCGATGTTCTTGGCCCCCTGGCCCCATTTGAGCTCCACCACCACCTTGTCGCCGTACTTGTCGGCCACGTACTCGGCCACGCCGTTGCGGGCGTCCTCGACGTTGAGCTGCACGATGACCGCGCCGTAGCCGTCGAAGTAGCGCAGATAGCCGTCGATGCGCCGGTCGAGTTCCGGGGCGGCGGTGATCTTGCCGTTCTCGATGACGGCCGCCCGGTCCACGCCGACCACGTTTTCGCCGATGACGATGGGCAGACCGGCCAGGGCGCAGCCGATGGCGAAGCTGTCCCAGTACTTGGCCGCGATAAAGGTCGACCCCAGCGCCCCGGTCATGAGCGGCAAGCGCGCCTTGAGGCCTTTGCCAAAGGCCGTTTCCAGGTTCACGTTGGTGAACAGGCAGTCGTCGGGATTGGTGGTGCGCCCGGCGGCCACGGCGTGGGCACCGTAGTTGTAGCCCTGGATGCGCAGGGCGTCGTAGCTCACGCCCACGTGTTCGGTGTTGCCGCTGCCGGCGGTGACGATCCCGAAATCCCGGGGATAGAGCATGGCCCGGCCCTTGAGGCTCGACAGCCATGTTTCGCATTTGCCGGCGCAGTCGGCGCGGCACAGGGTGCACAGCCCGGACGGGGCGACATTGCCGCGATTGGTCGTGCCGAGGACGTCGTTGGTCTTGGACAGGTTGCGCATGGTCTCTCCTGGCGGATCGTAGAGTGGAATAAAACCGCCGTAATACACAGGACGGCCGGGCGGGTGTCCATGGGCCGATCTCCCGAATGTTCGGGAAGGCTTCCCGGGAATCCCGGGGCCTCCCGGCCGGCCGCGAAACCGCGCTTTACCTGTCGCCCCCAAGCGGCCATACTGCCATCATGGCACGCACGCCCCTGACGCAACCCGACTTTTTGCCCATGACCCGGGCCGAGATGGACGCCCTCGGCTGGGACAGCCTGGATGTCCTGCTCGTCACCGGCGATGCCTACGTGGACCATCCGTCCTTTGGCGCGCCGCTGCTTGGCCGGTGGCTTGTGGCCCACGGCTACAAGACCGGCCTTGTGGCCCAGCCGCGCTGGGAAGGCGACGCGGCGGACGTTGCCGCCATGGGCCGGCCGCGCCTATTCGCCGGCGTCACGGCCGGGTCGCTGGACTCCATGCTGGCCCACTACACCGCCTTTCGCAAAAAACGCTCCGACGACGCCTACACCCCGGGCGGCAAGGCCGGCGCGCGCCCCAACCGGGCGGCCATCGTCTACGCCAACCTCGTGCGCCGGGCCTTTCCGGGCCTGCCCGTGGCCCTGGGCGGCATCGAGGCCTCGCTGCGGCGCGTGTCCCACTACGATTTCTGGTCAAACGCCCTGCGCCGCTCGGTCCTTTACGACGCCAAGGCCAGCGTGGTGCTCTACGGCATGGCCGAGACCGGCATCCTGGCCCTGGCCGAGGGACTGGACCGGCTGGAGGACGAAGGGGGCTTACTGGCCGATGTCCTCACCGAACTTCCCGGCGCGGCCTTTTCCCTCAAGCCCGACGAACTGCCCCAGCGGTTCCCGCAGGCCGACGTCCTGACCTTGCCGGCCCATGAGGCCATCGCCGCCGCCCCCAAGCGGCTCATCGAGGCCACGTTGACCCTGGAGCGCCACGTCCACCAGAACAAGCAGCTCGCCGTGCAGCGTAGCGGTGACCGGCTGACCGTGCTCACCCCGCCCGGGCCGGGTCTTTCCGGCAAAACCCTGGACGCCCTCTACGCCCTGCCCTACTCGCGCCGGCCGCATCCGGCCTACGCGCTGCCCATCCCGGCGGCGGACATGATCCGGGGCAGCCTCAACATCCACCGGGGCTGCGCCGGCGGCTGCTCCTTTTGCACCCTGGCCCTGCACCAGGGCCGGGCCATACGCTCGCGCAGCGCCGGTTCGGTGCTGGCCGAAGCGGCGCGGCTCGCCGAGACGCCGGGCTTCGACGGCTCGGTGAGCGACGTGGGCGGCCCCTCGGCCAACATGTGGGGCGGGCGCTGCCAGGGCGACATGTCTTCCTGCCAGCGGCCAAGCTGCCTGACGCCGACCATCTGCAAACATTTTTCCGTGGACCAGGGCGCGTTCGTCGATCTGTTGGAGGCGGTGGCCGAGGTTCCGGGCGTACGCCATGTGCGGGTGGCCAGCGGCTGGCGCATGGATCTGGCCCTGGCCGACGAGGCGGCTCTTGGGCGCATGGTGCGGCGTTTTACCGGCGGCCAGGCCAAAGTGGCCCCGGAGCACCAAAACGACCGGGTGCTAAGGCTCATGCGCAAGCCGCCCTTTGCCGTGTTCGAGCGGTTCCTGAAGGTCTTCGAGCGGGAATCCGGCCGGGCCGGCAAGGAGCAATACGTGGTCCCCTACCTCATGAGCGCTTTTCCGGGCTGCACCCTGGAGGACATGCGGCGCATGGCCGAGTGGTTCGCCGGCAAGGGCTGGCGGCCGAGTCAGGTGCAGTGCTTCATCCCCCTGCCCGGCACGGCGGCGGCGGCCATGTATTTCGCCGGCACGGACCTGTCCGGCCAGCCGCTTTTTGTGGCCGACGCCGACGCCGAGCGCCTGCGCCAGCACGCCGTATTGGGCGGCGAGCGCGAAAAGCGCCTGGCCGGCCAGGACAAGGGCCAGCCCGACCGGCGGCCCGGACGCCGCGCCCCGGGCGCACCCGCTTCTTCCCGCCGCGACGCGCCGCCGCCGCGCCCGGGCAAGGGGGACGCCGGGCGCGGTCACCCGGACGGCCGCAGAGGCAAACCCGACTCGCGCTCCACGGCGACTGACGACCAGCGCGGCCTGCGCCGCAAACACGGGGCATAAAGCAGCCTCTGCAGGCCAAACATCCGTTTCCAAGACTTGTATTATCTGAACCTACGCCACGTACTGAGTAAGCGGGCGTCGGCAAAACCGGGCGGCATTATGGATATTAGCGCAATATTGCTTTTTTTCCAGTCAAAGACCGTCATCAATATGGCCGTCGCAAGTTTTTTCATCAAAGGTCTTTTTCTGCTGGTTCTACACAAGATCAGACGTCAAAACTATCTTTTAATCCTATCTTACGGCTGTTTTGCGTTTTCCCTAGGCTGGGCCTTGTTCCTGCTGCGATTCATGACCGGCATCAACATCGCCTCGCTGCCTATAGCCAACCTGTGCATCCTTTCACTGCCCATATTCATTACCCTGTCTATATTTGCATTGGCCCGCCATCAACCAACACTGCGCTTTGGCCTGACAGTTTCCTCAATTTTCGCGTTTACTTTTGTTTTTTTAGTCATGACCACGCATGACAAGCACTTGCCAGGGATTTACACCTCGGCCATAAACGGCGCGCTGTATCTGTATACCGCGCTGCAAATCATCCGAAAAACCCGACCAACCAACGCCGTAGTCTGGTCCATGTACGGCTTCTGCCTCCTGCTGGCGACAACGCTCTTTATCCGGGCCGCCATCCTGTGCGCCGGCTGGCTTTCTCCGGCCTCGCCCATCGACGCCATCGGCCCCAACCTGACCGCCATCGTGCTTTTTGGCAACATGCTCTGCCTGGACGCGCTCATCCTCTGCTTTCCCCTCCTCGATTTCATGGATACTCAGTCCAGGCTTTCCCAGGCCAACAAGGAAATCATCGAGCGTTCGAAGATCGACGTTCTCACTGGAGCATACAACAGAAGCCATATGCAGTCGCGACTGCATCACCATGTCTCCCGGCACAACAGTTCCGACGAACCCTTTTCCCTGATCCTGTTCGACCTGGACCACTTCAAGACCATCAACGACACCTACGGGCACGTCATCGGCGATCGTGTCCTTGCCCAGGCGGGGAGCCAGGTGAAGTCGAGCCTGCGGCACAACGACGAGTTGTTCCGCTTCGGCGGCGAGGAATTTCTCGTCATTCTGCCCGACACCGACGCCAACCAAGCCGTTGACATTGCCGAACGACTGCGCCGGGATATCGCCGATCTGCTCTTCGATGGCCCCAATCTTGCGGAACAATTTCGGATAACGTCATCATTTGGAATAGCGAGCATGACGAAGGCCATAAGGTCCGCCGACATCCTGCTGCAACAAGCCGACGCCGCTCTCTACAAAGCCAAAGCCCAGGGCCGCGACAGGGTTTGCGTCTAGTGTCGCTCCCTCGAAATACACGGAGGGCATTTTACAGAAAACCGACCATACTTTTTACAAAACAGAATAACGCAAGCGCCCTGATCAACATAACGCGACACAAGCGTCGATTTTCGAGACAAGACCATGCCGTCTCAAAAGCAATTCTATCCTATGTCATAGCTTTATTACACTAAATACCTTCAGAAATTACAGCACAAGATAACAATAACATATAAGCCACATCACGAAATATCATAAAAACGTCATCTACGCAGCACAACCTTTTCCGCCCACAAATCTCTAACACCCAGGAGACGACCATGCGCTACGGAGCCAGGAACCAGATTCCGGCCAAGGTGACTTCCGTGAAAAAGGGCGACGTCATGACCCAGGTCAACTTCAGCGTGGAGGTCCCCCACGCCATGGCGTCGGTGCTGACCACCGAATCCGTGGAAGACCTCTCCCTGACCCCGGGCGATACGGTGCTGCTGGTGGTCAAGGCCATCCACGTGGTGCCGGTCAAGGAATAATCGGTCGAGACAGACAGCGCCTGTCCGCCAAAACGCGGCCGGCCCGGGAACCTGTCGGAGGTTCCCGGGCCGGCCGTTGGCGTTGCATGGGGCGGCTTCGGCCGCTCCATGACTCAGAAAACCAGGCGACGACCGGCGGAGGGGCAACGCCGCCCCGGCCGCGCCGCTGCCGCCTGGCGGTTATTCCTCGAAAGCGGCCAGGGCGGCGTTGTCCGGGTAAGCCTCGCGCAACCGGCGCACTTCCTCCAGGGCTTTGCGGCGCTGGCCCAGGCGGGTGAGTTCTTCCAGCAACGCAATGTCCGGGGTCACGTCGCCGGGCGCGGCAGTCTTTCGCATCTCGGCCACCTGCCCTTCGACATCGGCCAGTTGCGCCCGCTCCTCCTCGGAAAGGGGCCTGTCCTCGGGCAGAGCGACCTCCCGGGTCTTGACCTGGGCCGTGGCCTGCTCGCCGGCCTGGCTGAGGATGGACGAGGCTTCGCCCGTGGCCGGTTTGGGCTTGCCCGGCAGCTTGTCCACCACCGGCGGCGTGGACGCGTTGGGGCTTTGGCCGCCGGCGGCGGCGATGAGCACCGTGGCCGGCCCGGTCCAGGTCTCGCGCTGGCCAAGCTGCAAAAAGGCCAGCTGCACCTCGGCTCCCCGGGCCAGCTCCAGGCGTTCGCCCTCGCGCAGGCGGGTAAAGAGTTCCAGGGGCTTTTTCGGGCCGTCAGCCGGCGACAGGCTGGCCTGGCCGGACACGGCCGCCACCAGACAGACCAGACGCGGCGCGTCGGCCAGGGCGTAAACACCGGACAGGCCCACGGCCAGAATCACAAACACGAAAAACGCGACGGCGCGACGCATGGAAGCTCCTTTTCTCTATGTATCGGCCAGTCCCAGGATTTCCAGGACCGGCACGGGTTCGCTCTTGCCCTTGACCCGGGCCATTTCCTCGCGGCCGGTGGCGACGCCCGGCCCGGCCATTTCCACGGTCATGCGGCTGGCCACGATGGGGCAGCCCATGTCCTTGGTCACGCCTTCCAAGCGCGAGGCGGTGTTGACCGTGTCGCCGATGGCCGTGAAATCGAGCCGCTGGCGGGAGCCGATGTTGCCGACAACGGCCGGGCCGCTGTGCAGCCCCACGCCGATGCGAAAACGCCAGTCACCGAGCTTGGGAAAACGCTCGCGCATCCAGGTCTCAAAGTCATGGGAAGCAGTAATCATGCCGAGTGCCGTGGCAAGGGCTTGGCGCGCATGTTTCGGATCGGCCAGAGGCGCGCCAAAAACGGCCATGACCGCGTCGCCGACGAATTTGTCGATCATACCGCCATGGGCCAAAATGATGTCGCAGACCCGGCTGAAGTAGACATTCAAGAGCTCCACCACTTCCTCGGCCGTGAGCTTTTCACTTAATGTCGTGAAATCGCGGATATCAGAGAAAAGGACGGTGACCGTGGCCAGGGACCCGCCTGGCGCGGGCGGTTTGCCGCTGGCCAGGATGGCGGTAATGGCCGCGTCGGACACGTACTTGCCAAAGGCGTGGCGGATGTGGGCTTTTTCCCGCTCGCCGCGTGTGAGGCGCACGGCGTTGGCCCCGGCCCAGACGGCCACCAGTCCGACGTCAAGGCCGGCCAGGGGCAGAAGCCGCCCTGCCAGAAACAGACCATAGCCCAGGCCGAAAGCCCCAAGCCCCAGTCCAAGGGCGGCCAGGGCCGAACGCCCCGGCCCAAGCCGCGAACAGGCCAGGGAGCACAGGGCCAGAAACGGCAACCAGGCCCCGGCCGCGGCGCCGAGGCCGATGTTCGTCAGCGAGCGCCCGGTCAGCATGGCCTCGATGATGTTGGCATGGATCTCGGGGCCGGGCATGAACTCCTTGGGCGCGCCGAACAGCGGCAGGGAGTACGGCGAGGCCAGTCGGTCGTGGGCGCCGTGGATGTCGATGCCCAGAATGACGAGCTTGCCGGCCAGGGCCTGAACCATGGGGTCGCTCAAGGCGTCCGGGGCCAGCAGCCGGGCGAAGCTCACATGGGCAAAAGTCCCGGGCGGGCCGGCATAGGCGATAGGGCGCGGCTGCAAGGCGGCCCGGTCATCCAGGCCGGCCAGCCCCGGCGCGCCAGAAATACCTGGTGCGCCTTTTTTGGCCAAGGCGGCGGCAAAGGACAGGCGTGGCTCGCCCTCGCTGTACAAGGCCGGGGCGAATCGGCGCACCACGCCGTCACGGTCCAGGGGCACGTTGGTCAGCCCGAGATCGGCCTCGTGACGGGGCAAGGCCAGCAGATAGTCCGTAGCCGGCAGGCTAAACGACGGTTCGCCCGATTCGGTGGACACGCTGGCGGCCAGGACGACCTTGCCCTTGGCCAACTCCAGCATGAAGTCGCGGTCGAAATCGCGGCTGGCGTCGGCCCCGATGATGTCCATCCAGGTGACGGGACTCAGCGCCGGCTGGATGTCCATGCCCACGGCCACGGCCCCGACCTCGCGAAGCCTCGCCAGGATCTTGGCGTACAGCGGTCCCCAGAAAACCAGCGGCCGGTCAGGTTCGGCGGCCAGGGCCTTGTCGTCCAAAAGGGCCACGGCCACGTGCTGGGGTTCGAAGCGCTTGCCGGCCAGCACATGCCACAGATCCGACGACCAGGCGTCCACGCGCCGGGCCGGTTCCAAACGGGTGGTGAAAAGCCCCAGGGCCAGGGCGGCCAAGGTCAGGCCGGTGTAGAAAACGGGTTTGAATTGCATGGGCTATGGCGGCGAAGGCCGGAGGTTTGGCGGGCGGTTGGCGACGGCATGGGCAGACGAGGCCCCGGGCGGCAGTATCGGCCAGCCGGCCCGGGCCGTCCATGAAAATCTTGCGACCCGGACAGCTCAAGAAACCGGGTCCTGTAAACAATACGAACGTATTTGTTATAAAAAACCGGCATGGTATGCTGTTGCCCTCGAAACGCCTCAGGCGCTTTTCGGGGACGTGGCGCTAGAATTCAGGCCCTAGCTCGGTGAGCGTCACCACCTCAACGCGGCTGTCGCGTTCCTTGGCCCAGATTTTCAGGGCTTCCAGGGTTTCGCCGTAGGGATGGCCGATGGCGATGGCCCGGCCGTTTTTGAGCGCGTTGCGCTCGGCGGTCTTGAGCTGGCCCAGGATCGTGCGGACGTTGCGGACATTGTCCAGAAACACGGCCCGGCGGTAAAACGGCACGCCGTGCCTGCGCGCCGCCTCGGGCGCGGCGCTGACGGCCGAAGTGACCGAATCCAGAAAAAAAAGGCCCTTTTGCTTGAGCACGGCCATGACGGCGTCCATGCCGGCCGGGTCGCTGGTAAAGGCCGAGCCCATGTGGTTGTTGATGCCCTTGACGTGGGGAACCTGACTCAGGTTGTCGGCCAGGATGTCCTTCACGCGCTCGGGCTCCATGTCGGTGAAAAGCGCGCCCGGCCCGGGGTTGACTCGAGGGTAGGTTCCGGGCTGCATGGGTTGGTGCAGGAGGAGTTCCACGCCCCGGGCCACGGCCATGGTCTCCACGGACCGCGTCCGGGGGCGGTTGGGCAGGATGGCCAGGGTGACGGGAAACGGCAGTTCCGTAAGGTGCTGCGCCATGACCGGATGGTCGCCGATGTCGTCGATGACCACGACCATGCGCGGATTTTTGCCCTCGTCCCGGGCCACGGGCTGGGCCGTCGGCTCGGGCGGCTGGGCTTGCCCGCCAGCCGGCGGTTCGACCTTGCCCCGCACTTCGTGCGGCCCGTTGCCGTTCCCATTGCCATTGCCGTTGCCAGTGCCGTTGCCGTTGCCGTTGCCGTTTTCCGGCGAGACGGCCTGGGGCGGCAGGTGCTCTTCGAAATGCACGGGCGGCGGCGTGCCCCGGGCCTGGGTCTGGGCCTGGGACAGCGCCCGGGCCAGGGTCAGAGCGTCCTGCTCGTCGGTTGGGGTCGGGGGCGTGGCCTGGGGCGTCGCGGCCGGGGGCGCTGTGGCCTCGGAAACGGCCGCCGTCGCCTTGGACGTGGGTTTGAGCGGTTCGGGCTTTTTGCGGGCCGCCTGTTGGTTTACGGCCGGCTTTTGCGGCTTGGCCGCCTGACGTTCGCCCGGGGGCGTCGGGAACGGGCCGAACAGGAGCGCCGCGAGCACGGCAAGCGTAGCGACCAGGGCCAGGGCGGCCACGGCCGTAAAAACAGGTTTGCCGGAGAGAACCACACGGTTGTTCTCTCCGGCTCCGGAGCGCCGGGGAGCCTTGCCTTGCCCTTTGGCGGGCTTGGCGGCTCCCTTTTTGGCCTGGCGCTTCTTAGGGGGCGTAGGTTTTGATGGGGAAATACTTCACCAGTTCCAGGGCCAGCTTGAGCTGGTTGTCCCGGGCGAGCTGATCGAGCATCTTCTGCTTGGGATCGTCCGTCGCCTCGGGTTTCTTTTTCTTGTTTTCCAGATGCCGGGACAGGTCGCGCTCACGGAACTGGTGGTTGACCGAGAGCTTGTCACGGTCGGACTCGGTATCCTGGAGCGGGACCATGAAGTCGGGCTCGATGCCTTCGGCCTGGATGGAGCGGCCGCTTGGCGTGTAGTACAGCGCGGTGGTAAGCTTGATGCCCGAACCGTCGGACAGCGGGATGACGGTCTGCACAGAACCCTTGCCAAAGGTTTTTTCACCGACAAGCAAGGCGCGTTTGTGGTCCTTGAGGGCACCGGCCACGATCTCCGAGGCCGAGGCCGAGCCGGAATTGATGAGCACCACCAGGGGAACGGCCACGTCGGCGCCGTCGCCCTTGGCGGAAAAGATCTTTTCCTGCTCCTGGTTCTTGCCCTTGATGGAGACGATCTGGCCCGAGGGCAAAAACACGTCGGAGACGTTGACGGCCTGTTCCAGAAGTCCGCCGGGGTTGTTGCGCAGGTCGAGGATGACGCCCTTGAGCGGCTTGCCGCTTTTAGCCTGGTAGTCGGCCAGGGCCTGCTTGAGCTCGGCGGTGGTGTTCTCGTTGAAGCGGGTCAGGCGGATGTAGAGATAGCCCGGCTCCACTTCGTTGCTTTTGACGCTGATGATGGGGATGGTGTCCCGCACCACTTTCACCTTGAAGGGCTTTTGCTGGTCCTTGTGGATAAGGGTCAGGGACACGGCCTTGCCCTTGGGGCCGCGAATTTTTTGCACGGCATCGACCAGGGTCATGTCCTGGGTGGACTCGCCCTCGATTTCCAAAATGACGTCGCCGGCCTTGATGCCGGCCTTGTCGGCCGGGGTGTCGTCGATGGGGGAGATGACGGTCAGGCGGCCGTTTTCCATGCTGATTTCAATGCCGATGCCGCCGAATTCGCCAGAGGTGCTGACCTGCATCTCCTTGAACTCGTCTTTGGACAAGAAGCTCGAATGGGGATCGAGCTGCTGCAGCATCCCGACGATGGCCCCGTCGATGAGTTCGTTGCGGGTGACCGGCTTGACGTAGTGGTTTTCCACCAGATCCATGACCTGGCTGAAGCGCTTGAGTGGCGCGAACCGGTCTTCCTCGGGTTTGGCGGCAAACGCGACGGAGCATAACGCCAGGCTAACGGCCAGGGAACAGGACACTTTGGTCAAAAGACGCATACCATCCTCCAGGAAATGCGGACCGAAACGCCGGCCTCGGGTGAAAACGCCTATCCCCGCGAAACCGGCCGGCAGCCGAGCCTAGCGCCTGACGGCGAGCCACTCCGCCGGATTAAGGGCTTTTTCCCGAAAACGCAATTCGAAATAGACGCCGGGGGCGCGCGTCTGGTTGCAATAGCCGCTGCGGCCGAGTGTCCCCTGGCGGGGCACGACCTCGCCCACGGCGAGGCTCGTTTCCGACAGGCAGGCATAGACCGTGTGGCAACGGTCGTCATGGGCCAGGATAAGCACCCGGCCCAGGCCGCGCAACGTGCCGGTGAAAACCACCCGCCCGTCGGCGGCGGCCACAACGGGCGATCCTTCGGGCACGGCCAGCACCAGCCCCTGCCGGGCGTCGCGGCCGGACGGGGCAAAGGGCAAGGCCACCCGCCCCTGGCTCGGCCAGGCCAGCCCGCCGGGCGGCGGCGTGAAGACCGCCGGCCCGGCCGCGCCCTCCTCGCCCGTCGATGCCTCGCCAGCCGCCCCGTCATCCGGCGCGGCGGCCGCGTCCAGGGCCTCGGCCAGGGCGGCCTCGTCGCCGCGCCCCGGCGGGCTGGAAGCCGCTTCCAGCTCGCGCAGCCGGCCGGCCACGGCGGCGGCAAAGGCCACGTCGGCCTCCTTGCGCCCGGCCAGCAACCGCAAGGCCGCGTCGTCCCGGGCCAACCGCCCGGCCTTGGCCTTGGCTGCGGCGGCCTCAAAGGCCAGCCGCGACGCGCCGGCCGCCTCGATAAGCGACCGCGTCCAGACGAACCGGCGGTCAGCCTCGGCCCAATCCTCGGCCTGGGCCGCCCCGGCCAGGCTCTCGGCCCGAACCGGCCACAAGGCCGCCGTCAGAGCGGCAAGGCGTCTGGCCTCGGCGTCCCGGGCGGCCTCCAGGGCGGCCAGCTCCCGGCCAAGCCGGGCGGCCTCGGCCGACTGGGCCGCCACCTTGGCCCGGGCCTCGGCCAGCCGGGCCTTGGCCGCGTCCTGGGCCGCCGACACGGCCTTGGGCGGGACCGTCGGCGGTTTGACGGCCTGCCCCGGCCCGGCCAGGGCCAGCAGGCACATAAGGGCCAAAAGCGCCGTCTTCATTGCAAAAAACGCTCCAAAGGACAGGCGGCGCATTTGGGCGCGCGCGGCCGGCACCAGGCGTTGCCCACGCGCACCAGCAGGGCGTGGAATTCGTTATATAGCCCCACGTCCTCGGGCAGCGCGTCCATGAACAGCTCCCGCAGCTCGTCGTAGCCGGCCTCCTCGGGGGCCAGGCCGTGGCGGAAGCAGATACGGGCGGTGTAGGCGTCCACCACGAAGGCCGGTAGGTTCAGGCCATAGAGCAAAATACTGTCGGCGGTCTCGGGGCCAACGCCCTTGACGGACAAGAGCTTGTCCCGGGCCTGATCGAGATCGTAGCCGGCCAGGGCGGTCAAGTCGCCGCCAAGCTCCTCCACGATAAGCGCCATGAGGTTTTTGAGCCGCCCGGCCTTGACCCGGAAATGCCCGGCCGGCCGGATGCGCTCGGCCACGGTTTCCAGGCTGGCGGCGTGCAGGGCGTAAGGATCGAGCAGCCCGGCCTCGCGCAGTCCGGCCACGGCCTTGGCCGCGCCCTGCCAGTTGGTGTTCTGGGTCAGGATCGCACCCACGGCCATCTCCAAGGGCGTCTTGGCCGGCCACCAGCCGCTTGGGCCCATGGCGTCGAGCATGGCCCCGTACATGTTGAGAAAAAGGGTTTGGCGCTTCATGGCCGGATGCCCTGTTGCCTCGGTTGATGACCGAAACGACGCTTAGGCGACATATTCCCGGGGATTAAGCCCCAGCAGGCAGAAAACCTCGTAGGGGATGGTGCCCCACCACAGGGCCAGGTCGTCGGCCGTGACCGCGCCCGGTCCCTCGCCGCCAAGCAGATGGATGGCGTCGCCGGGCCGCACGGCATCAAGGCCCGAGACATCCACGGCCGTGAGCTGCATGCACACCCGGCCCAGGATGGGCACGCGCCGGCCGGCCAGGCACATGAAGCCCTTGTTGGACAGCCCCCGGCTGTAGGCGTCGGCGTAGCCGGCGGCCACGATGGCCACCCGCATGTCGCGCTCGGCCACGTAGGTGCGGCCGTAGCTGATGGAGGCCCCGCGCGGCAGGTCGTGGACCGAGACGATGCGGGTCACGGTCTCCATGGCCGGGAGCAAGCCGTGGCCAAGGGCCTCGCGGGCGCTGCCGGCAAAGGGATTGACGCCGTAGAGCGCGATGCCGGCCCGGCGGGCGTCGAAGCCGATGGCCCCGGCATGGGCCAGGATGCCGGCGGAGTTGCACAGCGAGGCCCGAAACGTCAGCCCGCCGTGGCGCAGGGTCTGGCAGATGCGGGCAAAGCGCGCCCCCTGCTCGGCCACGAATTCGAAGGCACCCGGATCGTCGGCCGTGGCCAGATGGGAGCTGACCATGACCACCTCGATGCAGGGCGAAGCGCACAGCATCTCGGCGAGTTTGGGCGCGTCGGCCTCCACGAACCCCAGCCGGGCCATGCCGGTGTCGAACTTCAGCGCCACCTTGGCCGACCGGCCAAGCCGGGTGCAGGTCGCGGCCAGCCGGGACAGCTGGTCGAAATCGTGCATGAAGGGCACGAGATTTTTTTCGATGATCAGCTGCTCGTCCTCGGGCAGCACCGGACCAAGGAGTGAAATGATTTCCGCCGTGCAGCCGGCATCGCGCAGGGCCGCGCCCTCGGCCGCCGAACCCACGGCAAAGCTCTCGCAACCGGCCCCGGCCAGGGCCGTGGCCGTTTCGAGAAGCCCGTGGCCGTAGGCGTCGGCCTTGATGACGCTGACGACCTGACCGCCCTGGGCGCGCAGGCGCGTATAGTTGGCGACGATGTTTTCCGTGCGTATCCGGGTGCGCAGGTAATTATGCTCGATGGGCATGGTCGGCTCCTTTTGCATGGGACACCCGCCCATCTACCCCCGACGCCGGCGTTTTTCCAGTCGAAACGAGCGGGTGGCCTGGGACGGCGAAAGATCGTATATGGCCCCCATGACAGCTTCGACGACCCATCGCACCATCCGCGTGCTGCCCCCGGAACTGCAAAACCAGATCGCCGCCGGCGAGGTGGTGGAACGGCCGGCCAGCGTGCTCAAGGAACTTGTGGAAAACAGCCTCGACGCCGGGGCCAGCCGCATCGAGGCGGCCATCGACGGCGGCGGCCGCACCGCCGTCATTGTCAGCGACGACGGCTGCGGCATGACTCCCGAAGAGCTGCCCCTGGCGCTGACCCGCCACGCCACGAGCAAAATCGCCTCCATCGACGAACTGGAGCGTATCGGCAGCTTCGGCTTTCGCGGCGAGGCCCTGCCGAGCATCGCCTCGGTGTCGCGGTTTCGGATCAGCTCGCGCCACGAGGCTTTCGAGGAAGGGGCGTTTGTGGCCGTGGAAAACGGCCGCCTCACCGAGCGCGGCCCGGCCGCCGTGGCCCAGGGCACGCGCATCGAAGTGCGCGACCTTTTTGCCGCCGTGCCGGCCCGGCTCAAGTTCCTCAAATCCGAGGCCGTGGAGACCAAGCGGGCCACCGAGCTTTTTTGCCGGGCGGCCCTGGCCAGGCTCGATGTCGCCTTCAAGCTGACCGTGGGCGGCCGCACGGCCCTGCGCTTTCCGGCCGGCCAGACCCTGCCCGCCCGGCTGGCCGCCTTCTGGCCGCCGGCCGTCACCGAGGATCTCTTCGAATTTTCCAGCGACGCCGCCGGGGCCAAAGTCCACGGCGTTCTCGGCAAGCCGCTGCGCGCCCAGGGCAAGGCCGACCGGATGTATTTCTACGTCAACGGCCGGCCGGTCCTGGACCGGGTGCTGCTGGCCGCCGTGCGCGAGGCCTACAAGGGACGGCTTTTAGCCCGGGAATACCCGCAAGCCGTCATTTTTCTCGAACTCGACCCGGCCGACCTCGACGTCAACGTGCATCCGGCCAAGACCGAGGTGCGTTTCCGCGACGAGCAGGCCGTGTTCCTGACCCTGCGCCGGGCCGTGGGCGCGGCCCTGGACAAGGCGCTCGTCCACCGCACGGTCCCGGCCCCGGAACCCTGGGTCAAGGCCGGGGCCGAGCCGCCGAAATTCGCCAGCCGCCGCGACTTTTTCGAGGAACTTGGCCGGGCCGGCGCGCCCTCGCCCCATGAGACCACGCCTTCGGGCCAGTCCGTGCGGGAACGCGCGCCCTTGGCCGGCGATCCGCGACTCCTCAGCAGCAGCTCCTTTGACGAAACCCTGCCGCCCCTGGCCCCGCCCGAGGGCGCGGCCCAGACGGCGGGCCAAACTGCGGGCGGCGCGGCCGGCCGGCCAACGTCCCGGCCGGCCGCCCCGCTGGCGGACCAAGGCCCGGGCAGGGCGGCGCACCAGCCCCATGGCCGGCGACCGGACCAGGACGCGGCCCACACCTTTGGCCGGGAGCCGAACCGCTTCGCGCCGTCGCCGGCGGCGGCCCGGGACATGTCGGGCCAGACGGCGGCCCCGGGGGCCTGGCCGGCCCGGTCCTCCGGGCATGGCGTGGCCGAAGCTCCGGCCCCGCGCCAGGGACCGGCCCGCCATTTCGATCCGCCGGCCGTGGCCCGCCGGGCCGCCGCCGAGGCCGCCCAGGAGGACGACGGGGCCGAGACCGGCGCGCCCCTTCGCGCTAGGACCATGGAAGAACTGGAACCGGCCCTGCCGCCGGACATGCGCTACCTGGGCCAGTTCGACGACACCTATCTCATCGTGGACACCGGCGGGGAGCTGGTGCTGGTGGACCAGCACGCCGCCCACGAGCGCGTCATCTACGCCGCCCGGGAAGCGGCCGGCCGGCGCGGCCACAGCCGGCCCCTGGGCATGCCCGTGGAACTGACGCTGCACCCGTCCGAGCAGGCCCGGCTGCAAAAGCTCTTCACCGAATTGCGCTCCATGGGCTTTGTCGTGGACACGCCGCGTCCGGGCATGGCCGCCATCACCGGCGCGCCGCCGGAGCTGACCGTGGGCCAGGCCAAGGAGTACCTGCGCGCCGCCTTGGCCGGCCAGTCCAAGTCCTTGCAGGATTTGTGGATTCTCATGAGCTGCAAAACAGCGATCAAGGCCGGCACAAAACTCACCGCCGACGAAGCCGTGGCGCTTTTATCCCAGTGGGCCACGGCCCCGGACCGCGACTACTGCCCCCACGGCCGGCCGGTGACGGTGCGCTTTGGCCGGCGCGAGATGGAGAAGATGTTCAAGCGCAAGAAATGAGAGGGGGCGGCCCGTTTGGGCCGCCCCGAATCGTTCGTGTCGCTGTTTGGGCCTAAAAAATAAGGATCGTGTAGCCCTCTTCCGTATACCGCCCCATGCCCGGGTGGCCGTGCATGTCGTCAAGCAGCGTCAGCCCTTCGGCCACGCAAGCCTCCTGGCTGCCGAGCTGGTGCGAACAGGCCCGGCAGGCCCCGGCAAAAAGCCCTTGCCCCTTGGTTTTTTCGAAAAGGCCGTGCATGGGGTGCTCGGCCTTGGACAAAACGGCCACCAGCTTGGTGGCCTCGCCTTCCAGCACCACCTTGGCCTCGTAGCCGCGTTCCCGATAATCGATGGCGTTTAACAGCACATGCACGAAACAGGACACGTCGCCGCGAAAGGCGAACAGCACGACTTTTTTCTCCACTTTTTCCTCCGAAATCGCCGTTGCCGCCCGGGTCAGACCTTGCCGACCGGAGCGAGATAGATGGTGAATTCCGTTTCGCCGTCCAAGCCCAGCATGGCGTCAAAGGCTTCCTGGTCATAGGCGGCTATGGCGCAGGTTCCGGCCCCCACGGCCTCGCAGGCCAGATAGAGGTTCTGGCAGACATGGCCGGCGTCCAGGGCCATGACCTTGTAGGACGCCTCGCCGTAGCGCCACTCCATGCGCGCCGGCACAGCCGTCCAGATAAACGTGGCCGCCCCCCGCGACACAAAGCCCTGGTTGAAGGAAGCCATGGCCACCTCCTCTTCCAGATCTTCCACCGTAACCGCTTCGATCAGCGCATGTTCGATGGGCAAATAGCGGTAGACGCCGGGGTCGAGGCCCTGGACGCGGTAAATGGCGACATAGGTTTCAAAGGCGTGGCGGCAGCCGGCCGAGGGCACGGTGCGAAGCCCCCCGGTCAGCCCCGGGGACTTGCGCAGGCCCTGGGTGGCCCACAGGAGAAACCCCAGCTCGTCCTGGGTGAAAAGCTCCTGGCGAAAGCTGCGGTGGGATTTGCGCGCCGCCATGGCCTGGGCCACGGGCACATCGCGCACCCCCTGCCACTGCCCCGGCCCGGCCAGCCGGATCAGCTCCGCCCCCAGGGGATAGGGCTTTTGCAACGGCGGCGGCGGCAGACCCCGGTTCTGGGCGGTCTTGGAAAAATCCACCATCTTGCGGATGGTGTCTTTCAAGAAGAACTTGAGATTTACGTTCATGCCCGCCGTCTCCTGGCGTGTTGGGTCAATGCTCAAGGCAGGGACAAACATCGCGGCGACCGCCGCCCGGCCATCCTTCGGCAGTCTGCCCGGCGTCCTGCCGCCCCATCTCGCCCATGCCTGTCCACGGGCCGCGAAAATCAGCCATATGCTTCCACACATGCTCCAAAACGGGTCAAGCGTGGCCCTTGCCTGGCCACCGGCCGATCAGGCGTATCCGGCCAGGATGCCGGAAAGGGTTTTCAGGTCCGGCTCCCGGACGGCCAACGGCCCGGTCGGCATGGGGCCAAAGGCCGGCCGGTCGCTTCGCCACAAAACGCCCAGGGGAATGCGCTCGCCCCACTCCAAAGCCCTGTCCAACGCCGCCTGGCGGTTCGTGGGGTCATGGTCGTCGCCAAGCCTGTAGCAGCGTTCCTTGTACCAGGCATAGGTGTTGACCTTGTTAAAGGACACGCAGGGCTGCAGCACGTCCACCAGCGAAAAGCCCGGATGGCGCGCGGCGGCGGCGATGAGTCCGGCCAGATGCTCCACTTCGCCGGCAAAGCCCCGGGCCACGAAGCCCGCGCCCATGGTCACGGCCACGGCCACGGGATTGAAGGCTTCCGAGGGCGCGCCATGGGGCTGGGTCTTGGTTTTTTGCCCCTTGGGCGTGGTCGGGCTGGCCTGGCCCTTGGTCAGGCCGTAGATCTGATTGTTGTGGACCACGTAGGTGAGGTCGATGTTGCGCCGGATGGCAGCCAGGAAGTGGTTGCCGCCCTCGCCGTAGGAACAGCCGTCGCCGGACTCGGCGAAAACGGCCAGCTCGGGGTTGGCCAGCTTGACGCCCGTGGCCGCCGGCAGGCTGCGGCCATGCAGGCCGTTTATGAGGTTGACGCGGATGTAGTGCGGGGCCTTGGCCGCCTGGCCGATGCCGGTGGAAAAGACCACGTTGTGAGGCGGCAGGCCCAGTTCCATCAGTGCCGCCACCATGGCCTTGCGGATGGCGAAATTGCCGCAGCCGGGGCACCAGGCCGTTTCGAATTCGCCGTAAGGATTGGCGTCGGTCATGCCGTGGCCTCCCGGAGCTTGGACAGGATAAAAGCGGCCGTAAAGGGCAGTCCGTCGTAGCGGGCGACGCGGGCGTCAAAGACGTAGCCGGTTTCGCGCCGGATCAGGCTGGCCAGTTGGCCGGAGTAATTCCCTTCCACCATCACCGTGCGCCGGGCCTTGGCCAGGATCGGCAGGAAGCATTGGCCGACCAGGGGATAGACCTGGCTGAAATGGAGCACGCAGGCCGGCTCCCCGGCTTGGCGCAGGCTCTCGGCCGCTTCCAGGGCCGCGCCCAGGGTCGAGCCCCAGCAGGCCAGCAGCGTGGCTCCTTCGGCCTCGCCCACAAGGTCCGGCGGCAGGGCCGCCGCCGTCAGCCCGGTGAGCTTGCGCATCCGCTTGTCCTGCATGGCCACGCGCACGGCCAGATCCTCGGTGATATGGCCGTCCTGGGTGTGTTCGTCGCTGTCCAGGACCACCGTCGCCTCGGTGAAGCCCGGCAGCAAGCGCGGCGAAACGCCGGAGTCGGTGACGGCGTAGCGCACATAGCCGGCCGGGTCGTCCACCGTGGTCAGGGGCCGGGCCACGGCCGGCAGGGCGGCCAGGTCGAAGGGGGGCACGTCGCGAAAGGAATCGGCCAGGAACTGGTCGGTGAGCACAAAAACCGGCGACTGAAACCGCTCGGCCGTGTCCACGGCCAGGTGGGCCAGATGGAAGCACTGGGAAACGTCGCCCGGAGCAAATATCGCCCGGGGGAACTCGCCGTGGCCGGCGTACAGCACAAGATCGAGGTCGGCCTGCTCGGTGCGGGTGGGCAATCCCGTGGCCGGGCCTGGCCGCTGGGCCACCACGACGGTCACCGGCGTTTCGAGCATGGCGGCAAGCGACACGCCCTCGGTCATCAGGGCAAAGCCGCCGCCCGAGGTGGAAACCAGCGGCCGCGCCCCGGCATAGGACGCGCCCACGGCCATGACCACGGCCGCGATCTCGTCCTCGGCCTGCTCCACGGTCACGCCCATGGCGTCGGCCTGGTCAATGAGCGTCTGGATGACGGATGTTCCCGGCGTCATGGGATAAAACGACGAAAAATTGACCCCGGCAGCCAGCGCGCCCAAGGCGATGGCCTCGTTGCCGTGGAGCATGAGCCGCCCCGGCCCGAGCGTCGGCGGGGCCAGACAGGCAAATGTCGCCTCCTGTCCCTTGGCCCAGTCCATGGCGGCGGCCAGCACCTCCAGGTTGGCCGCGACCACCGCCTCGCCCTTGGCCACGAACTTCTCGGCCACAAGGCCGCTTAAGATGGCGGCGTCCAGGCACAACAGCGCGCCGGCCACGCCCAGGGCGGCGACGTTTTCATAGAGCGGTTTGGGGCACAGGGTTTTATAGGGGACGGCCAGGCCGGGCAGGCCGCCAAGGCCGACGGCCGCGTCGGCCAACACCAGGGCGCGCGGGGACAGGTCGCCACGGTGGATGTCCAGGGTGTCGGCGGAAAGGGCCACAAGCAGATCAATGGCTTCGTCCGGCGCGGCGACGGCGACCGGGTCGATGCGCACGGCAAAGGTGTTGTGGCCGCCCCGGATGCGCGACATGTAGTCCTGGGTCACGCAGATGGCGTAGCCGGCGCGCGTCAGCGCCCGGGAAAGAAACTCGCCGATGGTGACAAGCCCTTGTCCGGCCTCGCCGCCGATGACCACGTTGACGGAAGATCG
Organism: Solidesulfovibrio carbinolicus; assembly: GCF_004135975.1. Classification (NCBI taxonomy): domain Bacteria; kingdom Pseudomonadati; phylum Thermodesulfobacteriota; class Desulfovibrionia; order Desulfovibrionales; family Desulfovibrionaceae; genus Solidesulfovibrio; species Solidesulfovibrio carbinolicus. Next base: position 1,824,560 of record NZ_CP026538.1, on the reverse strand, counting down.
AGCCATGCGGAACTCCTTGGCCCTCCGAAAAAGGAGGGCCGCCCGCGCTGGCGCGGGCGGCCGTTGCGCCGTTTGGCGCGGGATTCGATCAGGCGTTGGTCGGGGGCGTGAACACCCGGGTCGCCAAATCCTTGTCGAGCATGAACGCCCCGCCCGGGGTCTGGTCCACGAGCTTGAGCTTGGCGATGACGTCGGCCACGCTGGCCTCCTCCTCCACCTGCTCGTCGATGAACCACTTGAGGAACGAGGCCGTGGCATGGTCGCGCTCTTCCAGGGCCAGGTCCATGAGCCTGTAGATGCGGGCGGTGACGCCCTCTTCATGCTCCAGCGCGTCCTGGAACACGGCCAGGGGCGAGGCCCAGTCGTGGGGCGGCGCTTCGATGGCCTGCAGGATCACCCGGCCGCCTCGTTCCACGATGTAGTTGTAGAACTTCTGGGCGTGGAACTTCTCTTCCTGATCCTGGACATGCATCCAATTGGCGAAGCCCATGAGGCCCTTGTCCTCGAAGTAGGTGGCCATGGAGACATAGAGGTAGGCGGAATAGAGCTCCCAATGCACCTGATCGTTAAGCGCCTTTTCCATGGTCGGCGACAGCATGGGCTAGTCCTTCTTCCACAGTCCGTGGATGTTGCAGTACTCGCGGGCGGCAACCTTGTCGGCCTTGACGCAGAAAAAGGCTTCCGGGGCCTGTCCGGGTTTGAGGAACTCGCGGTAACACTTGCCGTCGGCAATCAGTTCGATCCACTCGATGTAGTGCTTTTCTTCCATGGGATGGGCCACGCCGCCGACCTTGACCAGATAGCCGCCTTCGACCTTCTCGATGACCGGCACGTGCTTTTCCTTGGAGGCGTCCACGGTGTTTTCCGTCATAAGCACCATGGGCTGGCCGCAGCACACCAGTTCGCCGCCGCCGGCATGCAAGACTTCAATGATATTGCCGCACAGTTCACACTTGTAGATTTCGAGTTGTTCAGCCATTTTTTACTCCTTAAAGGGCCCCGTTCTTGGGTGTCCGCCGGGAGCCGGGGGCGAGGCCGGCCGGCGGGGACAAGCAAAACCTTGTATTACCATAAACCACTTCTCGCGCCCTTAGGCAAGTCCTTAAGCTCGGGAGAACTCGCCCCTGCCGTAAAGATTTGGCCGATCCGGCCGATGGGAGCGGCACGGGGAACATTCCCGGGGAGGAAACGCCATGACCGCCATCCGCAAACTTCCGGCCGCCTGGGCCGTGCTGGCCGCCCTGGCTCTTGCGGGGCCGGTCGGCGGAGACGAGGTCTTGGCCGACACTCCGGCCCCGCTGCCGACGCAAATCCGCATCCGCGACGTGAGCCAGCCGCCCACGCCCTCGACGCCGGCCAAGCCTTTCGTGTCCAAGCCCGGCAAACGCAAGCCCAGTCGGGCCAAGGCTCCTCGCCACGCGCCGGCGCCGCCAACAGCCCAGGCGCCGGCCCAAAGCCAGGGACCGGCTCCGGTCTCCCAGAACCCGGGCCAGCCCAAGCTGGAAAAACGCTACGAGGCCGCCACCGATTCCATCTTCCCCCTGGACCCGGAACCGGCCAAGGCCCCAGGCCAAGCCCCGGCCAAACCGGCCGAGCCGGCCCCGACGCCGGCCGCCTTTCCGCCCGAACCGGCCCCGGCCAAGGCCCCGGCCGCCAAATAACAGGAGTCCGCCATGCGCCTTACACGCTTTACCGGCCTTTTGCCCCTTTTGCTGGCGGCCCTGCTGTCGCCGCTGCTCATGGGCGCGCTGTGCGGTTCCGGCAAGAATCCGCCGCCGCCTCAATATCCCGACGTGGCCATGGCCATGGCCGCCGACCTCGACCGCCAGCTCGGCCCGCGCCTGGGCATGGGAACCCCCACCAACAGCCGGGGACTCTACTGGCTGGTCATCACCACCCCGGCCGATCTCAACAACCTGGAGCGGGCTTCGCCCCTGTCGCGCCTTTTTGGCCAGGAACTCTACGCCGCCTTCGTGGGCCTGGGCTACAATGTCCAGGAAATCCGCAAAGCCAGCGACATCATCTTCAGCCGCACCCAGGGCGAATTCGTCCTCACCCGCGACACCAAGGCCCTGGCCACCACCCGGGCCACGGCCACCCTGGTCCTGGCCGGCACCTACAGCGTCACCCCGGGCGGAGTGCGCTTCAACCTGGAAGTCATCGACGCCAGAAACAACAACATCATCGCCGCGTCCAGCCGCACCCTGCCCATGGACGCCACGGTAGGAGCCATGGCCGGCCTGTCGCCCACCGCCTTCGTGGCCCCCACCGTCTCCACCACCGACCCGGCCAGCTTCGAACGCGAGATGCAGCCGTATATGTCGCGACATTGGTAATAATAAGAGGAAGATGCCTCTGGCGGCCGGGAGGGGGTAACCCCCTCCCGGACCCTCCCTGGCCAGGGTGATGGAGACGAGCGGGTCTTCCATCCATAACGCATCGCGAGACGCGCTGTCCGGCTTGCCAGAGCAGCCGCCATCCCGTATCCAGAAAGGATCATACCCTCGTCAAGGATGGCAGCAGCATGACCGACCATCGCCACGTTCTCGTCGTCGAAGACAGTCGCGTCCAGGCCAAGATCATCTCCCAGCACATCGCCGACCGCACGCCCTTTCCCACCATCGTGGCCCACAGCTTCGCCGAGGCCGAGGCGGCCATGACCGAACGGCGCGACTCCATCTTCGTCGCCATCCTCGACCGCAATCTGCCCGACGACCCCGAAGGCCGCATCGTGCCCCTGGCCAAGAGCCTGGGCATTCCCTCGGTGGTCATGACCGCCAGCTTTTCCGAGGAAGTGCGCAAAATCCTCCTGGAAGAAAACGTGGTCGATTATTTCATCAAGTCCATGGCCGAGATGGAAGCCATGGAGCGGCTCATCGAACGACTGTACAAAAACCAGTTCATCCGGGCCCTGGTCGTGGACGATTCGAAATTGTTCCGCGCCCGCCTGACCGGCTTGCTGCGCAATCTCAACATCACCGTGCTGGAGGCCGAAGACGGCCAGAAGGCCTTGGAGATACTGAACAAAAACGACGCCATACGGCTCGTCATCACCGACTACAACATGCCCAACCTCGACGGTTTCGGACTCATCGAGGAACTGCGGGCCAGCAAGTCCAAGGAACGGCTGGCGATTATCGGCGTTTCGGCCGAGGGCGGCGGCCAGACCGTGCGTTTCCTCAAGGTCGGGGCCAACGATTTCCTGGTCAAGCCGGTGGAGGTCGAGGAATTCACCTGCCGCGTCCATATGCAGCTCGACATGCTCGACCTGCTCGAAAATCTCCGGGAGTTGCGCGCCGCGCACCAGGGCTGATCCCATGACCGCAACGGCTTCACGCCCGCCCCGCTGGCGGCGACGGGCGGCCGTGGCCGCGTCCGTCCTGCTCCTTGCCGCCCTGGCTGGCGGGCTGGCCCTTTTTACGGCCACGGCCCGGCCGCCCTTTCCTCTGGCCGCGTTGTCGCCGCCGCCGGCCACGGTCGTTGCCGCCCGAAACGGCCAGCCCCTGCGCCTGTATCTCGCCCCGGACGAGTCCTGGCGCTTTCCGGTGCGCCTGTCCGGCGTCGCCCCCATCCTGCCAAAGCTTATCGTCGCCGCCGAGGACAAGCGGTTCTACGGCCACCCCGGCGTCGATCCCCTGGCCCTTGGCCGGGCCGCCCTGTCCAATCTCGCGGCCGGCCACGTCGTTTCCGGCGGTTCCACCATCACCATGCAGCTGGCCCGGCTGGCCCAGCCCAAGGAGCGCACCCTGGCCGCCAAATGGCACGAAGGGCTTGCCGCCCTGGCCCTGGAGCGCAAGCTCGGCAAGGACGCCATTTTAGAGCGCTATCTCAACATGGCCCCCTACGGCGGCAACATCGTGGGCGTCGGCGCGGCCGCCACCCTCTATTTCGGCAAAACGCCGGACAAGCTGTCCCTGGCCGAGGCCGCGCTTTTGACCGTCCTGCCCCGCTCGCCTCTGCGCCTTGACCCTCTGCGCCGCCCCGAAGCGGCCAAGGCGGCCCGCGACAAACTCCTGGCCGCCATGGCCCGGCGCGGCGTCATCACACCCGAAGCGGCCGCCGAGGCCACAGCCGCCCCGGTGCCCACGCGCCTGGCGCCGCTGCCTTTTGCCGCCCCCCATTTCGCCCAGATGGCCCGCGAGGCCGCCGGTCCCATCCCGCGCATCGACACCACCCTTGACCCTGCCGCCCAGAAGACCGCCACCGACGTGTTGCGGTCCCGGGCTCGCTGGCTGGCCGCCCAGGGCCTGGGCAGCGTGGCCGCCGTGGTCATCGAACCGGCCAGCCGCGAGGTCAGGGCCATGGTCGGCGGCGTGGACTGGTTCGGCGATGCCCGGTTCGGGCAAATAAACGGTGCGACCATCCGCCGCTCGCCCGGCTCGACCCTCAAACCCTTTCTCTACGCCATGGCCATGGACCAGGGCCGCGTCTTCCCCCAAAGCCAGATGCTCGACATCCCCACCGGCTTTGGCGGCTACACGCCCAAAAACTATGACGGCCTGTTCCGGGGCCGGGTGACGACCGAACAAGCGCTCATCACTTCGCTGAACATCCCGGCCGTACGGCTATTAAACGACGTCGGCCCGGCCCCCTTCCTCGACCTCCTGCGCCGGGGGGGGCTGACGGCCCTGGACAAGCCGGCCAGCCACTACGGGCTTTCGCTCATCCTCGGCGGCGGCGAGGCCACGCTTGTGTCCCTGACCAACCTTTACGCCTGCCTGGCCGACGACGGCCGGTTCCGGCCGCCGGTCTTCCTGGCTGACGCCCCGGCCGTGCGGGCCGAGCGGCTGTTCTCGCCCGAGGCCTGCGCCCTGACCACCGAAATATTGACCCGGGTCGAGCGGCCCGATCTGCCCACCTCCTGGGAACGCGCCCTGGCCGTGCCCCAGGTGGCCTGGAAGACCGGCACCTCGTTCGGGCACCGCGACGCCTGGGCCGTGGGCATAAGCGCCGGCTACGCCATCGGCGTGTGGGTGGGCAACATGGACGGCCGGGCCGTGGCCGGCATCTCGGGCGCGGTCCATGCCGGGCCGATCCTTTTCGAGCTGTTCCGGGCGCTGGAACCCTATGGTTCGCGTCCGGCGGCCAACACAGGCCTCAACCTGGCCACCATCGAGGTCTGCGCCGAAAGCCGTGAGCTGCCCGGCCCCGACTGCCCCCGGCGCGTGCCGGCCACGATCATCCCCGGCCGCAGCCGCCTGACCCCTTGCCCGATCCACCGCCGCACCCTGGTGGACGCTCAGACCGGCGAGCGCCTCACCGCCGACTGCGCCGCCGGCCACGAAGCCACCACCGCCGCCGTCACGGAATTTCCGGGCGAACTCGTGTCCTGGTGGCGCTCGGTAGGCATCCCCTTCGAGTCGCCCCCGCCCCTGGCCCCGGACTGCCTGGGCACGGCCGGGGCCGGGCCGCGCATCGTCTCGCCGAACCCAGCCACGGTCTATGCCGTGCGCCCCGACATTCCGGCCGACTTCCAGCAGATCGCCCTGGCCGCCGACGCCCCGGCCGCCACCACCCGCCTGTCCTGGTATGTGGACGGCGAACTGGCCGCCCAGGGGCCGCCCGGCAGCCGGCTGTTCTGGCGGCCCACCCCCGGCGCGCACCGCTTCGCCGTCACCGACGACCAGGGCCGCGGCCACGCCGTCACCGTGCGCGTCGAAACCCCAACCCCAACCAAGGAGGACGCCCCATGAGCGCCATTCTCGATTTCTCCATCTTTCCCCTGGACAAGGGCGACAGCCTCTCGGCTTATGTGGCCCGTGCCGTCCGCATCGTGCGCGAATCCGGCCTGCCCTACGTTTTTTCGCCCATGTCCACGAGCATCGAAGGCGAGTGGGACGAGGTCCTGGCCGTGGTCACCCGCTGCAAGGAAGCGTTGGAACAGGATTGTTCCCGCATTCATGTGGCTGTGCGCATCGACTGGCGCACCGGCCCGGCCGGACGGCTGACGGCCAAGATCCAGGCTGTGGAGGATCATCTGGCCCAAGGCTGAGGCGACCGGCCGAGCCGATTTGCAGGCAGCGCAATCGCCCTCGCCCGTTGCCAAGGCCCGGCCTCGAAGGTACACAGACGGAAAAGATTTCCCCTGTCCCGCGCGACGGGCCGGCGGTCGGCCCGGACGCGCCACGCCGACGCGCGCGCACCGCAACGCCAAGGAGACGCACATGCTGGAGCAATTGGCCCAAGTCGACATGAGCATATACTTCCAGACGATCATGTTTATCGTCTTTATCGCCCTGGTCATCCGTCTGCACTGGAAGATGGGCTCCATCCCCCACATGCTGGTCAGCGGCGCAAAATACCTCATCTTCATCTTCATCTTTATCTATCTGTTCCTCAACTGGGCCAGCGACGTCAATCCAACCCTGCGCAGCAGCAGCATTCTCATCATGACGCTCATCAACGTCTACATGCTCTGGCAGACCATCGTCGCTGCCATGGAGCTGCCCTATCGCCGGGCACTGACCAGCTGCGTCGAAGGCGTGTGCACCGCCGACGATCTGGAGCAGGCCTTTACCACGGGCAAGCGCTTCTACAAGGTGCGCTACTTCTTCGCCGCGCTCACCTGCGGCGGTTCGCCCTTCCATTTCCTGGCCGCCGTGGCCGCCGAACGCACCCGCGACGATCTGCACCGGGTGTTTGTCGGCCTTGATCCCAAGGCCTCGGTCTTCGGCGCGAGCCTCTACTTCCAGTTCCTGCGCACCGCGCTCGCCGCCGACAAGGCCATGCCCGGCGACAAGCGCTCCGAACGCCAGCGCGCCGTGGAAGCCCTGGCCCGCGACCCGTGGCTGACCGAAAAAACCAGCGACTTCCTGCACCACCTGCTGGCCTCGCCTGAGGAACTCCTCGACGCCGGCCTCAAGGAATCCCTGCGCAGCGAAGGCAAGATGATTTAAGAAGAAGAAAAACAAAGGCGAAGAATGCCTCCGGCGGCCGGGAGGGGCTCAGCCCCTCCCGGACCCTCCCGAAAGGGGGAAAGGGATGGGCACGGCACGGTTGTCACGTCAGGTTTCTTACGTTCTGCTCCTGACCATAGCCGTCATCTTGGTGGGATTGAGCGGGGTTGCCCGGGCCGGCTGCAAACCGGCCGAGCTGATCGTGGCCATCGACGCCGGCCACGGCCCCAAATCCCCGGGCGCGACCAGCGCCTCGGGACAGCCCGAATACGCCTTCAACAAACGCCTGGCCGCCGCGGTCAAGGACGCCCTGATCCAGGCCGGCTTCGCCAAGGCCTTTCTCATCGATCCCGTCGGCACGGACCTGCCCCCGGCCGGCCGGGCCAAACGGGCCAATGCCGCCAAAGCCGGTCTGCTCATCTCCATCCACCACGATTCGGCCCAACCCCAGTTTTTCACCACGGTCGTCATCGACGGCAAAAAGCGCCGGGTGTGCGACCGCTTCGCCGGCTACGGCGTGTTCTACTCCCAGCGCAATAAATCGGCCGCCGCCAGCCTGGAACTGGCCAAGGCCGTGGGCCGGGAGCTTGCCGCCTCGGGCCTGCCCTTTAGCCCCCACCACGCCGCCGACATCCCGGGCGAAGGCCGACCCATCGTGGACCCCATTGCTGGCGTCTACCGCTACGACGGACTGGCCGTGCTCCATGCCGCGAACATGCCGGCCGTGCTGGTGGAAGCCGGCGTCATCGTCAACCCGGCCGAGGAACAAGCGCTTCTCACCCAGGCCCGCCAAACGCAAACAGCCCGGGCCATAGCCCAGGCTGTGGCGACGTGGTGCCGGAAACGCGAAAAGTAGAAGCGGGGATACAGCGACGCCTCCGGCGGCCGGGAGGGGGTTACCCCCTCCCGGACCCTCCCAGTTAGGGGGCCGAGGCATTGCATCCCGGCTTACGCCAAGCCGCCAAGACAAGTGTACTTCATCACCGAGTATTCATCCATGCCGTAGCGCGAGCCTTCGCGGCCCACGCCGCTTTCCTTGACGCCGCCGAACGGCGCTTCGGTGCAGGAGATAAGGCTCTCGTTGACCCCGACCATGCCGTACTCCAGCGCCCCGGACACGCGCATGGCCCGGCCGATGTCGCGAGTGTAGAGGTAGGCGGCCAGGCCGTATTCGGTGTCGTTGGCCATGGCCACGGCTTCGGCTTCGGTGTCGAAGGTGAAAACCGGGGCCAGGGGGCCGAAGATTTCTTCCTTGGCAAAGGCCATGGCCGGGGTGGCGTGGGCGATGACCGTGGGTTCGAAGAAGTTGCCGCCAAGGGCATGGGCCTTGCCGCCCAAGGCCAGCCGGCCGCCCTTGGCCACGGCGTCGGCCACCTGGGCGTGCATCCGGGCCACGGCCTTGCCGTCAATAAGCGGGCCTTGGTTCACGCCCTGGTCCAGGCCGTTGCCCACGGACAGGCCGGCCACGGCCTCCACCAGCCGTTTAACAAAGGCGTCGTGGATGCCGGCCTGAACGATGAAGCGGTTGGCGCAGATGCAGGTCTGGCCGGAATTGCGGTATTTGCTGGCCATGGCTCCGGCAACGGCGGCGTC